>NZ_AADV02000003.1:112500-347519 GCF_000167195.1 Crocosphaera watsonii WH 8501 | reverse complement strand
TTCTTCCACCTCTATATTTTGCACTAATTCTTTTGCTTTTTTTATGGTCATTGGAACGTCTCGTTATCCATGTTAAATGTTGGATTAGTTGGAGATTTTCTTGACCATATAAAGCACTATCACAAACCATGATACTATCAAACTTTATTTGCTTTTTGAATTCTACTAAAACTTTTCCAAATACAGCTTTATCAGATTCATTTCCATCTCCTACTCTCACAAATAATGGAATATCTCCATCTTGGCTTGTTATTAAATCCAAGACACATTGTTTTAAGTCTGGTCTATGATCCCGAGAATATCCTTTCTTAATAAAAATTGGTTTTTCTTTAATAATTTTTTCTTCTTCCTGTTTCTCTTTATCTTCTTCCCTTTTATATTCTCCATCTAAATGAAATGATGTGGAATCTAAATGGGAGTATTTAAGGTCTATTTTAAATTTTTTAATTACTTCTAAAACTACTTCAATAAAAATATCATTTAGTCCATATTTATATAATTCATCCATTACTCTCCCAATTTTATCATCATTAAGGTAATCAGGTTTAATTCTTTCTCCTAACAATTTCTCAATGGCTTTATCTTGAAAAAACTGACTGAATAAATATAGAGGTCTTGAAACAAATCCTAGTCCATTGATTAAAATAGACTTAACTACTGTACCTGCTGAGATTTTTTCTCTAACATCTATTCCTAATTTATTATTAATTATTTTGACTATTCCTATTTCATCAATTAAACCAGCTACTATCCCTAAATGGTCTAAATTTTTAACTTGTATTTCTTCTAAATAAGACATTTTTCGCTCTTTTTTTACAGAGGAAACAACTTAAGCAATTATCCCACTTTTTTGTCTTCAAGAGCTTAAGCAATTATACTTAATTATTAACCCCAGGCTTGTAGTATTTAATGCTACTTTTTGAAGTGCGGAATCTGGGTTTAACCCAACAATTAAATCAATCTCGTCAACTTTGGGAACTTAATCAAAAAGATCCCAACCGCCTCACCCAACTTCAAACTAACTTAGAAACTTATCAGCAACAAAAAGAAATTATTGTCCTTACAGAGGCTCGCCGTGCAGCTAAAACTGGGAATCTTAGTGAAGAAATCTCCTATTACGAAAATGCTCTCAGCCTCAAATCCACTCAGTCTTATTGGGTTTATCGTAATTTAAGTCATGCCTATTGGCAAAAGGGAATGAAGGAAAAGGCACTAGAAACTCTCAATCAGAGTATTGCTCAAGAACAAATCCCGATTGTTGGCTATGAGATTATGGCCAATTGGTTACGGGATTTAAAACGAGAAAAAGCTTATGAAAAGACTTTAGCAGAAGTTATTCAATATGACGAGGACATCGCTATTGTTCAGAAAGCTCTGGGTAAATTAATGCTACAACATAACCAACTTCAACTGGCAGAAAAATATTTACACAGGGTTGTTTTTCTAGCTCCAGATGATTTGGAAGCCAATTTTTTGCTAAGTAAGTTCCTAAAACAGCAAGGGGAATATGCTCCAGCCTTGACAATCACTCGCCAACTGATGAACCATCAACCCAACAATGTGAGTATTTGGTTCCAGTATCTTCAACTATTGGTTTTAACCCAAGAATCCAATATTGAGCAAGTCTTAAATCAGTGGTTAAAAATGACCCCTGACAATCTCAAGGCTCATTTAAACTGTGCCAAGTTTTTAGCTAAGCAAGAATACACAGTTACTTCATCCCAATTACTTGATAAAATTATTCAACAATTACCGACTCATTCTGATGGTTTAAGCATACTTCAAGAATTTTTGCGATTTCGGCAATTACCTAAGCCATTATCTAAATTCCTGAGTCGCCCTAAGATTGCCAAAATTATCCTCCACTTTTTCAAATTTGTTTCAAGTCATGACTATGTCCGTTCTAAAATGTTAAAAAGCTAATCAAAGAAATTTCCTGTCACCCAAAAGGTTATAAAATTATGCTTTGGCCTTATAAAACCCCTGGTATTCCTGATAATCTCTTTGCAAGACTACCAGGTATCCCCCTCAGTAAACGAGAAGTCCGTTTATTGCTAATTTCAGCCTTAAGATTGAAACAAGACTCAGTGGTGTGGGATATTGGTGCAGGAACAGGAACTATTCCCGTTGAACTCGGCATATTATGTCCTGATAGTCAGATTATTGCCGTTGAACGAGACGAAGATGTAGTTAACCTGATTCGTCAAAACTGCGATCGCTTTGGTGTACAAAATGTCAAAATTGTTGAAGGACAAGTCCCCAACTGTCTCAACGAACTAGAACCCCTACCCGATCGCATCTGCCTCGAAGGGGGAAAACCTATCAAAGAAATCTTAACAGAACTGTGGCTACGATTAAAGCCCGAAGGACGGCTAGTAGCCACAGCTTCTAACCTAGAAAACCTTTATCTCATTTCAGAGGGTTTATCAGCCCTGCAAGCACGGAATATAGAGGTAGTTCAAGGGGGGGTGAACCGCCTAGAAACCAGGGGGATTTATCAAACTCTAGCTGCGGTTGATCCCATATTTATTCTCAGTGGTGAAAAATTTTAACCCTTTGTACCATAGAGAAAGGGGCAATTATTGAGACTCCCTGGGTTAAAACCGCAGGGATTCTAGAGGTTATCTAATCAGGGGATAAATCCACCTGATTAGACATTACCCTAGTTAGGACGAGCGACCCCGCGCCGTTGCACGGCGCATGGGAACGCGCGAGGGGGGACTCCCATTGACCCCATCCTTTAAACCGTCTGCATCCATTACAGATACAGTTTTCTCAAGGTCTAAAGGACATGAAAAACCTAACCATTGACCTATATTTTGACTGGCATTCCAATCAGAATTGCATTGATAACCATCAAAACCTCTAAAAAAATGCCCATTTCTCTTCCCAATTACACCATTTCTATGGTCTGATTTAGAAGTATAGGGTGCAGGTATTAATTCAAAAGGTACACCATTCTTGATAGCTTTATAACGAGTTAACGTTTCTAACTGGAAATATGACCAAGTATGGCGACTATTTCCAGCATCAGACCTAACTCTTTTAGATTGTTTTGAAGTGTGCCTAATCTTAGATAAATCTTCAAATCTCAATCCCATACCATAGTCTTTGGCCAATTGAACTAACTGTTTAGAAATACAATGATTGATGTAGGTTATGATGCGTCTTTCTTTAGATTCTAGGCGCTTAATTACTTTACGCTTATTGGCTTTTTGGAGTTGTTTTCTAAGTTTTTGATAACGTCTTCTTAACCCAGATTCCGCACTTCAAAATGTAGTATAAAAAAATACATAGTTTTAAAAAGTCCGAAAATCATACCTGGGCAAGAATATTTCTCTTTTCATTAAATTTTTAGGAAAAATAATCAAATTAAGAAGATTTATACTCATTGAAAACTTAGCAAGACTCAGCACAAACGAAGGAGAGTTTCCTCTTCTCATTTGATATCATTAGACTCTTATTCTTTTATTATTTTTGCTTTATCCAATTCAATTTATAGATAATATCTTTGACAAGATGCAGGTAATAAACTCAATATAAAACGCCTTTCTTCTGTTAAATTGACAATTTGTTTAACTCCGTTTAAAATCACATAATGAATACCTTGAAAACATTGAAATATCCACCTCAAAGTCGGACGCAATGTTACTTTCCCTACTTGATTATTTATTCCTTTTTTGACTCTTTTTAAACAATTTATTAATTCTCTTTGCCCCAAGTTATAAATCAACAAACACAAAGACATTAAAAATAACATTGTTTCCATTCTTTCTGGTTTTTCAACGAAGAAACTATCAGTAAAAAATAAGGGATCTTTCAAAAATCGAAATCCTCTTTCCGTAGATTGCTGGTTTTTATAAGTTATCAGAATTTCACTAGCTTCTAATTTATTTTCCTCTACTAAGTTAGTTGCTAAAATAAATTTTCCTGCTTCTTTAGTCTTTCTACTTATCTCTTCATCTTTTTTGATGATCAGACTAATCATTTTATAAATCTTTTCCTTTTTTTTCGAGTAAGTTTCAATCAGTTCAACTTCTTTTATTTCCAACAATCTCAATTTTTTATTAATAGCTTTTAATTTATATCGAGCAGCTTGAGGATGTTCAAATTCTTCAGATTGTATTTCTTTAAGAAATTTTTGGGATTTCTTCTCTTCTTGGGAAAGTTGTTTTTCTAGTTTTTCCAAATCACTTTTCTGTCTTTTTTCACTCAAGACTATTAACCAAGTTTGCTTGATTCCACCATAAGTAACAATTTCTTCTTTCCAGGTATAACTTTCTAAATTTAGGTCACTTCTTTTTTCTTTATCTTCATCTTTTACTTCTTCCACCTCTATATTTTGCACTAATTCTTTTGCTTTTTTTATGGTCATTGGAACTCTCGTTATCCATTTTAAATGTTGGATTAGTTGGAGATTTTCTTGACCATATAAAGCACTATCACAAACCATGATACTATCAAACTTTATTTGCTTTTTGAATTCTACTAAAACTTTTCCAAATACAGCTTTATCAGATTCATTTCCATCTCCTACTCTCACAAATAATGGAATATCTCCATCTTGGCTTGTTATTAAATCCAAGACACATTGTTTTAAGTCTGGTCTATGATCCCGAGAATAGTAACTGCTCACCGCAACAAAAAAGTCTTATTGAAAAGCACTACAAACAACATCAGTTGAGTCAACAAAAATATAAGCCCTGTGATTTAGCGTAAAATTTAAGCTAATTTGTTACGGCTATTTTAATGACTAACATTCCCAGAATCAAGTCCTTTAAAAACCTCAAATAAAAACAACAATATGAGAAAAAAAAAAGAATAGTAAGATAGTTTTTTGTTAGCGGAGATTATCCGCTAACCCTGTTTATTTTTGTACAGAGAGATAGGGCGATCAAGAAAAATCTATCCCCCATCGGCTCCGGAGCCTTTTACATCTCTAATCCTGGGGGACTCCGACCAGCTAATGAAAATAATTCGCATAATTGGACAATGGCATTTTGCCCCTGTAATCTCATGGTCTCTAAAAAACTGAACATTTGGGTGACTAACTCTGCACCCCAGTCGCTTCTTGCTCCCCCACTTACTTTGCGGTGAATGACAATGGGACGTAAAGCTCTCTCAGCATCATTATTATCTGGTTTGACTTCAGGATAAGTTAGAAAGGTGAACCACTCTTCCCAATGACGTTTGAGACGGTTAATCAATCTTTGTGCATCATAAGGCCATCCTTTTTTGGGAGTTGCTTTAAAAATCTTTTGCAGTGAGTTCTCGACTTCTGTTCTTTTGGAGCCTAAGTCTTCAAGGGTTAAATTTCGAGCATGATAATGACGATAATGGATACGGGCGGTTGCTAAAACTTGCTGTACATCGGCAGCAAATTCTCGATTCGCTTGAAAACGACTGGTTTTAAGGGACTCTAACTCTCGTTCTAAATGTGCCAGACATTTCTGTTTGGCCATCGCACTTTGTCTAAAGTAGGCACTATAGCAGTCACTGGTGAGGATGCCCTTAAAATCTGCTCCTAACAATTTCTCGACTTCTGCGGAGCTTCTAGTGGGAGCCAACATCAGCACACAGACCTCATTTGATGTGGCTACCCAAACCCAATACTTGATGCCATCGATGCAATAACTGGTTTCGTCAACACATCGGATTCCTGGCTGCTGGATGTACTTTAACCACTGTTGGGTCAAGGGTTCTAAACTTTCTTGAAACCATTTGTGCATTTTGGCAAGGCTCCCTTGAGAAATGGGAATGCCAAAGACATACTCTATAAAATGTTCCTGTTTACGCCATGTAAGATTACCCCCATAGCCAAGCCAGCCCACGATGCTACTTAATCGCGCCCCATAACGGAATCCTTCTTTAACTCCCAATGGAACAGGACTGTAATCTGACCATCCACAACTAGGACATTTATAGAATCCGCGACGATATTCCCTGATTTCTATGGGTTGGTCTACTACTTCAGCCACTTGCTGGACTTTTTCGGGAACTACTTCATCTCGTTCCACTGAACCCCCACAAACAGGACAGTTTTCTAGTTCTAAAGTGACTATCTTATCGGGCTGACCAAAACCATTACGGGTCTTCCCTGGGTGGTCATATTTTGGTCCGCGTTTAAATCCTTTTTTGCGTTTCTTTTTGTCAGAAGGCTTTTTTAGTTGGTCTGATGATGGGGGGACTGAACTGTTTTTTGAGTTACGGTTTTTTAGCTTATCTCTCTCTTCTTTCAATTTTTCAATTTCTTGCTGTTGTGTAGAGATTTGTTGTTGTTGCTGGTCAATCAGTCTTTGTTGAAGAGATAACTGTTGTTGTGCCTTGACTAGCCACTCAATCATGAAGACATTGTTCGCCAACTGTTCATCGGCGATAGCTCTAAGGTAATTTCCGAGAAAGCTTTTCCCATAGGGGGTAATCGCTTGGACTAAAGGCTTTCAAGAAATAAAAGGAACAAAGAGTTAGCGGATCTTGGTACACAACTTTAAAATTTCATAATTGGCTTGTCTGAAAAAACAGAAGAAATAGATTAAAATGAAGAGGTAAAAAGATTAGAGAGAGTAAATTGAAGCTAAAACAGACAAATCATCCCTTAACCCCGTCGATGGTCGATGATTTACGTTTAGCAGCCTCAAAAATGACGGGAGCAGAGCGTCGTTCATTTCAAGCTGAAATGTGTCTCAAGTATTGTGGAGGAAGTGCCAGACAAACCGAAATCGTGTTTGGTTGGGGGAGAAAAAATGTTCAACTTGGATTACATGAAAAACGAACTGGGATAGTGTGTTTAGGATTACAATCAGTCAATAGTGGATGTAAAAAATGGGAGGAAAGATACCCAATAGTTGCCCAATCATTGAAAGAAATAGCCGAAGCTCACGCACAACAAAACCCCACATTTAATAACCCCATTGCCTATACAAGATTAACGGCGGCTGAAGCCATTAAACAATTAAGAAATCTAGGATATAATGGAGAGGAGGTTCCTGCTGCTTCGACAATGGCAGATATTTTAAATCGTTTGGGCTATCGATTAAGAAAAGTGGTAAAAGCTAAACCTAAAAAAAATCTCGGAGACGGACGCTATCTTCGAGAATATAGAGAAAAAAGATAGAAAAAAAGACCCTTCTGTGAAACGTTTAAGTATGGATTGTAAAGCAACTGTGGAAATAGGAGAATATTCACGTGGCGGACAAACTAGAGGTTATAATCAAGCTCAAGATCATGATATGGGAACTAAAGAAAAATACGTTCCTTGTGGGATTGTAGATGAAGATACAGGGTAACTTTATGTAACTTTTGGAAGTTCTTATAAAACGAGTGATTTCATGGTAGATAACTTGGAGCAATGGTGGACAAGTCTGAGTATAACTGAAAAGCAGCAACTAGAGAACATCCAAATTAAAGTTGATAATGGACCAAAAAATAGTGGAATAAGAAGGCAATTTTTGAAGAGAATGGTAGAGTTTGCCGACCAAACTAAGAAATCTATTCAATTACTATATTTTCCTCCTTATCACAGTAAATATAATCCCATAGAAAGATGTTGGGGAATTTTAGAGAGGCATTGGAACGGAACACTTCTGAGAAATGCTCAAACGATGTTAGCTTGGGTAAAAACTATGACATGGAAAGGCTTAAATCCGATAGTTAAGTTAAGTAAAAAAGTTTATCAAAAAGGCATTTCTTTAACGAAAAAAGAGATGAAGGAAATTGAGAAACGTTTAGAACGTAATCCTCACTTACCTAAATGGGACATTTTGATTAGACCCAGTTAGTCTAAAAAGTTAATAAGAGTGTAAAATTAAGTGAATTTCCTTTTTAAAAATAGTCAAAGCTAATTTAAAAGTTAGCGTATTTCTTTCTTTTAGATAGGGAGGTTTTTGTTCGCGGAAAGTATCCGCGAACAACTTTTTATTTTTCCCTTTTCGCTTATTTGAGATGTTCTACAAACAGATTCTGAGAATGGGTGGGGAACTTTTTCTTGGAAATCACCTTAAATCAGGTAATAAAGTTAAAGCTAAAAGCTTCAGAAGTTACTGTTAAAGTCACATTACGCAAAGCTCTTAGCCATACGCAAAGTAACCCAAGACAACCAAGGCAAAAAAACTGCTGGCGTTGATGGGAAAAAGGCATTACGCCCCAACCAAAGATTAAAGTTAGCCAAAGAACTAGCTTTAAAAGGTTACAAAGCAAAGGCACTCAGACGGGTTTGGATTCCCAAACCTGGAAGAGAAGAAAAACGTGGTCTGGGAATTCCCACCATGAAAGATAGAGTAATGCAAGCCTTGGTTAAATCAGCCTTAGAGCCATATTGGGAAGCCCAATTTGAGGGAACATCTTACGGTTTTCGTCCAGGCAGAAGCGCACAAGACGCTATACAAAGGATATACACGGTAATCAATTCAAAAGCCAAATATGCTCTAGATGCCGATATATCCAAATGTTTTGATAAGATTAACCATGACCACCTACTGTCCAAATTAGATTGTCCTAATAACGTCAAAATAGTCATTAAACAATGGCTAAAATGCGGTGTTATGGACAAGGGTATATTTGAGGAAACCGATTCAGGAACTCCCCAAGGCGGTGTAATAAGCCCTTTATTGGCTAATATTGCACTACACGGATTGATTAATGATATAAGAAACCAATTTCCTGCAAATAAAAAGAGGAAAGATGGTAGCTACAAAACAGGATACCAACCTGCAATCATCCGTTATGCCGATGATTTCGTAGTTCTCCATGAGGACTACGACGTTATTCTAAAATGTAAAAATCTAATTGCACAATGGTTGAAACAAGTCGGACTGGAACTAAAACCAGAAAAGACTTCCATCAGACATACTCTAAAAAGTATTGAACACGACGGAAAAACCATGACCCTGGTTTCGATTTTCTTGGATTCAACATAAAGTCCTACCCCGTAGGGAAATACCACTCTGGGAAAACACCCCATCGTGAGATACTTGGATTCAAAACTATAATCAAACCAAGCAAAAAGAAAATACTAGCTCACCATGAGGCGATCAAAAAGGTCATAAATGCCAACAAGAATGCCCCACAAGCAGCATTAATTGCAAAATTAAACCCCATAATAAGAGGATGGTGTAATTATTACCGAACTGTATGCAGTAAGGAAACGTTCGACACCGAAGACCACATATTATGGAATATGCTGAGAGCCTGGACAGTCAGCAGGAAAAAGAATAGGACCCCACTGATTGAAGCCCTCAGAAAATATTTCTCATACGGAAGACGCGGAAAATGGACATTTCAAACAAATGGAATGGTCCTTTACTACCACGCCGAAACGGAAATAAAAAGACATCAATTGGTTAGGGCCGAAGTCTCACCATATGACGGAAACTGGACATACTGGAGCAAAAGACGGGGAATATACACTGGAACACCAATGAGAGTGTCAAAACTCTTAAAGAAACAAAAAGGTATCTGCCCTATCTGCAAGCAACACTTTACACCCGATGACTTGATAGAAGTTGACCACATAATCCCAAAATCGAAAGGTGGAAAGGACAGGTACGACAATCTACAAGCTCTACATCGTCACTGTCATGATGCTAAAAGCAAAAATGACTATCTCTATGATTGGTTAGATAATGGCTATGAATGGAAAGACGACGTTTTAACAGTACCCACGACAAGGGACTAATTGCCGAGAGCCGTGTGAGGTGAAAGTCTCACGCACGGTTCGGAATGGGAGTCGTGGTAGGTGACTACCACTTCGACCCCTAATAAGCTCGCAAACGCCATTGAGATGGGAACACAGTCTTTTAGACTGAACTTGTTCAAGGTAAATTTTGCGTTACAGTAAAAATATAAGCTAGTCGTTAGCAAAATTTTTCACGACTAACTTGAAAAAAGTATCAATCTTTGATTTATTATCACTCACCTATGACCAACGCAACTGTAACCAATAACCCTTTATTGATCGGAAAAGGATTACCGACCTTTGATAAAATTACTCCTGATCATATTATTCCTGCAATGACTGAATTATTGCAAGAATTGGAAACTAAATTAAATGATTTAGAAACCACTGTTAAACCTACCTGGGAAGGTTTAGTGGAACCTCTAACAAAAATAGAAGAAAAATTTAGTTGGAGTTGGGGTATTGTTGGACATTTAATGGGGGTTCAAAATAGTCCTGAACTTCGTGAAGCTTACGAAACTGCACAACCTAAAGTTATTCAATTTATTAATAAGTTAGGTCAAAGTAAGCCCATTTATGAAGCCTTTAAATCCCTTCAAGCAAGCGAGTCATGGAATAGTTTAGAAAATGCTCAAAAGCGGATTGTTGAAACAGCTATCAAAGAAGCAGAATTATCGGGGGTTGCTTTAACAGGAGAAACCCGTGATAAATTCAACAAAATTAAATTAGAATTAGCGGAATTATCTACCAAATTTTCTAACCATGTTTTAGATGCAACTAAAGCCTTTAAACTGAAACTAACTACAGAGAAAGAAGTAGAAGGTTTACCCGCAAGTTTACTCAGTTTAGCAGCACAAACTGCCCGTGCAGAAGGAGAAGATAACGTTACCCCAGAAACAGGACCTTGGCTAATTACTTTAGATTATCCTAGTTATGTTCCCTTTATGAAATATAGTAGCCAACGGGACTTAAGAGAGAAGGTTTATAAAGCATTTATCTCCCGTGCATCTAGTGGAGAATTAGACAATAAACCGTTAATTGAGCGTATTTTAGAACTGCGGAAACAACAAGCAGAAATTCTCGGTTATAACACCTATGCTGAGGTTAGTTTAGCTAGAAAAATGGCTCCTAATGTTGAAGCTGTAGAAGGGTTATTAGAAGAGTTAAGAACCGTAAGTTATGACGCTGCACTAAAAGACTTAGAAACATTAAAAGCCTTTGCCAAAACCGATGATTTACAGCCTTGGGACGTGAGTTATTGGGCAGAAAAACAACGAGAAACCTTATTTAACTTTACTGCTGAAGAACTACGCCCTTATT
Organism: Crocosphaera watsonii WH 8501; assembly: GCF_000167195.1. Lineage (GTDB taxonomy): Bacteria > Cyanobacteriota > Cyanobacteriia > Cyanobacteriales > Microcystaceae > Crocosphaera > Crocosphaera watsonii. Next base: position 336,526 of record NZ_AADV02000003.1, on the reverse strand, counting down.
TTCCTTTACCCCAAGTATTAGATGGGTTATTTACTTTAGCAAAAAGAATCTTTGGGGTAACTATAACTGCTGCTGATGGACAAGCACCAATATGGCAAGAAGATGTAAGATATTTTCAGGTTAATAATGAAGCAGGAGAAGCGATCTCAAACTTCTATTTAGACCCCTATAGTCGCCCCGCAGAGAAGCGTGGAGGGGCTTGGATGAATGATTGTATTGGACGGGCAAAAATTAAGCTAGAAGAGCAATTTATAACCCGTTTACCTGTTGCTTATTTAATCTGTAATCAAACTCCTCCCGTGGATGGAAAACCAAGTTTAATGACCTTTGATGAAGTAACAACTTTATTTCATGAATTCGGTCATGGACTACAACATATGTTGACAAAAGTAGATTATCCTGGGGCTGCTGGAATTAATAATGTAGAGTGGGATGCGGTGGAATTACCCAGCCAGTTTATGGAGAATTGGTGTTATGATCGCATCACCTTATTTAACATGGCAAAGCATTATGAAACAGGAGAAACCTTACCAGAACATTACTACGATAAGTTAGTTTCTGCTCGTAATTATATGAGTGGCTCAGCCATGTTAAGACAACTACATTTTAGTTTTTTGGATCTGGAATTACACCATCGTTATCAACCAAATGGTAATGAAACTCATGCAGAAGTTCGTAACCGTATTGCTGAGAAAACAACGGTGATCAAACCGTTACCCGAAGACGCATTTTTGTGTGCCTTTGGGCATATTTTTGCCGGGGGTTATGCAGCAGGTTACTACAGTTACAAATGGGCAGAAGTATTAAGTGCTGATGCCTTTTCTGCCTTTGAAGAAGTGGGTTTAAACGATGAAAAAGCCGTTTCAAGCACAGGAAAACGATTCAGAGATACCGTGTTAGCATTAGGAGGTAGTTTAGACCCAATGGAAGTATTTAAAGCCTTTCGAGGAAGGGAACCACAAACAGAACCTTTATTAAGACATAGTGGTTTATTAGGCGCAATTTAGAATTTAGAGTTGACTTTTGGTTAAACTCTTTGCTTAGTTGCGGTTTGAGGAATTTTTACCTTTTATAGAGACGTTACCTAAAACGTCTCTATAGTAGATTAGAACCATGATTATTGTTTTATTTGACTCATTACTTCCTTGGTTTTTTCTAAAGCTTCTGTATTACCTTGTTTAGCAAAAAGTTGTGATGCTTTTTCTAAATCTTCCATTGCTTTTTCTGGATTTCCTAATTCTGAATAAGAAGCGGCACGGTTAAAGTAAAGTTGAGGAAGATTAGGATCAGTTTCTATTACCTTATTATAATCTTCAATAGCTCCTTGATTATCCCCCAATATAGAAAGTACAACCGCTCGATTCAAATAAGCTGGTATATAATCAGGATTTAAGCTAATGGTTTTATTATAATCTTTAACGGCTAGTTCTGGTTTTCCCTCTCTTTGATAAAGGAAACCCCTATTATAATAAGGGCGTGATAGTTCAGGATCTAACTTAATAGCTTGATTATAATTTTTCATCGCTTCTTCTGGTTGCTTTAAAAGAAAATAAGCATTACCTCTATTACTATAAGCGTCGGAGTTTTGAGGATTAGCTTCTATAGCTTGATTATAGTCTTCTAATGCTGCTTTTAAGTCACCTTTTTTGACTTTTTCTAATGCTTGTTGATATAATACTTCTGATTTTTTTATGTCACCTTCCGCCACATCTGAAGTTGAAGGAACGGCACAAGCTGTCATACTTATCAGAATAACTGCTAAGCTTAAACGGGACATGATGGATTTAATTTTCTTCATGACAAAGATGTTAATTTATTTAACGGGATATTGATAGAGATTATATTTTAGCTAAAGAGATTCCTCGTACCTCGGAATGACATGATTAACTTAATAATTTTAGCTAAAGAGATTCCTCGTACCTCGGAATGACATGATTAACTTAATAATTGTAGTTAAAGAGATTCCTTATTGCTCGGAATGACATTATACAAATACAAAAAATTAAGATATTTTTTCACCCATCCAAATACGAGGATCAATCATGGCAACAGCAATAAAAAAGCAAGCCATTCCTATTGGTCTAGTGGGGGGAACATGAGCTAAACCAAACAAGAAACCAGAAGCAATCAAGAGTACAACTGAGAACAGGGATGCACCGGCACGTTTTAAAGCGATCACTGCTGCTATAATTCCTATTAACCAACCACCCCCTCCTAACACAGAAATAAGGGAGAAGGTACTACCTCCAAAAATGGGATCAAACAACAATAAATTAAATTGTTTTTCGGCAAAGATTTGGATATTCTTGGATAAGTCTTTGGCACTACGAATAAGTACACCTCCAGCAATACCCATAATGGAATCAAGAGCGGTATAAAAGATGAGAAAAAAAGCAATACCGATCCGACTAATCATGACGGGTAATCCTTTGAGATTATTAACTAATAAAAGAACGGCGATTCCTAATAATCCAAACAAAGGAAGTTGTAATAAATGAAGGGTAATCCACCAATCGACTTTAGGGACAACGGACTGAAAAGGGGTTTTATTCATCATCCCAATGGGGTGAGTAATTTCCAACAGACCAAGAACAAAAGGAGTTCCTAAAATAATTAATCGTTGTATCAGAATAGATCGGTTTGATAAATGTACATCCTTCATTTTAGATTTCACTCACTGATCAGCCTCTCTAGTGCAGCTTAGCAAAAATAATCCACCAGTCACTTATGACCTTTAAAGCCCTTAAATTTCCAAACGAACGGCTTAGCAAAATGTTGATTAAAGTAATCAATAAAATTGAGAATTTTTTGGGATAGTTCTTCAGTTGAACGGACAGTAATTCTTTTGAGTAAACGCCTGACTAAGATCGAAAAGCAACACTCAATTTGATTAAGCCACGATGTATGTTTGGGAATATAAACAAAGCGAATTCGATGAGATTCATCTGATAAAAAATCTGCTCTGCTGTCCATAGATTGCAAAATCCCCTCCTTTCCTTTTCTCCCCAAATCAATAGTAATTCCACAGCTTTCTGCTACTAATTTGACTAAGCTTTCCGATTTATGAGTGTTGAGTTTATCTACAATAAAAATCCATTCTGCTTTTTCATCAATCTTAATCGTTCTCTGGATATGTTCAGAAAAATCTTGTTCTGTTCTTGTCGATCCAATAGAGGGACTAACAACTTTTCCTCTTGCCACATCCCAGTTCGCAATCAAGCTTAAAGTTCCGTGTCTTTCATATTCAAATTCGATTTTTTCTACTTGTTTAGGCTTGATTCTTTTGTTCGGAAATAATCTCTCAAGAGCTTGAATCCCTGTCATTTCATCTGTACTAATTAAATGAATTCCTTGTTCTAACAAAGTTTTAGCTTCTTGATGAAGTTCACAGATATATTTGACTTGCTTTTTAAATTTTAAGGGATCATCAATTTTGGCATTTAACCAGTAACGAACGAGATGTGGTTGTAATGTCGCTTCTTTTTAAAAAACGCCCCACACTACGGGGGGAAATCTTTTCGACAATTCCTCTTTTTATGGCTTCATCCGCCAACTCTGAAGGTGTCCAATGGCTCACTGGTCTGTCTGATTTTTCACATTCTTCACAAGCGATCGCTACAATCTGGACTACTTGTTCGACCGTAAAGGATTTTGTTGTTCCAGGTCTTGGGCGATCGCTTAAAATTCCTTTGATCAAGACCATTAATGCTTTCTCCGTTACCTGTTGTTCTTCGGCGGCACTCAGTTTTTCTCTCTCCTCAAACCATCGCGATCGCCACTGACGCACTTGTACTCGGTCTAATTCTAATCTTCGACTAATCGAACTATTGCTCTCTCCTGATGCTGCGGCTAAGATTAGCTTGGCTCGTCTAACAAGGCGATAGGGGTTTGTTGTCCCTCTCACTATTTGTTGGAGTACTGTTTTCTGTAGGTTGGAGAGGTTAATTGGCAATGCTTTTATCATGGACATCAACTTCGAGATTCTTCCGTTAGTTTCATTGAAACACATTGTCGTGGCTGGTCACGAAAGTTTCTGTAAAAATCTGGTGGATTACTTTCGCCAAGCTGCACTAGGAGTCCTCACGCACACAGTTTCAGCTTTAGCTACATGAATCGGCAGCAGAAACCCCGCATAAAACGCATACGGAAGAGTCAATAATAGTCTTGGAAAAATTCTCATTGTTTTATATTTAGGAGTGATCACAGAAGTACCAATTCTTATTATATGGGTTTTTATATCAATAGCGAAAATCAATATAATCTAAGCCTTAGTAAAGCGTTAAAGAATAATATTGAGCTAAATATCAATTAAGAATTCATTAAAACCAAATAACTGATTAACTTCTAGCTTAATTCTGTAACAATTTGCTTGTCAACTAAACTATTTTGTGTTAATAAATCCTCGACTGTTACCCTCAAAAATCGTTGTTCATCCACCCAAAATTGTAACTTAATTCTATCACTTCCAGGCATTCCTAAAGGCTCTAATTTAGCTAAAGTTCTCGCCCCATCTCGATCATTTAAAGGTTGCACATTACTTTGAGCATTTGCTAGGGAACGAGTTACTAATCTATCCCCATCAAAATACACTTCTGTTCCCCCAGTTTCTGACCCTAATTCCCCTATAATTAACTCAATACTGGGTTGATTTTCGATGGATGCACCTAACTTAATTTCTATAGGTTCATTCATGGGGTAAGATTGCCCTAATTTAATGATAGAATGCCAACTATGGCAGTTTTTACGACGGTTCCAGTATCTGATACCATAACTATGATATAAGAAGTCCTTGACCTCAAATCCTTGGGCTAATTTTAAGGCACCTTCTGCAATAGCAGAAAAAGGACGATCGCATTTAATCTTTGATTCATCAAAGTATTGTTTTACCCAAGTTTGTACAGCAGGAATTTGTACTGTTCCTCCTACTAATAAGATACCATCAATATCTCTTTTTTCGATACCATTGCGTCTTGCTTGTTGTAAAACCTGTGTCATCAAATCATCTAATTTATCAAAAAATTGTTCTTCTTTTAAGATACTTTCAAAACCGTCTCTATCTAACCCTAACTCGTAACTATCTAGGGTTTCATCGTTAAAGTAAACCTCGTTGGCTTTATTTTGGGAAGATAACTTGATTTTTAATTTTTCTGCTAATCTTAATGTTAAGGAAGAAATAGGAATATTTTGAGTCTTGGAAAAGTAATTAATCAACCAATTATCAATGTCTGAGCCTCCTAAGTTAGATCCTACTTTAGCTAAAACACGAGCAATTTTAGGCTTTTGACTTGTACTTTCACCAAATAAATTTTGACCCCATTTTAAAATAAATCCTTGATTTTTTTGTAAGTTTTCTGTTTCTAATTTCACCAAGGATAAATCAACAGTTCCCCCACCAAAATCTAAAACTAATAATAATTCTTCTCCTGTGGTTCCGTACCCTAAAGCTGCGGCAGTGGGTTCATCTAATAGTCTGATTTGTTCGATATTCCATCCTTGGCAAACATTACCTAACCAATGACGATAGGTTTCAAAACTATCCACGGGAACTGTCAAAACTAAGGAATTTATGTCATTTGCCGACTCACTTTTTAATTCTTGAATAACAGTATTTAAGAACCATTCTCCTACTTTTTCAAAAGTTACATTAGTTTCATCTAACTCTGGTAAAAATCCTTGAATATTTGTTCCAATACCTCGCTTAAACTGTTTGAAAAATCGTGGATCATTGGCTAAATCTAAACCACGATCTCGAACAGTTTGACCAACTAAAACATCTGTTTTACTGGCATTTTCAACATAGATTAGACTGGGAATTAAAGGGGGTTTATTGTTCACTTGCTGAGAACAACCTGGAAGTTTAATAATTTCCGGTTGTTGTGTCACTGGGTTGACACGAGTGATCACTGTATTGCTGGTACCAAAGTCAAGGGCGTAAGACACTTTCCGTTTAAAAGAGATTCAGTAAATAATTGCTAATTCTCTTAAAATAGCAAACACCCTCAGCCCATGACAAGGTATGGTTAAAAAAGTTATTAATTAACCTAAATTTTTTTCAAAACATTTTTTAAACAAGGACAGTTATCAAAGTGAAAAAGAGGCATAGACTCTTAATAAAGACGACTCAAAACATAGTCAACTATATCAGTTAGGGACTGAGAATAAGGAGAAGGTTTGAGACAAGCTAACTGTTTAAGGGCCAGTTGTCCATGATAAGCAGCTAATTCTTGCGATCGCTCAATACCTTGGCTTTCACTGATGATAGATAAAGCCTTGTCTATGTCCCCTTCTTCACTAAACTCCCGTTGGATTAAGGTTTCTAGATAAGGGGTTTCCTCCATAGCAAATAAAGCAGGGGCGGTAATGTTCCCACTGATTAAGTCTGAACCGGAGGGCTTGCCTAATACCTCTGTAGGTGAGGTAAAATCGAGGATATCATCCACAATTTGAAAGGCTAATCCTAAATATTTGCCATAGTTATACAGACTATCTATGACTTCAGCAGAAGCATCGCTTAAAATGGCAGCAGATTTAGAACTATTAGCCATTAAAGACGCTGTTTTGTAATAGCTTTTGTCTAAATAAGCCTCTAAAGTCAAACTGGTGTCAAAGCGATTAATCCCTTGAAAAATTTCTCCCTCAGCAAAATCACGAATGACTTCCGAGAGTAACTTAACCACTTGTAAGTTATCAAGATTCGCTAAATACCAAGAAGATTGAGCAAAGAGAAAGTCTCCTGCCAACACAGCGATACGATTATCAAACAAACTGTTAACCGTTGGTACATTGCGCCGTAAAGCTGCCTCATCCACCACATCGTCATGGACTAAACTGGCAGTGTGAATCATTTCGGTGATTTCTGCCAGTCTGCGATGACGAGAGGTAATCTCAAGGTCGAGCATGGTAGCCCGTGAAACTAATAAAACAATGGCCGGACGAATGCGTTTACCACCAGCATCAAACAAGTGTTCAGCCGCCGCTCCAAGGATAGGATGACGCGCCCCCACTAAGCGTTTGAGGTTGTCTGTCAACAGGTGTAAATCGTTTTCTACAGGGGTAAAGAAAGAGGTTGTTGAGATCATGCAGTTAGTTAAACCTGGTTTTTCAGTTACGAAAGTTTACATATTCTTGTATTTATTTTAAGCTAACCTTTCCAGACAATGAAACTTAATTGGCCATTTTCTCGAAAAAAACTGGTTAAACCCCCCTAGAATCCTCAAAAAAATTATCCATTTTGCAATTCTTATGTTAAGTTAGTAGTAAGGGTTTTGAGAATTTACCCCTCTGTTCTCGAAAGCTTATAGATAGGTTAACGTTCTGAAGCGAATTTGAACCAGAGGAAGTAGTTAGTCCAATGGGCTGACAGCTTAAGCAATTACCTTGAAGAGTTACCACTCTAAAAGAAGAACTGGGAATTAGCAGTCATCGACCTGCCACTGAGCAGAGTCAGGGCTTGTAATAGTTCCTTAAAGGTTAAAAATGGTAACAGCAAGTTCATCTGAGACTTTGGCTGTTACTTGTCAGATCAAGGCAGTAGAAGCCATAACTACTGTCAGTTTGGGTTACCAGATTAGAATCTTAACCCGTTGATGATAACACGATGTCCACCATTACCATAATAACTCGAAGACAAGAAGATGCCTGTGACCACACTTTTCCTAGCCGCTCTATATTTATTAATGATTTACGGATTGTTGACCCTCGCTAAACTCACTGGTAAGTGTTTATCACAACCTCCGCGTGATTTGGGATAAAACAATTGTTTGCATTCAAAGATGATAACAATTTAATAGTACAAAGATAAAGGATTGGTAGCTGTGTGAGGAGATTAAGAGCAAACAACCAATCCTTTTATCTATTCAAGCATTTCCACTTGTTCCCAAGCTACAGTGGGGGTGAAACCCATGGGCAATGACACTGACTCAACGGAGGGACAATAACCTAACCATTGTTTAGACAGTTGGGAAAACGTACTAGAGCAACCACTGACAGCAAAGCGAGTAGGCAAAGCAGGAGCAGTTTTGCTCAGGCCCATCAACTCTAATTCTTTTTTAGCCGCCTGTACAACATAACTAGCAGGATCAACCAGTTTTACAGTGGTTGGGATAATAGTTTTAATGACAGGTTCTAAATGGCGGTAATGGGTACAACCATAAACGAGGGTATCAATATTATGGGCCAATAAAGGGGTAAGATATTCTCGGGCAACTTCCTTCGTATGGACATCCCAGAGGCGATTTTGTTCGATTAGGGGGACAAAGGGAGGACATCCCACTTGCCAGACTTGAGCATTAGGGTTAATTTCTTGAATGGCTTGACGGTATGCCTGACTTTTAGCCGTTGCTGGGGTAGAAATCACCCCGATGCGTTGACCTTGTTTAACAGCCGCTTTGGCCCCGGGTAAAATAACCCCTAGAATGGGGAGATCGAACTCTTGACGAACCGCTTCGACGGCTAAAGCGGAACTGGTATTACAAGCCATGATGACCATTTTTACTCTTTGTTGGGTCATCCAGGCCAAAATTTCTCGAACAAACTCGAGGATTTCCCTAGCAGAGCGATCGCCGTAGGGAAGTCGTGCCGTATCAGCAAAATATAGGATGGATTCTTGGGGCAACTGTCGGTAAAGTTCCCGTAAAACAGTCAATCCTCCCACACCACTATCAAACACACCAATAGGACTGTTTTGAATCTCTCTCATGTCGTGATTAAGTCAATAAAGAAAAAGTTAACAATTGAAACACGGATATTTAGGTGAGTAACTATATTGTAGAGACAGAAACCGATTTAGAGTCTTTTTTGCCGTATATAATCTAAGATTCCCAAAGCGATCGCCCTAGCCATTTGACTGCGATAAGCCGGATCACGCAGTCTAGCGTTATCCACACTCCCCGTCACAAAGCCAACTTCCACCAGCGCAGAGGGCATTCTTGAGGTTCTCAGAACGTAGAAACGAGCCCTTTTCACCCCCCGATCCCTGGCTACTGTAACGTTTCGTAAAATACTGCGATGGATGGCATCGGCCAACTGTCGGTTTCCGGCATAAAAAGTTTCCATACCACTAACATTAGATCGGCCACCCCCCACCGCATTAGCGTGGATACTGACAAAAATATTAGCCCGGGCCCTGTTAGCCATAGCAGTACGACCTTGAAGACTAATAAAATAGTCGGCGTTGCGAGTCATCATCACCTCAACCCCTTGCTGTTTAAGAAGCTGACTCACCTCCAGAGAAATAGGGAGAATGACATCAACTTCCCTCAGTCCCCCTAAACCCACCGCTCCTGGGTCTTTGCCCCCATGGCCTGGATCAATCACAACCAGTACCCGTCCTCTAGGGGTTTGGCTGCCAGGGGGCAAGGATGGGGTTGGAGAGGGATTATTAGAGGGAGGAGGAACCGTGATCGGGGTGGGATTTCTGGGATCTCTGGGGTTTCTTGGTGGCGGGGTGGTAGCCCGCAAAGAAATTACCTCTAAGGATAAGGTTTGGTCATTGCGTTGACGTAAACCCCCCAAACGTACCCCCAAGGAAGGTCGCACTTGAATCACCACAGTATCCCGTATTCTCCTGNCTGACCTTCAATTGATAAATGGGGCTATCGCTACCCAGTTGAGGACCCCTGGACGGGTTCGGCCAGTTGAGCATTAGGAATACGAATTTCAAAGATACCCGTGCGGCGATAGATGGTTCCCTGCCCCCGAATTGGTCCATCAGCCCGAATCAACAGTTGATTATTGCTGGTTAATTCGATGGCAGAAATGGTGGGATTTTCATTTTTGGCTGGGCTAACCGTCACTTCAGGGGAAGGTTCAGGAGGGGTCAAATTTTCTACCTTAGGTATGCCCCCTTGGGGTAATAAAACCAGCCCACCCAAACGGGAATAATAAGCTTGCCATCCTGGACTGTCTTTAGCCACTCTTAGGGTGAGAATGCCCTGAGAGGGTTGGGGTTGTTCAAACTTAATATCACTAACCCCGTATTTATTGACAGCGAGGGTTCGGTCGATTAGGGCTTTAGGAAAAGATGTCCCAGGTAGGGTAAATTGAATGGTTTTAGCCTCTTCTTCCTGGCGATCCTCCACCCTAATATCTCGATTTTGCCCTTGTTTATCCAAACGAATGAATAAACCATTACGGGTAACTTGAAAATTATTCTCGTCTTGGAAAGAAGACGGAGAAGTATTAAGAGGCAGTTGGGGTGCCGGAGTCGGACGGTTGGGAGGGGGAGTTGGTCTCGTCGGGGGAGAATTCCTGATCGGTTGTGGATCGGGTAATTCTACAGTCCACTGAGTGGGAGACAAACCTCGAACCTTAACTTGAGCAGGATCGACAGTATATCCAGGGGCTAACTCGATCACTAGACGAGTTGTTTGGGAATTAAATTGACCCACACGAACACTTCTAATGTTTCCTCCAATGGTTTGATCCACTGTGGAACGGTTTAAGGTTATGCCTGGTAAGTCGAGAACGATACGAGTTGGGTTAGGTATCAACTGGGCCCGAGGTTGAACTCGGGAATCTGTGGTAAAAATTAGGCGATTTTGATTGTTTTCGTATCGCCAAAAGAGAAGTCTGCCGGCTTGTGCTGGCAGGGCAAATAAAAGCGTGCTGAGGATAGTTAATAGTAGCCAGTGAAATCTCACAATAATTGCTCCTATGGAGAATAACGGTTCTAACCCTGAATACAGAGTAATAGGAACCGCCTTACTCATCAACTCAATGAGACGAAAAACTAGGGTTAAGGTTTCGAGTCACTTCTAGCAGGAGGAAGATTGATAATAGTTGATCTGATGAATTTCCCCCCGTCTCCCCGTCCCCCCATCACCCCATCACCCCATCACCCCATCACCCCATCCCCCCGTCTCCACGTCAAACTCCAAGAACAAGTTTTTTGCAAAAATGGGATGCTCCCTATTTTTGTGGATCGAGTGTTCCTGCCAAATTTTTATAGAAGTGTTATGCTAGATAACAATTTTTAAATTTAACTTTCTCTAAATTTTTAGCCACTAAATTTACTCACTCTTGAAAATAACCATAATTAAACCTTCATGCTGTCAACAGATACTGAAAGAATTATCATTTTTCGTAATTATTTAATTCTCATGGGAACCCTAGCCATGTTAATAACAGGGTTAGGTGGTATGTTTGAAAATCCTGATCGATTGGGGCAAAAGGATCGCTTAGAAAACTACGGTCGTTTTGTCAGTGGCGTTGTGGTTAACCAAGCACAAAAAATTGGACGATAAATCATTTAATTCCATGCAGTTTACTCATAGTATTTGAGATTCGGCTTAGATAAGTGCTACTTAACAATAAAAACTTGTTTTTCTAAGGTTTTCTGCACCTCTTGACCTAAAGATTTAGCCATAGGTTCCATATCTTTTAAACTTCCTAAAGCTTCCATGGGAATTTTTATAGACACAGCAACCCAAGGAACTCTTTCATCTCTTAATTGTGCTTTTTGATCAACCAAAAACCATTGAGGAAGCAATGTATTACGAATAATATTAGCGGTAACACTAATAGTAATAGCTGATGTTAGTAAAGTAATCACCCGTCTTTTATTCTGTAAGTTACCTGTCCAATCTAATAACAAAAGTGTTACATATAAACTGGTAAAAAGCATTTTTAAACCAGCACAATAGGGAGCAACTTCCACAGGAATATCATTTACATAAAGGTAAATCTCGTCAACTCTTGTACTCACCCCCAATAGTTGGAGTAAAACCCAAGCTACCCAGGCAATAAATTTTTGTAATGGCAAGGTATAAGGGGTTATGAGATAAGGAACAGAATTCGGTGTTCCCAGAAAAATTAATAGCCAAGGAAACCAATTCAATTTTAAACCAGGTATCCCTTTTAACCAAACCATAATACCAGCAATTACAATGGGGAAAGAAAGAGAAACTAATTCTCTAGTCCCTGTGATATAAAATTGCTAATCCTAAAGCAAGCAAAAAGCCCCCCAGAGGATGAATTGTGTTACCTAGTTTTTGCCATTTGCCACAATTTCTGCGAAAAATAATATAAGCAGCATAGGGAAAGCCAATGATGGCATGACTAAAATATTCGTGCTCAATATTAATACTTTTATTTAACCAACCATCGTACCAGAACAAGAGTACGGGAGCATAAATAATTGCCAGAAAAGTAATAATTAAAACATTACCTAAATTTCGTTCGAGAAACGGGGATATTTTTGATGTTGTTTGCATATTTAATCATCCATTAAGATTAAATATAAACTACTTAAATTAAAGATATTTGTTCAACTACCCAAGCAATATCTTCTGATTTAATACCAGGATACATGGGTAAAGACAAAATTTGTTCACATAACATTTCTGCTTGGGGAAAATCTCCTAACTGATAACCTAAGCTTTTGTAAGCAGGTTGTAGGTGACAAGGAATGGGGTAATGAATGCCTGTTTGGATGCCTTTTTCCTTGAGAAAGTCTTGAACCTGTTCACGAGTCATAGAAGAGGCTTCATTAATACGGACAACATATAAATGATAAACGTGACCTTCTTGAGCGAGATTCGTCATCGGGACTACTTTATTATCTCTTCCTGATTTTAACCCCTGATCATAAATTTGTGCTGCTTGATTTCTCAATTGATTCCATTGAGATAAATGAGGTAGTTTAACTTGTAAAATGGCTGCTTGTAAGCTATCTAAACGGCTATTTTTGCCCACTTCTGTATGATAATATTTTTTCGGTGCGCCATAATTACGTAAGGTTTGAACCCGTTGGGCGACTTCTTGATCAGATGTAATCAACATTCCTCCGTTGCCAAAGGCCCCTAAATTTTTACTGGGATAAAAGCTAAAAGCAGCAGCCATACCAACGGAGCCAGCCATATAACCTTCTCGTTGGGCTAAATGTGCTTGTGCTGCATCCTCAAAGATAATGAGATTGTGGGCCTGGGCAAAGTCTAATAAGGCTTTTGGGGACACCATTTGACCGTATAAATGGACGGGTAGAATGGCTCTGGTTTTGGGTGTAATGGCTTTGGCCGCTAAGTTTAAGTCAATTAAAGCTGTATGGCGATCGCAGTCCACTAAAATAGGGGTTGCCCCTGCTTGAATTACTCCTATCACCGTCGCAATAAAGGTATTAGCTGGCACTAACACTTCATCCCCTTCTATGATACCACAAGCTTGTAGTCCTAGAGCGATCGCATCGGTTCCAGAGGCGACTCCCACACCATAATTGACACCACTAGCTTGAGCAAATTCCGCTTCAAATTCTTTTAAGCTTTTTCCTAAGATAAAATCCCCCCGTTGCACAACAGCGGCCATTGCTTGTTCAATTTCTGCCTGTATGGGTTGGTGTTGCAGGGTTAAGTCGACAAAGGGGACGGTGTGAGAAGATACAATTATTGATAGTGTGTATGATTAAAATTTAATGCTTAATTGTATCTTAGGTTATCGGATTTTGACCTCTTTTCGAGAAAATTATCGTAATTCATGAGGACAGATCAAGTCATTACTCAATCTGTCCTCAAATTTTTATCTTCAATGTCGGGGTGAAGACCCCCGTTACACGGATGCGCTTCGGTGGGATGAAACCCCGACCAACAAACAAAAGGAGAGTGCGTCCATACTTCCCCTATTGACATTTTGCGCTCTTTAGCCTAGCATAATGACATAGTTGTTTGAGGTCGAAAACAATGATTGTCTTAGAGATGAAAGCAGTAATTAAACCCTACCAAGCTAATGCCATTGACGATGCTATTAGGACGGTACAGTTCATCCGAAATAAAGCATTAAGACTTTGGATGGATGCTAGTCGAGAAGACAAGATAGATAAATATGCTCTCAACAAATACTGTCGTATTCTAGCTAAAGAATATAAATTTGCTGATGAATTAAACTCAACAGCAAGACAAGCATCATCGGAAAGAGCTTGGTCAGCTATCTCTCGTTTCTATGACAATTGCAAGAAAGGGATAAAAGGAAAAAAAGGCTATCCTAAATTTCAAAAAAATAACCGTTCTGTTGAGTACAAACAATCAGGATGGAAGCTATCTGAAGATAAGAAAAAGATAACTTTTACTGACAAAAAAGGTATTGGAACAGTTAAATTAAAAAGAACTAGGGACTTAAACTTTTACCCCATTGACCAAATTAAACGGGTTAGATTAGTGCGTCGTGCTGACGGATACTATGTTCAATTCTGCATTAGGGTTGATATTCGAGACTATGCTAAACCTTTGGAACCAACTAAACATTGTACAGGTATTGACGTAGGGCTTAAGGTTTTTTTTGCTGATAGTGATGGTAAAACTATAGAAATTCCCCAATACTATCGTAAAGCAGAAAAACGTCTAAACCGTCTTAATCGACGTAAATCTAAAAAGTTTATAAGAGGGAAAAAGCAATCAAACAACTATCAAAAAGCTAGAAAAAGATATGCTCTAAAACATTTAAGAGTAAGTAGGCAACGTAAAGGTTTTGTCGAGAGAGAGGCATTGCGCGTAATCCAATCTAACGATTTGGTGGCCTATGAAGACTTAAACGTTAAAGGGATGGTTAAAAATCAACGTCTAGCTAAATCAATTAACGATGCTGCATGGGCAACTTTTCGTCAATGGTTAGAGTATTTTGGCTTTAAATATGGAAAGGTAACTATTGCTGTTCCACCTCATAATACATCCCAAAATTGTTCTAATTGTGGGGAAAAAGTCCAGAAAACTCTATCAACAAGAACCCATATATGTTCACATTGTGGATATATTGAAGATAGAGATATCAATGCAGCAATTAATATCTTGAAAAAAGGATTAAGTACGCTAGGGCATAGCGGATCTAAAGCTTGGGGAGATTTGCCCTCTAGCTTGGTTGGAGAAATCCTGCCAGGTTACGGCGAGTCTGTGAACCAAGAATCTCCCGTTACAGCGTCAGCTTAACGGGAGAGTGTCAACCTGATGTCATCGACAATTTTTTAGACTAAAACAATATCGTTATGGATACTGAAAGAGCCTCCACTAACAAGTTCTAAATTAGCAAATTTTTGTCCATTAAAGGATAAAGATCCACTGTCAGTATCAAAACTAAATTGATCCAGAGAACCTACGCCAAAACCAGCTTTAGAGACTTGAATTTTATCCCTAAAGGAATGGGAAAGATGTCCCTGGAAGTGTCTGATAGTATCAACCCCGTCTGCAAGGGAATTGAAAATATAGGTATCAGACCCGAAACCACCGATTAGGGTATCATCTCCTGTACCTCCCATCAGAGCATCATGACCCCAACCACCGTTCAAAACATCATTTCCAGAACCTCCCACAAGGGTATCACGACCCCAACCACCATATAATCTATCATCTCCAGAACCACCATCAAGGGTGTCATGATCCCAACCACCATATAATCTATCATCTCCAGAACCACCATACAGGCTATCATTTCCAGAAACACCATATAATCTATCATTTCCAGAACCACCATACAGGCTATCATTTTTTCTGCCTCCAGATAAGATATCATTTCCATCCTTTCCATACATTCTCCATTTTCTAAGTCGATTTTTAGCTGTTCTGTTAGCGTTAAAGCGATCGTTCCCATTAGTTTCATTGTAAGTTGGCATTCCTAGTTCCTATTCATAAATTTTTGTCAGTTCCAAAGTACCTAGATATTTGGTAAAGATCATCATATTTATTACCTAATAATTCTCAAAAAAAATCTTATGTTTTCTAGGTTTTCACTGAAATTATTAGCTAAGATTATTTTTATCAACTTAAACTACAGATATGGAATTTGTAGGGTTGAACGGCCATTGAAACCTATTTGAGAATATTAGTATTCACTATTGTCGATTTTTAGGATCAAAAGCATCTCGTAAACCATCCCCAATATAGTTGATACTTAAAACGGTTAAAAAGATTGCTAAACCAGGAAAAAAGGCGGTATGAGGGGCAGTATCTAGATAATCTTTTGCTTGAAATAACATTTGTCCCCAAGTGGGAACGTCTGGGGGAAAACCTAACCCTAAAAAGCTTAAGGTTGATTCCGTAATAATGGCATTACCCACCCCTAAAGTGGCTGCAACTATAATTAGACTAACAACATTAGGCAGCAAATGAATTAAAATAATACGTTGGGAATTTGCCCCTAAAGTAATAGCGGCTTTCACAAATTCCATTTCTTTTAATTTTAAAATATTCCCTCTTATCAATCTAGCCACAGACATCCAATTTAATCCACCAATAACGATAATAACTAAGATAAATATTCCCAATTCTGGTCCGGCTATCTGTTTAATCGGTTCCCTAAATAAATAGACAACTAATAATAATAAAGGTAACTGGGGCAAGGCTAAAAACAAATCCGTTAACCTCATTAATAAATTGTCGATAACTCCGCCATAAAATCCGGCGATCGCACCAATAGTTGTACCTAAAAAAATAGCCACAAACATAGCTAAAATTCCCACTGTCAGGGAAATTCTACCCCCAAATAAAACCCTTGCTAAAATATCTTGTCCCAGAGAGTTTGTCCCGAAGGGATGGTCAAAACTGGGTAAAGCACTCATTTTAGAAAAATCAATTTTATCAATAGGAACCTGATAAATAAACGACCCCAACATCACGGAGAAAAAAATGATAGTTAAAATAATTAAACCAAAAATAGCTAAGGGGTTACGACGAAATTTATGCCAGATATAATGTTTTTTTACTTCTGCTTGCATTACTGCCATTTTTGTGTTAGTAACATTACTTAATTGAATTAAAACTGAAAGATAACAGTGATATCACTTCCCCATTCAAGATCTAATTCTTCTTGGGCATTCCCACCATTCATAGCAATTTCTACCCAGCCGTGACTACCGATTAATGTTATCATTTCTCGGGGGGCAACATCGCTATAAGTTAAACCGGATTTGATCACCTTATCATCGACTTTAATCGACCAATTTTTATCTCTTACCAGAAGTGACGAAATATTAGTAATTAAGTTGCCAAAATGATCAATATATTGAATTGATCCTTCTATTTTTTTTTGTGTAACCTGGGGAAATTCTAAAGGAAAAGCCACTAAACTATTAATAGGAATACTCTCTCCTAAAGCTTCTAAAGCAACGCCAGAGGCCAAATAAGCGGCAACTGGGGCAAAAATATCTCGGCCATGAAAAGTTAAACTGGGATCAGGAATACGCCAATAGTCAGTATTAGTTAAAGATACCGCTTTGAGGGCGGTATCTTCAGCCAAAATACCGCTAAATAAACCATTATCAGGGCCGACTAAATATCCTTGGGAACATTTAATGGCCACACTGCGCCTTTTGCTGCCAACTCCCGGATCTACCACAGCGAGAAATACTGTATCCCTGGGAAAATAAGGATAGGCATTCATCAAACAAAACCTTGCTGCCCAAATTTGTTGGGGTGCAATTTTATGGGTAAGATCGATAATGGGGATATTAGGATTAATGGTGGCCATAACCCCCTTCATAATGCCAACATAGCTATCTTCTAAACCAAAGTCTGTTAAAACTGCGATGGCTTTTGTTTTTGATGGTTTTGTCATGGAGATCAAGGTAGTAAATATTTCTTATTACTGTTAATTGATGACTGATGACTGGTGACTGGTGACTGTTTTAAGACTGGGGTAAAATTCTTCCAATGGTCAAATTTTCGGGAACAAAAGTTGTTTTTGCTACTCTTTGAATATCAGCAGTGGTGACAGCATCAATGGCCTGTACTTGTTCAAATAAATTACGCCAACTGCCCGTTTTAACTTCGTATCCCACTAATGCTTTACCCATGCCTAAATTGGAATCTAGAGAGCGCAACAAACCTGCACGTAATTGATTTTTAACCTGTTGTAATTCCTGTTCAGAAACTGGTTCTGTTTTCAATTTTTCAATCTCTAAAGATAAGGCTTCATCTACCTCTTCTATGGATGCTTTAGGAGAAGTTTGTGCATAAAATAACATCAAGTTAGGGTATTTATCCGAAGGAAAACCATTAAATCCCTGGGCCCCCAAAGCCACTTGTTTTTCCTCGACTAAAGACTTATATAACCGGGAAGTTCTACCGGAACTTAATAGGGTAGAAATCACTTGATAAATGGCATTATCAGGATGACTTAAAGCCGGAACATGATAACCTTCTAAATACCAAGGTTGAGAAGCTAATTTTAAGGTAACTTCTCTGGTTTCTGTTTGCTTTGGTTCTATTTTTGTCAGTTGGGGAGGTTCTGGTTTTTCTGTATAACGACCAAAATAAACTTTGGCAAACTGTTCAACTTGTTCAGGATTAACATCACCTACAATAGCAATGGTTAAGTTATTAGGACCATAATAAATGTCAAAAAAGTCTCGGATATCTTCACGGGTTAAGTTACGAATATCTTCGTTATAACCAATGGTAGGACGTTTATAAGGATGTTCTGTAAAAGCAGTTCCTAAAAAGGCTTCTACCATCTTACCAATGGGGTTATTTTCTGTGCGTAACCGTCGTTCTTCTAAAATAATATTTTGTTCTTTATAAAACTCTCGAAAAACAGGATCTAAAAATCTTTCTGATTCTAGAGACATCCATAATTCTAATTTATTTGATGGAAAACTATAAAAGTAAACGGTTGAATCTGGGCTAGTTTGTGCATTAATATTAACTCCTCCTGCTGTTTCTACAATACGTCCAAAAGCATTTTGTTGGACATGACTAGCTGCTTCGGCTTGTAATTTTTCAAAGGTGGCTGCTAGTTTTTGTATTTCTTCTTCATTCCCTGTTTCTCTTGCGCTTTTTAATTCCATAGAAATTTGATCTAAGCGACTTAAAAGTTCTTTTTCTTCTTCATAGTTATTTGTGCCAATTTTTGTGGTTCCTTTAAAGGCTAAATGTTCTAAAAAGTGAGCAACTCCTGTTTTTCCATCTGGTTCATCAGTTCCACCAACATCGGCATAAGTTACAAAAGAAACCACAGGGGCATCATGATTTTCTTTGATAATAAATTTCATGCCATTATCTAAAGTAAATTCTGTGATTTTTTCGATAGCACGATTCAAATAAGGAGTGATAGAAGAAGACTGATCAGAAGATGGGGTTTGTGCCAAAGCTGGAACATTTCCCCACAGCAATAATAAAAGACACACAAGACTCATAGCGGAACGAATGAAAACAGAGAATTTAAACAATTTCATGATCATAGAGATAACTAAAAGATTAATAGACTCTTTTATAGCATATCAAAATTAGAACCTAAATTAGTATAAGTTCTAGTTACTTAATAACCTGAGTTCGACAGAAGTAAATTTATAGATAAGTGGCCAAAATCAGTAATCTCAAACCCTGATAATGTCCTTGTCAAAAGCACAACTCAGAACTCCGAACTCAGAACTCCGAACTCACGTTAATAGGTTTGCCGAGTAGGAAATTCATAATAAATATTACCACGGGTGCTATGACGATTACCTTTTAGTTCTTTGAGTTTTTTGTTTAAATAGTCTTGGGCTTCATCGGAGGGAAGTTCTGTAGCTTGCATGAAGGTTAATATACTAATTCTTCCCTGACGTTGTTCTAATAACTTATAAAAAATAGTTTCAGGGTTTTTTCTCAAAGATTTTAAGTAAAAATAAATAGAAACCGCATAAATAAAGGACAAGAATAGACCAAGAATATGTAATAATAATTTATTTAAAATAGACTCGATAAAAATAAACTCAAACAGAATAAAAAAGATTAAAGTGTTCCAAAAGATATAAGCTTCTTTAACTGGTTCTCTTTGGGTTTTTACTTTTAACTTAGCAATTACAATAATATAAACAATGACGGTTATGGCAAAATAGAAGATCCATTTCATCGATCATACCCACGCTGCTCATCATCCCTATTGTATCTTTTTACTGGTCACCTGAGTTCGATATAAGAAAATTTATAGACAACTTGTCAACGTCAGAAGTCTTAAACCTGATTATCTCATGGAAAAAACTCCGAACTCCGAACTCCGAACTCAGTGTGATCAGTCTTAACTATTCCCAGTGAATTTGCGATCGCTGATCACACACCACTTGATAAACCTTCTCCGTTTGTTTAGCCAACTGTGGCCAACCAAAACGTAGGGCCAACTCTTGATAGGCTCTCTCTACTAACTGTTGGCCGTAGTCAGGGTTTCTTAATATTTCCAAGATTCCCCAAGCGAGAGAGTCAGGGTTATTCACCTCAGTAACAATACCGGTTTGTTGATGATGCACAACTTCTGGTAAACCTCCTGTACTCGATACCACCACAGGGACACGAGCAGCAAAACTTTCTAGGGCAACAATGCCAAAGGGTTCGTATAAACTGGGAAACACGGCACAGTCGGCAATGGTTTGAAAGCGATCTAAATCTTCATCGGACATAAAACCTGTAAAACAACAACGATCAGCAATACCCAAATGAGCCGCTTCTCCTTGTAAATGCTGGGTATCTCCCCCACCAATAATAACTATTTTGGCATTTCTATCTAGCTCTGATAACACTTTGGCCGCTGCTTGTAAGAGAAGGGAAACCCCCTTTTCACGGGTCATTCTGCCCACATAATAGATGATTTTTTCGTGATCTAAGGCAAATTTACGACGAAAGAACAGATAATCAAAAGTGGGATCTTGAAGCTTTTTCTCGGCTCTAATGCCGTTATAAATAACATCAATCTTATCCAAGGGGGTTTCAAAAACCCGTTGTAACTCGTGACGCATATAATCACTACAAACGATCACCCGCCAGGCATCATAGATCAAGTTTCTCTCTTTGCTAGAGATGTAGCGTTGGATATCATTATGAATACCGTTATAACGACCATATTCTGTGGCGTGAATGGTGGCAATAAGGGGAATTTTAAATAAATGTTTCAGGGCGATGGCAGCATCCCCTACTAACCAGTCATGGGCGTGAATTAAATCAAATGGCCCCTTATCTTGGATTAGTTGTCCCCCATGATGACCCATGCTATCATTCATGTGGACAATCCACTGAAAAAAGTCGTTGGCTTCTTGCACAGGCACACGATAAACCCAAACCCCGTCTATGTTTTCCTCGGAGGGACTATCACCAAACTCTACCGTAATTAAATGAATTTCGTGGCCTATTTCCGCAATTTCTGGATATAATTCCGCAACATGACGGGCAATGCCTCCCACAATACGGGGGGGAAATTCCCAAGTCAATACCAAAACTCTCATAAGTGCGCGCTCCACAACTATGCAGGGAAGCTAAACTAGCTTAGGATGGTTAGGAGAATTTCACCAAAACTCCTGGTTCCTTTTGTATCGGTAATACTCCTATAATGTCACTTTTAGCACAGTATTGTAAATCCTCATCACCGTTCAAGCGTAACAATCTTTGACCGTGAGTCGAATGTTTGAACATCTCTAAAAGATTATCTTGCCATTGAGTGTATAAAGCGATCGCTGCAATCACTTCATCGTTACTCACTTCTACGGTTTGACTAGAATTATTGGTTAAAGCGTGGGCTATGGCTCCAGCGCAAACGGTATCTTCCAGGGAATAACCCCCTTCCCATCCCGATCCCACTAACCAAAGGGTTTCTGGTTGAGTTTTGAGGATATAGTCCACGGCTGTTTGTCTATTGATCATCGCTGCGGTGATCACAGTTGGGGCCTTTTCTACCCGTTGTAGGGCCCGAGTCCCATTGGTGGTGGTTAAAAAGAAACGCTTATTACCTACGGTTTCTGGGGTACAGTCCAAAGGAGAGTTACCCAGATCAAACCCTTCCACTTTTGTGCCACCCCTCTCTCCTGCTCGAATGCGTTTCTCCGGCAGCCATTGCTCACTAACAGTCATTAATTTATCAATATCACTGAAAGTCTGTACTGCTTCTGCACCAGCTTCTAAAACAGTGGCAATGGTGGTGGTGGCTCGCAAAACATCGATCACCACCGCACAGTCGGGTAAATGGTCTGTGGGGGTTAGTTCAGGGGTATGATAGACAAATAGCTTCACGTTTATTTTTAGCGCAAGTTGATTATGGGCAATGATTTCTATCTTATCTGGGTCATGGCCCCCTGGCAAAATTATTTATCAATGGATAATGGATAATTAATTTTTTTGTGCTAAGATACCTCTCTTTAAGGAGAAATAAGGGTTTTAAATGGGTATGTCTAGAATTTAGATAGTATTCTTCTCTTCATTCTATATTTTCCTCATATATTACCCATTATCCATTATCCATTATCCATTACATGACTTGTTCTACTTCGCCAATTTCGGGTATCATCTCTCTTAAGCGTCTTTCAATTCCCATTCTCAGGGTCATAGTTGAGCTAGGACAAGAGCCACAAGCTCCCTGTAGCCGTAGTTTAACCACAGGGCCTTCTATGTCCACTAATTCAACGTTACCACCGTCTGCCATTAAATAGGGGCGCATTTCATCCAGGACGGTTTCTACATTATCGGGGTTCAACACCAATGTTTCTGACATGATCTACCTTTATTTAGATTCTTGTAAACGACGTTACCTTTATCCTACCTCGAAGTTTTCTAATTATCTATTAAACTTCGCTGTTAACGTCGGGGTTTTAGTCAATGGTTAATTTTTCATTACTCAATGGTCAAAAATATCTTTATAATACATTAAGTCTAATTCTACAAAAAGGGGAATAACTTTCATACACTTTTGAGCAATTTCCCATCTTTCTTCCCTTTTTAACATGGTTATTAGTTGTTCTCTTAGTTGAATTAAATATCTAACATCGTTGGCTGCATAACTTAATTGTGCTTCTGATAAGTTCTGACTATTTCCCCAGTCAGAACTTTGGGAACTTTTATCTAGTTCGACTCCTTCTAATTCTTGTACTAATGATTTTAAACCATGAGATCCTGTATAGGTTCTTGCTAATTTACTAGCTACTTTTGTACAAAAAATTGGGTCGGTTTCAACAGAGAAATTATACTTAAATTGACCTACATCAAACCGTGCATAATGAAATATTTTGACAATATTTTTATTTTCTAATAATTGTTTTAGATTGGGTGCTTCTGTTTGTCCTCTTTCAATACGAATGGCTGTGACATAACCACTCGGATCACATAATTGCACTAAACAGAGTCGATCTCTTTGGGGAACTAATCCCATAGTTTCTGTATCAATTGCCAGGGCATCGGCCTTTAAATAACGTTCGAGGGTTTCTGAGGAAAGATCGCGATCGCAAACTTGAAAATTGTTACTTTTTTCTGAAGAGTCAGTCATTATTATCAAGGTCAAGTTGTTCGTTTTTAACTTACCTTACTTTGGTTAGTATACTCATAAAAAACACAATTTCTTAATTATATAAACCTATCTATTTGATTATTTTTTGAATTAAACTATGGTATTTACAAGTGAATTATACAGTCTAGAAGACTGTGTTACTATTAGTACCTAAAATAACTGAGAACTTAAGCTATCGTCCTAACTCATGAAGTTCATTAATAACTGTAGCGCATTTTTGGGTAACAGTTTCTAGAGCTTGACGTTTATTGGACTCAGGGGGCTGAATGACTTCCCCAATACGAATAGTTAAGGGGACGGGACGGGGAATGGGTGAACCTTTTTTGAGTATTTTTTCTGTTCCCCATAAAGACACGGGTAAGAGGGGAACTTGTGCCTTAGCTGCGATCATTGCCGCCCCTAGTTTGGGATCATCTATCCCACCATCAATGGTACGGGTTCCTTGTAAAAAAATGCCCACTAACCAACCATCTTTCAAAGCAGTTAAAGCGGAACGAATGGCGCTGCGATCGCCGGCTCCTCGTTTGACGGGATAAGCTCCATATAAGCGTATGCCTTCTTTGAGCAAAGGTACTTTAAATAACTCTTCTTTGGCCATAAAAGCCACGGGACGACCGATACAAGATGCTAATAAGGGTGGATCAAAATAACTGGCATGATTACTTACTACCACTAAAGGATACTTTTTAGGTACATTTTCCTGACCATAAACCCGTCCCCGAAAATAACCGTAGCACATGGGGACAATAATAGACCCTTTGAAGAGATAGTATAAGATTAGACTAGAGAGGGGTTCTCTTTCTTTGAATTCCCTATTTTCCATGATTTTTGACAAAACTGCTGGATTGCTCTTTTAGAATATCATTGAATTCTCACACTTATGAATAAACTTTAACTACTTTAACGGACGAGAATGTAAATAAGTCTTAATTTTTATTTAAAATTTACCCAAAGTTTTCCTAAACCCGATAAACTCAGTCTCAGAGATTATTGAAGGAGAAATCTTTAAGGATATTATGGCATATTATTGGTTCAAATCTTTTCATTTAATTGGTGTTGTGGTTTGGTTTGCCGGATTATTCTATTTAGTCCGTTTATTTGTTTATCATGCTGAGGCTTCAGAGAAAAAAGAACCGGAGCAAAGCATCCTTAAAGCACAATATGAAATTATGGAGAAACGTCTTTATAATATTATTACTAATCCAGGAATGATGGTCACTGTTACCATGGCCATTGGCTTAGTTTCTACAGAACCTGAAGTTTTAAAATCAGGATGGTTACATATAAAATTAACATTTGTTGCCCTATTATTAGGATATCATTTGTACTGCAAAAAAATTATGAAGCAGTTAGCAAGTGGGGAATGTCAATGGACAGGACAACAATTTAGAGCTTTAAATGAAGCTCCAACAGTTTTGTTAGTTGTTATCGTTTTATTAGCTATCTTTAAGAATAATCTACCTTTAGATTTAACTACTTGGCTAATTGTTGCCTTAGTGATTGCTATGGCTGCATCGATTCAATTATATGCTAAAAAAAGACGACTTGCTCAAGAAAAATTAAGTTCATCTATTGATTAATTAGATTAGTAGGGGCTTAATAATATTAAGTCCCTACTAATACCATTTTCATCAACTTAGACTACATAAGTTAATATTGTAGGGGTTAACGGCCGTTAACCCCTACTTTAGGAAATTGGTATAATAATTTACATTCTTTCCAAGACAGAAATACCCAATAAAGATAATCCTAGTTTTAGGGTTTTTGCTGTTAAATCACATAACAATAAACGAGATGTTTTTGTGGGTTCTTCCGATTTTAAAACGGGACAATTTTCGTAAAAACGGTTAAACTTTTTACTAAGTTCATATAGATAGTCACAAAGACGATTAGGAAGTAAGGTTTTTTCTACTTCTTTGATAGTTTCGCTAAGTTGTAATAAATATTTTCCTAATTCCATCTCTGTGTCTTCTTTAAGGATAATTTGAATATTTTCTCCTAAGTTTTCATAGTCAATATTGCCCTCTCTACTAATACTTTGGATTCTAGCATAAGCATACAACATATAAGGGGCTGTGTTGCCTTGTAATGCTAACATCTTATCGTAACTAAATATATAATCACTGCTCCGATTTTGACTTAAATCAGCATATTTTACAGCACTAATTCCTACAGTTTGAGCTACATTATTAATGAAGTCTTCTGATTCTTTTCTTTCCTCTGATTGTAAGCGATTTTCTAAATCTTTTCGTGCATAATTAATCGCTTCATTTAATAAGTCTTTCAGTTTAATGGTTTCTCCTGAACGAGTTTTTAATTTTTTTCCGTCTTCTCCTTTAACCAACCCAAAAGGAACATGAGTTACTTCTACTGTATCTGGCAAAAAATTGGCTTTGTTAGCAACTTGAAAAACTTGGGCAAAGTGATTAGATTGTCCGGCATCTGTAACATAAATAATCCGTTTAGCTTGATCTTCTTTAATACGGTATCTTAAGGCAGCTAAATCTGTGGTTGCATAGTTATAACCACCATCAGATTTTTGGACAATTAAAGGTAAAGGATCACCTGATTTATTAGTAAATCCTTCTAAGAAAACACATTGCGCTCCTTGATCTTTTTTCAAGATTCCTTCTGCATCTAAAGCGGTGATAACATCGTCTAAATAAGGATTATAAAAAGATTCTCCTCTTTCTGTTAATTTTACATCTAAACGGTCATAAATTTGTTGAAATTCTCGACGAGATTGATCACAAAGTAACTCCCAAGCTTGACTACTTTCTTGCTCTCCTGATTGCAATTTTACCACTGCTTCTCTAGCTCGTTGTTGAAATTCTGTATCTTCATCAAACCGTTTTTTGGCTTGCTTATAAAAGTTGACTAAATCCCCAATTTCCAACGCATCTGCTTGGGTTAAAGCATCGGGATAAACCTCTTTTAAGTAAGTAATTAACATTCCAAACTGTGTCCCCCAGTCCCCCACATGATTCAGTCTTAAAACGTCATAGCCTAAAAATTCTAAGGTACGGGCAATACAATCACCAATAATAGTAGAACGCAAATGACCAACGTGCATTTCTTTGGCAATATTAGGACTAGAAAAATCAACAATAACTTGAGTAGAATCGGGGATTTTTTCAATTCCTAAACCTTGCTCTTGATATAGGGATTTCAGTTTGTTTTCTAGATAGTTGGGTTTCAACTTTAAATTAATAAAACCAGGGCCGCCAATAGTGGGGGTTTCACAAATAGTATCTACAGCTAAGTTACTAATAATAGTTTGAGCAATTTCTCTAGGATTTTTTCCTAATTTCTTAGCTAAAGGAAGGGCTATATTTGCCTGATAATCTCCATGTCTGAGATCCCTAGCAGTTGTTACTTGGGGATCAATTGCTTGAAAATCTTCACCAAAGGACGTTACTAAAGCTTCTTGAAACTTCTTGGTTAGTTGCTCATTAATAGAAGTCATAATACCTACAAATAGCTGAGAAAGATTTAACTTATTTTTTTAGCTTATTTAGCTTATCATAGTCAATAGGGTAAAATTTATAAAATTATCACATCGTAACACAGTCTTATAGACTGTACAAAAAGGACTTGTGCTAAGCTTATTCCAGTTTTAATCACCATCATCTGACTATTGCTATAGTAGATAAGGCAACTGTTGCTGATAAAGTCAAGATTTCATAATGCGATCGCTCTCAACTTTTCATACATTCATAGTTCATAAGATAGTATGATAAGTGTATGAACAAAAAACAGCGCAAGATTTATGATACTCTCTTTAAAGAACCCATGAGAGATGATATTCTCTGGCATGATGTAATAACATTAATTAAAGCTATAGGAGGAAGCGCAACACAAGAGGATAATTTAGGTTTTAGATTTGAGCTTAAGACACTCTCCCTAAATATTTATACACCCCATCCTCAAAAAGAATTAAAAAGATATCAAGTTAAAGCTATTCGTGAATTTTTATTTAAGGCAAGGATTAACCCATGAAATACAAAGAATATAAAGCAGTTATTGAATATGATGAAGACGATCGCTTATTTTTTGGTCGAGTGGTAAACATAAGAGATATAATCGTTTTTGATGGTCTTTCTGTTGATGAATTAGAGCAAGCTTTTCAAGCGGTTATTGAGCAATATATAGCTCATTGTCAAGCTGCCAATAAATCCCCCGAAATACCAACTTCTAATATATCCTCATCCAATTTTTAATTAATTAGGAATTTATCTGATGATGTTAAGTCAAAAAACAAAAATAAATATCTTAAAAAGTCCAACTAAAGAAGACTGGATAGAACAAGCAATTAATAACTTAGATACGATTTTATTAGATCATTCCCATTGTGAAAGAAAGGCAGCAAGTGTGGCCTTGAATTTGATGTTTCGCTACTCATCTAATGCAATGCTAGTGAGAAAATTAACAGCGATCACCAAAGAAGAATTAGAACATTTTGAACAGGTTAACCAGTGGTTATATAAAAAAAATATTCCCCTCGGCCCCTTATCTTCTCCTCCCTATGGGGCTAAATTAAAATCAACAATTAGGACCAAAGAACCTCAAAGATTATTAGATTCTTTATTAATTGCAGCCTTAATAGAAGGAAGATCCCACGAAAGATTAGGACTGTTAGGAACCCATTGTCCTGATCAAGAGTTAGCCAAATTTTATCGTAGTTTAATGGCATCAGAAGCGAGACATTATGGTATTTATTGGGTATTAGCAGACACTTATTTTGAGCGAGAAATTGTCCAAAAAAGATTAGAAGAATTATCAATTATCGAAAGTGAAATTTTAGCAACATTACACCCAGAGCCAAGAATTCATAGTTAATCAATCCTATAATCAAAGGGATGGCTAAAAACTTTGTTAAAGTTGTCTTATATTCTTGAAAAATCAGGCAAAGATTAATTATAATTGTACGTTGGGAACACCGTAAGCCAAAACGAAAGGATTGAATAACAGTGACTGATACCAACCTAGATTTTTTAGCCCAGACCGATCCAACCCTTGCTGCTATGATACAAGGGGAATTACAACGGCAACGGGAACATTTAGAATTAATCGCCAGTGAAAATTTCACCTCTGCGGCCGTCTTAGCTGCTCAAGGTTCGGTGTTAACCAACAAATATGCAGAAGGATTACCCAAGAAACGCTACTATGGTGGTTGTGAATGGGTTGATCAAGCAGAGCAATTAGCCATCGATCGCGTCAAAGAATTATTTGGAGCAGCACACGCGAATGTACAACCCCATTCAGGGGCCCAAGCCAATTTTGCTGTTTTCTTGACCCTCCTCAAACCGGGGGATAAGATTATGGGCATGGATCTCTCCCACGGTGGCCATTTAACCCACGGCTCCCCTGTCAACGTTTCGGGGAAATGGTTTGAAGTATGCCATTATGGGGTGAGTGCTGAGACAGAAAGATTAGACTACGACGCTATTTTAGAACTAGCTAAGAAAGAAAAACCCAAATTATTGATTTGTGGGTTCTCTGCTTATCCCAGAATTATTGAGTTTGATAAGTTTCGGGCCATCGCCGATGAAGTGGGAGCCTATCTCATGGCAGATATCGCTCACATCGCCGGTTTAGTGGCCAGTGGTCATCATCCTAACCCTTTACCCTATTGTGATGTGGTAACCACCACTACACACAAAACCTTACGGGGTCCCAGAGGTGGTTTAATTATGACCAATGACCCTGAGTTGGGCAAAAAGTTTGATAAGTCCGTTTTTCCTGGCACTCAAGGGGGTCCATTGGAACAGGTAATTGCAGCTAAAGCAGTGGCCTTTGGAGAAGCCCTTAAGCCTGAGTTTAAGGTGTATTCTGGAGAGGTAATTGCGAATGCTCAATCCCTAGCTAATCAATTGACCCAACGAGGCTTTAAGCTGGTTTCTGGTGGCACGGATAACCATTTGATGTTAGTGGATCTGCGCTGCATTGACATGACTGGAAAGGAAGCAGATAAGTTAGTGAGTGAAATCAATATTACAGCTAATAAGAATACGGTTCCTTTCGATCCAGAGTCTCCCTTTGTCACCAGTGGTCTCCGGTTGGGATCTCCTGCCATGACTACCAGAGGGTTAGGGGTAGATGATTTTGCCGAAATTGGTAACATTATTGCTGATTGTTTACTCAATCGTAACGATGAAGGGGTTAAGCAAGATTGTTTAAACCGAGTCAAGGCTTTATGCGATCGCTTTCCTCTCTATCCTCATCTCAACATTCCTGTCCCCGTTTTAGCCTAGATCAATTAAAAAGCCCCAACTAACCTATAGGTTAGTTGGGGCTTCTGAAATATCCGTCTTTCTAGCTGATAGTTCGCCTCAACATACGAGATGATAAATTATTTCTTAATGCTTCAAAATATAACGACAAAGGAAACTGATAATATTCTAGGAATAACCAAAATAAACAACTGAAATGACAGAAAAAAGTAAACCCTACCCAAAACCAAGGAAACCAAGCCAGAGAACTATCAGGTAACACTGGGAATAAATAAGCCCCAGCCGCAACCAGTAATGTCGGCAAGCTGACAAAACCCAAAGCCAAGAAACCATAACTCCATTGAAACAGTTTAAAAGAACGAGCATTTTTCCAGCGTTTACCGGTCCAATGCCAAGTTAAAGGCAGTTGACTATCAACAATGGTAATGGCTTGTTTATCCAAGTTAGCCGTAAAAATATGACCACAAAAATTACAGGAAAAAGCCTCCATCAAGGGTAATGTAGAGATTTCCCCATGATGACAGACGGGACAGCAATAAGCACTATAATGGTTCAATACAGTTGATGAAGGACGGGAGTGTAACATAGACAAAAATACAAATAAACTTAGGCAAGATTAGGGGGAATATTCTTGGTTTTAGGTGGGTTTAACTTCAAACGACGTAATTGTTGCTGAATAATATTTTGCAGTTTGGGACGAGCAATTTCTATTTGCTGCTGTTTGTCTCCAGGAAATTCTCGAAAAATAAGACTATCAATGGATTCTACCGAAAAAAGCTGAAACAGTAAATGAGTTACAGGAACAGAAATAATGCGAATTTCGGGGTTAATAATTCCTTGAAATGTTTCCGCATCTTTTTTAGTAGAAAAGGCATAAATAACCCGTTTTTCTTCTTTGGGGTTTTTTCTGTTACTTAAGGTTGTCACTAACCAGGAACGATTTTGTCCGTGTAAAACATAATATTTCTCGTGTTGGAGCTGACTCGCAAAAAATTTTAAGGTTGGAGCAACGGCCTTTTCCATCACAGGAATAGGTACACCATGTTCAGGAGCTTCATTAATGAGAATTTCTAATTGTTCGTCTAAATACATGACATTTTCCACGATTGTAAACCTTAATCTTCAGTAAATAGAAGAATCTATTCTGGTTCCCCATGACCTCTAGAAACATTTTCAGCGATCGCTTTGAGAATAAGATTAACCATGTCGGGAATTTTCACTAATTCCTGAGCTAAGGTAGTTTGTTCTTCAGGGCTGAGACTCTCAATCACTTTCAGAATATCAATTACACTTGACTCTGATGTTAACCCATCTTTGAGACCATCTGCCTCTAAGTCCATGTTTTCTTTATCAAATGATAAATGAGACTCTTCATTGAAAGCTAGATGAGTGGTTGAGGATGAAAAATCTGTCTCATATAATACAGATTCCTCTCCCTGGAGATCCTCTATGATCAGGGTTTCAAACAATATAGGTTCTTCTGACTCAGATTGAGGGAAACCTAAAGAGTCTTCTTAAACCTCTGCTTCAGAAATATCTAATTCTGAGAGTAAAGACATTAAAGGATCTGCTGTTTGGTTAGAGTCCCCTAACAATGGCTGGGGTAAATTTAGGGCTTCTTCCCAGGGAAGTTTTGTCTTAGTTGCTTGCTCGCTTTTTTGATCAAGATTCACTTTGCGACAGGCCATGGTGGGAGGAAGTCCCCTTAAATGCCAACGATACATCTGGGCTAAATTATTTTCATCTCCTTGCCATTGTAGAGCAATCAAATCCCTAATTTCCAATGGAATCAAAGTCCTTAATTCTGAGAGAGATTTATGTGTCCATTCGTCTTCTTCCTCTGTGAGTTTGCCATAATCTTCCTCTGTGGCCTGTTCTCCCTTTTCAATTAAACTCAACATAGCAGGGTATCGTAAGGGGGATTGGGACGATAAAGAAGATGCCTTTTTTTCTCTACCCAAGGCATCTTTCATACAACGTTTAACGGCTGATAACGCCGGGCGGTTTTGTTCTGGGGATATCCATTCTAAGGAAATTTTTTCAAACGTTCTGATGGACTTAATCGCTACACGATACAATTTTTTTAACCTTTCTTCTGTGACGGGGGTTAAGCCATTGACTTGATTGAACACCCGATCACTATCTCCTTTGATAGCTAGTGCAGCTTAGCAAAAATAATCCACCAGTCACTTATGATCTTTAAAGCCCTTAAATTTCCCAACGAACGGCTTAGCAAAATGTTGATTAAAGTAATCAATAAAATTGAGAATTTTTTGGGATAGTTCTTCAGTTGAACGGACAGTAATTCTTTTGAGTAAACGCCGGACTAAGATCGAAAACCAACACTCAATTTGATTAAGCCACGATGTATGTTTGGGAATATAAACAAAGCGAATTCGATGAGATTCATCTGATAAAAAATCTGCTCTGCTGTCCATAGATTGCAAAATCCCCTCCTTTCCTTTTCTCCCCAAATCAATAGTAATTCCACAGCTTTCTGCTACTAATTTGACTAAGCTTTCCGATTTATGAGTGTTGAGTTGATCTACAATAAAAATCCATTCTGCTTTTTCATCAAACTTAATCATTCTCTGGATATGTTCAGAAAAATCTTGTTCTGTTCTTGTCGGTCCAATAGAGGGACTAACAACTTTTCCTCTTGCCACATCCCAGTTCGCAATCAAGCTTAAAGTTCCGTGTCTTTCATATTCAAATTCGATTTTTTCTACTTGTTTAGGCTTGATTCTTTTGTTCGGAAATAATCTCTCAAGAGCTTGAATTCCTGTCATTTCATCTGTACTAATTAAATGAATTCCTTGTTCTAACAAAGTTTTAGCTTCTTGATGAAGTTCACAGATATATTTGACTTGCTTTTTAAATTTTAAGGGATCATCAATTTTGGCATTTAACCAGTAACGAACGAGATGTGGTTGTAATGTCGCTTCTTTTTAAAAAACGCCCCACACTACGGGGGGAAATCTTTTCGACAATTCCTCTTTTTATGGCTTCATCCGCCAACTCTGAAGGTGTCCAATGGCTCACTGGTCTGTCTGATTTTTCACATTCTTCACAAGCGATCGCTACAATCTGGACTACTTGTTCGACCGTAAAGGATTTTGTTGTTCCAGGTCTTGGGCGATCGCTTAAAATTCCTTTGATCAAGACCATTAATGCTTTCTCCGTTACCTGTTGTTCTTCGGCGGCACTCAGTTTTTCTCTCTCCTCAAACCATCGCGATCGCCACTGACGCACTTGTACTCGGTCTAATTCTAATCTTCGACTAATCGAACTATTGCTCTCTCCTGATGCTGCGGCTAAGATTAGCTTGGCTCGTCTAACAAGGCGATAGGGGTTTGTTGTCCCTCTCACTATTTGTTGGAGTACTGTTTTCTGTAGGTTGGAGAGGTTAATTGGCAATGCTTTTATCATGGACATCAACTTCGAGATTCTTCCGTTAGTTTCATTGAAACACATTGTCGTGGCTAGTCACGAAAGTTTCTGTAAAAATCTGGTGGATTACTTTCGCCAAGCTGCACTAGAGTCTTTAATCGTAATTGGTTTGCTTTTTTTAAACCAATAATTAGGGCGGTATATTCTGCCTCGTCTTTATGATTAACAGATACTAATTGACTAACGGTGTATCTTCTACCATTGGGCATCAACAGAACAGCGGCCGCGACTCCTTGCAGTAAAGTCCCTTGAAATTCCCCAGCGAATAGCATGATTGGTATGTCTTTAGCAATGATAAGTTTTTGGGGATTAGTCGACATTTTCATTCTATATAACTATTGCAAATCTAGATCATGGAGGAATCGGGCAAATTGCAAAACTCACTACCCGCATTTCTCACAAACTGATCAGTAATCAGCTAGAGGTTAGATGTGGCTTATTTTTCAAGCGATCGCTTAAAATGGCACACTGTTATTTTTTACTCGTCCCTCAAATCAAGGTTAAACTCAGACTACATAATGGTTTGAAGTTTAGCGATCGCAGAATTTGTGAGAAATGCGGGACTATTCTTACGTGACTTAATCTATTCTATCCCTTAGGAATGCTCTCGGGTATTGTTAGGTACAAAAGTGATTGATCTGAGGCAAACAGCAGATTTACCCCATGATTCTAAGAAAGGCTATAATTAGGTACGGGCCCAAAGTCTTAGATGAAGATAATCATTATATTCTTGTTGACAATCCCATGAATACGACTGGGTGGGACTTATTGGCAGCAAACTCTCATAAAACTTAGACACAGCAAGCAATTTATATCCCTTTTCTATATCATCAATAAGAGTGTTTACCTTTCCTTACTTCTAGTAGGGGAATTTACAAGGTATTCAGTTAAAGTCCTACACTAATTAGGATTATTTTAGCATTAATTTGTTACATTTCCATATTGATCAACTTGAGGCGGTTGAATTCCATAGTTCTCAGTAGGTTGGTTCTGATTGGGTGTATTGGGGAAATTAGGATTAGAATTTACCGTTGGATAAGTGTTAGGTGATTGAACAGAAGGGGGGTAAGCCGGAACAGGTGCAGGAGCGCTCCCATTACCATAAGGTTGGCTATAAGGTGATTTCCAAGAAAAAGTTTCCCACCCATTCTCAGAATCTGTTTGTAGAACATCTCAAATAAGCGAAAAGGGAAAAATAAAAAGTTGTTCGCGGATACTTTCCGCGAACAAAAACCTCCCTATCTAAAAGAAAGAAATACGCTAACTTTTAAATTAGCTTTGACTATTTTTAAAAAGGAAATTCACTTAATTTTACACTCTTATTAACTTTTTAGACTAACTGGGTCTAATCAAAATATCCCATTTAGGTAAGTGAGGATTACGTTCTAAACGTTTCTCAATTTCCTTCATCTCTTTTTTCGTTAAAGAAATGCCTTTTTGATAAACTTTTTTACTTAACTTAACTATCGGATTTAAGCCTTTCCATGTCATAGTTTTTACCCAAGCTAACATCGTTTGAGCATTTCTCAGAAGTGTTCCTTTCCAATGCCTCTCTAAAATTCCCCAACATCTTTCTATGGGATTATATTTACTGTGATAAGGAGGAAAATATAGTAATTGAATAGATTTCTTAGTTTGGTCGGCAAACTCTACCATTCTCTTCAAAAATTGCCTTCTTATTCCACTATTTTCTGCTCCATTATCAACTTTAATTTGGATGTTCTCTAGTTGCTGCTTTTCAGTTATACTCAGACTTGTCCACCATTGCTCCAAGTTATCTACCATGAAATCACTCGTTTTATAAGAACTTCCAAAAGTTACATAAAGTTGCCCTGTATCTTCATCTACAATCCCACAAGGAACGTATTTTTCTTTAGTTCCCATATCATGATCTTGAGCTTGATTATAACCTCTGGTTTGTCCGCCACGTGAATATTCTCCTATTTCCACAGTTGCTTTACAATCCATACTTAAACGTTTCACAGAAGGGTCTTTTTTTCTATCTTTTTTCTCTATATTCTCGAAGATAGCGTCCGTCTCCGAGATTTTTTTTTAGGTTTAGCTTTTACCACTTTTCTTGATCGATAGCCCAAACGATTTAAAATATCTGCCATTGTCGAAGCAGCAGGAACCTCCTCTCCATTATATCCTAGATTTCTTAATTGTTTAATGGCTTCAGCCGCCGTTAATCTTGTATAGGCAATGGGGTTATTAAATGTGGGGTTTTGTTGTGCGTGAGCTTCGGCTATTTCTTTCAATGATTGGGCAACTATTGGGTATCTTTCCTCCCATTTTTTACATCCACTATTGACTGATTGTAATCCTAAACACACTATCCCAGTTCGTTTTTCATGTAATCCAAGTTGAACATTTTTTCTCCCCCAACCAAACACGATTTCGGTTTGTCTGGCACTTCCTCCACAATACTTGAGACACATTTCAGCTTGAAATGAACGACGCTCTGCTCCCGTCATTTTTGAGGCTGCTAAACGTAAATCATCGACCATCGACGGGGTTAAGGGATGATTTGTCTGTTTTAGCTTCAATTTACTCTCTCTAATCTTTTTACCTCTTCATTTTAATCTATTTCTTCTGTTTTTTCAGACAAGCCAATTATGAAATTTTAAAGTTGTGTACCAAGATCTGCTAACTCTCTGTTCCTTTTATTTCTTGAAAGCCTTTAGTCCAAGCGATTACCCCCTATGGGAAAAGCTTTCTCGGAAATCACCCAACCAGAAGATAGAGAATATTTAAGAGTATTAGGAATGTTAATTTATGAGTATGAAGAAAATTCTGAACCTATTCCAAAATTAGAAGGGGTTGAGTTACTTAAAGCTTTAATAGAAGAAGATAATCTATCTCCTCAATATTTTTTAGAGATATTTGATAGTGAGAAAGTTGTTTTAGATGTGTTACAAGGTAAACGAAAAATAACACTTTCAGAAGCCAAAAAATTGATGAATTTTGGAAGTTTATTGATTTAATGATTTTATTGAATATGGATAACTTTACGAAATTATACTCATGAGCAACTAACAAATTTAGAAATTTTTATGTAATTACACCAATTTACTTAAACTAGAGTGATTGAGATATACTAATATGTATGAAATTATGAAGATATTAAAAATAAGAATAATAAATCTTAGTAGGGCGATGCACTGCCCACCTTATAATTAATAATTAAGATGCTTCAATATAATCACAATAAGTTGTTGGTTCAGGAATAGGTAAACCTTCTTCTCTTAACCCATCTAAATGAAAATCAATTGCTTCTTTCATATTTTTTTCTATTTCCTCTATGGTATTTCCTGTGGTAATACAACCAGGTAAATCAGGCACATAAGCTGAATAATTACCTTTAGCTTTTTCAATAATAATAGCATAACGCATAGTTTTAACCTCCTTAGTTTGTATCTAAATTTAACTGTGCTTGTTTCAAGATATTTTTTAATGTTCCAATAGCAATATCGTCTGATAGCTTACCTGGAATAGTTACTAATCCAGATTTACTAGGATGTTTAAATTGACGATGACTTCCTCTTGTTCTTACTAAATACCATCCATCATTTTCAATTAGTTTAATAACCTCTCTAATTTTCATATTTAATAATGTGTATGTTTTTTAGGTTTGTCGATTTTGAGAAATAGAAAAATTTTTAAACTACCTCAACCTCAACATTAGGAACCTCCTCATCTTTCTTTTCCTTATCAAACAGCAAATTATTATCTTTACAATTAATAAAAACAGTATCCCCAGAAGCAAAGGTCGTTTCTAATATTTTGGTAGCAATGGGATTTTCTAATTCCCGTTGAATCGCCCGTTTTAAAGGTCTTGCGCCATATACAGGATCATAACCAGAATTGACAATATAATCAAGGGCAGCATCGCTCAATTCTATGCCAATACCTTGATCTTCTAATAACTTTTCAATACGTTTAAGTTGCAGGGTAACAATACTTCTTAATTGCTGTTTCTTGAGGGTATGGAAGATAATTAAATCATCAATACGGTTCAAAAATTCAGGACGAAAATGCTTCCGTAATGCTTGTAAAACTTTCTTACGCATGGCTTCATAATTGTCATCATCTCCTGCTAAATTTAAAATGTATTCGCTACCAATATTACTGGTCATAACGATGATAGCGTTACAGAAATCCACGACACGACCCTGAGAATCGGTAATGCGTCCATCGTCAAGCACTTGTAATAAAATGTTAAAAACGTCTATATGTGCCTTTTCTACTTCATCTAAAAGGACAACAGAATAGGGACGACGGCGAACCGCTTCTGATAGTTGACCCCCTTGATCGTAACCTATATATCCAGGAGGCGCACCAACTAACCGAGAAATGGAGTTTTTTTCCATATATTCGGACATATCAATACGAATCATGGCATCTTGGGAGTCAAAGAGAAATGCAGCTAACGCTCTCGCTAATTCAGTCTTTCCTACCCCCGTTGGTCCCATGAATAAAAAGGAACCAATGGGACGAGAAGGGTCTTTCATTCCGGCCCTAGCGCGACGAATGGCTGCTGCAACGGCTGAAACTGCCTCTTCTTGACCGATTACTTGCTGATGTAAATGGCCTTCCAAGTCTAATAATTTTTGTCTTTCTGAACCCAATAAACGGTTAACAGGAATACCAGACCATCCTGCTACTATTTCGGCAATATCGGAATCAGTAACTTGTTCTCTTAATAGGGTTTCTCCTTGGGCTTGAATATCAATTAATTGGGTTTCTTTTGCTTCTAATTGTCGTTGTAAACCTTCCAATTCACCATACTTTAACTGAGCAGCTTTGTTAAGATCATAATCCCTTTCTGCCTGTTCAATTTGATGACGTAATTGCTCTTCTTGTTCTTTAAGAGAATTGATTTCTTCTAGCATCTGTTTTTCAGATTGCCATTGACTACCTAATTTTTCATGTATTTGTTCTAATTCTTTAATTTCTTGTTGAATTTTTTCTAATCTTTCTTTGGAGGATTTGTCTACAACTAACATTCCTCTTTCTTCTTCACCTTCTAAGGATAATTTTTCCATTTGTAGCTGCATCAAACGTCTATCTACGTCTTCTAATTCCACTGGTTTAGAAGTGATTTCCATCTTTAATTTTGCAGCAGCTTCGTCTACTAAATCAATGGCTTTATCGGGGAGGAATCTATCAGTAATATAACGGTTTGATAAGGTGGCTGCAGCAACTAAAGCAGAGTCGGTTATTTTCACCCCGTGATGCACTTCGTAACGTTCTTTGAGTCCCCGTAAAATAGAGATGGTGTCATCCACGGAGGGTTGTTTAACATAGACCTGCTGAAAACGCCTTTCTAGGGCAGGATCTTTCTCAACGTGCTTACGGTACTCATCCAGGGTGGTTGCACCGATACAGCGCAATTCTCCCCGTGCTAACATGGGTTTTAAGAGGTTCCCTGCATCCATAGAACTGCCTTCCCGTGAACCGGTTCCTACGACGTTGTGCAGTTCGTCGATAAAGAGAATAATATGACCATCGGAGTTGGTTACTTCTCGCATCACGGCCTGTAAACGTTCCTCGAACTGTCCCCGTAATTTTGCCCCTGCTACTAAGCTACCCATATCTAGGGAGATTAATTGCCTATTTTTGAGAGATTCTGGCACATCTCCGTTAATTATTCTTTGTGCTAAACCTTCGGCGATCGCAGTTTTCCCCACACCGGGTTCTCCAATTAAAACGGGATTATTCTTGGAACGACGGGATAAAACTTGAATTACTCGGCGTATCTCTTCATCTCTACCAATGACTGGATCTAACTTACCTTCTCTTGCCGCTTCGGTGAGATCCTGACCATATTTTTCTAAGGCTTCGTAACGATCTTCTTGATCTTTTTCGGTGACTTTTTGACTGCCTCTTACTGATTTTATGGCCTGTTCTAAGTCTTGAGGATCAAGGTTAAAGCTGCGTAAACATTTTCGTCCAATACGTTCATCTTCTGCAAAACCAACCCATAAATGTTCCACCGAAATGTATTTATCATCCCAACTCTGACGGGATGCTTCGGCGCGATCGGTCATAATATCTAAGCCTCGGCCTAAGTATAGCTGCTCGACGGTGGCAAATTTAGCTTGTCGGTTGGTAAAGGTTTCCACTTGTTGCTGCAACCGAGGGACATCAATTTCAGCCCGTTCTAAAATGCGCAAAGTTAAGCCTTTTTCCTGTTCTAGAAGGGCTAAAACCAGGTGTTCAACTTCTAAGTTTTGATTTTTGAAGCGTCGGGCGACTTCTTGGGATTTTACGATCGCATCCCAGGCTTGTTCGGTAAACTGATCGGGGTCGGTAGGTTGCATTAGTGGCTAAATTTATCCCTCAATATAATAGCAATTTATAAGCATAGTATATCAATGTTGGTCGTGAACAGTTATCAGTGAACAGTTATCAGTGAACGGTTATCAGTGAACAGTTAACAGTTATCAGTTAACAGTTCAAATATTTCATCTAATTATTGATTGTATTATCTAATATTCCTTTTAACGGGTTTTTCGCTTCATAGTCAAGGGTTTTTACTCTCCAGTAAACTGTCCCACCTATTCCTAAGATAGTTAACCAAAATAGCAAGATTTGTATCCCTCCCAAAAATAACAAATCAATAAGAGTATAATGAACAAAATAAATAACAGATATAAAAGGATAACACAGAATAATTAACAGAAACAAAGGTTTCAAGGATTGTATAGTTCTCCCAATAATTTTCTCAATAATCCCAGAAATAATAACCACAATAATCATACTAATAATCATACTAATAATCATACTCACCCCAGTTATCCCCCCAATAACCACAAGAATAACCCAAATAATCGCACAAATAATCCAACCAATAATCTCAATTAATTTATCACTATTTTTTTTACTCTTTTAATTAATGTAAATTTAAAACCATACTTACCAAAATCCAACCAAAACAAAACAAGTGTAATAAAGCTGTAAATAACTGATATACGAATAAAAATATTAACATTAAGCCTAACAAAACTATACATTCCAATAATAGCTAGAAAAGAAATAAGTAAGAGAATAGGTAATTGCTCACCGCAATAAAGAATCTGTCTTGACAACATAAAGGTAAAATCGGGGATTTTTATGTATAGTGGGGGTTATGACCACAAATGCTACCATTGATTCAAAGCTAGTTAGAGCTATCGCCGATGAACAGTTGGCGAACAATGTCTTCATGATTGAGTGGCTAGTCAAGGCACAACAACAGTTATCTCTTCAACAAAGACTGATTGACCAGCAACAACAACAAATCTCTACACAACAGCAAGAAATTGAAAAATTGAAAGAAGAGAGAGATAAGCTAAAAAACCGTAACTCAAAAAACAGTTCAGTCCCCCCATCATCAGACCAACTAAAAAAGCCTTCTGACAAAAAGAAACGCAAAAAAGGATTTAAACGCGGACCAAAATATGACCACCCAGGGAAGACCCGTAATGGTTTTGGTCAGCCCGATAAGATAGTCACTTTAGAACTAGAAAACTGTCCTGTTTGTGGGGGTTCAGTGGAACGAGATGAAGTAGTTCCCGAAAAAGTCCAGCAAGTGGCTGAAGTAGTAGACCAACCCATAGAAATCAGGGAATATCGTCGCGGATTCTATAAATGTCCTAGTTGTGGATGGTCAGATTACAGTCCTGTTCCATTGGGAGTTAAAGAAGGATTCAGTTATGGGGCGCGATTAAGTAGCATCGTGGGCTGGCTTGGCTATGGGGGTAATCTTACATGGCGTAAACAGGAACATTTTATAGAGTATGTCTTTGGCATTCCCATTTCTCAAGGGAGCCTTGCCAAAATGCACAAATGGTTTCAAGAAAGTTTAGAACCCTTGACCCAACAGTGGTTAAAGTACATCCAGCAGCCAGGAATCCGATGTGTTGACGAAACCAGTTATTGCATCGATGGCATCAAGTATTGGGTTTGGGTAGCCACATCAAATGAGGTCTGTGTGTTGATGTTGGCTCCCACTAGAAGCTCCGCAGAAGTCGAGAAATTGTTAGGAGCAGATTTTAAGGGCATCCTCACCAGTGACTGCTATAGTGCCTACTTTAGACAAAGTGCGATGGCCAAACAGAAATGTCTGGCACATTTAGAACGAGAGTTAGAGTCCCTTAAAACCAGTCGTTTTCAAGCGAATCGAGAATTTGCTGCCGATGTACAGCAAGTTTTAGCAACCGCCCGTATCCATTATCGTCATTATCATGCTCGAAATTTAACCCTTGAAGACTTAGGCTCCAAAAGAACAGAAGTCGAGAACTCACTGCAAAAGATTTTTAAAGCAACTCCCAAAAAAGGATGGCCTTATGATGCACAAAGATTGATTAACCGTCTCAAACGTCATTGGGAAGAGTGGTTCACCTTTCTAACTTATCCTGAAGTCAAACCAGATAATAATGATGCTGAGAGAGCTTTACGTCCCATTGTCATTCATCGCAAAGTAAGTGGGGGAGCAAGAAGCGACTGGGGTGCAGAGTTAGTCACCCAAATGTTCAGTTTTTTAGAGACCATGAGATTACAGGGGCAAAATGCCATTGTCCAATTATGCGAATTATTTTCATTAGCTGGTCGGAGTCCCCCAGGATTAGAGATGTAAAAGGCTCCGGAGCCGATGGGGGATAGATTTTTCTTGATCGCCCTATCTCTCTGCACAAAAATACACAGGGTTAGCGGATAATCTCCGCTAATAAAAAACTATCTTACTATTCTTTTTTTTTCTCATATTGTTGTTTTTATTTGAGGTTTTTAAAAGACTTGATTCTGGGAATGTTAGTCATTTAAATAGCCGTAATAAATTAGCTTAAATTTTACGCTAAATCACAGGGCTTATATTTTTGTTGACTCAACTGATGTTGTTTGTAGTGCTTTTCAATAAGACTTTTTTGTTGCGGTGAGCAGTTACCATATTTCTGCTATTTCTAGATTTTTTTTGTATTCTCTCCCATTGGAACGAACCTGATAAAGTTGGCAACAGGATGCTAATTTATCCCTCTGGTTAAGATTTTTATTGTTTAACATAATTGAACTTCTAACTAAAATAATAAAAAAAAAGAAAAGGATTAAGGCGACAATTAAACCCTCAATCCACGACATAAAAAATACTAAAAGTCTGATTATTTACCTTACCAAGCTAATAAATTTCCTAAGTAATTTTGCCTGATTTGAGTATCATTTACATAACGAGTGGTTTGGTTTTGTTGATAGATGCCATAACGATAAGCTTCTGATTGAATCACAACGGAACAATCTTGCTGCCGGATTAAATCAACTGATTGAGATTGCCAACCTGTATTAGCTCCAGATACTTGACTATTGCTCTGTTGAGACTCAGTAATTATTTTATCATTAACTGTTGCTCGATTATCATATCCAGCACCTTGTCTTTGGTTACGAACTTCATAAATATTACAATGTTTATTAGGATCAAAAGTACCAACAAATGACTGATATTCTTGTGCCATTATAGGTAAATAACTACTTAAAGAAACTAGAAAACTCAGAGACATGAAATATGAACGAATCAAAAACATAAATTAGGATCCTCACTAACAAGATAAAAGACGTACTTAGAGACAATATTTAGGTAGCTATCTAGGATTTTAGTCATATTAAATCCTAGATTTTTGGTTATTTAATCTTTCTTTAAAAAGACAACCCAGACCCAATAGTATTATTTATAAATGTAGAGTCGTGTGCTGGACTATAAATATCAACAGGAACGCCAATTTGTGTCCTAATAACTGGACTATTAATCCCATAAGGTAAGGGTTGACTACCCCCCACAAGATGAGAACTATTGCGGCCTTGTTTAACTGTTCCAGAACCTGTATAAACTTGGCTAGAAGTATTAGTTGTTGCATTTCCCCAACAATTTCCCATGGTTTGCATTTCTACATTATTGTTTTGTTGTACCGGTATAGATGCTCCTCTAATAGCAAGTTGTAAAGAAACATCTGTCATGGCGCAACCTGCATGGGCAGTTTGACCATTTAGGGGGATTGACATCAGTAAAGTTGCCAACAGTAGAAAGAAATTTGAGGTTATTTTCATGTTCTTGATTTCCAATAAGTAAAATGAAAGAAAAAGCAGGGAATTATAATATGTTTATTAGTTATCCCTGCCGATTTAATTAGAATCCGAAAGGACTCTGTTGACTTTGATTATTTAACTGAAATCCAGAATTATCCACTGAATTAAAACCTCCGATTGCAGCACCAGTTTGGCCACTTCCTATTTCAGAAATACCAACATTATTACCAAATCCAAAACCACTATTTTGTCGTTGAGTATTAAATTGCCCCATGGTATTTGTGACATTGTTTCTGAAACCTTCTCCTACCGCAGTTTGAGAACCATACATAGTGGAAGAAGCAGCATTATTTCCAGGACTCAAAAAGCCATTTTGCCCTTGAAAAGAACCTTGACGCATGGTATTATTAAGGCGGTTACCAGAGCAAATGCCGACCCCTGTTTGCTCAGCAAGCTGTTGATTGATAGCGGTATTATCAGCTTTGACGGCAGTAGAAAGAGTTATTAAAGAAGACAAAACAATACCCGAATTTCTCACAAAATCTGCGATCGCCAAACACAGAAGCCTTACAGGAAGTGGGTTTGAACAGAGCGATCGCAGATTTCCCCAACCAACAGTCTGTTGTCAGATTTTAAGTTAAAATCAACCCGAATTAGACAAAGATGAAAAGATAAATCAATCACTCATTTTTCCAAAAAAATTATTAATAAAATCTCTAATAGTACTAGATTGTTAGAATAAAATATGCTATAATTTAATTATTAAAGCAATTTACCTTAAACTGATTTAATGAGTCCCAGTCATCCCCGAACCCCTCGTCAAGTAATCAACTTTAGTAAACAGAAAGGAA
The DNA here is from genome assembly GCF_000167195.1 of Crocosphaera watsonii WH 8501. GTDB lineage: Bacteria > Cyanobacteriota > Cyanobacteriia > Cyanobacteriales > Microcystaceae > Crocosphaera > Crocosphaera watsonii. The sequence goes on along the minus strand of NZ_AADV02000003.1, from coordinate 292,725 downwards.
AAGAAATAATCGCTAATTTTGATGGGGGACTAATCACTTCAGATGCGGGGATTGTCTGGATAGCTGAGTTGGATAAAAAACTGGGAATTACGGAGAAGTTTGGTAACTGTTTTCAAGATCATCGTCATCAATCTTATGTAGATCATTCCGTTCATGAGTTATTAGCACAAAGGCTTTATGGAATTATTTTAGGCTATGAAGATGTCAATGATCATGATAAATTACGTCACGATCCTGCCCTTAAGATCGCTTTAGAAAAGCTTAATGAACTTGAAGATAAAAAGGGATGGTTAGCTGGAAAAAGTACAATTAATAGATTGGAATATTGTCCTGAGACTATTCTCGACCAAAAAACGAGTCGTTATCATAAAATAGAACCCAACTTTGAAGCCATTGAAAAATCTTTTGTCGAATTTTTTTTTAGAGTCTTATAAAAAACCTCCCTTAAGTATTATATTAGATATGGATGTCACGGATGACCAAGTACATGGTAATCAAGAAGGGGCATTTTTTAATAGTTATTATCACGGAGTATGTTATGCTCCTTTATATATTTTCTGTGGGCATCATTTATTAGTTGCTAAACTTCGTTCATCTAATGTAGATCCAGCCGATGGAGCCTTAGACGAATTACAAAGAATTATCGGACTAATTAGAGAAAAATGGTCAGAGACTCATATCCTAGTTAGGGGTGATAGTGCCTATGCCCGTGAAGAAATCTTCTATTTTTGTGAAAATCAGCCTTTAGTTGATTATGTTATAGCTATGGGAACAAATGGCGTTCTTAAGTTACGAGCGGATGATGTAATTGAAAAAGCCAAACATGAATATGAAAAAAAACTAGCTCCAATAACTGAATTAATGGATAGTTTATTTCAGAAAAAAGAAGATTTAGAAGAAGTTAAAAAATTAGTACCAATTTCTACTTGGTATCGCTCTATTCGTTATAAAACAGAAAAGTCATGGAGTTGTCAAAGAAGAGTAGTGACAAAAGTTTGTTATGGAAGTAATGGCTTAAAAATGCGCCAGGTGGTGACATCTTTGCCCGCTTCAAAAAGTCCACCCTCAAAACTTTATACAAAAAAATACTGTCCGAGAGGCGAGATGGAAAATCGGATTAAAGAACAACAATTAGACTTGTTAGCTGATAGAACTTCAACTCAAACATTTCAAAGTAATCAACTAAGATTATGGATACATTCCTGGGCTTATGTTCTCATAAATGCTTTTCGTCAACACTGTTTAAAAAAAATTTCATTGGCTAAAGCAACTGTGGGAAGAATACGTCTAAATCTTCTTAAGTTGGGAGCCAGAATAAAGATTAGTTGTAGAAGAATTATTATCGCTATAGCTGGTGCTTGTCCTTATCAAGATATTTTATCTATTGCTAACAAAAGAATTAAAACTATTCCTAATACTGGATAAGTAGAATAAGTTGTTTTTTGAAAAAGATATCTATCATAAGTTGTTGACTGACTGATACTTTCATTTAGTCTTATTTATCGTGGAGAAAATCAAAAGTTAATATAATTATTCCCTCTTAAACTCAATTTTTGGATAATCAAAGTCAATTTTTTTATTCATCTATATTCAAAATTTCTATTAGTCCTAAAAATTATCATTTTTCATCTCTGGATTGGGCTTTCAAATTAATTTGTGAAAAATCCGGGTATAGTATTCACTGCAGTTGGCATGGCACTTTGTAAGATAAAAACTTGTAAATCTAAGGGAGGTAATTGAATAATCATACCGACAGATAAAGCAATTAAAGGAGCTAACACTAATCTAAAATTAAGAGAGATTAGTTCAAAGTTAGTAACTTTAAAACTTGTGTTAACCAATTCCATTCCCAGGATAATTAAAGCTACGGGAATAGCTGCTCTACCTAGCAAATGTAAAGCTTCTCCTAAATTAAAAGGGAGAGTTATTCGTAGTAACCTTAAACTTAGCCCTGCTAACATTGCCCAGATCAAAGGTGATTTTAAAGTAACTTTAAAACTATTTTTAAAACTGGTTCCTGCTAGGATAGCTGGTGCAATACCAAATAATAAAATACTGGAACCAATCATATAAATAATCGCTCTTTCTAACCCCTCTGCCCCTAAAGAAAAATCAACCAAAGGTAATCCCATATTACCATTATTGGGATGTAGGCTAGTCGCAATTAAACTTTTGCGTGTAATACTAGGAAATTTAAGTATATAGCTAGTTAGATAAACCAGTAAAAAAAGAATAAAAGCAACAATAAATACTCCCAATAATAATCGGGTTGCATTTTGTACTGAAATAGTGGTTGTATATAAACTGTCAGCTACTAATGCAGGGGCTAATATATAAACACTTAATTGGGATAGGGTTTTTTTATGAAGTGTTAAAGTTTTGCCAGCAATAACCCCAATCATAATAATAAAGGCAACAGGAATAATAGCAGGTAATAAAACAGTCATTCAACTTTTAACTTAGTGTTTTTGGGGATTATACTAAATCTCGTTCTCAAACCTATCTTATCTTCTAGAAGAGAAGATGCAGAGGGTAGCTTTGCTAGAGGCAGGAGGGTTTTCAAGTGTAAGCTATGCAATTTAAAAGGGGGGTATAACATGAGGATTTTGTATTATAACAAATCCTCATGTTATATGAACTATAATTATATCCAAATACTTAACAAGCTAAAAATGAAAAAATTTTTAATGGTTTCTGTTGTGACTTTAACTAGTTTAGTTATGAATCCTGCCTTATCCTGTAAAGCTTTAGCAATTTCTATTGCTGCTACTGCTACTGGTTCTATTAGTCCTCCTACAACTTCTAGGACTGAATTAATTAATGGGGATTTTTCAATTACTGTTAATTCACGAAATCCCGCTTTGAGATTACTTGGTGATGGGGTAACTGAAATAACTCATTGGACGTTTGATTTTACCAATGATCCAAATCTTTCTCAGTTTCCTAATGGAGGAACTTTAAACAAAGCTTTATTAATGCTAACTCTTAGCCCCAGAAATACATTAATTACTACGGACAGTACAGGAATTCCTGGAGTAAAACAACTTAAGATTTCTGATTCATCTGGTGTTCCCTCCATAGGAACTACAGGAACAATAACGTTTGATTTACTTGATTTTGGATTTACTTCTGCTGATATTCTTGGTGCCTTTAATAATCCCGATACCAATGTAATTCCTTGGTTTTATCAAAATGATGCAATTATATCTTTTGCAAAACTTGAGTTATATGCTGTTCCAGAACCTTTGACTATTCTCGGAGCAGGGACAGCCATAGCTTTTGGAACAGGATTCAAACGTAAGTTGGCAAAAGTTAAGAAAAAATAGAATTTAATCAAATCGATAAAGTAAGAAGGTGGGCAAGTCAAGAATCTGTCTAAAATAATAACAAACTTAACATCCTTGCCCACCCTACAAAAGAAAAGTTCTATCTAAGAGAAACTAAATTTCATCCCATCCCGTTAAACCAGAAGACATGACATAACTGGTAACAGTTGCTTCAAAGAAATTAGCTTTAGTATGTGCCGCTTTTTTGGTATCAGAAAACCTTTCTAAGTGGGTGTAAGGACTCTTACTGTATTTTGGTTCAGGATAAAGAGGCTCTAAGCCAATAGATCGTAACCTAATATTAGCCAAATACTTAGTATATTTTTCTGTACTCGACTCAGTAATACCCAGGATATTGTTACCCACAATATGATTAGTCCAGCGACATTCATAATTAACCGCCATATCGAACATTTCATAAATTTGTTCAACGGAATGAGGAAAAACTTTCCTCGCTTCTGGAATTAATTTTTGATACAGTCTGACATGACTTAACTCATCGCGGTTAATCATCTTAAAAATGTCGGCAGAGCCTGGCATTAGCATCCGAGAGGCCAAATTATAGAAGTAAATAAATCCATTATAAAAATAGAGTCCTTCCAATAAAAAATCAGCCATCAATGCAATAAAATAGTTCTCAGTAGTTGCATCATCAATGTACTTTTGATACAACTTAGCAATGAACTCACAGCGATCTCTTAAAAGTTTATCAGTACGCCAAAATTCATAAACTTGAGTTCTTCTCTCAGGGGGAATAATTGTTTCAATGAGATATTGATAACTTTGGTTGTGCATTCCTTCTTGAGATATTTGTTCTGCCATACAAAGACTAATCTCTGGGGCAGTAATGCTAGTTTTTAGATGAGGAATATTACAAGTTTGAACGGAATCTAAAAAGGTAAGATAAGACAAAATACCATCGTAAGCATACCGTTCATCATCGGTTAAATTCCCGTAATCTGTTACATCTTGAGTAATATCCAACCTTTGTGGAATCCAAAAATTTTCTCGCATTTGTTGATACAAACCAACAGCCCATGTGTAACGAACATCATTATTAGGGGTCGAAGTGATAGTCACCTGTCACAACTCCCATTCAAAACCGTACATGAAACTTTCGCTTCATACGGCTCCTAGTTTAATCAGCCTTTGTCATAGGTACAGTCATTACATCATTTCTCCGAGTTTACATATACTTTCTCTTTCTTAAAAAGTTCTGTAACTCTTGTTAATGTTTCTGGGTAATTTATTTTTCTATTGCTCCAATATGTCCAGTTCCCGTCATAGGGTGAGGCATCGCTTTCTACTATTACATGACGTTTCATTTCAATTTTGTCATGTTTAAGTAAGCAATATTCTCCATCCTGAAATGTCCATTTACCATGTATTCCATCTGAAAAATATTTACTTAATTTTTGTTTGTTAGCTTTGCCTGTTCTGTTCACTGTCCAAGCCCTAAGTTTACACCATAGTAAGTGATCAATCTTACTGAAAATTTTTCCAGAACATACTACCCGGTTATAATTACACCATCCTCTTATTATGGGGTTTAATTCCATAATAAGTCGGGATTGAGGGGCTTTTTTATATTTATCTACTGTGTCCCTCAATTTTTTATAGTGGTTTTTTATTGATTTTTCTGATGGTTTGATGATTGTCTTAAATCCGAATTTTTTACCCGAATAATAATGTCTTCCAGAATGGTGTTTTTCCACTGGATATTGTCTGATATTGAATCCAAGAAAGTCAAATCCAGGTTCTACTTTTTGATCGTTTATCTCTATTTCATTCAGACTATGACATATTTTGGTTTTTTCTGTTTCGATTTCTAAACCTAATTTTTTCAAACACTTTCTAATCAATATTTTGCATTGTTTTATAACTTCATAATCTCTATGAAAAATAACAAAGTTATGGGCATATCTTATGATGGTTGGTTGGAAGTTATTTATGGCTTTCCCTTCTCTCGTTATTGAGTTGGGAAAATTATCTCTAACTTCTTTCATCATTCCATGTAATGCAATATTTGCTAGTAACGGACTTATAACATCTTTTTGTGATGTTGTACTTTCCGTTTCTGCAAATACACCGTTGTCCATTACACCTGATTTTAACCATTGTTTGATGATTTTTTTGATGTTTGAAGGACAATCCACTTTGGATAGTAGGTAATCATGGTTAATCTTGTCAAACCATTCGGCTATATCAGCATCTAGTACATACTTGGGTTTGTTCCCAATTACTTGTAAGATTCTACCTATAGCATCATGGACACTTCTGCCTGGACGAAAACCATAAGATGTTTCCTCAAATTGGGCTTCCCAATATGGCTCTAAGGCTAATTTAACCAGGGCTTGCATTGCTCTATCTTTGATGGCGCAAATTTCTGCCCCCTTGACATCTCTCCTACCGCCTTTAGTAAGGGAGGTTAGGGAAGATTCTTTGGTGACTTGGCGTATGGCTAAGAGCTTTGCATAGTAGGACTTGAATAACAGTTTTTGAAGCTTTCTTGCTAATACTTTGTTACCCGATTTAACTGCTTGAAATATTCGCTTTTGTAACTTAAACACCTTTCTTTGGACTTTTGCCCAATTGATTGTGTTCCATGAATTCGTAGTCTTGGTTATACTCGCTTTTTCCATTTTTATTACTAATGACAACTATTTCTTCTGATTAAACCGCAGTACGTCGGCATATCCACATTCATTACAAATGGGCATTAGCTTCTTACTGCATCTCACCCCCATGTCCCTTGCGGTAATAGTTTGTTCCTACTCATCTGATTCGACCTTTCCATGAGAGCAGACATGGGGTTTACTCGTTCCGTTAATTAGGGTGTTATTGGTTTTAGGTTCCATCTATCCCCCAGGTTACTTTTAGGAATCTCTGTGGATGACCAATTTATTTCTCCACTTTTCACCTTGTTCTTTTGAACGCAGCGTATCAAACACACTTTTCGCTGCTTCTTGATATTGAGGGATTCTCGATGATTCACTTTCGTTAACCATTTCCAATTGACTTGCATTGTTCTCATTCTGTGTGTTGAGAATGTTTCTTGCTTTCATCCCCGCTTCACTTTAGATTTTACTAATTTCTAATGTGGGAGAAGTGTCGTCATTCTTTGAATTTTTTTCATTGATTCCGAATGTGGCTCCTTTAGCCAACTAATTAACAGTTATTAGGTCTTCTAGGTATATATGCTGTTCAGTTGTCCCTACTGGGCTGACTCGGTGATTGCTACATCAGTCTATTAACTTTTGTGAATTTCCCTTGCATTCCTAGTTTTTTTAGGTGTACCTGTTTTATCTTTTGGGTTTTTCTGAGAATCTCCCACAAACTAGATTTAGTTTTTTTCAGGTCACCATAACCTAACAAGCAACGAAGTATCCCTTGAGAAAGGCATACTTCGTTGCTTAACGAGTCACACTAATTGCATCAAGTTTGTGGTATTACCAAACCAGATGGAACGATTTTCAATGGCATCGTCTCCTTCCGGGTTAAAGATGGGATTGATGGGCATTTCCGTTTGATTCGTGACAATCATTTATGACTTAATAATTAAGGTACACCGATCAATTATAGTGGATTTTTCTTTTATGATTAATCCCGCATTTCTCACAAATTCTGCGATCGCTAAACTTCAAACCATTATGTAGTCTGAGTTTAACCTTGATTTGAGGGGCGAGTAAAAAATAACAGTGTGCCATTTTAAGCGATCGCTTGAAAAATAAGCCACATCTAACCTCTAGCTGATTACTGATCAGTTTGTGAGAAATGCGGGTAATGTACCAAGAGGACTGCCCAAAGGCCCCAAAAACGTATATGCTAGAAAAAAACAAACTTTACGAAACGTTACAAATTGCAATTTGTAAACAATAACTATGCAATGTGTCATTAACCGTCGCGCCCAATTTAGTGCCAATCATCGTTATTGGTTGCCAGAATGGGACGAAAGCAAAAATCAGCAAGCATTTGGGCTTTGTAGCCGTTTTCCAGGTCATGGTCATAATTATGTCCTCTTTGTCTCTTTGTTAGGCGAGATCGACCAATATGGCATGGTAGAGAACCTATCTACCGTTAAACAAGTAATCAAACGAGAAGTCACCTCCCAACTCGACTACGCTTATCTAAATGATGTTTGGGAAGAGTTTCAAACCACCCTACCCACCACTGAAAACATAGCTAGAGTAATCTGGCAAAGGTTAAAAGATCATTTACCCATCGTCAAAATACAACTATTTGAACACCCCCAACTCTGGGCCGAATATCAAGGAGATGCCATGAAAGCCACGTTAAACATTCAAACCCATTTTAGTGCAGCCCATCGTCTTGCCCGTCCAGACCTCAGTTTAGAAGAAAATACCAAAATTTATGGTAAATGCGCTCGTACCCACGGCCACGGCCATAATTATCACCTTGAGGTATCCGTTAGTGGGGATATTGACCCCCGTACAGGAATGCTGGTTGATTTAGTAGCCTTGCAAAACATAGTCAATGATTATGTGGTGGAACCCTTCGATCATAATTTCTTGAATAAAGATGTCCCTTACTTTGCCGAAGTTGTCCCCACAGCAGAAAATATTGCCCTCTATATTGCCCAACTGCTACAACAACCCATCCGGGAACTGGGGGCGCAACTAGAAAAAGTCAAATTAATCGAAAGTCCTAATAATTCCTGTGAAATCTATTGTGGTTCTTCTGCTGAGTCCTTAAATATACTATCTCAACAGGCCCCCCAACTCATGGCACTTCATTAATAAATGTAACATTATGGTCTTAAGTGTCCTTAAGAGGCTCAAACTATCTCTAAGGTGCTTCCTGGGGCTTTAAACTGAAAGAAGATACTTTCAGATCGTATCTAGTCAGATTCGTAACAATAAGACAAGCTATTATATAGTTTGACTGTATCGTTACGTTTCCAAGCTCCAGTTATTAGCGTTTGAGAAGGATTGAGTCAATATGGAATCTAAAGTTCAAGAACAAACCACACCTGCAAATTTAAGTTCTGAAGTCCCTGGAACCCTTGCTACAAGCTCTAGCCCTAATATGGGAGATCAGCCTTGGCAAGAATGGTTAGGCCCTGTGGTCGACATCCTCGCCAAAATTCCCGAATATGTGGGAGAGTTTTTTAATGAGTATCAAAAGCCCCTAACTACTCTGGGTTTAATACTATTATCCATTGTTACTGTCAAAATTATCGTTGCTGTCTTAGGGGCAGTCGACGATATTCCCCTTTTAGCCCCTTTAATGGAAATCGTTGGGTTAGGGTATAGTGGTTGGTTTGTTTGGCGTTATCTCTTGAAAGCATCGAACCGCAAAGAGTTATTAGGCGAGTTTGATGCCCTCAAAAATCAAGTGTTTGGTGATAACGGTTAAATGTGACAGTTTTTTACCTTTTTGTGAATCCCTCCGAGCAGTAAAGTTCGGAGGATTTTTTTGTTTTTAATTATCATTCCAAGGAACTCATACTACATCCGATTCCCAGACCTATCTTATCTTCTAGAAGAGGCAGGAGGGTTTTCAAGTTTTAAGCTATGCAATTTAAAAGGGTTTTCATAAACCTAGACGCGCACGCTTACAGACTTCGTTCTAGTAAGGGTGTGCGATTCGATGAGTCAGAAAACTGATACCCAGTCCTAGACAAAGGTACAGCGTGTGACTCGCTCAGATACCCTAGAAGGGGTTCTGAGTAACTGTCCGAATGATGTGGGTGCAAGTCCCACCGCCGAAGGTTACGGCTGACTCAAGACCTACCCACAGTGACCAAACTCGGAATTTTGGAGGCTGAAGCTGGGAATAGGATGCAATCAGACACCGACTGCTGGTGACACTGGCGTTACAGGAGTCCCCATGATGAAACAGAACCTAGAAAAGTGACTTACTTGAGGGCAGGAAAGCAGAAAGAATAGCACCCCCTGACCCCATCGGAGCAATGTAACCCGTCAGCACTTACCCTTATGACTGACATGACCTTGGGTTTCCGATAGTCAAAGTGGTTCCATCTAAAGGGACAATCAATCATCGGACGGAACGAATAAAAACGAATCTAGAGTCTCAGGAGATAGTCGAACCCTGAGTAGGCAAGACGAGATGCGGAACTCTCTAGATTCGGGTAGGACGAAGCGTAATTGCTTCGAGGCAAAAAGAAAACGATTAACAGAGGTGAACATGGTTAGACACAAAATCAAAGATTTTAGTGAACTCTGGAAAAGCCTTCCGTGGAAGAAATTTCGCAGAAATCTTTTTCGTCTCCAAAGAAGATTGTTTAAAGCCATTCAAGCAGAAGACACTAGACGAGCTAGGAATCTTCAGAAACTTATCTTGAAATCCAAGGCAGCTAGACTACTCGCTGTCCGACAAGTATCACAGCTAAATACTGGTAAGAAGACCGCAGGAATTGATGGGGTAAAATCCCTCAACCTCAAACAACGGTTCGACTTAGCAGAAAGGTTACTCAAAGCACATGACTGGAAACACTCAAAGCTGAGAGAAATACCCATCCCCAAAAAGGACGGAACAACCAGAATGCTAAAGGTTCCAACTATGGCTGACAGAGCGTGGCAATGCCTCGTTAAATACGCCCTAGAACCAGCCCATGAAGCACTATTTCACGCCAGAAGCTACGGGTTCAGACCTGGACGCTCAACGCACGACGCTCAAAAGATTCTACAAATCAATCTAAACTCCCACGCAAAAGGAGTAAATAAGAGGATACTTGAGCTAGATATAGAAAAGTGCTTCGACAGGATAAACCACACCTCTATTATGGAAAGGATAATTGCCCCACAAACAATAAAAACAGGTATATGGAGATGCCTGAAAGCAGGGGTTAACCCTCACTTTCCAGAACAAGGAACCCCCCAAGGGGGGGTGGTAAGTCCACTATTAGCTAACGTCGCATTGGACGGTATAGAAGACATCCACAGCAGCATCCGTTATGCGGATGACATGGTTGTTATTCTAAAGCCTAAAGACGATGCAGACAAGATACTCAAAGACATTCAAGAATTCCTGGCGGACAGAGGGCTAAAGGTGAGTGAAAAGAAAACCAAGTTAGTCAAATCGACAGATGGATTTGACTTTCTAGGATGGCACTTCAAAGTACATTCCAACGGAAAGTTCAGATGCGTCCCATCAGAGGACAATTACAAAGCATTCCGTAAGAAAGTTAAAAACATCGTCAACTGCTCGAATTATGGGGCTAGGGTTAAAGCTAAGAAATTAGCCCCCCTAGTAAGAGGATGGCGAAATTATCACAGGTATTGTAAATTGGACGGCTCTCGCTTCTCCTTATGGGGAACATCACATAAAGCCTTCAAAGTCTTCAACAAAGAAAAGAAACTGAACCGACACACGGCAACAGAACTTATCAAGAAGGCTTTTCCAACAGTACCTTATAGTGAAAACCGTCATGTCAACGTCAAAGGAAATAAATCACCCTACGACGGAGACACCGTTTACTGGAGTAAGCGTAAAAACAAGCTCTATGACGGAATAACCTCTAAATGTCTGAAAAGACAAGACCATTCATGTGGACATTGTGGATTAAAGTTTATGGACGATGAGAGGGTTCACCTACATCACATAGACGGAAACCACGATAATTGGAAACCCAAAAACTTAATGGCAGTCCATCATAGCTGTCACCAATATATCCACATGGGCAAGACTGGAAAAGTCTAATTTGTCGGGAGCCGGATGCGTAGAAATACGCACGTCCGGATCTAAACGAGAGGGGCGGAGCATAATAGCTCCCCTCGACTCAACCTAATGGGGTTTCCCTTGTGGACACCTCTCACCGGACCAAACAACTCCTTTGGGACTCTGGTGGGGTTGATACCTTGGATTTTCGGGGATTGAACCATCAAAATAGTGGATTTCATCTGGATTTAAGAGGAGGAGGGATGCTCAGCACGACATTTAGCGGCACAACCTCTTATTCTTCCTCCATAGCCTATGGTTTTGAGGTAGAAAATCTGATTAACTCTAGCAGTAGTGACAAGATTTATCTCAACAACGCTGCTAATGAGATTATGGGTTATAATCCTAATCGTTCTACAGGGCAGGATAAAATCTATTATGGAACCTCTCAAGACACCCTAATACTAGATTATGCTCATTATGAAGTCACCGAAAGCCAAAGTGGTCAAAACCTGATTATTAATCTGGGGGGTAATGGCTCCGTTGAGTTAGTTGATTATTACGCAGATCCAAATAATCAAATCCAAATTTCTTATGCTATCCCTCCTACTCCTCGTCCTGAACCTCCTGAAGGGATTGATATTGTTATCGCTGAAATAGGTCAAATTAGCAATTTAGACCATAACAATCAAACCATTGTTCTGGACCATGACTTTGTTAACCCAGTAATCCTGGCTCAACCCTTATCCTTTAATGATGGTGGCGTGGCCATTGCGAGAATCACCGATATTCAAAGCGATCGCTTCTCAGTAGAAATTCAAGAGGCCAGCAATGAAGATGGCATTCATACAGTAGAAACCTTCAGTTATTTGGTACTTGAGGAAGGGATTTGGGAACTGTCTGATGGGACGATTATCGAAGTAGGTATTATTAATGCTACCAACTCAAGTTGGAGCAACATTAATTTCAGTTACGATTTTGTAGACGACCCTGTGGTTTTAACCCAAATACAAACCAATAACGACAGTAACTTTGTCAAAACTCGTCACAACAACATAACTCAGGATGGATTTGAGGTTCTTTTAGAAAAAGACGAAGCTAATAATGGTACTAGCTATGGCATTGAAACCGTTGCTTGGATGGCCATCTCTTCGGGGACAGGTAGCTGGGATGGCAACACCTTTATGGCCGGTAATACCGGAGACCAAGTTACCCATGATTGGCATACCATAGACTTCGGTAACGCCTTTAATAACACCCCCAAATTTTTGGGTAATATTGCCAGTTATTATGGACCGGACCCTTCAGGATTACGCTATCAAAATCTCAACAATGGCAATGTTCAAATCAAGATTGAGGAAGATACCAGTGCTGATAGCGAAATTGGTCACACTACAGAAGATGTGGATTACTTGGCTATTGAAGCAACAGGAACCCTAATAGGCTCAACTTATGGGCTTATTCCCCCAACCAGTAATGATCCGATTATTGCTCAACTAGGTCAAGTTACTAATTTAGACCATAATAATCAAACCATTGTTCTCGACCATGATTTCGATAACCCAGTAATCTTTGCTAACCCCCTATCCTATAATGGTCCTGCCCCCTCCATCGCTAGAATCACCGATATTCAAGGCGATCGCTTTTCCGTAGAACTTCAAGAACCCAGTAACGAAGATGGTACTCATGCAGAAGAAACCGTTAGTTTCTTAGCCCTTGAGGAAGGTATCTGGGAACTGTCTGATGGCACAATTATCGAAGTCGGTACCATTGATACCACTCACTCAGATTGGCACAACATTAATTTCAGTTACGATTTTGTAGACGGCCCTGTGGTTTTAACCCAAATACAAACCAATAACGACAGTAGCTTTGTCAAAACTCGTCACAACAACATAACTCAGGATGGATTTGAGGTTCTTTTAGAAAATGATGAAGCTAATATGAATAGTGGCCATGGCAATGAAACCGTTGCTTGGATGGCCATCTCTTCGGGGACAGGTAGCTGGGATGGCAACACCTTTATGGCCGGTAATACCGGAGACCAAGTTACCCATGATTGGCATACCATAGACTTCGGTAACGCCTTTAATAACACCCCCAAATTTTTGGGTAATATTGCTAGTTATTATGGACCGGACCCTTCAGGATTACGCTATCAAAATCTCAATAATGGCAACGTTGAAATCAAGATTGAGGAAGATATCAGTATAGATGAGGAAGTTACTCACATCACAGAAGATGTCCATTTCCTGGCTATTGAAGGAACCGGAACCCTAACTGGATCAACTTATATAGATCCTGATAACGATCCCGATCCTGTCAGCACTATAGCTCAAGTAGGACAAATCACGAATTTAGACGAGAACAATCAAACCATTGTTCTGGACCATGATTTCGATAACCCAGTAATCTTTGCTAACCCCCTATCCTATAATGGTCCTGCCCCCTCCATCGCTAGAATCACCGATATTCAAAGCGATCGCTTTTCCGTAGAACTTCAAGAACCCAGTAACGAAGATGGTACTCATGCAGAAGAAACCTTTAGTTTCTTAGCACTTGAGAAAGGGGTTTGGACACTTTCAGACGGGACTGTTATCGAAGTGGGTACTATTGATACCAATGCGATCGCTGGCTCTTATTGGGAGAACATTACCTTTGATTACGATTTTACTAATGCTCCAATAGTCTTAACCCAAGTGCAAACGGATAATGATGCTAGTTTTGTGAAAACTCGCCAAAACAACATCACTCAGGATGGATTTGATCTTGCTTTAGAAAATGATGAAGCTAATCTTAATAGTGGACATGGAACAGAAACCGTTGCTCGGGTAGCCATTTCTTCGGGGACGGGTGACTGGGATGGCAACACCTTTATGGCAGGTGAGACTGGGGATTATGTTACTGAAGCTTTCTACACTCTTAACTTTGGTAACGCCTTTAACAAGGCTCCTAAATTTTTGGGTAATATTGCTAGTTATTATGGATCGGACCCTTCAGGGTTACGCTATCAAAATCTCAATAATGGCAACGTTGAAATCAAGATTGAGGAAGATACCAGTATAGATGAGGAAATCATTCACATCACAGAAAATGTCCATTTCTTGGCTATTGAAGGAACCGGAACCCTAACTGGATCGGCAAATACTGGCAATAACGACCCCTTAACTGGTTTAGCTACTGAGCAGACAGCAACAGCCAGTCAAGATATTTTTGTTGTGGGTAATGCTCAAGAACCATTGTACGATACCTACGGAAAACACGATTATCTGGAAATCTTAGGGTTTGATCAATCCGAAGATGTCATTCAATTAAATGGAATAGCTGATAACTACTCCCTCGGTGCTTCTCCTTTTGATAGTAATGATCAAGGCATCTTTTTGAAAGTTGCTGGTATGCAAGATGAACTGGTGGCCATTGTTAAAGATAACAATAACTTAGATTTAAACTCTAACCAGTTTGTTTTTGTGTAATCTTTGATTACTGATTTTAAAACCCGTCGTTAACGACGGGTTTTATCTGTTTTATCCTTTTTTCGAGGTCACAAAGATGAAATAATAGCCAAGATCGTCAACCCTGCATTCACTAAGTAAAAAACTCCCACAATTTGGGTTTCAGCCCAACCGCTTAATTCTAAATGATGGTGCAAAGGTGCCATTTTCAGCAATCTCTTACCTATGCCATCGGGTCCTTTCGTTGCTTTATAGTAACTGACTTGAGCAATGACGGATAGGGATTCAATAAAGAAAATACCACTAACCACAAATAATGCCCAAAGATTACCACTAATAATTCCTACTGCAGCTAAGGACCCTCCCAAAGCTAAAGAGCCTGTATCACCCATAAATACAGTGGCTGGGTTACGGTTATGAAGTACAAATCCTAGACAACCGCCACCCATACAAGCACAGAAAATTCCTAACTCTGGTGTTTCCCTAGCAACCAAAATACCTAAACCCAGAAAGCCTAAAGCTGCGGTCCCACCTGCTAACCCATCCACACCATCGGTGAGGTTAGTGGCGTTACTTTCAGCTACCAAAACAAATCCTGCTAAACCCCAAAATAAAACCCCTAAAGGTAAAATTAAGCCAAATGGTAGGACAACATTGGTGATGTTAGAAGGTTGGGTTAAAGCCATCCAGAGACAAAAAGCAGAGGCGATCGCAATTTGTAAAATCAGTTTCATCCGGGGTGTCAACCCTTTATTTGATTGTTGTCGCAAAATCTGCCAGTCATCCACCCAACCAATAACCATATAAGCTAAGGTTACTAGAGAAACAGCTATGGCCATCGGTGCCAGTTTTGAGCCAATTAAAGCAATGCTCACCACCACGGGAACAAAAAAGATTCCCCCCATGGTTGGGGTTCCTGCTTTAGTAAGGTGGGTTTGTGGCCCGTCTTCTTGGATCACTTGCCCTGCTTTCAACCTTCGTAAGAAAGGTACAACGCCATAACCGATGGCACCAGTGACAACAGCAGAAATTACCAAAGGAAGTAACAATATCTGGCTAAAATTAGCTAATTGATCGAAGAATTGAGCAAAACCTAGAATAAGAAGCAATAATAAAACAGTTAGTAAACCCAGCAGGCCATTTCCTGATGGTTTTTTTAGGGAGATTTCAGGAGAAAATTTTGCGTCTACCACAGCAGTCAAATTACCATTACAAGCTCAACGTCAACTAGATTGGTTGAAAGGGGAACTATCAAAATTGTTCCCCATACTCACTTAATCTTCATCCTCTATACTAAGATCATCGTCATCATCATCGTAGTTGTCATCCACATCAATTAAATCTGAGATTTCTGCATCTTCTTCGAGGGATACTTTTGTCTCTTCCTGTTCACGATAAATTAAGCGATTTTCTCTCTCTAACCAGTTGATAATAGAGGAGTCCTGTTTCACAGGAATCACTGCGGCTGGTTCATATCGTGGTTCTTGAGAAATAGCAGGAGATAAATTGTCTTTGGACATAAAACTTAGAGTTTAACAGTTCTGTTCATCATCTATAATAACTTACCTGATAACTTGAACAGGTTCAACAATGTACAATTAACAATAAACTATTAGGAATAATTGCTGGATTAATGCTATATCTCAAAAATGTTATCTATCATCCTCCTGCAACCGTCGAGCCTATTTTAAAGGCTACAAACTTAGAATTAGGATCACAAGAATTAGGATTAGTTGTCGGTCCTAGTGGTTCGGGAAAAACTACCTTATTGGAAATTTTAGCTGGGTTAGCACAGCAAACTAAAGGACGTATTTTTTGGCGTGATCAAGAATTAACTTTTCTAGAGTTACAACAACTCTGTGGCTTAGTTTTTCAGTTTCCTGAACGGCATTTTTGCGGTAGTAATGTCTTAGAAGAATTACGCTTAGGTCATCCAGAAATAACTACAGAAAATATTAGAAATTCCTTGACAGAAGTGGGCTTAGAAGACATCGCTCTTAATACCTCTCCCCATCGCTTAAGTGGGGGACAACAAAGACGTTTAGCCTTAGCAGTTCAATTAATTCGTCAACCTAATTTATTATTACTAGATGAACCTACCGCAGGCTTGGATTGGTCTATGCGACAACAGTTGGCTAAGCTTTTGTCTAAATTAAAGCAACATTGGACTTTATTAATTGTTTCCCATGATCCTGATGAATTACTGGCGATCGCTGATCGATGTTGGCGTATTAACAAAGGAGAATTAGCCCTGCTTAACTAACATTTACCCGTTACCCACGTTGTAACGGGACAGTTTCTCGGTGATAATTTTTTTTTGATTGCCCTTGACTTTTTTTTGAATACGTATGTATTGTATAAGTATCTGGCAACAAATCAACATTTAAGTCAGACAGAAAAACTCTAGGAAAACCACATCCAATATAGGATTACAAAAATTAGTTGTGGGGTTATTTATATTTTTCTTTGTCATTCCCAGTATACAAAGGATCTTATTAGTATCCTCATGATAATACGTGGTGCTATGGGTTGTTAAAGATTGAGGAAGAATCTGAATTAATAAATAAACAAAGGGAACAAGAGGCAGCTAATTATCAATATGATACTCAACGATTAAGAAAAGTTGAACAGGATGAATATCAAGAAAAAAACGTCAACAAGAAAGAGAATTATCCTTATTAAATACTGCAACAGCATAACTTGTTGATAAGAGTTCAAAAGATCCTGCATAGTTTGGATTTCTTTTTAGTTGTAATTCTGATAAATTCTTTTGGATGGTTTGGGGTTTTAATTGAGTTCCAATTACCTTAGTATCCCTAAGTGTGGCGTTAGTGAAATCAGCATTATCAACGATCGCATTGGTTAAATCAGCACCTTCTAAGTCGGCATCTCTTAAATTAGCCCCTTGTAAATTTGCTTCACGCAAATCAATATAACGTAATTTTGCCCCTTGAAGATTTGCCCCTTGAAGATTTGCCCCTTGTAGGTTACTGTAGCTGAGGCGAGAATTTTGAAAATTAACTTGTTCTAAATTTGTATGACTTAGATCGGCCTCTTTAATAAACGCGTCAGTTAAATTACTACCAAAAAATGATGCTTGCTTTAACACCGCACAACTAAGACGAGCTTTAGATAGATTAGCCCAATTAAAATTAACCCCTGTTAGATTGGCTTCTCTGAGGTTAATTTCCTGAAGATTAGCCCCACAACAATTGGCATCAGATAAATTAGCACCCCGTAAATTACTATAAGATAAATTAGCCCCGCTCAATTTTGCTGATCTTAAAACGGATTTAACCATAAAAGCCCCGGTTAAATTGGCTTTCGTCAAATCTGTTTCAATCAGTTGAGATTCACTCATTTTAGCGTAGGTTAAATCTCCCCAATTCAAACTAGCTTGGCTTAAATTAGATTTAGTAAGAAATCCACGACTAAAGTTAATTCCCATTAGGTTTGACTTCGTCAAATTTACGGAAATCAACATAACCTTAGATAAATCAACCCCAGCCAAATTAAGCTCTGGGAAGTCTCGGTGGCCCTGTTCATACTGTCGTAGTAGGTGACTAATATTCATAATGGGGTTAGACACACTCAAAGATGGGAATTTACAAGAAGGCAGTAAACCGTAATGCCTTGATTGATGGAACCTCAGATACTTATCCTATTGGGATAAGAGCATAAAAGTGTTCGTATGTCTTATTTTACTCCCCAGAAAACAGAATTAGTGTGACCTAATCCCATTTGTTAAAAAACTTATTTGTTATTTATGTTATTTAGTTTTACTTACATGGTTTTGTAAAGTATTTTATCTAATTCTCCGTACTAACATCTAATTTTTCACCTTTCTACCTCAAAGATAAGATAGATTTTAATCCATCGAGAGGGAGGAAAAGGTCGCCATTCCTCTATGGATTTACTTGTGATGGCGAGGTTTTTCTAGCATCAGTCTGAACTGGGAACTAAAGAATAAATTTGACCATCCATGAGGAGACGAGTGATCCCTTTAGCTTGTAGATGATAACAGGTTTTATAGAGAAGACGACCATCAGGAACCTTGATCACCCGTTGAGAACGATTAGAAAAACGACGAGCAACCCGATGATTATCGAAAATGGGTAGGGTTCTCTGTTGCACTTCACCTACAGGAATTTGACCAAGATGGGCAAACTCTTTTAATGGTTTGGCTATCAATTCAGCAGAGCGATCGATGACAAGATAGCAGGTTTTGGGGAAAGTGGCTGCGGATAAGGGTAAAACTTGAATATCCCTGGGAGTAGACAAGGAATCGTTATAATCTTCTTCGTCTTCCTCTTCGTCTTCGTCTTCTTCCTCATCCCAATCATCATCACTATCTTCTAACTCTTCTCCTAGCATTTCCCCCACAGCTACAACATCAATCTCTTCTAACTCTTCGACTTCGCTATCCTCATCCTCTTCTTGAGAAACCACAACAGGAATTTCTTTGTGAACTTTGACCCGTGATGGTTTTGAGGCAGATTTCTGGGGGGGACTTTCAACAGAAGACTCCACAGGTTTTGTTATTTCTGAAATTGGTTCAGAGATAGCAGGAGTTTCCTTGATAATTGGTTTGACCTGCTTGGGGGTCTGTTTTACCTTATTTTCTGAGTCTGTTTGAGGTTTATTAGTTCTAGCTAAGCGTTTCTGTTGAATTAAATCCTCATACTCCATATCAGAGAGGGTACTCTTCAAAAAACGACTAATGGTGGAACTACTGACCCCGTAACGGTCAGCTAAGGTAGAAGTGGTTTCTGGAGTTTGACGATAAAGATTAAGAATTTCTTGTTTGTCGTCGCTGGTTAATTTCTTGGGACTCATGGGATTATACCTACCTTTTTGGCAGCCTAAATCTACCTTAACACCTCAGATACATCTGCTAGAATTATCCCCAGTAACTTAGGGTTAAATTGATTCTCAACAGATGGCTAGGACATCAGGATTTAATTGATTGTCTGATCTAGTTTATCCTTAACCGCTAGGTTTCATCCCTTCTTATTATCAAAAACTTAATGATTATGGCAATGGCAAAGGGTCAACCCGCTTTATTAGTGTTAGCTGACGGAACAACTTTTGAAGGGTTATCCTTCGGTGCGAAAGGAACAACGGTGGGAGAGGTAGTATTTAACACAGGAATGACAGGATATCAAGAAGTTTTGACAGATCCCAGTTATTGTGGCCAGATTGTGACCTTTACCTATCCTGAGTTGGGTAATACAGGGGTTAACCCCGATGATGAAGAATCTGAAAAACCCCAGGTTAAAGGGGTGATCGCTCGTAACATAACTTATCGTCCTAGTAATTGGCGATCGACTGAATCTTTACCTGACTATTTAATTCGTCATAATATTATCGGTATTTATGGCATCGATACCAGGGCATTAACCCGTAAAATTCGTTCTGTGGGGGCGATAAATGGGATTATCTCTACAGAAACCTTGGACAAAGGCGAACTCTTGCGTCAAGTCCAATCAGCCCCTTCTATGGCAGGATTAAATCTGGTTAAGGAAGTCACAACCAGGGAAATCTATGAATGGTCAACCCCCACGGATAGTCATTGGAACTTTAATACTAACAACGGTGAGACTTCTCAAGAAGGTTTAACGGTAGTGGCCATTGATTTTGGGGTCAAGCGCAACATTTTACGACGCTTAGCTAGTTATGGCTGCAAAATTATTGTGGTTCCTGCTGATACTCCTCCTGAAGACATTTTAAAGTACAACCCTGATGGTATTTTCTTATCCAATGGTCCGGGAGATCCTTCTGCCGTAACAGAAGGGGTGAGTACGGTTAAAGCTTTAATTGAACAAGGAAAACCCACCTTTGGCATTTGTATGGGACACCAAATTTTAGGGCTATCTTTGGGAGCGGAAACCTTTAAGTTAAAGTTTGGCCATCGAGGTTTAAATCAACCCTGTGGGCTAAAAGAAAAGGTGGAAATTACCAGTCAAAATCATGGTTTTGCGGTAACGGAAAAGTCCTTAGATGCAGAGGTGGAAATTACCCATCTTAATCTCAACGATCGCACAGTGGCTGGTTTATCCCATAAAAATTTACCTTTCTTCTCCGTACAATACCATCCCGAAGCTAGTCCCGGTCCCCACGATGCAGACTATTTATTTGAGAAGTTTGTTAATTTGATGAAGGAAAATAAGGGGCAATAATGGATAATCGACAACGGTTACAATTTAAGGGGTCAAGGATCGATAATACCCATAATCAAGCACAATTACGAGTGCTAGGGCTTCCTGCTCAACAAGGAAGATGGTTATTAATTCCTCTAGGGATGACTATCCTACTCTGTCTGGGAACGGTGTATTCTTGGAGTGTTTTTAGAACTCCCTTAGAAGTAGCGTTACAAGTTGGTGCAACCGAAAGTCTTTTACCGTATACCTTTGCCCTGGTTTTTTATGCGTTATTAATGCCGATCGCAGGATATTTTATACCTCGCCTTGGGACTCGCTTAATGAAGGTTATTGGGGGGATTATCGTGGGCTTAGGCTATATTCTCTCTAGTTTTGCTAGTAATATCGTGGTCATGATTTTAACCTACGGTGTGATCGCTGGTACTGGTGTAGGTATTGCTTATGGTGTGCCGATGGCCGTCATCGCTCGGTGGTTCCCTGATCGAAAAGGGTTAGCCGTTGGCTTAACAATTATCGGATTTGGGCTTTCTCCCCTGATAACTGCCCCTTTAGCCAATTTTTTAATCGAAACCTATACTGTTAGACCGACATTACGCATTTTAGGCATTATTTTAACCGTGGTTATTGTTATTGTGGCCATCCCGATGAAATTTCCCCCCAACCATTGGCAACCTTTAACAACCACGACAAGTACAGATAAGGCAACTAATCAGGCATATCCTAGCCATTTATGGAAAAGTCAGTCGTTTTATGGCTTATGGATTTGTTATGCTATTGGGACTTTAATTGGCTTAAGTGCCATTGGTATTTCTAGTCCTGTGGGGGAAGAAATGATACAGATAAAACCCAGTGTTGCAGCTAGTAGTGTTTCTTTATTTGCCCTATTTAATGGAATTAGTCGCCCTCTCTTTGGTTGGTTGAGCGATCGCTTTAAACCTCACCATGTTGCCATCGGTGCTTACACCTTAGCCCTTATTGGTTGTATTTTGATGATTAATGCACAGGTTGGACAAGTCGCCACCTATTTAATCGCTTTTTGTCTCTTTTGGTTTTGTTTAGGGGGTTGGTTAGCCATTGCACCTACAACTACTCTCCGCTTTTTTAATCCTGATCAATATGCTCAAAACTACGGTATCGTTTTTACGGCCTATGGAGTCGGTGGTTTAGTGGGTACGTTATTCACAGGACAAATCCGCGATAGCTTTGGCTCCTATAATATTGTCTTTTATTTTATGGCTTTCCTCGCTATTATGGGCATTATAGTGGCTAGTTTGCTGTTTAAACGGAAAGGATATCCACTGTCTAAATAATTTATAACAAGGCCATCAAGATCAAAGATATAGCAACTTCATAAAATATCAAAGAACGAAAAACACAAAGTCCTGGTATTTTTTTCATTTTTTACTTGAATTTGGGTCAATAATTAAGCTCATGTTTCAGAAGAAAAAGAGGAGAGGTGATATGGCTATCACCAACGCCAACTCCTCCCTGAAAACAATGACCCCTCACACCTAAAACTGTCTAAGAAAACGCTTTGCAAAAACAGAGTGTAGATGTCGGACAAAGGCAGTAGGTTGATGTCTATTTGTGACTGCGTTTTGCCTTTGATCTTAGTTTAGCTGCTTAATCCTAATACTTCAGTCCCATAAAAAGGAGAAATTAACCAATTAACTAATAGAAAACTGTTTTCATAAAGTGGAAAATTAGGGAAATAAAGGGAAATATTAAAATTTATTCGTTTAATTATATGATAAAATATTTAGTTGTTAATTAAGACTAATTTTATTATGTGGTGAGTTAATATTCGTTGTAGTGGAGATGATTGGAAAAAGTCTGGCGCTGATTTTAAAGCCATGACAGAAAATTATGAAGCGGAATTGATAGGTTCTCAGAAAATGCCTGATGGGACGAGAATCATGGGTTATAAAATGGAGGACATTAGTGATGTTGAAACTTTTATAGATGATTGTACTAAGTTTCCTGGGTTTACCGCTAACTTTGAGTCTTTATAAAAAAATAAAACCGACAAAATTTATGAAGCGTAGCGGAATGCGTGGGTAGGTTACAGATATCCTCTATTTCATCATTCCCCATCGTCAGCATCAGGATTTTGGAGGATGATAAGATTTACAGGATAGGGTTATGACTATATTAATTACATTTATCTTTCCCAGAAAGTTGAAAAGAAAAAAATACTGACAATCCCCTAATCTTGTATAATCCTGATACTGACGATTAATAAGGTTTTTTCCCAACACCATCACGTTTATAATAAATAAATGAAACTCGAAGATATAACCTATAAAGTAATTGGTTGCTCTATGAAAATTCATAATACGTTAGGTAATGGGTTTCAAGAAGTTATCTATCAGAGATGTTTAGCCATTGAACTGCAAAAAGTTGGTTTAACCTTTGAGAGGGAAAAAGAACAACCTATCTATTATGAAGGTATCCACGTAGGAACAAGAAGGGCTGATTTTGTTGTGGAAAATAAAATTATAGTTGAACTCAAAGCTGTAATTAATTTAGAAAATGTTCATCTTGCCCAAGCTAAAAATTATGTGGTTGCTTATGATTTTTCTGTGGGATTATTAATTAACTTCGGAGCAACCAGTTTACAATATAAAAAAATATTCAATCCTAACTATAATGAGAAAATAAAATAAGTGATTGAACTTATTTTTTGTTAAATTGCATCAATAAACTAGAAAAAATCTTAAGAATATCTGAGGAATAATATTTTTTGTAGATAGTTTGGTATAATATAAATCTTCTAGAAAATTAAGATTGTTATTAGCAATGATAGTTAATTCTTCTCAATCATTATTATTAAAAGAAACTGCCGAGAAAACCTCTCAAGCAGCAAGAAAATTAGGGGGACTTTCCACAGGCGATCGCAACCAAGCAATAGAAGCGATCGCTACGGCATTAGAAAACGCTTCAGCCGATATTATTAAAGCCAATGAAATAGATTGTGAAATTGCAGAAAAAGAAGGAATTTCTAGACCTTTATATAACCGTTTAAAACTAGGTAAAACCAAACTAGAAGCTACCATAAAAGGAGTTAGAGATGTTATTAATTTAAGCGATCCTGTAGGTCATATTTCCATTCATAGAGAATTAGACGAAGGTTTAATATTAAAACGGCTTAGTTGTCCTTTGGGGGTATTGGGAATCATTTTTGAAGCCCGTCCCGAAGCCTTAATTCAGATTACAAGTTTAGCTATAAAATCCGGAAATGGAGTTATTTTAAAAGGAGGGAAAGAAGCATTAAACTCTTGTAAAACCTTAGTTAAAATAATCAGAGAAGCTTTAAGTAAAACTAAAGTCAGTCCTGATACAGTACA
This sequence comes from Crocosphaera watsonii WH 8501, assembly GCF_000167195.1. GTDB lineage: Bacteria > Cyanobacteriota > Cyanobacteriia > Cyanobacteriales > Microcystaceae > Crocosphaera > Crocosphaera watsonii. Next base: position 268,798 of record NZ_AADV02000003.1, on the reverse strand, counting down.
GTTATTAACTACCCGTGAAGAAATTAGAAACTTATTAGAATTAGATGAATATATTGACTTAATTATTCCCAGAGGATCCAATGAATTTGTGAGATTTATTCAACAAAATACTAATATTCCTGTGTTGGGTCATGCCGATGGAATTTGTCACTTATATGTTGATAAAGAAGCGGAATTAGACACAGCTATTGCTGTTGCCGTGGATGCCAAAACTCAATATCCTGCTGCTTGTAATGCTATCGAAACATTATTAATTCATCAAGATATTGCTAGGGAATTTTTACCGAAAATTGCTCAAGGTTTGACCTCCCATGAAGTTCAACTAAAAGGGGATCAATTAACTCAAACTTACCTTGATATTGAAGCGGCAACGGAAGAAGACTGGAAGACAGAATACAGTGATTTAATCTTATCTATTAAGGTTGTAGACTCCTTAGAAGCAGCCATTAATCATATTAATACTTATGGGTCAAAACACACCGATGCTATTATTACAGAAGATAAAAATAGCGCAGAAATATTTATGAATCAAGTGGATGCTGCCGGAGTTTATCATAACTGTTCAACTAGATTTGCAGACGGTTTTCGCTACGGTTTTGGGGCAGAAGTTGGCATTAGCACCCAAAAAATGCCCCCTAGAGGTCCTGTGGGGTTAGAAGGGTTAGTTACCTATAAATATCAAGTAATAGGAAATGGTCATATTGCAGCCACTTATGCTGGTGAAAATGCCAAACCTTTTACCCATAAAGATGTATAACTTTTCTAAGTTACTATTAGTATAAGGAATAGATAGAGACGCTATGAATAGCATCTCTATGATAATTTATATAAGAAAAAATTAAAGCTAATGGATGAATATAATCAAATTAATTTAACCATTGATTGGCATCAACTAATTAAAGATTATCAACAAAAATTTTCTCATAATCGAGTAAGAGAAAAGAACAAGAGTTATCAACTATTTCCTCAAGCTACCCCGCAAACGCCCCAAACTATAAGACTACGAGATTATCAACAAGAAGCAGTTATTAACTGGTTTAAAAATAAGGGGAGAGGAACATTGAAAATGGCAACAGGAAGCGGAAAAACTATTACGGCTTTAGCTATTGCTACAGAATTATACGACAAAATCAAACTTCAAGTATTATTAATTATTTGTCCCTACCGTCATTTAGTTGTACAGTGGCAAAAGGAATGTATAAAGTTTAATTTGAATCCAATTTTAGCTTTTGAAAGTGTTTATAACTGGTAAAGTGAACTATCAACAGAACTCTATAATATTCAGTCTAATCAACAACCTTTTCTAACTATAATCACTACGAATTCTACTCTGATTAATCAAGGATTTCAAGCACAAATAAGATTTTTCCCTGAGAAAACCTTAATTGTTGGGGATGAGGCACATCACTTAGGTTCCCCCCGTTTAGAAAGTAGTTTACACCGTAACATTGGTTTAAGATTAGCTTTATCTGCTACTCCAGAAAGATATTTTGATGAAGAAGGAACCGATGCGTTATTAGACTATTTTGGACAAGTAATAAAACCAGAATTTACCTTGGCTGATGCAATTAAAAAACAAGCATTAGTTCCTTATTTATACTACCCGATTTTTGTAAAATTAACAGAATCAGAAGCCTTTAATTATGCTAAATTAACTCAACGTATTGGTTGAGCGTTAGGAAAAAATGAGAATTTTAAAAATAATGATAACTTAACATCATTATTAATTCAAAGGTCTCGTTTAATCGGAGTAGCCGAGAATAAATTAACAGCACTAAGAGAATTGATGAAAAAACGTTTAGAAACGAAATATACTCTTTTTTATTGTGGGGATGGTTATTTAGAAAATGAGCCAAAAAATTATCAAAAACAGATCGCAGCAGTGACTCGTATTTTAGGTAAAGAATTAGGTTATAGAGTTAATACTTATACCGCAGAAAATACCCTAGAAGAAAGGGAGACAATTCGTCAACAATTTAAAGCAGGAGACTTACAAGGATTAGTGTCTATTCGTTGTTTAGATGAAGGAATAGACATTCCAGAAATTGAACAAGCTGTTATCTTAGCTAGTAGTGGCAACCCCCATCAGTTTATTCAAAGAAGAGGACGAGTATTACGACCTTCTCCTCAGAAAAAACAAGCGATAATTTATGATATGATAGTCATGCCTCCAGACTTAGATAGAGCTACCTGGGAAGTGGAACGAAACTTATTAAGAAAAGAGTTGAGGCGATTTATGGAATTTGCTAAAATTGCTCAAAATGCAGAAGAGGCAAGTCATAAATTCCTATGGATTCAAGAGCAATATGAACTCTAAATAAGGTATAATGCAACAGAGATAGTTATTAAAAATATTGTTATGGCAGGACATAGTAAATGGGCAAATATTAAACGCCAAAAAGAAAGAGTGGACGCTAAAAAAGGGAAAACATTTGCTCAATTATCCCGTGCTATTATCGTGGCCGCTAAACACGGTATTGCTGATCCAGCAGGGAATTTTCAACTGCGGACAGCCATCGAAAAAGCCAAGGCGGCCGGTATTCCTAATGAGAACATTGAACGGGCGATCGCCAAAGGTGCCGGAACCTACGAAAACGATGATACTATTTACGAAGAAATTCGTTACGAAGGTTATGGGGTTGGTGGGGTTGCCATTCTCATCGAAGCCTTTACCGATAACCGAAATCGTACCGCCGCCGACTTACGTTCAGCATTTACTAAAAACGGGGGTAACTTGGGGGAAACTGGCTGTGTTGGTTGGATGTTTGAACAAAAAGGCGTGGTGAGAGTAGAAGGAGCGATCGATGAAAATGCCCTCTTAGAAGCATCCATGGAAGGAGAAGCAGATAGTTACGAATTGTACGACGACGTTGGGGAGCAGGGGGCAGAAATTTTTACAGATATGACTAACTTGGATAGATTAAGTCAGACATTAAATGAGCAACACTTTAACGTCACAGAAGCAGAATTAAGATGGATTCCTAATAATCTCATCGAAATTGAGGATAATGAACAAGCTAAGTCCATTATTAAACTAATCGAAGCCTTAGAATCTTTAGATGACGTACAAAATGTGACCGCCAACTTTGAAATGGCCGATGAGTTGATGTTGTTGAGCCTGGGAAGTTGAAACCATTTTCATCAAGAGTGTTAAAACCTGATTATCTCATGGAAAAAACTCCGAACTCCGAACTCCGAACTCCGAACTCCGAACTCCGAACTCAAGTCCCTACTGCAGCTTAGCAAAAATAATCCACCAGTCACTTATGATCTTTAAAGCCCTTAAATTTCCAAACGAACGGCTTAGCAAAATGTTGATTAAAGTAATCAATAAAATTGAGAATTTTTTGGGATAGTTCTTCAGTTGAACGGACAGTAATTCTTTTGAGTAAACGCCTGACTAAGATCGAAAACCAACACTCAATTTGATTAAGCCACGATGTATGTTTGGGAATATAAACAAAGCGAATTCGATGAGATTCATCTGATAAAAAATCTGCTCTGCTGTCCATAGATTGCAAAATCCCCTCCTTTCCTTTTCTCCCCAAATCAATAGTAATTTCACAGCTTTCTGCTACTAATTTGACTAAGCTTTCCGATTTATGAGTGTTGAGTTGATCTACAATAAAAATCCATTCTGCTTTTTCATCAATCTTAATCGTTCTCTGGATATGTTCAGAAAAATCTTGTTCTGTTCTTGTCGGTCCAATAGAGGGACTAACAACTTTTCCTCTTGCCACATCCCAGTTCGCAATCAAGCTTAAAGTTCCGTGTCTTTCATATTCAAATTCGATTTTTTCTACTTGTTTAGGCTTGATTCTTTTGTTCGGAAATAATCTCTCAAGAGCTTGAATCCCTGTCATTTCATCTGTACTAATTAAATGAATTCCTTGTTCTAACAAAGTTTTAGCTTCTTGATGAAGTTCACAGATATATTTGACTTGCTTTTTAAATTTTAAGGGATCATCAATTTTGGCATTTAACCAGTAACGAACGAGATGTGGTTGTAATGTCGCTTCTTTTTAAAAAACGCCCCACACTACGGGGGGAAATCTTTTCGACAATTCCTCTTTTTATGGCTTCATCCGCAACTCTGAAGGTGTCCAATGGCTCACTGGTCTGTCTGATTTTTCACATTCTTCACATCACATTCTTCACAAGCGATCGCTACAATCTGGACTACTTGTTCGACCGTAAAGGATTTTGTTGTTCCAGGTCTTGGGCGATCGCTTAAAATTCCTTTGATCAAGACCATTAATGCTTTCTCCGTTACCTGTTGTTCTTCGGCGGCACTCAGTTTTTCTCTCTCCTCAAACCATCGCGATCGCCACTGACGCACTTGTACTCGGTCTAATTCTAATCTTCGACTAATCGAACTATTGCTCTCTCCTGATGCTGCGGCTAAGATTAGCTTGGCTCGTCTAACAAGGCGATAGGGGTTTGTTGTCCCTCTCACTATTTGTTGGAGTACTGTTTTCTGTAGGTTGGAGAGGTTAATTGGCAATGCTTTTATCATGGACATCAACTTCGAGATTCTTCCGTTAGTTTCATTGAAACACATTGTCGTGGCTAGTCACGAAAGTTTCTGTAAAAATCTGGTGGATTACTTTCGCCAAGCTGCACTAGTTGTTTATCTCCTCGCACACAGGTAAAAAATCCCTTGACCTCTTCTGTTTTTCTAGGAAAACGATACCATCTGTTACCTTCACTATCGGTGTATTCACCTTCGTTGGTATCATCACGGGTTAAGTTACGACAATCCTTTCGTTCTTCATCTAAGTCTAGTACCATCTTGTCCACAAGAGTGAGACTTGTCCACTCATCGGGTTTTCTTCCTTTATCATTGCTTTGATCATCTGGATCTATATGACCTCCATCTTGGAAAAATAGTGGACCAAAGCGTTTAATCTCCCCAGGACCGTGCCAGGGTTGATCCTCATCAATTTCATCTACATAGTAAACCACTCGTTCATAAATCCCATCAATTTTGAGAACAAGGATGGGGGTTTTGCCAGGATATTTCTTAAAAAAGGTTGGAGCGTAATCTTTAAGTTTATTTATGTCACCCTCATATTCAATGGTTTTAGCACTACGAATTTCCTCATTAATAAATTCAGCTGCTCTGTTGAGATCGTATTGCATTTCTCCAGTGGCATTAGCAACTTTATTTTCCTTTAAAATCATGATTAATCCGAACCCAGAAGCCATTACAACCATCAAAGTCATGGAAGCAGCAATCATTAACTCAGCAAGAGTCCAACCGGCAGAAGGACGGTATTTTTGTAAGAGTTTTAAATAGATTTTTAACATAATTTTTCCTTATTTTTCTATTAATTTTTTACAGTTGTCACCCTTTATGGACTCATCGGATGCGCTGGACTCGTAAATTCCTGTTCTCATAATTCCTAGTCCACTACTGATAACTAGACATCTTTTTTGTCCATTTCCTTTTTTCGGTTGAACTACAACAGTTCCCGTTTCTGTTGTTGTACCTTTAAAGGAAAAAGTCACACCTCCTGGGAGGTTGGTACCATTCATGACAACATCAACGCTTTCGGGTAATTCCCTGTCCACGCCACCTAAACAACTTTGATCGTTAGGATCTGTAATATCAAGAGAAAAATGGTCATCCCCGGGCTTTTTCCTGACTATGATGGTGCATTTCTTAGAGTTGCGGATGGCTTGTTTTTGGGCATCTTGCAGGGCCAGTTTAATTTGATCAAGACCTTCTTTGACTTCATCTCCTCGTAACATTGCCATCAAACTCGGGGTCCCGATCGCAGCAATAATCCCAGTGATTACCCCAACAATAATGATTTCTAAGAGGGTAACTCCCCTATTTGCGCTGTGGGAGACCGCACTCAGCAACAGCGGCCGGTATAACCTCTGTGTAATTTTCGGCGATGATTGATATTCTGCCTGCTTCGTCATCTCGTAAATTGTCACCATCTCGATCTTCTCCTCCTTGCTCTGGATAGGGTTTTCCAACTCGATAATAAACTTGTAAAACGTCGTATCTGGTGCTTTTGTCAACCGTCATCAATCGAACCATACGATAGTTTTGATTGAGAAGATTATTTTCAAAATTTGGGTCTGATTCATCATCACTGCCGTTCATGACTATTTGAACCACAACTTTTTTGGGGTCGGGATTTGTTTTTAATTCTGGTCTCTTAGTACCATTGTTAAAAACAACATTCCCGTTGTCATCTGTTTTAAATTGCTCGAAATCTTCAGCACCGGAAAAGACTTTATTTAAATCTTTAATAGCTGGCTTAGATTCAGTGCTCTTGTCATCATCACCGTTAGGCTTTATATCCTTGCTCAATCGTCGGTCTAACTCCTTGACTAAATCGGCCCCAAAACGCGTATCTTTACTCCTCCGTTTAGGACCGCGACAAAGGTAGTTGTCTTGATAATTATTAGGGTTAAGAATAGGTTTAATATCAGTTTTTTTATAATATTCAAGACTCATATTACTGGCGGTTGCCTGTATTATTTCAATGTCTTGTTGGATCAAAAAGTTGGCTTGAGCTTGTCTTTCTGATTTAACTTGCAAAACAGCGTTAATGGTCATCGCTTGTAAGGTCCCCATTAAAAAGGCTGAGGATATTAAAATGGAGAGGCTGACTTCAAACAGACTAAAGCCCTTATTAATTCGTTGTTTTGAGCGATTTAGAATTAGGAATAACAGTGGTTTGTTCATGGTATGAGTCCCTGGAAAACAACAAAGCTAATCATGGATTGGTTTATTTTTGATTAAGTTGCCAACTGTGGGTATGGGAGGATAGAGAAGGGGGCGGTTGGTCTCTAATTCTAAGTTTTCCCATTTTTCCCCCTAAACTACCGTTATTTGTCTACAAAATTAGCAATTGACCTAAGTTGGTATTAACTGAAAGGTGAATACACCCAATTAAATTTTTGATTTTTCACCTTCTTATTCTTCTATTTGGATACTTCGGTAAGAAGAAACTTGTCCAAGGATTGTGAAGTCCTGGGGTTCTGCTGCTCCACTTGGAGCCCCCGCAGGCATAACCAGGGTTGGGCCTACATCCATTTGTTTAATGGAGCGATCGCACCCAGATCCCTTACTATTAGAAGTATCCATTGCTTTAAGCCATGCTGCCCCTCGTATTTGTGATTGAGATATTTGCACCACCTTACCCGGATTTCTCACAAATTAATTTGAAAGCCCAATCCAGAGATGAAAAATGATAATTTTTAGGACTAATAGAAATTTTGAATATAGATGAATAAAAAAATTGACTTTGATTATCCAAAAATTGAGTTTAAGAGGGAATAATTATATTGACTTTTAATTTTCTCCACGATAAATAAGACTAAATGAAAGTATCAGTCAGTCAACAACTTATGATAGATATCTTTTTTAAAAAACAACTTATTCTACTTATCCAGTATTAGGAATAGTTTTAATTCTTTTGTTAGCAATAGACAAAATATCTTGATAAGGACAAGCACTAGCTATAGCGATAATAATTCTTCTACAACTAATCTTTATTCTGGCTCCCAACTTAAGAAGATTTAGACGTATTCTTCCCACAGTTGCTTTAGCCAATGAAGTTTTTTTTAAACAGTGTTGACGAAAAGCATTTATGAGAACATAAGCCCAGGAATGTATCCATAATCTTAGTTGATTACTTTGAAATGTTTGAGTTGAAGTTCTATCAGCTAACAAGTCTAATTGTTGTTCTTTAATCCGATTTTCCATCTCGCCTCTCGGACAGTATTTTTTTGTATAAAGTTTTGAGGGTGGAATTTTTGAAGCGGGCAAAGATGTCACCACATGGCGCATTTTTAAGCCATCACTTCCATAACAAACTTTTGTCACTACTCTTCTTTGACAACTCCATGACTTTTCTGTTTTATAACGAATAGAGCGATGCCAAGTAGAAATTGGTACTAATTTTTTAACTTCTTCTAAATCTTCTTTTTTCTGAAATAAACTATCCATTAATTCAGTTATTGGAGCTAGTTTTTTTTCATATTCATGTTTGGCTTTTTCAATTACATCATCCGCTCGTAACTTAATAACGCCATTTGTTCCCATAGCTATAACATAATCAACTAAAGGCTGATTTTCACAAAAATAGAAGATTTCTTCACGGGCATAGGCACTATCACCCCTAACTAGGATATGAGTCTCTGACCATTTTTCTCTAATTAGTCCGATAATTCTTTGTAATTCGTTTAAGGCTCCATCGGTTGAATCTACATTAGATGAACGAAGTTTAGCAACTAATAAATGATGCCCACAGAAAATATATAAAGGAGCATAACATACTCCGTGATAATAAATATTAAAAAATGCCCCTTCTTGATTACCATGTACTTGGTCATCCGTGACATCCATATCTAATATAATACTTAAGGGAGGTTTTTTATAAGACTCTAAAAAAAAATCGACAAAAGATTTTTCAATGGCTTCAAAGTTGGGTTCTATTTTATGATAACGACTCGTTTTTTGGTCGAGAATAGTCTCAGGACAATATTCCAATCTATTAATTGTACTTTTTCCAGCTAACCATCCCTTTTTATCTTCAAGTTCATTAAGCTTTTCTAAAGCGATCTTAAGGGCAGGATCGTGACGTAATTTATCATGGTCATTGACATCTTCATAGCCTAAAATAATTCCATAAAGCCTTTGTGCTAATAACTCATGAACGGAATGATCTACATAAGATTGATGACGATGATCTTGAAAACAGTTACCAAACTTCTCGGTAATTCCCAGTTTTTTATCCAACTCAGCTATCCAGACAATCCCCGCATCTGAAGTGATTAGTCCCCCATCAAAATTAGCGATTATTTCTTTTCCTTTCTGTTTACTAAAGTTGATTACTTGACGAGGGGTTCGGGGATGACTGGGACTCATTAAATCAGTTTAAGGTAAATTGCTTTAATAATTAAATTATAGCATATTTTATTCTAACAATCTAGTACTATTAGAGATTTTATTAATAATTTTTTTGGAAAAATGAGTGATTGATTTATCTTTTCATCTTTGTCTAATTCGGGTTGATTTTAACTTAAAATCTGACAACAGACTGTTGGTTGGGGAAATCTGCGATCGCTCTGTTCAAACCCACTTCCTGTAAGGCTTCTGTGTTTGGCGATCGCAGATTTTGTGAGAAATTCGGGTCCACCCCCATAACTGCCTATTTGAGCTAAGGTTTGCCATTGTTGCAGGGGATCTACCGTTTTCGTGGTTGCTGAGGGCGGAGTTTGTCTTACAGGAGGAGCAGATGGACGAGAAGTTGCTCTCACTGGTTTTGGTAGGGGTTTAGGAGTGGGACGCACTGCCACTGTTTGAGGCCGTGGTGGTGGAGTAGAAACAGCCTTAACTGGTTGTTGTGGTTCGGTAGAGACTAAATTCGTCTCTGGTTGTTGTTCCTGTTGCTCTAATGGCTCATCAACCGCTTTTAAACGATTTAACTCACTTTCTTGACCAGCAAGGGCTGCTTTAGCTTTGAGAGCAGCTAAAGTTTCCGCTTCTGATGGACCAGAATCTTCAGTAGTTTCTTCATTTTCTGATTGATTAGCTTGTAAATTAGAAGAATTAGCTAAATTACCACTAACAGTAACAAACGTCCCGATACCCAAAAAAACCAATCCTAAAACCCCTCCAATTAATCCTAATTTAGCCCAGGGATTTGATGACCAAGATTTCCTATTTGTTTCTTCAATTTCAATCGATTCATTATCAAAAACTAACTCATTGTTTTCCTCCTCAGTTAAGGTAACTGGTCTGAATTCCAATCCTAATAATTGGTTAATGTCTTCGTTGCTGTAATTGGGTTGATCACTCATGGTTAAATCCTCCGTAATTGTTAATTGTTAACTGTTAACTGTTAATTGCTCAGTTGCCTATTTCTTTGTCTTCTAAGTCAGTAATGGCATAAATTTCTAAAGCAGCAGAGCGAATTTTAAGAACTTTATGAGCCAACTGATTATGGCTCGAATCTTCAGGAATACCCCGTTTAAACATAGGGGTAATTGCTCTGACATAAACAGTACGATTAAAAGGAATAGAGTCTTTCAATTGATGGTTTTGTCCGATGACATGAATGGAACCAATAACATCTAACTTCCATTTTCCTTGTCCTACTGAAACCGGTTCACCCACAAACTGCGGAACATAAAAAGTTTGAGCTTGACCATTAAAAATCGCTTTGGGAACAAATTGGGCTAATTTAGGTAAGAATTCTGCTCTAAATTCAGGCTCAAAAGCAAAACTAGCTTCCCAAGAATTGGTAGGTAAAACATACTTTGAGTTCTCCCCTTCCACGGTTATCCCTCTATCCCGTCTAGGTTTTGTGCTTTCTTGAATAGTTTCAGCAGGTAAATAACCAGACCAAGATAACATCATGGTTAACACTTCTCCTGTAAACTTAGAAATAGCCTTACTATCTCTGCTAGAAGCAGGAATATCCTTAACCACTAAGCTATCCCCTGACTGTGTTTGTACAAGGACTGGTGGTGGTTTTCTAGCAACAGCAAAGATGCCAATCAATACCCCTATTTGTAAGACAATGGTGCCAACAGATACCCCCAAACAAAGTAGAACGGTACTGCCGTAAGCACTGGGTAAAGAAATGTCTTTTCCAAATAACTTTTTTTCTTGAATTAATCGAGACTTCATAACCTTATAATGGACAATGGATAATGAACAATTAATAAATAGGTCTAGTAGGAGGATTAGGAGCATTCGGAGGTAATACCGTCATTTCATTTATCATTTATCATTCCTTTGGAAGTAGGCTTGAAACCTCGAGCAAACTTCTTTCTCCGGGACGGGAGAGGCTTGAAACCAAAATGAAAGATGTTCAATGTTGAATGCCGCTAAGTTAAGACTCAAGATGGTGGCGATCGCTACGGAATAATGGTGGTTTCAGCCTGTCCAAACAGGATAACTTAGCGGTATTCGTTCAATGTTCAATGTTCAATGTTCAATGTTTAGTCACCGAACCAGCCGCAGAAGGGAGTTGAGGTGGTGAAGGGCGTTGAGGTAAACGAGGAGAACCACCACCACCACCAGATAAACCACCACCAGATGAATAACGAGGTCTCCTAGCAGCCCCGTAACCAGTCCTAAAGTTGGCATTAGCAGCATTAGCCACACCTCTGGCACCTGCTTGCAGTGCAGGTGTAGCTGCCCGTCCTGCCATTCCTAGCCCCTTTCCAGTCAATCCCAACCCCAAACCCCCAACTACGCCACCAGCTTGCGCCATTAAACTACCCAGACTCATGAACGTAGCCATGCCACCACCAGCAGCCAATCCCACAGCTAAAATAGGTGATAAAATACCCACAGCTATGGCAATGATAATAGTGCCACCACTGGGATTTCCTGATGACGTATTGTTACTCAGAATATAGGCAACTAAACCAACAATAATGTTGTAAAAAAGCTTACATAAACCCACAGAATAAAAACTCAATAACCAAGTAAATAAAGGTCGTTGTTGTAAAGGAAGTAAACTACCAGCTACAGCCAAAGGAGAAATCAAAGCAGTTAACAATAAAGTAATTTCTACTAACCATTGGAAAGCAATACCTACACCAAAAAGCATAATTTCCAGACCTCGTTGAAATGCGTCACCAACAGCATCAGCAATCCATTGACCAGATAAAAAATTGGGATTTTCTTGTGTTAGAGCATCTTCATTGTCTTGAATCTCTTGCGCTAACTCTTGCTGACATTTCGCTTTGGCAGTCTCATCGGGCAAACTCTCACATTCTATGGTTTTCTGTTGTACCCAACTATTAAAATTAGCAGATTGAACAACATTGTTAAAAGATTCTTCTAAAGTTAAACTACCTACCTGAACAGCTAAAACTTCTTCATTGGTTAAGTTAATCAGTTCTCTGAGTCCCAAAACCGTATTTCGTAGATTAGCTCCATCATTTATCAGTAAGAGTAAGACTAAAAATAACCAAAGAAAAGAAGTTAAATAATCAACAGATAACTCATTATTCAAAGAATCTCGTAACACCTTAGAAACCCAAATAGTTAATAATGCCACAGTAAAAAGAGTACCTACCCAAACCATTGCATCCCAAACACCAGAATTAAGAACATCGTTCCACATTGTCTCTAAATTCTGAGAAACAATTTGTTGACTTTGGATACCTTGATTAAGAACATTAACCGAAGAATTATTAGTTTGAGCAACAACTTTTTGTCCAGCTAGAAAAGGAGATAAAATCCAAGAAGCAACGACGAAAAATAATCCGACTCGTAGAAAATATTTAATTAGTTGTTTTTTTTGTTGTCGTAGTCCCACTTAATCTAATCTCCTATGAATGTTAGTTGATACTCAAAAACTCCTAATTATTAACTATTAACTATTAACTATTAATTATTAATTATTAACTATTAATTATTAATAGAGTTTCATGTAACCGAGAATTTCTTGTTGAGAGCGAGCTTGTGCTGCCCTTTCCTCCTCCTCAGAACGTTCTCCTTTATCAAGAGTCTTGGAAACATTGGATAAAACCATATTGTTAACGTCCTGTTTGAAGTTTAAATCACTCAATTCTTGTTGGTTTAACTGCATGATGACAGCTTGCTTAGTCTGTTGAAAAGCCATCAGTTTCAAGACATTTTGAGTAATAACTTCTTGATTAGCAGCTTGGGTGATTTCCAAGAAAAAGTTTCCCACCCATTCTCAGAATCTGTTTGTAGAACATCTCAAATAAGCGAAAAGGGAAAAATAAAAAGTTGTTCGCGGATACTTTCCGCGAACAAAAACCTCCCTATCTAAAAGAAAGAAATACGCTAACTTTTAAATTAGCTTTGACTATTTTTAAAAAGGAAATTCACTTAATTTTACACTCTTATTAACTTTTTAGACTAACTGGGTCTAATCAAAATATCCCATTTAGGTAAGTGAGGATTACGTTCTAAACGTTTCTCAATTTCCTTCATCTCTTTTTTCGTTAAAGAAATGCCTTTTTGATAAACTTTTTTACTTAACTTAACTATCGGATTTAAGCCTTTCCATGTCATAGTTTTTACCCAAGCTAACATCGTTTGAGCATTTCTCAGAAGTGTTCCTTTCCAATGCCTCTCTAAAATTCCCCAACATCTTTCTATGGGATTATATTTACTGTGATAAGGAGGAAAATATAGTAATTGAATAGATTTCTTAGTTTGGTCGGCAAACTCTACCATTCTCTTCAAAAATTGCCTTCTTATTCCACTATTTTCTGCTCCATTATCAACTTTAATTTGGATGTTCTCTAGTTGCTGCTTTTCAGTTATACTCAGACTTGTCCACCATTGCTCCAAGTTATCTACCATGAAATCACTCGTTTTATAAGAACTTCCAAAAGTTACATAAAGTTGCCCTGTATCTTCATCTACAATCCCACAAGGAACGTATTTTTCTTTAGTTCCCATATCATGATCTTGAGCTTGATTATAACCTCTGGTTTGTCCGCCACGTGAATATTCTCCTATTTCCACAGTTGCTTTACAATGCATACTTAAACGTTTCACAGAAGGGTCTTTTTTTCTATCTTTTTTCTCTATATTTTCGAAGATAGCGTCCGTCTCCGAGATTTTTTTTTAGGTTTATCTTTTACCACTTTTCTTAATCGATAGCCCAAACGATTTAAAATATCTGCCATTGTCGAAGCAGCAGGAACCTCCTCTCCATTATATCCTAGATTTCTTAATTGTTTAATGGCTTCAGCCGCCGTTAATCTTGTATAGGCAATGGGATTATTAAATGTGGGGTTTTGTTGTGCGTGAGCTTCGGCTATTTCTTTCAATGATTGGGCAACTATTGGGTATCTTTCCTCCCATTTTTTACATCCACTATTGACTGATTGTAATCCTAAACACACTATCCCAGTTCGTTTTTCATGTAATCCAAGTTGAACATTTTTTCTCCCCCAACCAAACACGATTTCGGTTTGTCTGGCACTTCCTCCACAATACTTGAGACACATTTCAGCTTGAAATGAACGACGCTCTGCTCCCGTCATTTTTGAGGCTGCTAAACGTAAATCATCGACCATCGACGGGGTTAAGGGATGATTTGTCTGTTTTAGCTTCAATTTACTCTCTCTAATCTTTTTACCTCTTCATTTTAATCTATTTCTTCTGTTTTTTCAGACAAGCCAATTATGAAATTTTAAAGTTGTGTACCAAGATCCGCTAACTCTCTGTTCCTTTTATTTCTTGAAAGCCTTTAGTCCAAGCTATTACCCCCTATGGGAAAAGCTTTCTCGGAAATCACCTAAACCTTGTACATTATCCTTTACTTGAGCGACCGATAATATCATAACACAAAGATAAGATTGGGAGGAGGCTGCGCCGTTTATTTTTTTGATTGGCATTCATGAGGGGCTGTATCTGCCGTCGCACGGCAGATTTTATAAGCCCCGTCCCCACCTAAAATACTGGTGTTTCTTTGAGAATTTATAGGTGGGGACTTCTGCCAATAATTTTGTTAAAATATCCTTTGGTCAACAAAATAAGCTAACCTAGCTTAAGTACAGGTGCAATACCTCAAGCAAAACGGCTTATCTTTCCATCGCAAGAAAGCCATCAGCTATACTGAGGAGACAAATTTATATATAAGCTGTGCTAATTACTTATAGAGAACACCAGAAATATGACTGGAAAAGTATTCGATGGTAATCCTACTCCTGCTGCCTTCTTAATCCTCATCCTTCCCCTTGCTGCGATTATCGTTCTTCTTTACAAGGCTTGGATCTGGATATTGGGATTTGTTGCTTTAGTGATTGTCTGGAAATTAGTGGACAATTATCAGTGGCAACGGTGGAGCGAGAAGATTAACCCCATTTTTAACCAATTAATCCAAGAAAATCAGGGACAAGTCACCCCGATGGATTTATCCCTGAAAGCAAATTTAAGTGCAGGAAGTGCTAAACGTTTCTTGGCGAGAAAGGCTGAAGAATTTAGCGCAACTTCTCGGGAATTACCAGAACAAGGAAAAGTATATTATTTCATTACTGCCAGCACTTTAGGCAGCATTCTCGATGATAGTGAACCAGTGGCAGAAGAACCAGAAGAACCCGAAACCTTTGATATTGATGATGATGATGATGATGACATCGAGATCCCTCCCAATAATCAGGTGACATCCCAACCATCTGAGGTTTCTTCCCCCCCATCCACCACTTCTTTATCAAGTCCTTTTGCTCAGTTGGCCGCCCTTAAAGAAGAACGAATGCAACAAGAAGATCAACCCTCTGAGGTTGCTTCCTCTCCATCCCCAACAGAAACGCCACAACCCCCACCAGAACAATTAACCCCCACACCCCCTCCTGAAACTACCCCATCTGAAAATACTTCTCCTGATAGCGATAAAAAGGAGAAATTTAAGCTCATTCAATCAGATTTAGCCAAAAGACTCGATACAACTCCCAGTACCATCGGCCGTCGTAAAAGCGATGATAGTTTTGCGGAATGGAGTCAAAGCAAAGATCCCGATGGCATCGCCTGGAAATATCTCAGAAAGTCTAGGGTGTTCATTCCTGTTGATCCCGATAAACGTTATGTTTAATGTAGGCCGATGCACTCCCCACCTTACCAGGGTAATATGAAAGTTTGTTACAGATTCAGTCAAACCCGAACAACAATTGATATATTAGTAATTGAAGCAAGTAAAGCTTCCCTGGCAGATCAAACAGCCCAGTGAAAGTCGAAAAGTAAAGTCAAAAAGAGGTAAGTAAACGCTGTTTAAACTAACATCTGTCTCGTATCCCAAAACAACACCCAATCCCAAAATGGATAATTCCTCAAATGGGTAAACAGGAAGTAATACCGCAGATTCTGCTTAGAAGGTGGAAAAAAGATTAAGCGATTGCTGGGTATCTTCAGATAGTATCAAGAAAGAGAGGGATGACACCACAGAGTAGGGCTTGGGTGTTGTTTATTGTGTTAGTTTGCTGATTATTAATAATTAACCTATTTGGTTTGTATTATAATGGTTATAGATTCATCCTGATTATTATATAGGGTTCTCTATGTCAACCCATTCCCTCAATGGAAAAATTATTCAACAACGCCTGATAGAGACAATCAGGAAGATTCACGAAGTACCGGAACTGGCACAGGTATGCAGTTTAGTGGCTACTGAAGCCAAGGAACTGCTAGGGGTAGATAGAGTGTTTATCTACGAACTGGGGCGCAAGTTCTAAGGACTTGAGGGAATGTCATCAGAAACTTCTCATAGGTATACACAATCGGTGGAGAATAGCTTAGAACAAGCTTATCAGCGTAACTTACCATCGCCACCAATACCCTCAGAGAACTGGCAAAATTGCTCGGAAATAGGCACAGAGATTACCAAGCTACTGATTCCCATTGGCTCGCAAAAAGAGGAATGGGGCATACTAATAGTAGAGCATAGCTCAGAACCGCGCCCTTGGCAAGGAGAGGATACCAAGTTGGTGCAGGAAATTGCATTTCATTTTAGTATTGCAGTAGAGCGTCATAGAATGTACCAACAACAACAGAAGCAAGAAGAAATACTCACTCAAGCCGTAGAAAGAGCGACAGAAGAACATATCACCCTCGCTGATATTATCGATAAAACTCGTCGCTCCCTAGACATCCAAACAATTTTAAGCACAACTACCGCAGAAACCCGCAAATTTTTTAACTGCGATCGCGTGGGGGTTTATCGCTTTAATACAAACCATAGCGGAGAATTTATAGCCGAGTCTGTGTCAGGGGGTTGGCCATCCCTGCTGGAAAAGTCTTCTCAGGATGTGGATAACCACAACGAAGACTGTAACAGCAACCTTTGGGATAATTTAGGATTGAGCGAAACATACTCAGAAGAAACTCAAACCAACACTTTTAACCCTGATGACTTATTTCTGGTTTGTGACGACATTTATCAAGCAGGGTTATCTCCATCCTATCTACAACTGCTAGAAAGATATCAAGCTCGATCTTATCTTCTGGTGCCTATTTATAAAAATAGAACCATCTGGGGATTCTTAGTCGCCTATGAAAATAGTAGTCCCCGTCACTGGGAAACCAGAGAAATTAACTTTATGGTACAACTAGGGATAAATCTGGGTATTGCCCTACAACAAGGGGATCTCTTCGCCAGAACCAAAGAACAAGAACAACAACTGCAAACTGCTTTAGAAACTGCCTTAAAACAACAGACAGAAACTTTACTCAGGACTAACGAAAAAGAGAGATCTCTAGGGCGAGTCATCGATAAAATTCGTCAAACCCTGGACTTAAAAACTATTTTCCAAACGGCCGCTACCGAAGTGCGGAAACTATTAGGGGTAGAACATATTGCTATCTATCGCTTCGATGCCAGTTATGGAGGAAAGTTTATTTTTGAATCTGCTTCTGGGGACTTTGTTTCTCTGGTGGAGAAAAGTTGGAATGATGATTATTTAATCGAAAGCCAAGGGGGAAGGTTTAAAGATAATCAACCTTGTATCATTGAAGATATTTACCTAGAGACAAACGTCTCTGAATGTTATCTAAACACTTTAGGTAGTTTTGGGATCAGATCCCTGGCCATTTTCCCTTTGTTTCAAGGTTCACAACTATGGGGACTGTTAGCAGGTTTTGAGCATAGTCGTTGTCGCCACTGGCAAGATGAGGAAATTCAGCTATTCAACCGAGTTGCTTATCATCTGAGCGTGGCTCTGCAACAAAGCTATCATTTTCAACAACTTAAACAGTACGGCGAAGAACAAGCGATGATCGTAGAGGAAGAACGGGCTTCCTCGGAAGTTGTTGATAAAATTCGTCGTACTTTAGATTTAAAAACTATTTTTCAAACCGCTGCTACAGAAATTCGTCATCTTCTCAAGACAGATCGGGTCTGTATTTTTCGCTTTGATCCTAGTTCAGATTTTGCCTTGGCAGAATTAATTTCCGAAGATGTGGCTAGTGAGTATAATTCCGCTTTGCAAGCAAAAGTAGAGGATCACTGCTTTGCTGAACATAAAGAACCATTCTTTCAACAGAATCACATTTTTACCATTGACGATCTCAGTAAAGCTAATATATTAGACTGTCATCGTCAGATTTTAGAACGGTTTAACGTCAAATCAAATTTGGCCGCTCCTTTGTTGACAGGAAACACACTCTGGGGGTTACTGTGTATTCATCAATGTTCGGGTCCTCGTCACTGGAAAACCAGAGAAAAAAGGT
Source organism: Crocosphaera watsonii WH 8501 (assembly GCF_000167195.1). Lineage (GTDB taxonomy): Bacteria > Cyanobacteriota > Cyanobacteriia > Cyanobacteriales > Microcystaceae > Crocosphaera > Crocosphaera watsonii. Next base: position 250,608 of record NZ_AADV02000003.1, on the reverse strand, counting down.
TTATTACCAAAATAGCTACCCATCTCAGTGTCGGTATTCAACAAGCAGCACTACTCAAAGAAAGTCAGCAACGGGCAAGGATTCTCGAAAACACATTACAACAAGTCCAGGCTCAAAAACAACATTTAGGGGAGATAGCCAACCAAGAAAAGGCTTTAGCTGGTGTGATTGAGCGAATACGTCAAAGTTTGACCTTAAAAACCATTTTTTCCAGCACCACAGAGGAAGTTAGACAGATATTAAACTGCCATCGGGTGGCGGTGTATCGTTTTTGGGAAAATTGGGGAGGGGAGTTTATATATGAGTCTGTGGGGGAAGGTTGGACACCCTTGGTGGGTGAGGGGGCAGAGAAACCTATGTGGGAAGATAGTTACCTGCAACATACCCAAGGAGGGTGTTATCGTAACCAAGAAATTTTCTTCGTCAGAGATGTTGCCACAGCAGATTTAAGCCCTTGTCATCGGGAGATATATGAGCAATTCCAAATGAGATCATTAATCACGGCTCCTGTCTTTGTCGGTGAAAAACTGTGGGGACTTTTAGGGGTTTATGACAATGAGCAGCCCCGATATTGGCAGCGAAGGGAAATAGATTTAGTCAAGCAGGTGGCTAACCAGTTAGGGGTTGCGGTGTATCAGAGTAACTTACTCAGGCACACCCGAAAACAATCACAAACCCTAGAAAGAACCTTAGCGGATCTTAATGCGATCGTGGATAATTTAGGAGACGGTTTATTGGTGGTAGATAGTTTTGGGAGAATTACTCGCCATAACCCCAAATTACTGTCTATGTTTAATGTTACATCTTCTTTATTGGGGAAGCGAGTTGTTGATATTTTTCCCTCTGAGTTATTTCCTTTACTAAAAAAGCCAGGATTAGAGCAAGAAGAAGTGGTTACAGTAGAAATGCCTTTAGCTAATAATCGTCTTGGGCAAGCTTTAGCAAGTAGGATTATTAAGCAAGAAGAAGAAACTGGAATAAAATATCTGGGTGTGGTTATTTTAATTCGAGATATAACTAAAGAAAGGGCAGTAGATCAGATGAAAAAGAACTTTTTATCTATGGTTTCCCATGAGTTAAGAACTCCTTTGACTTCTATTGTTGGCTTTTCTTCATTAATCCGTGATAAGCTCAATGAGACAATTTTTCCTGAGATACAAAACCCAGATAGCAAAACAAGCAACGCTATTGAGCGCATTCAACAAAACTTAGACATTGTGGTGTGTGAAGGGGAAAGACTAAGCAAATTAGTTCATGATTTTCTGGACATGACAAAAATTGAGTCTGGAAAAATAACCCTGAATTTGTTTCCTATTCAACCCAGTACGGTTTTGGATTGGGCCATCGGTTCTGTTAGTCCTTTGTTTTCTAATTCTTCTGTGGAGTTAGTAGAAGACTTTTCAAGAGATTTACCGACTATTTTAGGGGATGAAGATCGTCTGATTCAAGTGTTTGTTAATGTGATTTCTAATGCCTTGAAATTTACAGAAAAGGGATCGGTTACCTGTCGTGCTGAAGTAGATCACGAAAACCTTTTGATTTCTATCACAGACACAGGCATCGGAATAGCAGAAAATGATTACAGTAAGGTTTTTGATCCGTTCCAACAGGTTGGTAATGTTTTAACCAACAAACCACCAGGAACGGGTTTAGGGCTATCTATTTCTAAACAAATTGTTGAACAACACGGAGGTAATATTTGGTTGACTAGCAAGTTAGGGCAAGGTACAACATTTTTTATCAGTTTTCCCTTAACACAAGAAAATTAACGCTTTCAATTGATTGACTAGCTCAATATTTATTAAGAAAAGAAATTGAGCTTAGATCCTAGAGTAAAATATATACCAATCACCTACTCTATTTTAGCATTTTCTGAAAATAATGTAAGTAATTATCAATTAAGAAAATGATCTTAGCAGTTAATTTATGCTAGGTTGCTTTTAGTTACCTATTGTTTTAACTTGTTCTGTTTTTTCTCAATTAATTATGCTTATCTCATTCCTTATGAGAGTTATTAGGATCTTCCTACTTTCCTCAGAATGACAATTTAGTAATTCAGAATTAAAAATCAATTTTTTATCAATTATCAATTATCCATTATTAACTCTTGAGTAACACTTAATGTTAAACTGTCATAATGAAGAAAATTTTAATTGTTGATGATGAACCCAATATCCTTATTTTAATGGAGCAAATTTTAGAAGAGCTAGAAGACTAAGGGATATTAATTTTGACAGCAAAAAATGGAAAAGAAGCACTAGAAATAATTCAACAAGAAAAACCATCATTAGTATTTTGGATATTATGATGCCTTATGTCAGCGGACTAGAGGTTTGTAAAAGAGTAAAAGAACATGATAATCTCTCCCATGTTTATATTATTCTGCTAACGGCCAGAGGACAAAGTTTTGATAAAGAAAGCGGGATGAACGCTGGTGCTGATCTTTACATAACTAAACCGTTTCGGCCTAAAGACGTATTACTCAAGTCCAAAGAAATTCTCGGAATTTCTAACGTATAATGGAATTGGAAGTGGTTAGATAATTTTCACCAATTTCAGTATTTGTAACCGTTCTTAATACGTGTTCTTTCATGTAGACTACAATGTGTAGTGCTATACATATGACTCCTGACTAATCCCATCCTTGTTAGCTGACATGATTCAAGTTAAATTAAAAAAGTTGTTCAGGAAACCTGATCTCAATTCCTTATTAGAGAATTTCACAGAAACATTTAATTTATCATTTTTCATTAGCGATACCCAAGAAAATGTACTTTGGGGTAACTTTAATGAGAGTTATAATTATCATTATCCCATTGTAGTTGATGAGGAAATCTTAGGTTGGGTTAAGGGGAAAAGCGACAAGATTAATGCTGTGTGTCAGATGTTGAAGTATATTGTGAAAGAGGAATTCAATAAAAAATTGTTAGCGGCTGATACATTGGAAAAATATGAAGAAATTTATTTTTTATCTAGTATTTCCCATAAACTTTCAAAGTGTTTAACCTTTGAGGAGATTATGAAAATTATCACCGTAGAAACTAATAAATTGCTCGAAAGTTCAAAAGTTTATATTAAATTATTAAACGATAAAGGAGAGTTAGATATTTTTTCCTTGATAGGAAAAAAGTTAAGCAAAGGTCAAGGAACCATTGAGAGTATTAGTGGTTATGTTTTACGTTCGGGAGAGGCAGAGATCGTTAATGATGTGCAGCAAGATTATCGATATATTCCGTTAGCTGATGACACAAAGTCTTTGATTTGTGCGCCCCTAAAAGTACAGAATCAAACCATCGGAGTAATTAAAGTTATCCACAATGAATCGGTTAAATATACCAGCGAAAAATTAAAATTATTTACCGCTTTAACTTCCTAAGCTGCCATCGCCATTCAAAACAGCCAACACCATGATCAATTAATAAAATATTCCCATACTTTAGAACAAAAAGTGCTTGAACGAACTAAAGAGTTAGAAAATGCAAAGGAAAAATTAGAATATTTAGCTACAGTTGATGAACTGACCCAACTATATAACCGACGGTATTTTAATGAATATTTAGACCAAGAATGGCGAAGGTTAGGGAGAGAAAGAAAGTTTATCTCCCTAATTGTCTGTGATATAGACTATTTTAAACTTTATAATGATTATTATCATCATCAAGCCGGAGATAAATGTTTATATCAAGTTGCTCAGTGTCTGAAAAATTTAATCAAAAGGCCAGCAGATTTAGTGGCAAGGTTTGGAGGAGAAGAATTTATCATTATTCTTTCTAATACTAACAGTTTAGGTGCTGAAAAAGTGGCACTAAAATTATGTAACGCTGTGGCTGCCTTAGATATTCCTCACCACCGTTCTAAATGTAGTTCTCATGTTACCCTGAGTTTAGGGGTTGCTACTACTATGCCTAGGGTAAAAGTTTCTCCTCAAAAGTTAATTCAAGCTGCTGATAAGGCACTTTATAAAGCCAAGGATAGGGGAAGAAATCGTTTTGCTACTGTTGAGTTTAGTCCTAAGATTATCCATTGATAATTCGCTTTAAAACCTCTCCTTAAAAGGATAAAAACGACAAAAATATTCATTTTTATCAATCCTCTTTCATTGACATAAGAGATAATTGTCCATTATTGAACTAAGATTTTGGCCAGACTTTTTCCTTATTAATTGGTTGTTCTTCTCCTGGGGGAACTGTCCTTTCTTCCATGAAGTAAATTTCTAGACTTTCTAACTGTTCCTCAGGAGGATGATTATTGTTCCATTCTCGAATTAAGTAGTCAACAAAATGGGGATAAAGTTTTTGTCCAATGGCACGGTTAAGGTTAATATAATAGACACGCCATTGAATAGTTTGATAGATTTGTCGGCGTTGTTTTAAGGTAGGTTTATCCCAAGAAATAGGACTATTTTCATCAAGAAGGTTGACTGTTTCGCCATTGTTTAATTTTCCAAGAATAACGTGCCATCCGTCATCCCTTGGTGGTTCTGGGGCGAAAATACTCCAAGACTGATCTAAACGGGTTAAATAACCAATAATATTAATCCGTTGAAAAGTGCGACGATTTAATAAATTACGGGTAAACAAAATCCAATCTTTTTTATTATTATTGCGATACTCTTCATTACGGGCAACTGTTTGCTCAAGAAACCCTTTTAGATTCCACATAGTTGTTAATAATAATAGTAATAGGACAACTAGATTAAAAGGAGAAGAAGATTGAACACTTAAAGGATGAAACTTAAAAGGTTTGGTAAAATTTCCTGCAACTTTGCGGTTAGAAGCAATCATTTCATAGAACTTTGTTCCCCCATTCATCATGGGTTTCCAACGTAATAAAGGTTCTAAGAAAAATAGAATAGGAGAAAGACTCACTACATAGGCGATCGCCTCAAATTTATAATGACGTTTTTCTTGCCAATCTACCACAACCCAAGAATTCTTTTCTAACATATCTTCGTAGATAGATTCGTCACCTTGTGCTTCTAATAAAGGGGTTCCTGGTAAGATTAATAAAGTACGAATTCCATGCACCACTTTCTTACAAAAACCACAATCTTTATCGTAGTAAATTGTTAATCCTCTTCGAGATTTTGTACTAACTTTTTCTTGTAGTTTGTCTCATACTTCTGTGGGTAATAATGCCAACCAATTAACAATACTTAGGTAACTTAAAACCCCAATTGCAAAACATAATTCAAAACCAATATATAGAAGAATAAAAGAAATAATAGCAAGACAACGAAAGAAGCTAGTCCGAACAGGAATAAAAATTAAAAATGGTCCTATCCATTCAAAAATTAACGCCCCAAAGGTTAGTATTTGTAGAATAGGAATGGGAAAACCTAAGAGCAAATGACCAAATTCTGTGGCATATTGATCGAAATGAAGAGAATAATAAACTGCATCACCATCGGTCCACCAAAGTTCGCTTTTTGTTTTATAAGCTGCTGACCAACTATAGATAAATATTAGTTGTATCATGAAGGCTAATGTAGCTACATTCATGACCTTTTTTGGTAAAGGTTTCGGGTTAGAATTGAAAGCACTATCAATAGAATAGGAGCAACCTAACGGCAAAAACATCGACCAAAAAAGCATTGCTCACAAAACATCATCCCCAGCAAATATTAAGGCAGGATTACGATTTTGTAGAGAAATATTTAACGCCCAAACCGCAATAACTGCCAGTCTAGTCCGATAGCCGACTAATAAGCATAAACAAAGAATGAAAGCGATTATAAAGAGGAAAGTTTGAAACCATAAACCACCATTAAGTAGATTTAACGACCAATACCAAGGGTGAAGTAAAGAATTAGATTCCGGTTGAAGGGCGATAAAAGAAGCAAATAAATTGGAATGTAAAGCTTCTCTAGGTAACACACCTTGATCCGTATAATGTGCGGAAACACCTCTAAAACGGCTGAACAAATCAGCCATAACCACTAAAGCTAAACCTATCCTAAAAACAGCAAGCGATCGCAGGTCTAGTCCAAAAATATTTGTCAATTTTGAAAATTTTTCTTGATTCATATCAGTTATTAAATTTTATTATAAAAATTGTTCAGGTAACAGTTAACTGTTCACTGTTCACTGTTAATTGTATTGATGACAGGTTTTAGTTGTTCGGCCAATTGTTCTGAGCGTAGTTTTCTCCCTTCAAAAACAAGGTTATGATGAGTATCAGCAAATAAACTAGAATCAGTCTTTAAATTGTAATCATTCTTATCATAAACAAGAGGAGCAATTTTGCTTAATTTTTTGCTAATATCCTCCATACTTGATAAAGTTTTTTCATCTTGACTGGCGTAAACCCAAGGCAAAGATAGAATTAAAGTAGCATCTTTGTCCTCTACTTCTTGCCGAAACTGTTTAATTCTTTTAACTGCATGGGGAGAAATGGATTTATGAATTGTCCATTGCCACCATTTCCCGTCACGATATTTAACCGTGCTGGGATCGCCTTTTTCGGTTAAAGGTTCGGAATAGTAACCTGTAAAACGTCCTTTTTCCACTAGATCAACAGCAGACTTGGTGAGGGGCCTGAGACTAGGAACCCCCTAAAATTAATAATCGAGGAGAGTCTTTGACTTGTGCTGCTAGGGACATTTTTTGAAAATACATCCCCCTTAAGAAGCTTAATTCACCACCGTAATAGACATTATAGATAAATCCCAATGACCAGGCTGCCGCTGCGGCGATCGCCCAAGGAGCTAATTTTAAAAGTTTCTGCATAATCCTTTAACAGGATATAACATTGTCTCAGTTTAACTAATAAAAGCGATTTAACAAAAATGGCTAAATATAGATTATCTTGGTTTATTATAGGTGCTGGTGTCGCTTTTTCCCTGTATTTGCTAGGGCAAGTCCCCAACGGGGTTTATTTTAGTGGGGATGGTGGACTTAAGGCTTTATTAGCGCAACAGTTGGGTGAGGGCAACTTGCGCATTGATTTAATTACCCCTGATGCTGAGTGGATTCATCAACTATGGGAGAATGGGTTATACCCTTATGAAGAACCGTTTGTTTATTACTTGAATGATCGTTATTACATCACCTTTCCTTATCCTTTTTCTTTGATTACGGCTCCTTTTTATACTTTATTTGGTGAACGGGGTTTATATTTTATTCCCTTGGTTTCTACTTGGTTGATTTGGATTGGTTTTAATCTTTATTGTCGTTATGTAAAATTGAGTCCATTTCAGCAATGTTTAGCTGTATTTCTCTTGATTTTTGCCTCTAACTTGACTTTATACGCTGGTATGTATTGGGAGCATACTTTAGCGGTTCTCTTTTGTTTAATTGGGATGATAATTTTATTGATACCGAGGGAATCAGTAACAGTAAAAGAAGCAATTTGGGCTGGTTTTTTCGTTGGCTTATCTGCTTGGATACGCTCAGAATTTTTGGCGATGGTTGCTACGTTAACATTTTTAGTGGGTGTGATGATAATTCTCAGATTAGTATCTAATAAAATGTTTGAAAATAATCTGGATTTGCCGAAGCTACTGAACTTAGATAAACTTTCGTATTTAGGGGATAAGGGCTGGATTTTTATTGTCATGATGTATGGTACTGTTGGCTTATTTTTTATTAGTAATCAAATAGTATATGGTCATTTTTTAGGAATTCATGCCCTACAAATTGTCGAAGGATTCTCAATAGCTAGGCGTTTAAGGGAAGCTTGGGAGAGTTTTCTAGAAATTATAGTTACCTTTTTTGAGTTTTATCCTGTTGCTTGTTTCTCTTTACTTTACCTATTATTATTTTTGGTAAAAAAACTATCAAGAAAAAACGCCAAGAATCATTTTTATCACTTTTATTATCTTTTCTCTAATCACCAGCGTCTATTGGGTCAATACTCATGGCTTGGTAGAAATAAAACTTTTTGTTAAACTTTATGGTATTGTAATTATTTTGTCTGCGATCTGGTTATTGTTAGCTTGGAAAGAAGAAATCAATGTAACCCAAAGGATGGCTTTAGTTTATGTGATGGGGTTATTATTTACTATAGGGGTTGGCTTATTAGTAGATTCTGGTTCAGATGAAATCGCTGTGGGAGGAAAACAATGGGGACAGAGATATCTCCTAATTCTGCTGCCTTTTTTCTCGATTATGGTTGTTCAGCAATTGCAAGTTTTTCTGGACAACTCCAAATCGATTATTAAATATTATACAATTTTCCTCTTCTCCGTATTTGTTATAATTGGATTGTATAAAAATATGTATTTAGGGACAAATTTTTTCCAGAAGAGCCATCAAGGAGTCACCGAAACTATCGATTTTTTACATAATGATCCCCGTCAAGTTGTGGTAGTGTCTCATCAATATGCAGCGCAAAAATTAGAGTCTCCTTTAAGAAAGGATAAACTATTTTTCCGAGTAGACCAACCAGAGAATTTGATCAAGCTAGGTCAAATACTAACCCAAAATGAGCAGTCAGATTTTATTTATGTTTGTTATCCTTTCCGTAAGTGTGAAATTCCCACTTCTCCTTCTAAACCATTCACCCTAGAAGATAACAGTAACGCACTTTTTCAGGTTCAATTTAATCCTTTGGGAGAGAAAGGAAAGTACACCCTTTATGAAGCAAAAGTTATGGATGTTAATTAAGTTAACTTGCAGGAACTTTGATCTCCAATTCGACATTAACCAAATAACCTGATACAATCCAAAAATAGAGGCAAATTTTTACTCATTAAACTTAATATCATGATTCAACAAACCACTACTCAAAGCATGGTAGAAGAAATTACTTATAATGGACAAGTTTTAGCCATTGTTCTTCCCTATGAGTTTCGTCAACCAGGGATTCATTTTTTCACCCCAGATAGTTACTCTCAGCAACTTGCTTACATGAGACATCCAGAAGGGAAAGTTATTAAACCTCACATTCATAGACAAGTTCGCCGAGAGGTTTTTTTACCCAAGAAGTCTTATTAATTAAAAGAGGGAAACTACGAGTAGATTTTTATAACGACCATCGGGATTATTTAGAAAGTCGTGTTTTAAAAGCAGGTGATGTTATCCTCTTAATTAAGGGTGGTCATGGGTTTGAAGTTTTAGAAGAACTAGAAATGATTGAGGTTAAACAAGGCCCCTATGTTGGAGATAACGATAAAGTTCGTTTTTCAGGTATTGATGGGAGTCAGGCCGATATAAAATAAAAATTGGAACTAGCTTAATAACTATTTATCCTGAAACTATAATTATCATGGCTGACTTTATCCCTGTTAACGAACCCTTACTAGACGGTAATGAGAAAAAATATTTGAACGAATGTATCGACACTGGTTGGATCTCTTCAGGGGGTCCCTTTGTGAAGCAGTTTGAGGCCAAATTTGCTGAAACCGTCCGTAGAAAACACGCTATTACTGTCTGTAATGGTTCAGTTGCTTTAGATGCTGCGGTGGTTGCCTTAGACATCCAAGCAGGAGATGAGGTCATTCTACCTACCTTTACCATCATATCTTGTGGTGCAGCCATTGTCAGAGCCGGAGGTATTCCTGTGGTGGTAGATTGCGATCCTCTCACCTGGAATATGGATGTTAGCCAAATAGAAGCCAAAATTACCCCCAAAACAAAAGCGATCATGGTAGTTCATATTTATGGTCTCCCTGTAGATATGAACCCCGTCTTGGAATTGGCTGATAAATATGGCTTAAAAATTATCGAAGATGCAGCAGAAATGCACGGGCAAACCTACAGGGATAAACCCTGTGGTAGTTTCGGGGGTATTAGTACCTTTAGCTTTTATCCTAACAAGCACGTTACCACAGGAGAAGGGGGAATAATTGTCACCGATGATGATAGTTTAGCCGAAAAATGTCGCTCCTTACGTAACCTTTGTTTTCAACCACAAAGACGTTTTATTCATGAAGAGTTAGGTTGGAATTTACGCTTTACCAATCTACAAGCTGCTGTTGGTTTAGCACAATTGGAAAGATTACCAGAATTTGTGCAACGAAAGCGCAAAATGGGGGCTTTTTATACTGAACTTTTAGCCGAAGTTTCTCAGCTAGAATTGTCCTTAGTTAAAACTGATTATGCTGAGAGTATTTATTGGGTTTATGGGATGATTATAAAAGATGACGTTCCCTTTGATGCAGCAGAAGCAATGCAACGGTTACGAGAGAAAAAAATAGGAACTCGTCCCTTTTTCTGGGGAATGCACGAACAACCCGTTTTCCATAAAATGGGACTCTTAAAAGACGTTTCTTGCCCTGTAGCAGAAAGGTTATCTCGTCGAGGTTTTTATGTTCCCAGTGGTTTAGCTTTAACAGAAGATCAGATGAAACAGGTTGTTATAGCTGTTAAAGAAGTGTTTAACTAAAATTAGCTAAATACAATTTACAAGAAAAAGAAGAAACAAGAGTTTTTCAATTAAGTTAAACTCAATAAATAGCAATAATTTTATTAACTAATGAGCATGATCGATAAGCCGAAAATTTTAGCCCTTGATTTTGATGGTGTCATTTGTAATGGGTTAAAGGAGTATTTTCAAACAACCCTAAGAACTTATCAGAAACTATGGAAAGATGACTCTCAAAATGATTTAGAAATATGGGCAAATTCTTTTTATAAATTACGCCCCGTCATCGAAACAGGGTGGGAAATGCCTATTTTATTACGAGCATTAGTATTACAGTATGAACAGGACAATATTGAAAGTAACTGGCATAATGTTTGTTCAGAAATTGTTACCAAAGAAAACTTAAATAAACAACAAGTAATGTCAGCACTTGATGGAGTGAGAGATCATTGGATTCAAACAGACTTAGATAACTGGTTAGCTTTACATGAATTTTATCCAGGGGTGTTAGAAAAGTTAGGTAAACTGTTAGATTCTTCTACCCTTTTATATATTGTCACAACCAAAGAAGGAAGATTTGTTAAACAGCTTTTAAAAAAACAAAATTTGTCTTTTCCTGAAGATCATATTTTTGGCAAAGAAGTTAAACAACCAAAGTTTGATACTTTACGTCAAATCCTTAAAATTAATCAAGAAACTCCTAATAATTTATGGTTTATTGAGGACTTATTAAAGACTTTAAATAAAGTAAAAAGTCAAGAATATTTAACAGAAGTTAACTTATTTTTAGCTGACTGGGGATATAATACAATCAAAAGTCATGAACTTGTTAAACAAGATTCTACTATCAATTTACTTTCTTTATATACCTTTTCTCAAGATTTTTCTGAGTGGATTAAGTAGTTAATTTTATAGCAGTACAAAAAAATATTATGATATTACTAAAAGCTGATAATTAATTGTTTATCAACACATTCCTTTTATATAGAAATCATTTATCAGTTGTGGGAATTAATGTTGAAACTTATCCCCCCTAACCCCCCTTATTAAGGGGGGAACTAAAGGGGGGATCTCTATAATCTCATGAACCATTCGGTGATTGCTATATTATTACATTATTGTTGTTACATTATTGGTCATTTTCTGTATAGTCACAAAAAATATCTATACCAACTTTTAAGATCCATAATACTATCATTGTGGCTAAACCTGTATCTAGAGGTAACTGACATTTATCGATAATAGATACAATAATTCCTGTAATAATAGCGGTTTCTTTAGGATTTTTTCGTAAGTTTTTGATTTCGCTTTTTAAACTATCATTTTTATTGCAAATTTCTTTACGAAGTACGTTTAAGGTTACTTCCCATAAGGATTTATTTCCGTATTGAATAGTTTCATTTTTTGCTTTAAATAACTCATTAAAAGCTGTTTCTATATCTCCATCTTCTGTCAAAATCATTTCAAATGCTGTTTCTGTTGCTTCATCTTTTGGCCATTGTTTCTGCCAATATTCTATGTCTGATAAGCTTAATTTTGTAGTCATAACTAATCTTAGTTTATTGTAGGTTGGGCATTGCCCATCTTATTGTTTATTATATATATATAGCAATCATAATCATGATTCATGAGAATGTCGAGAACCCCCCTTATTAAGGGGGGTTGGGGGGATCAGAATACACTTAATTCTCACAACTGATAACTGATTGCTATATCATTGGTAGGGTTTAACAGTTGTTGACCCCTACGGAGATAATATTATTATTTTTTATGTCATTAATTATCATACGGGAAGAAGGGAAAACAGAAAACGGTTTTTCTGCTCAATTAATTATTAATAATCAAGAATATTCTATTACTGTTTCAGATCCATTTACCAAGGAAGATGAAACCCTTTTAGAATGGTATTTTGAGGGGTGGTTAGTGACTCCCATGTTAAACACAGAAACTGCTAAAAAAGCGGCAGATAGTGTTAATGATTATGGGTTGTCTTTATTTGAACAGGTTTTTAAGCAAGATTTTGCTCTTTATAGTGATTACCGTCAACTAAAACCTAAAATAAATGAGATCGCTTTTGAAATTCAAAGTAAAACCCCTGAGTTTCAAGCACTACACTGGGAAGGGATGAAAGATCCTGATTTACCTCGGCCTTTTGCGGTAGATTGTTTGATGACTCGTCGTTTAATTAATCCCATTAATATTAATATTGATATTCCTGTTTCTCCCGTCATCAATTTATTAGCAGTGATCGCTCGACCGGATGAGGATAGTGATGTGGGTTATCGGACAATTTCCCGTCCTTTAGTAGAGTTAATTGAACAAGGTAATCTGAGGGTTAATCTGGATATTTTACGTCCTGGTACTTATGAAAGTTTATCTAAGCATTTGCAAGAAAAGGGCCGTAACTATTATCATATTATTCATTTTGACTTACATGGTGGTTTGATGAGTTATAAGCAGTTTCAAGATGGTGTAGAAAAGAGTCGTTATTTTTATCAACGGGGTTATGGTTTAGATGATTTAGAGCCTTATGAGGGTGTGAAAGCGTTTCTTTTTTTTGAAGGAGAAAATAAAGGTAAAGCCGTTCCTGTAGAAGCAGCAGAGTTAACAGATTTATTAACAGGTAAAAATATTCCTGTTTGTATTCTCAATGCTTGTCAATCTGGGAAACAGATAAGGCTTGACAAAACAGAAAAAATAGACGATAATAAAGTTAAGGTGGGAAAAGGTGCGCGCCTACAGTATAGTAATGAAACCAGTTTAAGTAGTCGTTTGTTACAGGCAGGAATGCAGATGGTTGTAGGGATGTCATATTCTGTGACTGTTTCTGCTGCAAAGCTGATGATGAAAGAGTTGTATGGACAGTTATTTAACAATCAACCCATTACTGAAGCGATACGGTTAAGTCGTTTAGAGTTATACAACAATAAAGAGAGACAAGCTTATTTTAATGAGATTATTGATCTCGAAGACTGGTTACTTCCCGTCGTATATAACAATCAACCCCTTAACTTTAATTTACGGGAGATGACACCAGAGGAAACAGAAAAATATTACACCGACTTAGAACAATCATATCGTTTCCCTTTACCTATATATGGTTTCGTGGGACGAGACTTAGAGATACTGAAAATAGAAAAGTCATTGTTGAAACATAATGTCTTGTTATTACAGGGAATGGGAGGAACCGGAAAGACTACTTTATTGAACTATTTACGGGAATGGTGGACAAAAACCCATTATGTGGACAAGATATTTTACTTTGGATACGATGAAACAGCTTGGACAGTAGAACAGATTATATTTAACATCGGACAGCAGTTCTATGATAAGTATCAGTTCGGTACATTCCAAGCAATGGGAGACGCTGCAAAATTAGGAAAATTGATTATAGACTTAAGATCCCATAATCATGTTTTAATTTTAGACAACTTAGAATCAGTCACGGGACAACCTTTAGCGATTCAAAATACGTTAGATAAAGATGAACAGCAGAAACTGAAATATCTCTTAAAACGGTTGAAGGGAGGAAATACAAAAATAGTTTTAGGATCTCGCAGTGATGAAAGTTGGTTAAAAGATGTTTATACCAACAACAATATTATCTACCGTTATCCGTTACAGGGGTTAGATAAGGAGTCAAGAACCGAACTTGCAGAAAAAATACTGGATGCAATGATTCCTAACCCCAAGAAACGAGAGAAGGTGAAAGCAGATGATAATTTTGAACGGTTAATGAAGCTTTTAGCAGGATATCCTTTGGCAATGGAAGTTGTCTTAGGAAACTTAAAAACCCAAACCCCTGAAGAAATATTAAATGGGTTACAATTAGCAGATGTTAACTTAGATGCAGACAGTGAAAATAAGACAGAAAGTATCCTCAAGTGTGTTGAATATTCCCACAGCAACCTATCACCCGATGCACAAAAATTATTGTTATGTTTAGCCCCTTTTAGTAGTTTTATTTATCGGGAGGTGATACCAAACTATGTCCAAGAATTACAAAAACTAGAACCATTTAAAGACTATCCTTTTGAACAGTTTGAAGAGGCGATATCAGAAGCCATACATTGGGGTTTGTTGTCTCCAATGTTATTGGGTGATCCTCCACAAACTGAAGAACACTTATTAACCATTCAACCAGTTTTTCCCTATTTTCTGAGAACTAAGGTAAACGAATTAGATATAGAAACTCAAGACACATTACAAGAAGGATTTAAGAATCATTATATTGAGGGAGGTAATTATTATATGAGTTTATTGCAGTCAAAAGAAGTAAATAAGAGACAATTCGGGATTTTTTTCTGTCGTTTGGAGTATGGAAACTTGTTTACAGCGTTGCAAATATGTTTAGAAAAAGAGGGTAAAATTGATATATATCAGTGTTTATATAAATATTTAGTTATCATTAATAACTATCGAAGTTGTCTTAATATAGATAAGTTTGTTTGTGAAAAAGTTGAACAATATTCCCAAGATTTCAAAGAAACTAACTTAGGTATTGATAGTATCATTCCTTTTTTTCAAAAAGCCAATAATTACTTAAGATTAAAACAAGAATCAGTAGCTAAAGAAGCTTATTTACAAGTAGTTAAATTACTAGAGTCTTTGAAGAACGAAGAAGAGGCAGAAAAACAGAGTATACTAGCTCGTACTTACCATCAGTTGGGAATAATAGCCGAAGATACACGGGAATGGAAAACAGCACAAACCTATTACGAGCAAGCTTTATCTATTAAAATTGAATACGATAATCGCTACTCCCAAGCAACAACTTACCATCACTTAGGAATAATAGCGCAAAAGCTACGAGAATGGGAAGAAGCAATAAATTATTACGAACAAGCTTTGTCTATCTGTGAAGACTATGGAGATCGCTACTCTAAAGCTAAAACCTACCATCACTTAGGAATGGTTGCAGAAGCGTTAAGAAACTGGAAAGAAGCAATAAATTATTACCAACAAGCTTTGTCTATCTGTGAAGATTATGGAGATCGCTTCTCTCAAGCATTAACCTACCACCATTTAGGAGTATTAGCACAAGAGTTAAGGCAATGGGACCAAGCACAAACCTATTACCAAAAAGCTTTATCTATTTGTATTGAATACGGCGATCGCTACGAAAAAGCAAAAACCTACTTTCACTTAGGGAAAGTTGCAGAAGCAACGGAAAACAGAGACGACGCTAAAAATTATTACTTACAAGCATTACAAATATTTGTTGAGTTTAACGATGAATACGGGTTAAGCATTTGCTTACCCAACATCAAACGGTTTTATCAAGAAACCCAAGATGACAGCATCTTAGAAGCAGTTGCGTCTTTATTAAACAAGACAGTTGAGGAGGTTAGGGAGGGTTTTAATAATGGATAATGACGTGAGTTCGGAGTTAGGAGTTCGGAGTTCGGAGTTCGGAGTTCGGAGTTATAGCAGTCGCCAAGGCTCCGCAGGACATTTTTCTGTTGCCTGTTCCCTGTTGCCTGTTCCCTGTTCCCTTAAAATATAATGGCGATCAAAATAAGATAGATTAGAAGAAGATTGAAAAACCTATAAAAATGAGGAAAAATTATGGGTGTAAAAGATTATCCTTTTGCTCAAGAATTGATTACAGATAATCAAGGTAAGATTCAGCAAGTCGTCATTAACTTTGAAGATTATCAACAAATGATAGAAGCTTACGAAGATACTGGCCTCTATCGTGCCATGATAGAAGTTGAAGACGAAACCCCTTTAAGCCTTGAAGAAGCCTTAATTGAATTAGAGAAAGAATGAAAACCAATTATCTTCCTAACCCATTAACTAGCGATCGCCTATCAAAATCATCTATAATAAAATCATTCTGTGTTTAGATCAGCATGAAACCAACACCAGCGCAGACAGAAAAACTGTATGACATTGCTTATTGGATAACGGAATATCTCAAAGAACCCATAACCATTATTAGAGTTGATGAGAGAACACCACATTATTTATACGTTCAATTCGGCACTGAAGACGAACGATTTTTCTTAATTACCGTTGATTGAGAGATATTATCAGATGAGTCAAACTAACCCTAAATTTCAGTCAATGACCAACCAACAACTACGCGCTTATTTTAGAGAAATACGGGATGAGAATGCGTTTCAAGAAATTCTAGCTCGAGGACTTGACGAACAAGATAAAGCTGTTGTACGTGCATTTAAAGCTTGGAAAGACACAAACGAGTCAACACAGTCTTAACTTTCAGTTATATTCGTAGGGTGGGTTAGACCGCTATAATTTAGGTGATCATCACAACATAACCATCCTTCGTAACCCACCATTTTCGAGCAACTATCATTGTTTTGATATTTTGGTGTATTACGCTTCACTAATACACCCTACAGTTTTATTTGAAAATGCTTGGCTTTGGCTACTGTTTCTGAAACCTACTTCTTTTACCCTAAATCAGAGGTTATAAGCGCACACCTTTTCCATTATCCTTATAATACCATGTCAAGTCAAAAAATACAATGGAAAATAGACCCAAAACAACAGTTATTTTAGCCACGACTGCCGATGGAAAAATTGCTGATTTTCAACGCAATGCAGCGAGGTTTGGCTCAGATATTGATAAAAATCATTTAGAGAAACAAATATCATTAGTAGATGGTGTTATATTTGGTGCAGGAACATTAAGAGCTTATGGCACCACTTTAACCGTGAGAAACACTGAATTATTAGCACAGAGAAAACAAGAAAATAAACCCAGTCAACCCATTAATATTGTTGTTTCTGCTTCGGGGAAAATAGCCGATAATTTACGCTTTTTTTCTCAACCTGTCCCCCATTGGTTAATTACCACAGAAGAAGGAACAAAAAATGATACTTCAAACTTTGAAAAAGTATTAACATTTTCTCCTGAAGAAACAGGAAAAATCAACTTAGTCGCAGCATTTAAACATTTAAAAGAAATAGGATTAAATAATCTAGCTATTTTAGGAGGTGGGGAACTGGTAGCTAGTTGTTTAGAAGAAAATTTAATCGATGAATTTTGCTTAACCCTTTGTCCCTACATTTTAGGAGGAAAAACAGCACCCACTCCCGTAGAAGGAAAAGGGTTTCTCTCAAAACATAGTCAAAAATTAGAACTATTAAGCTTAGAACAAATAGAACAAGAAATTTTCTTACATTATAAGGTATTTTAATGAAGTCAGAAGAATGATCAATAATTTAGGCTGTCATTTGCAGAAAAATTTATTATCCTAGATAGATGGTTCCCCAAACAATGTTAATCTATGTTTAAACGAGCAAAACCTCAATACTCTATCAGTTGGATTCAAAAAATTTCTGAAATACCTAAACCCGTTTGGGATGAACTTGCAACCCCCTTAAAAACCCCTTTTTTAGAGTGGGAATGGCTAAATAATATCGAAACTTCCAAAAGTGCAACTTCTCGTACAGGATGGCAACCTTGTCATTTAACAATATGGAGAGATAAACAGTTAATTGCTGCTGCACCTTTGTATATTAAAGGACATAGTTACGGGGAATTTGTTTTTGATCATCAATGGGCCGACTTATCCCATCGTCTCGTTATTCCCTACTACCCTAAACTTCTAGGAATGACACCCTTTACTCCTGCTGTGGGTTATCGTTTTTTGATTGCACCTAACGAAGATGAAGCAGAAATTACACAAATGATGGTAGCAGCAATTGATCATTTTTGTGATCAAAATAAACTGTCAGGGTGTCATTTTTTATTTGTTGACCCCGACTGGAAACCGATAATTGAAAATTGTGGTTTTAGTAGTTGGTTACATCATAGTTATATTTGGTCTAACCCCAGTTTTAATAATTTTGATGACTACTTAAAACAGTTTAATGCTAACCAAAGACGCAATATTAAACGAGAAAGAAAAGCAGTTGGTAAAGCTAACTTAAATATGAAAGTGTTAGCAGGGGAGGATATTCCCCATCATTTGTATCCCATGATTTATCGCTTTTATAGTAGTACCTGTGAAAAGTTTTATTGGGGAAGTCAATATTTAACCCGTAAATTTTTTGAACAACTTTATCCCCATTATTCCCATCGTGTAGTCTTAGCTGCTGCTTATACAGATTATGATGATCATAAACCCGTGGGAATGTCTTTTTGTATTAGAAAAGATGATAACCTATATGGCCGTTATTGGGGATCTTTTGAAGAATATGATTGTCTTCATTTTGAAGCTTGTTATTATCAACCCATAGAATGGGCCATCAAAGAAGGAATAACAATGTTTGATCCTGGTGCCGGAGGAAGACACAAAAGAAGACGAGGTTTCCCTGCTACTCCTAATTATAGTTTGCACCGATTTTATGACCAGAAAATGAACCAAATTCTTCAACATTATATCCCCGAAATTAATAATATGGAACAAGAAGAAATTGATGCTGTTAATGATGACTTACCCTTTAGTAAAAAGGAAATACAAATTAAAGATTTGTAAAAGTATTTGCCTAAAATAAATATTTATGGTACGGTATATGTGTTTTTTATAAAATCAGAATAAAATGACAATCATGAACTGTGTTTTAAATAAAAAGGTAACTCGTTTATTAGGGATTAGTGTATTAATAGGGATTAATTTATTACCCTTAAATATACAACCTAGTCATGGTCAAACCTGTACCGCTTTTCCTGTTGTTGGTGGACAAGAAGAAAACGAAACCGAGGTAACAAAAACCGTTTCTCAACCCAGTTTACCTATACCTTTACCAGGGCCTGCGAGTGCGGGGGTAAATAATAACTGGAATACAGATTTCTCTATTATTCCTCTCAAAGCATACAATAAATATATTGTTACTTTTACCCCTAAAAGTGATGGAGACTATAAAGTGCGAGCTTATCTGAAATATAATGATAATACTGCCGATGAAATCTACAACGAACAAAAAAGTTACACAGCAGGACAACCAATAGTAATAGAAGGAGTTCCTAAAGCAGATAATCTTCCTATTCAAGTTAATTTATTTGTCGGTGATCCCATTTCTATAACCAAAACTTATACCGTCTCTGTGAAAGGTTGTGTCTAAGCATTTTAGATATTATTAAGAGACATTTCATTAAATGTCTCTAGACTTAGATTATTTATGATAAAAGAGATCCCTTTTTATCCCCCCTAACCCCCCTTTTTAAGGGGGGAATAATTGGGAAATAATGTATAAGCTGTTGTGCATTTAAACCGCTTATTTTTGAAATGGATAAAAAAGCTATAATCCTCTTAACTTTTGCTTTTTGCCTTTTGCCTTTTGCCTTCTAAAAAGCATTTTAAATGCTTTTTAGCTTATTCTATGGCGGAAATAACCTTATTTATAATCACGCCAAACTAACACAGGACATTGAGCCAAACGAACAACTTTTTCGGCAACAGAACCCAACAAAAAACGATTTAATCCTGTACGTCCATGAGAAGCGATGACAATTAAATCAATGTTATTTTTTTTAGCATAATCAACAATTTCTATGCTAGGGTTTCCCACTCTAATAACTAATTTTAAGTTATCAACCAAAGATTTAGGATAACGTTCATAAAAAGAATTTTGAACATTTTGCTCGCGAGTATTATTGTCTAAAGTTGACCAAATAACCCCAGGATCGACAGCCTCTAACGGTAATAAAACATTAATAACCGTTATTTTATTGGGGTCTTTGATAAAATTTAGAGTTTCATCAAGGGCATTAAAAGAATCTTGAGAAAAATCAATAGGAACTAAAATGCGATCGCCAATAAATAAACTCATATTGATATAGCATTAAGTGTTAAGATGAGTACGGTACACCAGAGTTCGGAGTTCGGAGTTCGGAGTTCGGAGTCATGGTTTTTTCAACATAATTAACGAAAATCAAGTAAACTCAATGAACCCGTTAAGTGTAGCACCGATGATGGATTATACAGATCGCCATTTTCGCTACTTGATGAGGCAAATTACTCGCCACACTTTACTATACACAGAAATGATTGTCAGTGCGGCCATTAAACACGGCGATCGCCCAAAACTATTAGACTTTTCCCCCGAAGAAAAACCCCTATCCTTACAACTGGGAGGAGATAACCCCCAAGAGTTAGCCGAATGCGCTATCATTGCCGAAGATTGGGGTTATGATGAAATAAATTTGAATGTGGGATGTCCTAGCGATCGCGTTCAAAGCGGTCATTTTGGAGCCTGTTTGATGGCTAAGCCAGAATTAGTGGCCCAATGTGTCCAGAAGATGCAACAAGGGGTTAATATACCCGTCACAGTTAAGCAGAGAATTGGTATTGATGATCAAGACAGTTACGAAGAGATGGCCCGTTTCGTGGCGATCGTTGCTGAAGCAGGGTGTCAACGCTTTACAATACACGCAAGAAAAGCTTGGTTAAAAGGATTAAGTCCCAAAGAAAACCGAAATATTCCCCCCCTAAGATACCAAGACGTTTATCGTCTTAAACAAGATTTTCCTCACCTTTTGATCGAAATTAATGGTGGTATTACCAACCTAGAACAAGTAGACAACCATTTAAAAATAGTTGATGCTGTAATGATTGGTAGAGCAGCCTACGATAACCCCTATTTATTTGCGACTGTGGATCGAGATATTTATCAAGAAGATATCATTCCAGCAACCCGTCATGAGATTATCGAGAAAATGTTACCTTATATCGACCATTGGGTGAGTCGTGGCCATAAACTCCATCGTATTAGTCGCCATTTATTGGCCATGTTTGCTGGTATTCCAGGAACAAAAGCCTGGAAACGCTATATTAGCGAAAATGCTCATTTACCCGGTGCAGACTCTCAAGTTATTATCGAAGCCTTAAAACGAGTACAAAGGTTACGTGACGCTGATCCAGTGGGTAAGACAGATGGTTTTCTTCAATGAGTGACCATTGGTGAATTATGATAATGATAATCATTGTTTAAATATCTGAAAAGCAATTAACTCAAGACTATGACTCGTCTAGACTTCAACCTCTCCGATGCTCTGCCATCCTTACCCAAATGTGGAATGCCAGTCACCATAATTACTGGTTTTTTAGGTAGTGGTAAAACAACTTTACTCAATCAAATTTTACAGAATAAAGATAACCTAAAAATAGCGGTTTTAGTCAATGAGTTTGGTGATATTAATATTGATGAGCAACTGCTTATTTCAGTAGAATCAGATATGATAGAATTGGGAAATGGTTGCATTTGTTGCACCATTAATGATGGTTTAGTTAATGCTGTCTATCGAGTCTTAGAAAGAGAGGAAAAAGTAGATTATTTAGTTATCGAAACAACAGGATTAGCAGATCCTTTCCCAATTATCATGACTTTTGTGGGAACGGAATTAAAGGTTTTGACTCGCCTTGATGCTATCATCACAGTTGTTGATGCAGCGGCTTTTGATGCTAAACACTTTGATAGTGATGCTGCTCTAAGACAAATTAGATATGGTGATATGGTGATTTTAAATAAAATTGACTTGGCAACAAAAGATAAAATTAACGAATCAAAAGTATTTATTGAAAAGATTAAATCAGAATTTAGAATTTTGGAAAGCGAATATGGACAAGTACCTTTACCTTTAATTTTAGATGTTGGTCTGAATCAAACAGATAACTATAAAGCTGAAATACGCGAATTTAGACGCAATAAATCGGCTTTTAACAATCATTTAGAAACCGATGGGTTTAATTTCGTTTCGTTTCAAAGTGATCGCCCCTTTGAAATTAAAAAATTTGAACATTTTTTATCCCAACAACTACCCAGTAATATCTTTCGTGCCAAGGGAATACTCTGGTTTCAAGAAAGTCCCTCCCGACATATTTTTCAACTGAGTGGACCTCGCTACGATCTTCAAGCCGATGATTAGCAAACCCATCCAAAAAACGAACTTGTCTTCATTGGCCGTAATCTAGATCAGTCATTAATTAAACAACAGCTTGATGAATGTTTAATTAAGCCAGATATTAACCATTCATTTAGTTTACCTAAATTATTTGATAAACATACTGATTAATTTTTGTCAAGGATACTCTAGTTACGTGGGTTAGGTGTTATGATTTTTTAACCAGAAAATGAGGGTTTGAGACTTCTTAGTTGAGTCAGTTTTCTCCAAATTTCCTTATATCCAACTCAGGTTAGTTAGGTTGAAAAAATAAAAGTTTTGAGAACGATTATCCTTATAGTATAATTAACTTTTGTAAACCCAATTGCTTCTCTTTGCCATGTCAGGGATTAATCAGCAAGGATTACCAGTCAGTATAATTACCGGGTTTCTCGGTAGCGGCAAAACAACCTTACTCAATCAAATTCTGCACAATAAACTTGACCAAAAAGTTGCGGTACTGGTTAACGAGTTTGGTGACATAAATATCGATGCCCAACTTTTAGTCTCCTACGAGGATGACATGGTAGAGTTAAGTAATGGTTGTATTTGCTGCACCATCAATGACGGTTTAATACAAGCTGTAAAAAGAATCTTAGCTAGGAAAGAAAAAGTAGATCGTTTGATTATCGAAACCACAGGGGTAGCTGATCCTTTACCAATTATTTTGACTTTTGTTGGCTCAGATTTTCGATATTTCACACGGTTAGATGCGGTTATCACCGTAATTGATGCAGAAACTTTTACCCCAGAACACTTTGATAGCGAGATTGCCTTTAAACAAATTAGCTATGGAGATATTCTCTTATTAAATAAAACCGATTTAGCCAATAAGCAACAAATAACCGCATTAGAAACCTACATTACCTCTATCAAAAAGAATCCCAGAATTATCCCTACCCAATACGCCCAAGTCTCTTTACCGTTAATCTTGGATGTGGGCTTAACTAACACAGATAGTTTTCTGGAACCAGAATATCGCCACAATTCCCATCACCTCAAAACAGATGGTTTTATATCCATGTCTTTTCAAAGTGACAAACCCTTTGATGTCTATAAATTTCACAAGTTTTTAAGCGAAGGACTTCCTCTAGAAGTATTTCGTGCCAAAGGAATTGTTTGGTTTGCAGGAAGCGAATTACGCCATATTTTCCAACTGTGCGGACAGCGCAACGATATCAAGTCCGAACCCTGGTCTAACTCTCCTGCCAACCAACTAGTCTTTATCGGTCGTCATTTAGATGCCGATAAACTCCGCCAAAAGCTAAATAACTGCTTAGCTACTTCTCTTACTGTTTAATTTAACTCAACATTATGACTTTAGCTCAGTCTCAACCGAATCCACTTAACAACATCGATAATAAATTACCATCATTAACTACTACACAACGGCCTCTTGTTTCTGACGAGGAAATGCGCCAAGCGGTAAGGACTTTATTGTTAGGATTAGGGGAAGATCCAGATCGCGAAGGTTTAAAAGATACACCAAAACGAGTGGTTAAAGCTCTTAAATTTTTGACTTCTGGCTATCATCAATCCTTAGACGAACTTCTTAATGAAGCAGTTTTTCATGAAAGTGCCAATGAAATGGTCTTAGTTCGTGATATTGACCTATTTAGTTCCTGTGAACATCATATCTTACCCATTATTGGCCGCGCTCATGTTGCTTATATTCCCGATGGGAAAGTAATTGGACTCTCAAAAATTGCTCGTATTTGTGAAATGTACGGACGACGTTTACAGGTACAGGAAAGACTGACCGGACAGATTGCCGATGCACTTCAAGGATTGTTACAACCGAAAGGGGTAGCGGTAGTTGTAGAAGCAACTCATATGTGTATGGTAATGCGAGGAGTTCAAAAACCTGGTTCTTGGACTTCCACCAGTGCAGTCAGAGGAGAATTTGCCAATGATGCGAAAACTCGTCAGGAGTTCATGAGTTTAATTCAACACAACCCTGGGCTGGGTTAACGGATTTCCCCTAATTTTTCTGTCACTGCTAGAGATGAGCTTAAAACTCATCTCTAGCGTTTTTTGGCCACATTGTTTAGCATAGAAATATATTAATATATTGAGTCTTTACTTAGTAAACCATCATTATGTCTAGCGTCAGTTTATTATCAGCCCATTCCTACCATCGCCCTTTACTAAAAACCTCTTTAGAACAACTTTTAGAACCATTAGGAGGAATCAACTCTTTTGTTAAACCCGGCCAAAGAGTGTTATTAAAACCCAATTTATTAACCGGAAGTCGTCCTACCAAAGAATGCGTCACCCGTCGAGAAATGGTCTATTGTGTTGCACAGTTGGTCAAAGAAGCAGGAGGAACACCCTTTTTAGGTGATAGTCCCGCTTTTGGTTCTGCTCGTGGGGTTGCCTTAGCCAACGGTTACGGAGAAATTATAGAGGAATTAGGCTTAGAAGTAGTAGAATTCCAAGGCAAACGTTACAGCCACGATAGCGATAATTTTAACCATTTACGTCTATCTAAAGAAGCTATGGATGCTGATGTGGTTATTAACCTGCCTAAAGTTAAATCCCATGTTCAGTTAACCTTAACCTTGGGAGTGAAAAACTTGTTTGGTTGTGTTCCTGGTAAAATGAAAGCTTGGTGGCACATGGAAGCCGGAAAAGATGCTAACCTTTTTGGGGAAATGTTGGTGGAAACAGCTAAAGCGATCGCCCCGAATTTAACCATTATCGATGGTATTATTGGTCATCAAGGAAATGGTCCGAGTAATGGAGAACCCAGAGAATTAGGTATTTTGGGGGCTTCTGCGGACGTTTTTGCCTTAGATTGCGCCATGATTGAACTCTTAAAGGTATCTCCTTCCTCCATTCCCACCTATGCTGCTCAAAAACGCTTAGGGTTAACCAGTAATCTTGCAGATATCGAATTTCCCCTCTGCCATCCCACTGAATTACAAATTAATGATTGGCAGTTACCTAAACAACAAATGCCCATTGATTTTGGACTACCTCGGGTGATTCGTTCTACCTTCAAACATTTATATATTCGCCTACTCCGAGAACCCTTGAAAATAACTTAAAACTAAATTAATTATTGACTATAACTTTTCTAGGGGCTTAATATTATTAAGCCCCTAGATGTTGTGAATTTTATTTTCTCTTTATAGCTTTGATTGATGATAACTTCTAAATTGAAGGAAAGGAAAAAATACTCATAATAGAGGTTGTTAAAGTCTTAAACGATCTCGGTTATTTGTTCATCGAGGACATAATTAAATGAAAGGATTTTTAGTTGGCATAATTTCAATTGTTGCCCTAGTTTCTGTTGCCAAAATAACACCAGCCGAACCCATTAAACAAACTTCTGGGCAAACAAATTCTAATCCTGAAAATATAGCCAGACAGTCTCCCTATGAAGTAGGTACAATCACAGGAGTAGTTTCTGGTGCTTATGGTAGTATTATTTTTGTAGAATTATCGGATCAAACTAAACTAAAATTTCATCATCCCAGTGGTTCGTTAGCTAGAGGTGAGCGAGTTCTTGTCTATCAAAAAGACGGAGAACATTTCCTTATAGAAGCTTCTAACCCTCGTCGCCCGAATTTCTCACAAAATCTGCGATCACCAAACACAGAAGCCTTACAGGAAGTGGGTTTGAACAGAGCGATCGCAGATTTCCCCAACCAACAGTCTGTTGTCAGATTTTAAGTTAAAATCAACCCGAATTAGACAAAGATGAAAAGATAAATCAATCACTCATTTTTCCAAAAAAATTATTAATAAAATCTCTAATAGTACTAGATTGTTAGAATAAAATATGCTATAATTTAATTATTAAAGCAATTTGCCTTAAACTGATTTAATGAGTCCCAGTCATCCCCGAACCCCTCGTCAAGTAATCAACTTTAGTAAACAGAAAGGAAAAGAAATAATCGCTAATTTTGATGGGGGACTAATCACTTCAGATGCGGGGATTGTCTGGATAGCTGAGTTGGATAAAAAACTGGGAATTACCGAGAAGTTTGGTAACTGTTTTCAAGATCATTGTCATCAATCTTATGTAGATCATTCCGTTCATGAGTTATTAGCACAAAGGCTTTATGGAATTATTTTAGGCTATGAAGATGTCAATGACCATGATAAATTACGTCACGATCCTGCCCTTAAGATCGCTTTAGAAAAGCTTAATGAACTTGAAGATAAAAAGGGATGGTTAGCTGGAAAAAGTACAATTAATAGATTGGAATATTGTCCTGAGACTATTCTCGATCAAAAAACGAGTCGTTATCATAAAATAGAACCCAACTTTGAAGCCATTGAAAAATCTTTTGTCGAATTTTTTTTAGAGTCTTATAAAAAACCTCCCTTAAGTATTATATTAGATATGGATGTCACGGATGACCAAGTACATGGTAATCAAGAAGGGGCATTTTTTAATAGTTATTATCACGGAGTATGTTATGCTCCTTTATATATTTTCTGTGGGCATCATTTATTAGTTGCTAAACTTCGTTCATCTAATGTAGATCCAGCCGATGGAGCCTTAGACGAATTACAAAGAATTATCGGACTAATTAGAGAAAAATGGTCAGAGACTCATATCCTAGTTAGGGGTGATAGTGCCTATGCCCGTGAAGAAATCTTCTATTTTTGTGAAAATTAGCCTTTAGTTGATTATGTTATAGCTATGGGAACAAATGGCGTTCTTAAGTTACGAGCGGATGATGTAATTGAAAAAGCCAAACATGAATATGAAAAAAAACTAGCTCCAATAACTGAATTAATGGATAGTTTATTTCAGAAAAAAGAAGATTTAGAAGAAGTTTAAAAATTAGTACCAATTTCTACTTGGTATCGCTCTATTCGTTATAAAACAGAAAAGTCATGGAGTTGTCAAAGAAGAGTAGTGACAAAAGTTTGTTATGGAAGTGATGGCTTAAAAATGCGCCATGTGGTGACATCTTTGCCCGCTTCAAAAATTCCACCCTCAAAACTTTATACAAAAAAATACTGTCCGAGAGGCGAGATGGAAAATCGGATTAAAGAACAACAATTAGACTTGTTAGCTGATAGAACTTCAACTCAAACATTTCAAAGTAATCAACTAAGATTATGGATACATTCCTGGGCTTATGTTCTCATAAATGCTTTTCGTCAACACTGTTTAAAAAAAACTTCATTGGCTAAAGCAACTGTGGGAAGAATACGTCTAAATCTTCTTAAGTTGGGAGCCAGAATAAAGATTAGTTGTAGAAGAATTATTATCGCTATAGCTAGTGCTTGTCCTTATCAAGATATTTTGTCTATTGCTAACAAAAGAATTAAAACTATTCCTAATACTGGATAAGTAGAATAAGTTGTTTTTTAAAAAAGATATCTATCATAAGTTTTTGACTGACTGATACTTTCATTTAGTCTTATTTATCGTGGAGAAAATCAAAAGTTAATATAATTATTCCCTCTTAAACTCAATTTTTGGATAATCAAAGTCAATTTTTTTATTCATCTATATTCAAAATTTCTATTAGTCCTAAAAATTATCATTTTTCATCTCTGGATTGGGCTTTCAAATTAATTTGTGAGAAATCCGGGGTCGTTGATTTATAATTAATTAATTCAATCAAAAACCTCTCCTTTCAAGAGAAAAAGCAAAAATTTCATTTGCTTCTTTACTTTTCTCTTTTAGAGAGAGGTAATTATCCATAGAAGATGATTTATTAATTAATAGTAAATTGCTAATATTTAGCGGTTCTCCCGTATTTATGGTAATAAGGAAATGTTAAGCGATCGTAGGGTGGGTTAGGTGCAGATTTAATTTTGATAAAAACTTATAATGTTTTTATCGAAAATAGTTGGGTCTAAAACCCCGCCTTTTAAGGCGCATAGTTTTTGAAGCGGAGCATAAATCTCTGTTTCAAAAACAACTTCTGACTTCTGACTTCTGACTTCTGACTTCGTTAACCGCACCGTAACCCACCAGTCCAAATATGTAATCTGTTATACTTTCTACACCAAACTGTCGGGAGAACCTATTTAGCTAATGACAACACAACCCCCCCAAAACCTAGATAACCATCCAGAAACCTTCATTGATGTTAATTCTTCCCTCTCCTTGTCTCCCATGGGTTGTGGTACGTGGGCCTGGGGAAATCGTTTGTTATGGGGTTACGAGCAAACGATGGATCAGGATTTACAGCAAGTGTTTAACTTAGCTGTGAGTCGTGGTGTTACCTTGTTTGATACGGGAGACTCTTATGGTACAGGAAAACTCAAAGGACGCAGCGAAACCCTCTTAGGAGAATTTACCAAAGCTTATCAAGGACCCAATCAAGATAAAATTTGTCTGGCTACTAAATTAGCAGCTTATCCTTGGCGATGGACTCGTCAATCTATGGTAAACGCTGGAAAAGCTTCGGCGCAACGGTTAGGAAGAAATATTGATTTAGTGCAAATGCACTGGCCAACGGCTAATTATTTTTCTTGGCAAGAATGGCCCTTATTAGATGGGTTAGGGGACTTGTATGAACAAGGGTTAGTTAAAGGGGTTGGTTTATCGAATTATGGTCCGCAACGAATCAAACAAATAATTAAAAGGTTTACTGAAAGAAATATCCCCATCGCAACTTTACAGATACAATATTCATTATTATCCACTTACCCTGTGACAGAATTAGGGGTTAAAGAAGTGTGTGATGAATTAGGGATAAAATTAATTGCTTATAGTCCTTTGGCTTTGGGATTATTGACGGGAAAATATCAAGAAAATGGCCAGGTTCCCAAGGGGTTTAGGGGTATAGTTTTTAAGCAAATGTTGCCGAAAATTCGTCCTTTATTACAGGGTTTAGAAGAAATTGCTAAATTCAGAGAGAAAACTATGGCGCAGGTAGCCATTAATTGGTGTATTTGTAAAGGGTTTATTCCCATTCCTGGGGCAAAAACTTGTCAACAAATGGAACAAAATTTAGGGGCAATGGGTTGGCGACTGAGTGATGGAGAAGTAATGGAATTAGATAATTTAACCCAAAAAGTTGACAAGCAAATGGTACAAAATCCTTTTCAAACCAAGTAATACTAAAGCACTAACACGCCTCATGAATTTTTCTGATATAAAGGTAGTGCAATTTAATTTTTCTCTGAGTATTCTTATGTTTGGTTTAGAAAAACTTATTTATTTGCATAAAGGGAAATATAGATTATATTTTAATTCCCTCACTACTTCTGTACTGGGTTTATCTTTTGGTTTAGGTTTGGTTTGTACTAATTCTGCATCTGCGTTTGAGTTTGATAAAAAGTTAGTTGCTCCTGATGGTGCAGCGAATGATTTCTTTGGAAATCCACGTTCTGTATCATTGTCAGGTAATACTGCTTTAGTAGGTAGTTTTTTGGACGATGATAGGGGGACGAATAGTGGTTCAGCCTATCTGTTTGATGTCACCACGGGTGAGTTAGTCCGAAAGTTAACTGCCCCTGACGGTGCAGCCAATGATAGTTTTGGAGGTTCTGTCTCATTGTATGGTGACACTGCTTTGGTGAGTAGCAATGTGGACGATGATAAGGGATTAAATAGTGGCTCAGCTTATCTGTTTGATGTTACCACAGGGAATTTACTCCATAAGCTAACTGCTCCTGATGGTTCGGGTGGTGATATATTTGGAATTTCGGTGTCATTGTCAGCCAATACTGCTTTAATAGGTAGTTATCGAGATGACGATAAGGGAACTGATAGTGGTTCAGCATATCTTTTTGATGTCACCACAGGTGATTATCTTGGCAAGTTAAAGGCCCCTGATAGTGCTGCTGGTGATTGGTTTGGATATTTTGTCTCATTGTCAGGTAATACTGCTTTAGTAGGCAGTCCCTTTGATGATTGGACTTTGGACAAAAAAATTTTGTTAGCGTATATTTTACGCTAAACTAAAATCCCAAAATATCGGCTCTGTATCAGTCAATAAAATTTGCTGACAAATAGGGCTAATCTATAGATTCTGAGGAAAACTAAGGAGCTTTTAAGTTTTCAGTTGATTTTTTGCTCCCTTTCTTGATAACATCATGACGAGTTCGTGGGGCTTTTTTGTAACCTTTAATACGTCCGGAAGAAAAACCTCGACGTTTGGGAAATTTGGCGAAAGTCCCCAAGGTCGTAATTATTCTTGAAAAGTCTCTTTGAACTAGACTAGGGGTGATTTTGATGGATTTATTAGTCTTCAAATACTGTTCCCAATCACGGGGTAAAACCACAGCTAATTTTCTGGCAGCCCACAAATTTACATCCCAGATTCCGCACTTCAAAAAGTAGCATTAAATACTACAAGCCTGGGTTTAATAATTAAGTATAATTGCTTAAGCTCTTGAAGACAAAAAAGTGGGACAATTGCTTAAGTTGTTTCCTCTGTAAAAAAAGAGCGAAAAATGTCTTATTTAGAAGAAATACAAGTTAAAAATTTAGACCATTTAGGGATAGTAGCTGGTTTAATTGATGAAATAGGAATAGTCAAAATAATTAATAATAAATTAGGAATAGATGTTAGAGAAAAAATCTCAGCAGGTACAGTAGTTAAGTCTATTTTAATCAATGGACTAGGATTTGTTTCAAGACCTCTATATTTATTCAGTCAGTTTTTTCAAGATAAAGCCATTGAGAAATTGTTAGGAGAAAGAATTAAACCTGATTACCTTAATGATGATAAAATTGGGAGAGTAATGGATGAATTATATAAATATGGACTAAATGATATTTTTATTGAAGTAGTTTTAGAAGTAATTAAAAAAATTAAAATAGACCTTAAATACTCCCATTTAGATTCCACATCATTTCATTTAGATGGAGAATATAAAAGGGAAGAAGATAAAGAGAAACAGGAAGAAGAAAAAATTATTAAAGAAAGACCAATTTTTATTAAGAAAGGATATTCTCGGGATCATAGACCAGACTTAAAACAATGTGTCTTGGATTTAATAACAAGCCAAGATGGAGATATTCCATTATTTGTGAGAGTAGGAGATGGAAATGAATCTGATAAAGCTGTATTTGGAAAAGTTTTAGTAGAATTCAAAAAGCAAATAAAGTTTGATAGTATCATGATTTGTGATAGTGCTTTATATGGTCAAGAAAATCTCCAACTAATCCAACATTTAAAATGGATAACGAGAGTTCCAATGACCATAAAAAAAGCAAAAGAATTAGTGCAAAATATAGAGGTGGAAGAAGTAAAAGATGAAGATAAAGAAAAAAGAAGTGACCTAAATTTAGAAAGTTATACCTGGAAAGAAGAAATTGTTACTTATGGTGGAATCAAGCAAACTTGGTTAATAGTCTTGAGTGAAAAAAGACAGAAAAGTGATTTGGAAAAACTAGAAAAACAACTTTCCCAAGAAGAGAAGAAATCCCAAAAATTTCTTAAAGAAATACAATCTGAAGAATTTGAACATCCTCAAGCTGCTCGATATAAATTAAAAGCTATTAATAAAAAATTGAGATTGTTGGAAATAAAAGAAGTTGAACTGATTGAAACTTACTCGAAAAAAAAGGAAAAGATTTATAAAATGATTAGTCTGATCATCAAAAAAGATGAAGAGATAAGTAGAAAGACTAAAGAAGCAGGAAAATTTATTTTAGCAA
Source organism: Crocosphaera watsonii WH 8501 (assembly GCF_000167195.1). Lineage (GTDB taxonomy): Bacteria > Cyanobacteriota > Cyanobacteriia > Cyanobacteriales > Microcystaceae > Crocosphaera > Crocosphaera watsonii. The sequence continues at coordinate 218,857 of NZ_AADV02000003.1, read as the reverse complement.
CTAACTTAGTAGAGGAAAATAAATTAGAAGCTAGTGAAATTCTGATAACTTATAAAAACCAGCAATCTACGGAAAGAGGATTTCGATTTTTGAAAGATCCCTTATTTTTTACTGATAGTTTCTTCGTTAAAAAACCAGAAAGAATAGAAACAATGTTATTTTTAATGTCTTTGTGTTTGTTGATTTATAACTTGGGGCAAAGAGAATTAAGAAATTGTTTAAAAAGAGTCAAAAAAGGAATAAATAATCAAGTAGGGAAAGTAACATTGCGTCCGACTTTGAGGTGGATATTTCAATGTTTTCAAGGTATTCATTATGTGATTTTAAACGGAGTTAAACAAATTGTCAATTTAACAGAAGAAAGGCGTTTTATATTGAGTTTATTACCTGCATCTTGTTAAAGATATTATCTATAAATTGAATTGGATAAAGCAAAAATAATAAAAGAATAAGAGTCTAATGATATCAAATGAGAAGAGGAAACTCTCCTTCGTTTGTGCTGAGTCTTGCTAAGTTTTCAATGAGTATAAATCTTCTTAATTTGATTATTTTTCCTAAAAATTTAATGAAAAGAGAAATATTCTTGCCCAGGTATGATTTTCGGACTTTTTGAAACTATGTATTTTTTTATACTACATTTTGAAGTGCGGAATCTGGGTTATAAAGATTATCTATTATTCTTTCTGTCTCAATTCTGGCTTGATTTAATATGCCTAAATCCGTTGGGTATTTGATGTCTGCTGGCGCACAAGTCGCATCTAAAATTAGTTTACCTTTATTTTTTATTTTTTCTCCTTTTTCTTGGAGACAATCCTTTTTTTTTACTTCTTTATCACTCTTGTCTATTTCTCTTTTTACTATTTTTTTATTGATTTTGTTTATCAATTCTCCATCAATTCTTTTCCTAAAATGAACTAGCATTGAAGATTCCAGTGGTGGCTCTTGTTGATAACAATTTAAACCTATAAAGTATTGTAGATAGGGATTTTCTCTAATCTGTTCTATAGTTTCTCTATCACTTGTTCCTAATTTTTCCTTAATAATTAATGTCCCTAATGCCATTCTAAATAGTTTGGCTGGCGCGCCTTTTTCTGCTGAAAAAAGTTTAGCATATTCTTCCTCAAAATCATCCCAAGGTATCAACTCTGCCATGATTACCCAACGATTATTGGGGGACAATTTGCCCTCGAAAGGTAATTCAAATTTTTCTGGGGGCGGTAAAGGTTGCTCCTCTTTTCGATACATTTGTTCTTGACCAACAACTGGGAGGTGTTTCTACCAATTATAGCGGTTTGTAGCCGACAAAGCTGATCTTTTTTGCGATCGCGAATATGGGTGTAACCTTTTAAAGAATAGGGTTTTGCTTTTATTCAGCAAACCCTAATTATCAATTATCCATTGTCCATTATCCGTTATCCATTATTTGACCATCTTTTTTTCCAGTGACTACTGGGTTCTAAATCACTTTTACTTTGTTCTTTTTCTCTTCTAGTTTTAATTATTTCGGCTGTATCTATTAAGTCAGGATCTCGGTAAGGAATGGCTGCACGGGTTTGTAAATGTTCTATTTCCTGTTGAGATAAGGGAGGTAAATTATTACCTTTCCAGTTCGCAATAGTTCCTGGCGATCGCCTTCCTACACTTCTGGTTGCTCCTATTTTTAACCCTGCTAATTGTAGCGCAGTTCTCACAGAAGCTGCACAGGAATAAGTGGCTAAATATCCATCTTTTCCTAAACATTGAGATACTAATTTTATAAAGTCCACTGTCCACAGTTGAGGACATTTTGGGGGAGAAAAGGGATCTAAAAAAATAGCTTCTGCTTGAAAGTTTTGATTAATTATTGTTTTTATAGTCTGTCTTGCATCCCCTAGTAATAGTTGAGCATTTAAACGATTGTTTTTAAGTTTTTGATGGTTTGCTAAACTGCTTAAGTCATCAATAACATCATCAGAAAAATTATCTAATAAGTCAGACTTTATAGCCTGTAACGGTACATTAATGTCATTTTCTAGGGCAAATAATTCTATTTTTGTCTTAGGATTAATTGACCAAATATTTTCTAAAGCAACTGCTGTATTATACCCTAATCCGTAACAAATGTCAATAATTTTAATTGTATTTTTAACAGTTACTTTTTCTTTTATTTGACAAGGTTCAATAAACTTATATTGTGCTTCTTGTTTTGCCCCTGAATGGGAATGAAATAACTCTTCAAACTCATCGGAAAAAAAGGTATAAGATCCATCATCGGTTAGTTTAGGTGTAAAGCTTTTATCTAACATTAATTCTCAAGATTAATAATTAAAATACTGTTTATGTTAAAACGTTCAGGTGGTCAAATCAGCAGTTTATTCAAAGTTTTCCTAATTTTGAATAAATTTACCCACCCTAAACAATGGCTTTTTAATCCTTCTTGAATAAACAGTTTCTGAATATGGGAAAAATTAAAGAACTTTTCTTAATGCTTCTAATAATAATAAAACATTTTCAGGACGAGAATTGTAACCCATTAACCCAATACGCCAAACCTTACCAGCTAATTCGCCTAAACCTCCTCCAATCTCTATATTATACTCTTGTAAAAGATAGCTAGAAACGGCTTTCCCGTTAACTCCTTCAGGAATACGGACGGTGGTTAAAGTAGGAAGACGAAACTGTTTTTCTACGTGACAAACTAACCCTATTTTTTCCAAACCTTCCCATAATAATTCTGCATTTTGTTGATGTCGCTGCCAACTATTTTCGATTCCTTCTTCTACAATTAAACTTAATGCTTCCCTTAAGCCATAATTCATGTTACAAGGGGCGGTATGATGGTATTTTCTAGGTTCTCCCCAATATTGATTTAATAGGTTCATATCTAAATACCAATTAGACACTGGAGTTGTCCGTTTTTGCAACTTTTCCCAGGCGCGATCGCTCATGGTAAATGGTGAAAGTCCGGGGGGACAACCTAACCCTTTCTGACTACAACTATAAGCTAAATCCACACCCCATTGATCAGCATAAAAAGGAACTCCTCCCAAACTTGTAACTGCATCAACTAATAATAAACAATTATGTTCTCGACATAACTCTCCCACCCCTTCTAAGGGTTGTCTTACTCCTGTAGAAGTCTCGGCATTAACTAATGCTAAAATAGCAGGTTTATGGGTTTCTAATGCTTCTTTTAATTCTGCTAAACTAAAATTTTCCCCCCAAGGTTTGTTTATTTTTCTAACATCTGCACCATAACGGGTGGCCATATCCACTAAACGGTTACCAAAATAACCCATAACCCCTATTAATACCACATCCCCAGGTTCAACCACATTAGCTAAACTGGCCTCCATTCCTGCGCTTCCTGTCCCACTAATAGAAATGGTTAACTCATTTTCAGTTTGCCACACATATCGTAATAAGGTTTGGATCTCGTCCATCATTTGTAAATAAAAGGGATCAAGATGTCCGATGGCAGGAAGACTCATAGCTGCTAGAATACGGGGGTTAGCATTCGAGGGACCTGGGCCCAAGAGTAAGCGGGGAGGAATGCTTAAAGGTTGGGGTTGAGAAGGAATACTCATAGTTAATTATGGCTTAAGAATAGAAACATTTTAGCAAAAAATTGATCCTTGTTTGAGTCCATAGTATTTACATTTAACGTGCAAATAGTAACACAGTCTTCTAGGCTGTAATAACTATCCTGCTTGTGTTAAGTAGGTAGGTAAAAATAAATGTAAGTTTGTAGTTAGTCCTTTAGGACCAGAAAGATAGTCATCATCAAGGCTAAAGCCTTGACTACTTACAATTCTCAAAACTTAAATGAAAAATCTATATATTGAGACATAATTATACTATTTTATTATTTTTTTCTACACCATGTTAGTATTTGATATTCTAAAAAATCAAAGTGAAGTCAAGATTATAGACCAAACAGAATGGTTAGACGAGAACATTGACCTTGATAGTTTATACGAAGTATATAAGCAAAAATATGAAAAAATCAAAAGTAAATTAATTAAAGAAATTGGTCAACCTGTGAATTATAATCACAAATATATCACAAAAATAAAGTTAGACCTGATAGAATATAGTGTTTTTAAATGGCAAAATGACTATTATATATTAGGTTATGGTCAACATGATCGAGAAACCCCAGTTTTTCTATGTTCACAGAAACTCCTTAGCTAATAAGAAAATGCAATCACAACAATTAATTAAAATCAGTCGCTTCTTATCTTATCATTTACGCCATGCTCCTGAAAAGTTGGGATTAGAGTTAGAACCTGGTGGCTGGATCTCAACAGAAAAATTACTCAAAGCTTGTCAAAACACTAAATTTACTCTAACATTTAGTGATTTAGAAACAGTGGTTAAAGATAATGATAAACAACGATTCTCTTTTAATGAAGCAAAAACAAAAATTAGAGCTAATCAAGGTCATAGTGTTAATATTGATTTACAGTTAGAGCCTTTAATTCCTCCTGTAATTTTGTATCATGGAACCCACCAAAAAGTTGTTAAAACAATTCTCAAAGAAGGACTAAAAAAAATGGCTCGTCATCATGTCCATTTATCCGAAAGAAAAGAAACAGCTTTAAAAGTTGGTTCTCGTCGTGGAAAACCAGTTATTTTTGTTATTAAGGCTCAACAAATGTCTGAGGATGGATGTATTTTTTATTGTTCTGATAATGGTGTTTGGTTAGTTGATTATATTGATCCAAAATATCTAACAATAAAATAAAGTTATAAATTATTATTTATGTTAATCTTTTTAAGACCATGACACAAGAAAAATTCCCTGCCAGACTCCATATTCTTATTGCGAGAAAAAGCCAAAAAGCTCTTATTATTAGAAGAGGCCCATCTAAACAAACTTGTATTATTGGTTGGGATAGAAAAAGTAATAGTTTTCGGGTATCTCAATGGTTAAAAGGACGCATTTATGAAAGAAGATCCGATATATCTCCTGATGGAAAATACTGGATATATTTTGCTATGAATGGGCAATGGGGTAGAGGTGTGGGATCATGGACTACTATTGCAAGAGTACCCTGGTTAAAAGCGATCGCCTTTTTTCCTAAAGGTGACTGTTGGTTTGGTGGGGGTTTATTTGTGAATAATAATTCTTATTGGTTAAATGATGGTCCTTATGGTCATGATTTTGAATTAGTTTTTGATAAGAATAATTATCACTTTTTTGATACGAAGGCAGTTAAAAGAAATACAAATTATCGTCCCCCTAACTATTATGGTGGGGAGTGTCTGAATGTTTATTATAATCGACTGCAAAGGGATGGTTGGAAGCTAATTGAAAGTTCAGAAAAAGCATATTTAAACAGTGAAACTATCTTTCAAAAAGAACTATCTAAGCAATGGATGTTACAAAAAATAGGTCATGAACAAGTCGGTTCACCTCCAGGAAAAGGTTGTTATTGGGATGAACATATTGTTTACAATCAAACAGGAAAATTATTAGTTTATCCAGACTGGGAATGGGCAGAATGGTTGGATAAATCAATTTATTATGCAGAAAACGGTTGTCTTTATCAAGTAAAACTTAAAAGTTCTAATCAACTTAGTGAACCTCGGTTACTTCATGATTTTAATAATTATACATTTGAATGTAAACAAGCTCCCTATTAACTATAGCAGTACAAATAAAGATTATGACATTACTTTCAGCAATTAATAATTAATTATTGACTATAACAATCACCGAATGATTCATGAGAACGTCGAGATCCCCCCTTCAGTTCCCCCCTTTGTAAGGGGGGCAGGGGGGTTGGGGGGATCATAATTCACTTAATTCTCACAACTGATAACTGATTACTATATCAACTCTTAATTATTAACTATTAACTATTAATTATTAATTATTCGGTAAGGTGGGGAGGATGTCACGCTATTTCAAACATTGCGCCTACTGTCTCATTGAAAGATTGCACTAACTCAACAATCTCTGAAGCGTCTGTATCTCCAAAGACACCATCTAAACCTTCATAATGTAGATCCATAAAGGGAGTTTCATAGAGTAATCCCACATCCATGACACCATTCTGGGTTAAATGGTCAATAATGGTTTCTATAAAGCGAATTTGACTGGCAGTTAAGTTGGTTCCTTGTAACCCAGATTCCGCACTTCAAAATGTAGTATAAAAAAATACATAGTTTTAAAAAGTCCGAAAATCATACCTGGGCAAGAATATTTCTCTTTTCATTAAATTTTTAGGAAAAATAATCAAATTAAGAAGATTTATACTCATTGAAAACTTAGCAAGACTCAGCACAAACGAAGGAGAGTTTCCTCTTCTCATTTGATATCATTAGACTCTTATTCTTTTATTATTTTTGCTTTATCCAATTCAATTTATAGATAATATCTTTGACAAGATGCAGGTAATAAACTCAATATAAAACGCCTTTCTTCTGTTAAATTGACAATTTGTTTAACTCCGTTTAAAATCACATAATGAATACCTTGAAAACATTGAAATATCCACCTCAAAGTCGGACGCAATGTTACTTTCCCTACTTGATTATTTATTCCTTTTTTGACTCTTTTTAAACAATTTCTTAATTCTCTTTGCCCCAAGTTATAAATCAACAAACACAAAGACATTAAAAATAACATTGTTTCTATTCTTTCTGGTTTTTCAACGAAGAAACTATCAGTAAAAAATAAGGGATCTTTCAAAAATCGAAATCCTCTTTCCGTAGATTGCTGGTTTTTATAAGTTATCAGAATTTCACTAGCTTCTAATTTATTTTCCTCTACTAAGTTAGTTGCTAAAATAAATTTTCCTGCTTCTTTAGTCTTTCTACTTATCTCTTCATCTTTTTTGATGATCAGACTAATCATTTTATAAATCTTTTCCTTTTTTTTCGAGTAAGTTTCAGTCAGTTCAACTTCTTTTATTTCCAACAATCTCAATTTTTTATTAATAGCTTTTAATTTATATCGAGCAGCTTGAGGATGTTCAAATTCTTCAGATTGTATTTCTTTAAGAAATTTTTGGGATTTCTTCTCTTCTTGGGAAAGTTGTTTTTCTAGTTTTTCCAAATCACTTTTCTGTCTTTTTTCACTCAAGACTATTAACCAAGTTTGCTTGATTCCACCATAAGTAACAATTTCTTCTTTCCAGGTATAACTTTCTAAATTTAGGTCACTTCTTTTTTCTTTATCTTCATCTTTTACTTCTTCCACCTCTATATTTTGCACTAATTCTTTTGCTTTTTTTATGGTCATTGGAACTCTCGTTATCCATTTTAAATGTTGGATTAGTTGGAGATTTTCTTAACCATATAAAGCACTATCACAAACCATGATACTATCAAACTTTATTTGCTTTTTGAATTCTACTAAAACTTTTCCAAATACAGCTTTATCAGATTCATTTCCATCTCCTACTCTCACAAATAATGGAATATCTCCATCTTGGCTTGTTATTAAATCCAAGACACATTGTTTTAAGTCTGGTCTATGATCCCGAGAATATCCTTTCTTAATAAAAATTGGTCTTTCTTTAATAATTTTTTCTTCTTCCTGTTTCTCTTTATCTTCTTCCCTTTTATATTCTCCATCTAAATGAAATGATGTGGAATCTAAATGGGAGTATTTAAGGTCTATTTTAAATTTTTTAATTACTTCTAAAACTACTTCAATAAAAATATCATTTAGTCCATATTTATATAATTCATCCATTACTCTCCCAATTTTATCATCATTAAGGTAATCAGGTTTAATTCTTTCTCCTAACAATTTCTCAATGGCTTTATCTTGAAAAAACTGACTGAATAAATATAGAGGTCTTGAAACAAATCCTAGTCCATTGATTAAAATAGACTTAACTACTGTACCTGCTGAGATTTTTTCTCTAACATCTATTCCTAATTTATTATTAATTATTTTGACTATTCCTATTTCATCAATTAAACCAGCTACTATCCCTAAATGGTCTAAATTTTTAACTTGTATTTCTTCTAAATAAGACATTTTTCGCTCTTTTTTTACAGAGGAAACAACTTAAGCAATTATCCCACTTTTTTGTCTTCAAGAGCTTAAGCAATTATACTTAATTATTAACCCCAGGCTTGTAGTATTTAATGCTACTTTTTGAAGTGCGGAATCTGGGTTAGAAGAATGGAAGGGGCAAGAGAATACCGTGGGGATCGATTATCCTTATGTAGCCGAAGAAGCCCAACCTGGGACACAAGTTTTGTTAGACGATGGCCTACTAGAGTTAGGGGTAGAAACCGTGGAAGGCAAAGCAGTGACTTGTAAAGTCATTGAAGGGGGCATTCTCAAAAGTCATAAAGGGGTTAACTTTCCCTCTTTGAATTTACGACTGCCTTCTATGACAGAAAAGGATAAAAAAGACTTGGAATTTGGTATTTCCCAAGGAGTGGATATCATTTCCCTGAGTTTTGTTCGTCAAGCAGCCGATATCCAAACCCTCAAAGCCTTTTTAGCAGAGAGAAATGTAGATATTCCGGTGTTAGCGAAAATCGAAAAACCCCAGGCCATAGAACATTTAGAGGCGATCGTGGATGAATGTAATGCCATTATGGTAGCCCGTGGAGACTTAGGGGTGGAGATGCGCCCTGAGAAGGTTCCCTTGTTGCAAAAGCGTATTATTCGGATGTCTAATCAAAAAGGCATCCCCGTGATCACTGCGACGCAAATGTTAGATAGTATGATTCGTAACCCTCGCCCTACCCGTGCCGAAGCCAGCGATGTAGCCAATGCTATTATTGATGGTACTGATGCAGTTATGCTTTCAGGAGAGTCAGCGGTTGGAGATTTTCCTGTGCAAGCGGTGAATATGTTAGCCAGTATTGCCCGTGATGTTGAGCCGGAAATTACCTTTGCTAATTATCCCCCAAGAAATCGAGATAAGGCTCATGCTTTATCGGAGGCGATCAATGCTGTGGATCAAGTGCTGGATCTGCAATGTATTGTAGCCTTGACAGAAACAGGATATTCAGCCAAATTAGCTGCTGCTGAGCGTCCCAAGGTTCCCGTGGTAGCTTTGACTCCTAGCATAGAGGTTTATCACCGTCTTAACCTAGTTTGGGGAGTACGTCCGGTTCTGTTTGAATACGATGACTTAACCTTAGAAGACTTAGTTAAACAGATGGACTCCTTATTGTTAGAGAGAAATTTCGTAACTAAAAGGGATCAAGTTTTGATTTTGGGGGGTTTACCCTTGAGACAAGCCAGAAGTACCAGTTTCCTTGATATTCATACCATTGGCGAGCCAAATTAGCATAAAAGCAGGACGCAAACCCTGCGTCCTAAACTGTTAATCGTTCCATTCTCCTCGCGGTGGTAAGGAGGGGTTACGGCGAAAGGTACGAGTTAAATCATCATCTCTATCTCGTTCCCCGTTTAACCATTGCTTAATCGCTGTTTCAATAATGCGACTAGGATCATTGGTCAGGTGTTTAATTTGTTCTAGAACTTCTGCATCAATGTTAATAGAGATTTCTACTTTATCAGCGTTTCGCTGAGTAGAGGTCGCATTATCGTTCATAATTTTTTCCCAATCTTCTCTATCCTATTGTACAAGGAAGGGAATTCATTTCGCTGATTATCTGTTACAAGTTATGGATTTATGAAAAGTTATCTTAAGCAATTGTTAAATTAGTTACTTTTGCTCTTCATAAACTGCATCAATGGATAATTCTACTTCTTGACAAGCGGCCACTGCTAAGCGATCGCATTGTTCATTTTCGGGGTGTCCGGCGTGACCTTTAACCCAGACAAATTCTACTTGATGTTGTTCACATAGGTCTAATAATCTTTGCCATAAATCAGGATTCTTGGCTTGTTCTTTTTTGTTTCTTTGCCAATCATTGGCTTGCCATTTTTTAGCCCATCCTTTGGTAATAGCATCGACTACATAACGGGAATCAGTATATAAAATTACATCACAGGGTTTATTTAGGGCTTCGAGGGCAATAATAGCGGCCATCATTTCCATACGGTTATTAGTGGTTAAACGATAACCGCCGGAGAGTTCTTTTCGGTGTTCATTGTAGGCTAAAATAATCCCGTAACCGCCTTTCCCTGGGTTGCCAGAACAAGCCCCGTCGGTATAAATTTGTACTTTGTTCATGGCGTTAATTTATCTATAGACATCATCATAATTTTTAGTTTGATTTCTCGCTTAATATATTACCAGATTTTTTCTAATTCTAAGACAAAATCCACTAACACATCTTCTCCTGATAATGTTTGAGGATTATTTAATATTTCTACTTCTTGTCCTTGTCTATAAATTTCGACCTGTTGATCTTGACGATTAATTAACCATGCTAATTTTGTCCCATTTTCTATGTATTCTTGCATCTTTTTTTGTAAGGACTTTAAATTATCACTAGGTGAACGCAATTCTACGACAAAATCAGGACATAAAGGTAAGAATTTTTGACGTTGTTCTTGGGTTAAATTTTCCCACTTTTTTTTAGGTATCCAAGCAGCATCAGGGGATCTATCGGCACCGTTGGGAAGCTTAAACCCTCCTGAAGAATCAAAAGCTATCCCGGTTTGATTTTTATCTGTCCATATTCCTAATTGTTGTATAATTCTGAGGTTTCTATTGCTAGTTTCTCCTCCCGTTGGTGGCATAATTACCATATCTCCATTGATATTTCTTTCAAACCTAAGATCCCGATTATCTTGACACAGTTGATAAAATTGTTCATCTGTGAGTTTAAAAGATTCAAATTTGATTTCTAAAGAGTTAACCATAACTATAGCAGTTCCCATACTTGTGAGGTACATAGTTTTCTAGTTTTAGGAGTTCGGAGTTAGGAGTTCGGAGTTAGGAGTTAGATGTTAGGTGTACCTCATGAATCCGAGAAAGGCTATATTACCTCTAAATAAATTAAATTATCAGTAATATTTTAGAATAGTAGGTTACGGTGCAGATAAAAACATCATAAGTTTTTATAACAATTAAAGTCGCACCTAACCCACCCTACTATCTATCCATTGTCCATTGTTCAAAAATCAACGCCATTAACTCGGTGAATATGGAGAACATCGCTCATATTACTAATACGATTAATGATGTATTCTAACTGTTGACGATTACGGATTTCGATGCGTAAATTGATGGTAGCGGGTTTATTGCGTCCGGTTTTCACCCCTGCGTCGCAAACGTTAACATGATGGTCACTCAACCGTAATAAAATATCTTTGAAAACCCCAACACGATCTAAGACTTCGATTTGTACATCTACGGGATAAGTAGCTGCACCCCCGTTATCATCTAAGGTATTCCAGCGCACGGGAATAAATTGTTCTCCTGGGATATTTTCGATATTAGAACAACTTTGGCTATGGATAGAGATACCTCGGTTTCCTCTAGTGACTACGCCAATAATGGGGTCTCCGGGCAGGGGAGTACAACAACCTGCAATATGATAAACTAGCCCTTCTACTCCTAAAATGGGGGATTTATTGGGTTTAGTGGGACAGGAGGGAGAAGGAGACGCGGTAGGTAGGGCTATGTCTGAGTCTTCTTCTTTTTGCTGAGTGACTGTTACTTCTCTGACACGGTTAACCACTTGGTTGAGGGTGATACCTCCATAACCTAAACCTGCTAATAAATCATCCACTGATTGGTAGTTACACTTTTGGGCGACGGTTAGCATGGGTTCAGACTTTAATAAAGCTTCAAAGCCATTTTTGCCCAATTCTTTTTCTAAGATTTCCCGTCCCCTAGCCATGTTTTCCTCTCGACGCGATCGCTTAAACCACTGACGGATACGGTTACGGGCCGTGGGAGTAACAACAAAGTTTAACCAGTCTAAACTGGGATGACAGTTCTTTTGGGTAATAATTTCCACAATATCCCCATTTTGTAGGGGTTGATCTAAAACAGACCATCTCCCATTAATTCTGGCCCCTTTCATCTGGTTACCTACTTCTGTGTGGATGCGATAGGCGAAGTCTACGGCGGTTGCTCCCCTTGCTAGGGCGATCACATCCCCATTGGGGGTAAATACATACACATCATCATCAAAAAGGTTATCTTTGAGGTTGTCTACATATTCTTGATCGTCTTTGAGGTCATTTTGCCAGTCTAGAAGTTGTCGTAACCAGGTAAATTTTTCGTCTTCGTCGGAGAACTGAGTATGATCGGAGCCTCCAGTTTCTTTATATTTCCAGTGTGCTGCAATTCCATATTCGGCGATATGGTGCATCTCTAGGGTACGAATTTGAATTTCTAAGGGACGGCCATTGAGTCCCACTACCGTTGTATGTAAGGATTGATAAAGGTTGGGTTTGGGGAGTCCAATATAGTCTTTAAACCGACCCGGCATGGGTTTAAAGAGGTCGTGAACCACTGCTAAGGATCGATAACATTCTTCATTGGTTTTAACTATGATCCTTAAGGCTGCAAGGTCGTAAATTTCATGAAATCCTTTGTTTTGACGCTGCATTTTGCAATAGATTCCGTAGAGATGCTTGGGCCTTCCTTGTAACTCTTCCACTTGGATACCCATAGTATCGAGTCGCTTAGAGAGAAGCTTTTTAACGGTTTCTATACGAGTTTCGCGATCTATGCGTTTTTCTGAGACGAAATTTTGAATTTTTCTATAGTCTTCTGATTCTAGATATTTGAAGGATAAATCTTCTAATTCCCACTTTACCCGCCAAATACCTAGACGGTTAGCTAAGGGAGCAAATATTTCTTTGGTTTCCAGGGCAATGCGTCTCTGTTTATCCGGTCTGAGGGGTTCTAGAGTACGCATATTGTGGAGGCGATCGCTTAATTTCACCACAATGACACGAATATCTTTGGCCATGGCTAAAAACATCCGTCTAAAGTTTTCGGCCTGCTGTTCTGTTTTATTGGAAAAGTTAAATTTTGAGAGTTTGGTTACTCCTTCTACTAATAAGGCTACTTCTTGACCAAACCTCTGTTCTATATCTTCTACGGTGACATCCGTATCTTCTACTACATCATGGAGGAAACCAGCGGCGATCATGGCTTTGTCTCCTCCTAATTCTCTTAAAATACCAGCAACGGCCACAGGATGGGCAATATAAGGCTCTCCTGACTTACGGGTTTGTCCTTCGTGGAGTTGGTACGCAAAATTAAAGGCTCGACATATTAAGTCTACATCTGAGTTGGTTTTGTCTGACTCATGGGAGAGCAAACACTGGTTTAACCAGTCGGGAAGGGTGAGATTTTGGGGTTTACTGTCAGGAAAAGTAACTGCGTTCATAGGAGGATCAAGCTCGAAGTCTACAGAAAAAGGATGGATACGGAAATGGGCAGTAGGGTGGCTTTAACGCTTATGCTTCTCTGATGGTAAAGTCTCAGGGGTCAAACCGTTAGTTATGCTTAGTTCTACCCTGTTTTTACCATCAGTTATATCCAAACTGTCTAAAGGAAGGACATATTTTAATAATTTCAGTTTAAGGACAGATTCAGATTGGTTAAAGTCTCTCAGAAAGTTTAATATTAATTTACAAATTCTAACTTAATATGGTGTCCCATGTTACTGAAATTTTATCATCAGTTTTATCAAGAGCTTTTGCTTAAGCTCGTAAAACTGCAAAATCTGGTCTTAACTGAAGATATAGACATGATAGCGATCAAAACTACTTATGAGCAGGTCCAAACTATTTTTCAGCAACAGATTCTCAGTGTAAGCCTGGATGAGTTAGATTGTAACGCAATTCCCTTGTTGAGATCGGCACAAACAGAAATTTATAAAAATTTAAGGTTGTTAGGAACAGATTTATTATTTTTAACGTCTTCTCGTCAGGAGAAAACGACTGGGGAAAGGCTTGAGAAGGTAGAAGGAAAGGTTAAGGAATTAATCGGTTATTCTCAGGGAATTATTGAGCAATTAAAACAATGATATATAGCACTTCTCATACTTGTGAGATACAGAGTTTTCTAGTGTTAGGAGTTAGGAGTTCGGAGTTCGGAGTTCGGAGTTCGGAGGCGCGATATTAGGTGTACATATTGAGTCCGAGAAACGCTATAGTAATCAGTAAAAGCTGATTTATTGTAGTTATATTGAGAGTCTGGTAATGATTAGCAAAATTTTTATGAGTTTGCTTTGGGTTGGATTTCTTATTTATGGGTTTTTATTGGCACCTCCTGGCCAACCAGATACCATAGAATTGATCCAAAATCTTTCAACAGGAAACTGGGATAATATTAACCCTTTAATTATTAGTGTTTTTAATAGTATTGGCTTGGTTACTGTTCTTTATGCTAATCTTTTATTCATTGATGGTAGAGAGCAAAAAATTGTCGCTTGGCCGTTTGCGATCACAGGTTTAGCACTGGGTACTTTTGCCATTTTACCTTATTTTATTTTACGAGAACCTAACCCAAAATTTAGCGGTGAGAAAAATCTATTTATTAAACTTAGTGATTCTCGGTTTTTACATCTCCTTTTAACCATAACTTTGCTGGTTTTTGTTTTTTGGGGGGCTATCTCTGGAAGTTGGGTAGACTTTGTTTCTGAATGGCAAAGCAGACGTTTTATTAATGTCATGAGTTTAGATTTATTATGTCTCTGTTTAATTTTTCCTCTTATTATCAGGGATGATATGTTACGGCGAAATATTGACAGTAATACTCTATTTTGGGTAATTAGTTTAATTCCTCTGTTGGGAACTTTAGTTTATTTATGTTTTCGTCCTTCTCTACCACAAAGTGAAACTAATTAATGGTTTCGGTGGGCAAAATAAATCAATCTTGTTCATGATAATATTATATATAGCAATCAGGAATGATTCATGAGAACGTGGAGATCCCCCCTTTAGTTCCCCCCTTAATAAGGGGGGTTGGGGGGATCAGAATTCACTTAGTTCTCACAACTGATAACTGATTGCTATATTATAGTTTGCCCACCCTACAATGTTTGATTCTGTAAAAGTAATGTCTATCAAAAATGAAACATATTAATAAAATTATAAAGGGTGATTGTCTGGAAATATTACAAGAATTACCGGATAAAAGTATTGACTTAATTGTTCTTGATCCTCCTTATTGGAAAGTTGTACAACAAAAATGGGATTATCAATGGCGCACGGAAGAAGATTATCAGAAATGGTGTTTACAATGGCTGACTGAAATTGCTAGAGTTATTAAATTGTCGGGTAGTTTATATTTATTTGGTTATCTAAGAAACTTATTTTATTTGTATGAACCTATCATAAAATTAGGGTTTAATTTTAGACAACAAATTATCATAGACAAAGGAATTAAAGCTATTGGAGGACGTGCTACTAAAAATCATAAGATGTTTCCTAATGTGACAGAAAGTTTATTATTCTTTATTTATGATAGTCGTCCTTTTATTGAAAATTTTCTCAAACAAAGACAAAAAGAATTAGGATTAACTGCCCTAGAAATTAACAAAAGATTGGGAGTAAAATCTAATGGGGGTGGAATGTGGTCATTATATACAGGTAATAATATATTAGCTCAAGTTCCCACTAGAGAAATGTGGGAAAAATTAGAAAATGTCTTAGAATTTAATTATCCTTATGAAGATATTTCAAGCACTTTCAATATAGAAATGGGGTTAACGGATGTTTGGAATGATATCAATTTTTATGAAGAAAAAAGGTTACATCCTACCCAAAAACCTGTTAAATTAATAGAGAGAATTATCAGAGCAAGTAGTCATAAAAATATGATAGTTTTAGATCCTTTTATGGGATCGGGATCAACTGCGATCGCTTGTTTAAACCTGAATCGTTATTATATTGGTATTGAAAAAGAAGATAAATATATAGAGAAAATAAATTCAAGAATAGCACAAGATAAATCTAATCAGATTAGTCGTGAACAAAAAAAACAAAAGACTGACAATGAATACAATCAGCTTAGTTTGGAATTATCCTAGGGAGTTAAGGTTATTATGTAATTATTGCTTAGTGTATATGTGTTTTTTAAATTGTTGTGATTTTGATCACTGCACTAGCTTGATCCTCAATGTTACAATTTTTTACGTAATAAAACACATTGTTCCCTATTTTTACGTAGGGTTTGCTGAATAAAAGCAAAACCCTATTCTTTAAAAAGTTACACCCATATTCGCGATCGCAAAAAAGATCAGCTTTGTCGGCTACAAACCGCTATAATTGGTAGAAACACCTCCCAGTTGTTGGTCAAGAACAAATGTATCGAAAAGAGGAGCAACCTTTACCGCCCCCAGAAAAATTTGAATTACCTTTCGAGGGCAAATTGTCCCCCAATAATCGTTGGGTAATCATGGCAGAGTTGATACCTTGGGATGATTTTGAGGAAGAATATGCTAAACTTTTTTCAGCAGAAAAAGGTGCGCCAGCCAAACTATTTAGAATGGCATTAGGGACATTAATTATTAAGGAAAAATTAGGAACAAGTGATAGAGAAACTATAGAACAGATTAGAGAAAATCCCTATCTACAATACTTTATAGGTTTAAATTGTTATCAACAAGAGCCACCACTGGAATCTTCAATGCTAGTTCATTTTAGGAAAAGAATTGATGGAGAATTGATAAACAAAATCAATAAAAAAATAGTAAAAAGAGAAATAGACAAGAGTGATAAAGAAGTAAAAAAAAAGGATTGTCTCCAAGAAAAAGGAGAAAAAATAAAAAATAAAGGTAAACTAATTTTAGATGCGACTTGTGCGCCAGCAGACATCAAATACCCAACGGATTTAGGCATATTAAATCAAGCCAGAATTGAGACAGAAAGAATAATAGATAATCTTTATAAACCATTAAGAGTAAAATTGAGAAAAAAGCCGAGAACTTCTAGAAAAATTGCTAGAAAGGAATACTTAAAAGTAGCTAAAAAACGAAAAGTATCTTATCCAGAAAGAAGAAAAGCTATCGGGAAACAGTTAAAATACCTTAAGAAAAATTTAGGAAATATAGAAGACTTAATTCAAGCTGGGGCTTCCTTGGAAAATCTGAGTAAAAGACAGAAAAATTGTCTAGAGACTATCAAAAAAGTTTATGAACAACAACAGTCAATGTGGGAGAATAAGACCCAGAGTGTTCCTCAAAGAATTGTAAGTTTAACTCAACCGCATATTCGTCCAATAGTGAGGGGAAAAGTAGGAAAACCAATAGAGTTTGGAGCTAAACTCTCAGTAAGCTGTGTAGATAACTATGTGTTTCTATACAAAATAAGTTTGGAAAACTTCAATGAATCTTGTCATTTAAAAGAACAAGTAGAAAAGTATAAAGAAACGTTTGGCTATTATCCCGAATCCGTCCATGTAGATAAAATTTATCGAACTAGGGAAAACAGAAATTGGTGTAAGGAAAGAGGGATAAGAATCAGTGGTCCGAAGTTAGGAAGACCTCCGAAAAATGTCAGTGAAGAAGAAAAGAAACAAGCCCACTCCGATGAATGCTTCCGTAATGCTATTGAGGGAAAGTTTGGACAAGCTAAACGAAGATTTAGCCTAAATCTCGTGATGACAAAACTCCCTGAAACCTCCATTACATCTATTGCTATTACATTTTTAGTTGTCAATCTTTCTAAACTTCTGAGGCAGTTTTTGTCGCTTTTTTTGTCCTTATTTACTAATAATAGAACAGGGGAACTCATCAAACCGCCTTTCATTAATTTTGATTATACTTTAAACAATTTTTATGTACTAAAACTTATTGATTTGTCAGAAAATTCTTGGTCAAAAGTGGCATAAATTTTGGAGAAACTTTTTCAGCAAACCCTAATTAACCCCTGCTAATCAAGCAATAGCAAGGGGATATTAATTCAATATCTACCCTCTCTGTTTGAGGAAATTCAAAACCTGTCTTAGTTGTTTCTTGAGTAGATCAATTTCCCCTTGCATGGTACTCACTTGTTGACGGAGATAAATAATTTCTTGGGCCATAGCAGCACTATCCTTTGTACCCCCTGTGGATTGAGAGGATGCCACTGGTTTTTCTTTGGGCTGAGGATGCTTCCTTGATTTGGCCATGGCATCTTTAATAGCCTCAAGTAGCTGCTTTTTCTCAAAGGGTTTTTCAATAAAAGAAAAATATTCAAAGGGTTCAGTTAGTTTTTCAACTACTTCTTCTTTTCGCCCTGACATCAAGACAAGAGGAATTTTTTTGAGATCGTATTCTTTTTGAACTTCTTGATACACATCCCAACCACTCATTTTAGGTAGCAGGAAATCCAACATAATCAGATTTGGTTTTTCACTACGGATGAGATTGTATCCCTCAACACCATCTTTGGCTTCGAGGACTCTAAAATTGCTTTCTGGCAACATATCTTTAACCCGCATCCGGATTACTTTACTATCATCAATGACGAGTATTTTATGTGCTGACACAGTAAACTCCCTTTCAAGCGTTAATTCAATGGTCTGTGAGGTAATTATCTTCACCCTTAACGGTGATAGTTTGGTTATCTCTCCTTACTAAGATTCCCCAAAACCTTCTTAAACTAACAACCTTCAACGGAAAAACTTTACTCGCTTGATTTGCCTTGTTGCTCTGCTGCCTCTACTGCTCGGTTAAAAAATTCATCTGTTGTTTCAAATTTAATCTTAATGGTTCCTTTTTCTTGATCTCCTTCTAAACTTCTATATTCTTCTTTCTCTTCAGCGATAAACTGGGCAACTGCTTTATAAATGGTATCCCTTGTATTGGTGCTTACCTTGCCTACAGGTTTGGGTAATACTCTATCCCCCAACAGGATGAAAGCAATGGCAAATACTATGCTAACTTGTAGAATAACTCCTAAGTTAATTGAAATTCTCACCATAATTTACCTATAAAAACTAAACTCTTCATGTTTCTTCTAATAATGTTATACTCGCTTTTCCTATCTTATGTCGTGCAATCTGTCAAAGACAACTGTGATCATAATCAGGGAATGATGGGTAACGGGACAAAGGTTTTTAGCATTTTGCGAATTTTTAGTAAAAAAATCAGATTTTGTAATTTTGAGTCAATTTCAGGTGGATAGGGACGTTGGGCTAATTTTTCCTTAATTTCAGCGTATTCTGCCGCGCTTAGTGGTTCCCCATCTAAAGGCGATCGCCCTTCGGTAATAATTTCTTGGCGCAAAATTTCTTCAGGAATGTCCTCTGGGGGGGGTAAAGCGACCCCTGCTTCTAAAAACATCATTTGTAGGGCTAAACTGAGGGGTATGACCCGATAAAGTGAGGAATTAACCATGATTTTTTCTCCTATGCAGACAATCCTGGGGGTAAGGCTTCCCCACAGATATTATGAATGGTAGCAATTTTTTCAAATAACCAAGGATAGGTTTGACGATAATAGGGTATTAATGCCAGGGGACTCAGTAAAGCTGCGGCTGTAATGTCTGCTATGCTCAAGCGATCGCCCAATAGGTAAGGCTGGTTTTTCCAGTGAGAAAAAACATTCA
The DNA here is from genome assembly GCF_000167195.1 of Crocosphaera watsonii WH 8501. GTDB lineage: Bacteria > Cyanobacteriota > Cyanobacteriia > Cyanobacteriales > Microcystaceae > Crocosphaera > Crocosphaera watsonii. Next base: position 199,479 of record NZ_AADV02000003.1, on the reverse strand, counting down.
TGGCGTTTTCTAGGCGTTTTTGGGCTAATTCTACGGTTGTCGGGGTTATTCCGTATTGACGACGCACAATGTTGATCACCAGTTGACTGGATAGGGAGGGATCAATTGATTTTCCTTCCCCTGCACGATAATGATAATAGACAAAACGGGTAGCTGTGCCAATGCTTTCGTCTAACCAGTCTTCTAAGAGTAAAGCTTGGTTTTGTTGGTTGGGATCACATAGCATTAAAGGGCGATCGCTTTGATAGGTTTCGAGATAGTTAAAAATGCGAGTTGAGTCGGCGATCGCTTCGGGTTCCCCTGTTTTTTGAGGCTGTAAAACGGGGACAGTGGTTAACCCTGTAAGTGGTTTTAGTTTAACAATATGCAATCCTGGGGTTAAGTTTTCGACTTGATAAGGTATTTTTTTATAACCTAGTGCTAGTCTTGCTTTGCGGCAGTAATGAGACGTACTAAATTGTAAGAGTAACATATTTTTTCTCTGTTCATTTTTCGCTATCAACTTTGATTGCGTCTTGCATCTTTTCTAACCATTCTAATAAACTTTCTAGTTGTTTTTGAGGTTTCATTACTCCTAATCCCCTGACAGTAACTTTTTTGGGACTATAAACAAAGCGCGATCGCAGATGTTCGGGGATTTTTTCTTGTAATAATTTCCAAGCTGGTTCTTCCATTGGTGTTTCTAAGACTATATGTTGTTTTCCTTCTGGTTTAATGCGAGAAAATCCCAAAGATTTTGCTAATTGTTTGAGTTCAATAACTTGTAATAATTGTTGTACGGGAACTGGTAATTTTCCGTAGCGATCGCTCCATTCTGCTGCAATTTGGCTTAATTCTTTCTGAGAATTAGCCACAGCGATCGCACGATAAGCAGACATTTTTTGTTCCATATCGGGAATATAATCCGTAGGAATAAAAGCAGTTAATTGTAAGTCAACTTGAGTATCTTCTACTTTGGGAATTTCTTGACCTTGAATTTCTCGGATAGATTCTTGTAACATTTCCATATATAATTCAAAGCCAATAGACTCCATTTGTCCTGATTGTTCGGCACCCAATAAGTTACCAACTCCACGAATTTCCATGTCACGAGTTGCTAATTGATACCCCGAGCCTAGTTGACTAAATTCTTGTAAAGCTCTTAGTCTTTTTCGTGCCGTTTCTGTTAGTTCTGATTTACTGGGATAGAGTAACCAAGCGTGTGCTTGAATTCCGGCTCTGCCTACTCTTCCTCTAAGTTGATATAGTTGTGCTAAACCAAATTTTTGAGCGTCTTCTACAATGATTGTATTAACCCGAGGAATATCTAAACCTGACTCAACAATGGTAGTACAAACCAGAATATCTGCATCCCCATTGTTAAACCCCAACATGGTCATTTCTAACTCATTAACATCCATTTGACCATGGCCTATGGCCATTCTCGCACTGGGAACCATTCTCTTTATTTGGGCTGCTACTTCTTCAATTCCTTCCACTCTAGGAACTACATAAAAAACTTGTCCTCCTCTGTCTAATTCATTACGAATAGCGTTTCTCACAGCATCAGGATTATAGCGAGATAAATGGGTTTTAATGGGGCGACGAGAGGGCGGAGGCGTAGTAATCAAGCTCATTTCCCGTATTCCTGATAAGGACATATATAATGTTCTGGGAATCGGTGTTGCGCTTAAAGTAAGAACATCAATATGACTTTTCATATCTTTTATTTTCTCTTTCTGATTAACTCCAAATCTTTGTTCTTCGTCTATAACTAATAAGCCTAAGTCATTAAATTTGACACTTTTTCCTAATAGTTGCTGAGTGCCAACAACAATATCTAATTCTCCTGTGGATAAGCGTTGAATAATCTCTTTTTTCTCTGAGGCAGTGCGAAATCTATTTAATAGTCCAATATTGATAGGATAGGGGGCAAATCTTTCTTTTAGAGTATGATAGTGTTGTTGGGTTAAAATGGTAGTGGGAGCTAAAAATACTACTTGTTTATGACCACTTGTAACGGCTTTAAAAATTGCTCTCACAGCAACTTCTGTCTTGCCAAAACCTACATCACCACACACTAATCTATCCATAGGGCGATCGCTTTCTAAGTCTATTTTCACTTCTTGTATCGCTTTTAGTTGATCTGGGGTGGGTTGATAAGGGAAGGAGTCTTCTAATTCCTGTTGCCAGGGAGTATCAAGGGGATAGGTAAACCCTATATTTTTAGCTCTTTTTGCATATAAATTTATCAGATCAACCGCTAATTTCCTAATATTTTTACGTACTTTTTGTTTAGATTTTTGCCAGGTTTTACCTGTCATTTTATGGAGTTTGGGAGGTTTGGATTCAGTATGGCGATAACGGGATACACTATCGAAAGAATCCGCGGGAATTCTCAAAATTCCGTCTTCATATTGTACTACCAAATATTCACGGGTAGCTAAACTTTCTAACTTCAAAAATTTACCTATGCCATGACTTTTATGCACTACATAATCCCCTTGGTGTAGTTGTTGTAAGTCAACTTTTTTGGAAGTAGCACGACGACGCTTCCTAATATACCCTGCTGTAGCTAAAACGTGCTGTCCAAAAAATTCTTTATCCGTGACTACAACAATACGAAATGTGGGTAAAATGAATCCTTCTAATTCTGCTAAACCTGAATATTTTAAGGCGATCGCTGTATCTTGAATATGAGACTTATTAATAGCTGGATAGTCACGAGGATTAGGAATAAATTGTGCTTGACAATCGTGTTCTTGCAATAGAGAAACCGTCCGAGAGGGTTGCGCTGAAATTAACCAAGTGGCATATTTATTTAGACTCATACCACTATAAATTTCTCGTTTTCCTCTTAATATTTCTGCAAGTTTAGCAAATTGATGGGGAGTTGTTGGTAGAGGGCGACTTGATAAATCTAAGGCGTTTTTATTATTAACTTCTGATAGTTCGTATAAATATAGTTTAGGTAATTTTTCTGCCAACTGAAAAGAGTCATCAAAACTTCGATGAACCTTGGGTAATGATTTTTCATTATTTTCCCATTGTTCTTCTATATAGTCTAACCAGCGATCACTATGGGAGCGACATTGTTCAATTTCATCGAAAACGCAGAGAGTATTAGGTTCTAAATAGTCTAAAATAGAGCTAGGTTCCTCGAAAGCTATTCCTAAAAATCGCTGCATTCCTGGAGGATAATTGTAATTATCTATCCCTTCTTTTTCCTGTTCTGATAAATAATCATCTAAATTATAGTTATTCTCTTTGATTTTGTTAGCAATGATTGTATTAAAACCAATAGGTGTTAACAAAATTTGCTCTAATTTATCCAGCGATCGCTGAGTTGATGGATCGAATTCTCTAATTTTTTCTAATTCATCTCCAAACCATTCTAGTCTGATAGGAATCTCTGAAGAAACTGGGAAAATATCAACAATGTCACCCCGACGACTCCATTGACCTTCTACTTCTACTAAATTAACCCTTTCATATCCTAATCTAACTAATTTTCCGTCAAATTCTTTTGATTTTTCTGTCATTTCTTCCTGTATATTTAAACAATAGTCATGAAAAATATCAGGAGGTATTAAATGAGGCTGTAGAGCTTTTTCAGTGGTAACAATAGCATAATTATTGTTATTATCTTTTAATCTATTCAGATTTGATAATACCTGCATTTGTCCCCAGACCATTTCTGATTCAGGGTTCAAAGGTTCGTAGGGAGATGCTTCAGATGTTGGATAAAAATTGACGGTTTGCCATCCCATTATTTCTAGTTGTGCTGTCCATCTTCCTGCTTCTTCTAAAGTAGCACAAATAACCAATAGGTTGTCTTCTTTAGACTGAGCTAAAGCAGAAGAAACTAACCCTTTTGGCAGTCGATTAATTCCTTTTAATCCTAATTCATTATTTTCCTTAAGTTTGCCCAATAATTCTTTGGTTAAAGGAGATTTTTGTAGGGTACGAATCAGAGAAGAAAAAACCATAATCAATAAGAAGTCCGTTTATCACTTAAGTATAGCATATAGGTCTTAACCAAGTCAGAAGTCAGAAGTCAGAAGTCAGAAGTTGTTTTTGAAACAGAGATTTATGCTCCGCTTCAAAAACTATGCGCCTTAAAAGGCGGGGTTTTAGACCCAACTATTTTCGATAATTATTAAATTTTTACAAAATATTTAACATAATAATATTTAAAGTCATTAATCCAAAAATAATACCTGAATTAATTTTCACCACTACTGATAAGAAATTCCTATTTCAATCTCAATACAGCCGTATTTGATAGTCAAAGAAGCGAAAAAATTTTAAACTAGAGGTTGATCTTTAGCCCCTTATTGAATAGATTATATGCTTACCCGTCGTTCTTTTCTCACCACTACAGGAATTTTAGCATTAGGACATCTTTTATCAAGTTGTGCTAGTTCTGGTGCTGATTTACGGGTATTATTGTTAAAGGGTTCTGTTCCCCCTCAATTGCTTAAGCTTTTTCGTCAAGAAATCTCTTCAGGATCATCTCTTGATTTTAAACCTCAAGGCCAATTAAAGGAACTGTTTTCTTTGTTAGAAACCTGGCAGGATAAAGATGAGGAAAACAAAGGTTTATTGGCAGATTTACCCCAAATACCCCTAATTAATCCTCCACCTCCTTCTATTAGTGATTTTGTGACTTTGGGAGATGTTTGGTTAGGGGAGGCCATTGAAAAAGAGTTAATCGATCCCTTAGATATAGCTGAGATTGAAAATTGGCAAACTCTACCTTCTCGCTGGAAAAATTTAGTTAAACGGGATAGACAAGGGAATTTACAGGAAAATGGCTTAATTTGGGGCGCACCTTATCGTTGGGGAACTACTTTAATAGCTTATCGCTCTGATAAACTGGACTGGCAACCCCAAGATTGGTCTGATTTATGGGATGAGCGATTAAGCGATCGCATTTCTATGGTAAACCAACCCAGAGAAATTATTGGGTTGACTTTGAAACAGCTAGGAAAGTCTTACAACACAGAAAATTTAGAGGAAGTACCTGAGTTAAAAAGTGAACTTTTAAACCTCAATAAACGAGTAAAATATTATAGCGATCAACATTATTTACAACCTTTAGTGGTGGGGGATGTTTGGGTAAGTGTAGGATGGTCTAATGAAATTATTCCCTTGATGGCTAAAAGTCCTAATATTAAAGCAGTCGTTCCCACTTCTGGGACTGCTATTTGGTCAGATATTTGGGTAAAACCAAAAGCAAAAGAAACAGAAACAGAATTATCTGAAATTGCTAAACAATGGCTTAATTTTTGCTGGCAACCTCAAGCAGCTAGGTTGATGTCTTTGTTTGCTGATGCTGCCTCTCCTGTGATCAATACAATAGATAAAGATGAACTTGAGCCTGATATTACTAATAATCCTTTGTTGTTTATTGACTCAGCTATTTTTGACAAATGTGATTTTTTAGAACCTTTATCCAAACAAAGTAAAGAACAATATATTAACCTTTGGAAAGAAGTGAGAAACAGTTAAAACTGTATATCCCACCTAAGTTCGACATAAGCCAATTTATACACAACTGATTTACATCAAGAGTCTTAAACCCTGGTTATCTCATGGAAAAAACTTCAACTCCGAACTCCTAACTCCTAACACCGAACTCAGGTATCCCGCCTAAGTCTTCATCGAAAAATTGGGTCTGAAACCCCGTCCTTCTTGATGCAGCGCGGTCTTGATGGAAACCACCAAGACCGCGCTGCATCAAGAAGGACGGCTTTGCTCTTTTAGTATAGCATTCTTACAAATAATGTGTTAAAATGTAAGGCATGAAAGAACGTGCCTACAAGTTCCGCTTTTACCCAACCACCGACCAAGAAAACCTCTTGCGACGGACAATGGGCTGTGTTCGTTTAGTGTATAACAAAGCGTTAGGGCTACGCACCAAAGGTTGGTATGAAAGACAGGAACGAATAGGTTACAGCCAAACATCAAGCCTGTTAACTGAGTGGAAAAAGGAAGAGGATTTAGATTTTTTGAATGAAGTTAGTTGTGTTCCATTACAACAGTGTTTAAGACACCTTCAGACAGCTTTTACTAACTTTTGGGCAAAACGAGCCAAATATCCTAACTTTAAGAAAAAGAGAAATGGAGGGAGTGCAGAATTTACCAAGTCTGCTTTTAAATGGAGAGATGGCAAGCTATTTTTAGCTAAGTGTAAGGAGCCTCTAAATATAGTCTGGAGTCGCTTTTTACCTCAAGATAGTACCCCATCTACAGTAACAATTAAACTAGACCCATCTGGGCGTTGGTTTGTATCAATTTTAGTTAAAGATCCTACTGTCAAACCATTACCAAAAACGGACAAAAAAGTAGGTATTGATGTAGGAATTACTAGCTTAATCACCACTAGCAACGGAGAGAAAGTAGGTAATCCTAAACAGTTTAACCGCTTGTACAAAAAGCTCAGAAGAAAGCAAAAGGCTTTGAGCCGGAAAACCAAAGGCTCAAATAACCGATATAAAGCAAGTCTAGAGGTAGCTAAAGTACACGCTCAAATTAAAGATGCTCGTAAGGATCTTCTGCACAAGCTAACTACTAAACTTGTGCGAGACAACGACCTAATTGCTATAGAAGACTTAGCTATTAGAAATATGCTCAAGAACCATAAGTTAGCTAGGTCAATTAGTGATGCCAGTTGGGGAGAGTTTAACCGTCAATTAGAATACAAATGTGAGTGGTATGGCAAAGAATTAGTCAAAATTGACCGCTATTTTCCTAGTAGTAAACGCTGTGGAAATTGTGGTTACATTGTAGATAAATTGCCGTTAAATATTAGGGAATGGGAATGCCCTGAATGTGGGACGAACCATGACCGTGACATTAACGCATCTCAAAATATTTTGGCCGCAGGGCTTGCGGTGTCAGTCTGTGGAGCGAGTATAAGACCTGAAGAGAGTAAATCTCGGAAGGCAACTGCATTGAAGCAGAAATCTAAATCGTGAGGCTTAGGAATCACCGCACTTTTAGGGCGGTGAGGATGTCAAATTATTCTTCCATAGTTGATGAACTCCTTTGCACTAAACCTGTAATAATAGCTAGGGCAAAAACCCCGAGTAAAGCTAACCCTAATAAGAGTTTACCTCCTTCTAGTAGTCCGGCACCTAAAGCAACAATAGGGGGATTAGAAATAGCAATACTGATAACTAAAGCAGGGGCAAATTTCCGCCAAGAGGCTTGAGTTAGTCCCACACCATAACAAACAAAATCAAAAAAACCTGTCATTAAAAATCCAGTTAATAGGAAAAAATTATGCTCTAAATGACTTTGACTTAAGTGATCAATTTTGTTGATAAATTTCGTTCCTACTAACTTTTGTACTAAGTCACGGCCATAACGTCTAGATAGAGAAAAACTCAAGGAACATGATAGTAAGTCCGCTAGACAAATAACCAAAAGACCTTTTGTAAAGCCTAATAGTCCCCCTGATAAGACAGAATAGGCGGTTCCTGGCAAAGCTGGAATAACAACGCTAGTGAAGCGCAAGAGAAAGATCCCTATAGGAACCCAGTTTCCTAACCCTTCCACTCGTGTTCTCAGTTGTGTGACTCCGTAATGGTTGATCGTTATAGTAATTAAGATAATTAAGGCAAAGATAGCCAGAAAACGCAGAATTTTTTTCATAATAATTGTAATATAGAATCATTATAATATGGATGAAAAGAATAGGGTAAATTCTAGTAAATTAGTAATTATTGTAGTCTTTGCTTATTAAGTATTTTAACTTATTCCTAATGAATATATTTATGGATAAATATAAAATAGGATAAGGATAAAATAAAGTTACGGTGGGCAATTAAACAATATTTTTTGAATGAAATTTTTACTTATCTAAATTGCCCACCCTACCAGTTCAATTACACTAAAAGCATTGCATTCTTTTCCTCAAAAATGCGCTCAATAACTGCTTCCACTATCTTATCTGGAGTTGATGCACCAGAGGTTACACCAACAAGAATTTGACCTTCGGGCAACCAGTTTTCTTGAGTTTCTATGACTTTTTCTAAGGGTTTATGTTCAATTTTGTTCCCCTGCAAAATACGCTGATCGCTATCAATATGATAAGAAAGTATACCTCTTTCGATAGAAATCTCCTGTAAATGAGTGGTATTAGAAGAATTAAAACCCCCAATAACTACCATTAAATCAACATCTTCTTCTACTAAATTTAACATAGCATCTTGACGCTCTTGGGTAGCATCACAAATGGTATTAAAACTCATGAAATGCTGATTTAGTTGGGTGGGTCCATACTTTTTCAATAGGGTGCTTTCAAAAAGTTTACCTATTTGTTCTGTTTCACTTTTTAACATGGTGGTTTGATTAGCCACTCCCAACTTTACTAAATCTTTGTCGGGATCAAATCCTTCTGAATGAGCATTTTTAAACTTATCTAAAAATTCCTCTTTGTCTCCACCATGAACGATATAATCACAGACGTATTGTGCTTCTTTGAGGTTTAAAACCACTAAATAAGTCCCTGCAAATGAACTGGTGGCTACGGTTTCTTCGTGACGGTATTTACCATGAATAATGGAGGTGTATTCTTTTTTCTTATGTCTTTCTACAGAACTCCAAACTTTAGAAACCCACGGACAAGTAGTATCTACAATGACACAATTTCTATCGTTTAATAACTTCATTTCGGTTACACTTGCACCGAAAGCAGGTAAGATCACCACATCTCCTGTGTTGACTACTGAAAAATCTTTGCTCCCATTAATTACTTGAATAAAACCAACATTCATCTCTAACAAACGTTGATTAACTGATGGGTTATGGATAATTTCATTGGTTATCCAAATTTTTTCTTGTGGAAAATGTTGACCGGTTTCGTAGGCCATAGCAACAGCCCTTTCCACTCCCCAACAAAAGCCAAAAGACTCTGCTAGTTTAATGGTAACGTTTCCTTCTTGCCATTGATAATTATTCTCACGAATTTGTTGAATAAGAGAACTTTGATACTCTGTGTTCATAGTCCCCATGACTTCTGTTTCGTGGCCAAACCCTTTACGGTGATAGTTGCCAGATTTGTGCAGGGAACGTTTAAAAGCTTTTGTATCCATAAAATGATGTAGTGTTAATTATCTATTGATCAATTATTGACTATCTTATCTCAATGAGCAAATTTATTTCTAGATACTGCTGACCTTTGATTTATAATCGGTAGCATAGTCTTCTAGACTGTGACAAGTAAACTGCTTGTGTTACAATTTAAACGAGGGTCAATGACATTGAAAACTTGCTCGATTGTTCTTACACTATTTTGACTGTTGTTGTTGATATTTTACCCAAGTTCAGCAATAGCCCAAGATATTAGTGATGGGTCGAAGATTTTTACTATTCACTGCGCTGGATGTCATCCCAATGGGAAAAATATTATTCGACGGGGTAAGAATTTAAAATTAAAGGCATTGAAAAAAAATAAAGTCGATACCTTGGACTCTATTATGAATTTAGTTAGCTACGGAAAAAATAATATGTCAGCTTACGAGGAAAGACTGACACAAAATGAAATTAAGGCCGTCTCTCAATATATACTGGATAAAGCCCAAAATAACTGGCGAAATTGATAATATTTATTTAGCTTTCTGTTGTCTCTTCTTTCTGGATTAATAATTGAATAGCTAATAAAATTAAACCAAAGGCAACAAAGAAAAAAACAAATGTACCTAATGAAGCAACACCCGTCACTAAAGTTCTCACTAACGATCCAATTCTTAACACTAAAGGATTAGAAGATGTTAAGGGTTTACTGGCAAAAGTTTGGATGATTGAACCGGTTAGGGTGTACAGTGCATAACCCAAAGACCCCGAAATAGTAGCCCCTATTAAACAGTTGCTAGGGGTTGGCTTTTTCGGGTTGGTTTTTTCTGAGGAGTCACTCATAGGAAAAATTACAGCATTATATGAACCATCATAGCACATTGAATGCTAAATTATCAACTAAAAATGCCCACTTATCGGCAATTTCTTCTATTAATTTTGTAGTGGGTTTTCCTGCACCATGACCTGCTTTTGTTTCAATACGAATTAAAACAGGTTTTTCTCCATCATGAGCGTTTTGTAAGGCTGCTGCAAACTTAAAACTATGTGCTGGAACTACTCTGTCATCGTGATCTGCTGTAGTAATCATAGTAGCTGGATAAGCTGTATTTGCTGTTAAATTATGTAAAGGGGAATAGGCTAAAAGTGTCTTAAATTCTTCTTCATTTTCAGAACTTCCATACTCTGGACACCAAGCCCAACCAATTGTAAATTGATGAAAACGTAGCATATCTAACACACCAACTGCTGGCAAAGCTGCCGCATACAATTTAGGTTTTTGTGTCAGACAGGCACCTACTAATAAACCGCCGTTACTACCACCACCAATGGCTAATTTTTGGGAAGATGTATAGTTATTTTTGATTAACCATTCAGCAGCAGCAATAAAGTCATCAAAGACATTTTGTTTCTTATCTTTCATTCCTGCTTGATGCCATTCTTCTCCGTATTCCCCTCCTCCTCTTAGGTTAGGAACAGCATAAACTCCTCCCATTTCCATCCAAACTAAGTTACTAATAGAAAAATTGGGAGTTAAAGAAACATTGAAACCACCATAAGCATAGAGATAAGTTGGGTTGTTTCCATCTATTTTTAACCCTTTTTTATGAGTGATAAACATAGGTATTTTTGTGCCGTCTTTACTTTTGTAAAATACTTGTTTTATTTCATAATTATGAGGATTGAAATCTACGTTTGGTTGACAAAATATTTCACTTTCTCCTGTTATCATGTCGTAACGATAAACAGTGCTAGGAGTGGTGAAACTGGTAAAAGAATAAAAGGTTTCGGTGTCCTCTTTTTTGCCATCAAATCCCCCAACTGAACCAATTCCAGGTAAGCTAACATTGCGGAGCAAGTTACCCTGTAAATCATGAATTTTAATAGCAGACTTAGCATCTTGAAGATAATCACAAACAAACTGATTATTCAAAATACCAACCCCTTTTAAAGCTTCGTTACTTTCTGGGATAATTTCTTGCCAGTTTTCTGGCTGTGAGTTATCAATATCAATAGCGATTACTTTACCTTTAGGTGCGTTTAAATCAGTACGAAAGTAAAACTTTGAACCTTTGTTATCAATGAAGCTATAATCTGCTTCAAACTGGTTAATGAGTTCAATTATTTTGCTATTTTCCTGGCTTAAATTTTTATAAAAAACTAGATTTTTAGTATCGGTTCCTTGCCAAACACTGATAATTAAATATTGTCCATCTTCGGTAACTCTTCCACTAAAACCCCATTCTTTTTCATCGGGACGTTCATAAATTAATACATCTTCATCCTGGGAAGTTCCCAACTTATGATAGTAAAGTTTTTGATAGTGGTTTATGTCTTCTAATTTTGTTTTTTCCTTGGGTTGATTATAACGACTATAGAAGAAACCTTGATTATCTTTTGTCCAAGATGTACCAGTAAACTTAGTCCATTTGAGGTGATCCGATAAGTCTTTTCCTGTTTCTATTTCTCTCACTTTCCATTCTACCCAATCTGATCCAGATGTGGATAAACCGTAGGCTAAATATTGGGCATTTTCTGAGATAGATAAAACTGACAAAGCGACGGTTCCATCTGTGGTAATGGTGTTAGGATCTAATAGTATTTTAGGATCACCATCAAGACTTTTGATAGTGTATAAAACACTTTGATTCTGTAGACCATTATTTTTAAAATAGAAGTATCTGTCTGCTTTTTTGAAGGGAATACCGTACTTTTCATAATCCCAAAGTTTAGTTAAGCGTTGTTTTATTTTTTCTCTAGCTGAAATAGTGGATAAATAATCAAAAGTGAGTTTATTTTGGGCTGTGATCCATACTTTTGTTTCTTCTGAGTCGGGGTTTTCTAACCAACGATAGGAATCTTTTATTTCCACACCATGATAAACATCAGTCACGTCTTGTTGTGGGCTGCTAGGATAAGAAAAGTTGGGTGACATCTTTCGATATTTGTGTAAGTATAATTATTGTTAATAATTTTATGCTAAAAACTCGACTAAAGAGGTCAACTTATCCCAAGCTGCCCCACTTTTAAGGATATCTTTAGCTTTTTCTACTGCTTTTTGATGCTCACACCAAGGAACCACATCACCTACTTGCAACGCTAAACCAGCATTAACCGCCACCGCATCCTGTTGTGCAGAAGTGCCTTTTCCCTGTAAGACATCCGTCAAAATACTAGCATTTTCCTCCACATTGCCTCCTTTTAATGCAGTTAAAGGAGTAGAAGTTAAACCCAAGCTTTGAGGGTTTATCTCTCCTAAATTTACCTCACCTTCTTTCAAAAATGCCACATCGGTAACGTCTCCTAACCCGGCTTCGTCTAAAGTTTCTCTACCATGTAAAACCATTCCTTGAGCAATACCTAATTGATGTAAAGCTTCGGCCATGGGACGAATAAACCGAGGATGATAAACCCCAATAATTTGACCTGTGGGACGTAAAGGGTTAACCAAAGGCCCCAATAAATTAAAAATAGTGCGAACTTTGAGAGTTTTCCGCAAAGGTGCAACGTGCTTCATGGCAGGGTGCCAACCTGGGGCAAATAAGAAGGTAATACCTACCTCTTCCAAGGCTTCGGCCACCTTTTCGGGGGTAGCTGCCAGTTTAACCCCTAAATATTCTAAAACATCAGCAGAACCAACTTTACTAGAAGCCGAACGGTTACCATGTTTAGCCACTTTTACCCCGGCTGCGGCTGCTACAAAAGCCACCGCCGTAGAAATATTAAAAGTTGATGCCCCATCCCCTCCGGTGCCACAGGTATCGATAACAGGGACATTATGAACTATTGCCGTTTCTTGCAGAGACTGTTGTTGCAACACTCTGGCCATTCCTGCGAGTTCATCTCCTGAAACCCCTTTGCCTTGAAGTGTCACTAAAATAGCCCCGGATAACACAGGGGGAATGGTTTCATCCAACCACCCTTGCATCAGTTGGCCTGCTTGAGTCTGAGAAAGGGAATCACCATCAAGGAGTTGTTGTAGTAAACTTTGGGTAAATTCTAAAGAATCTTGAGTAATCATTACTAATAACTGATAACTGATAACTGATAACTGGTAACTGAAATGAAAATATTAGCGAACTAAACGGGAATACTAACCATAGAGAGTCAATATTGATCCTATGACATCAGCGCACAGGTCCCGAAAAACCATTGCAGTCACAGAGACTGGCAAAGGAAAACTGAGAAAAGCCCAAAACCGAAACGGTGGTAAACGTATCACCTATGAAGACATAGAGGAAACCCTAAACTGTCGGGTATCTCGTAGTACGATTGAACGATTTTTTCGGGGTAAAGCCGTGGATATTGACAATGCCATTAGCATTGTAGAAGTATTGGGCTTAGACTTGGAAGAAGTTGTTGATGTTGCCATTTATGAGAACATGAGGCTAAGGTGATTTCTGATCAAGAAGATACCTAATGATCCCCCCTAACCCCCCTTTTAAAGGGGGGAAATAACTGGAAAAGCAGGTATATTTTATTCTGGAAATCACCTAAGGTAGCCAGGGATATTGCCGAAAATTAGGGGGACGCTTCTCTAAAAAGGCTTGTTTCCCTTCTGCTCCTTCTTCTGTCATATAGTAGAGTAACGTGGCATTTCCTGCCAACTCTTGTAACCCAGCTTGTCCATCACAGTCAGCATTAAAAGCGGCTTTGAGACAACGAATGGCAATAGGACTTTTAGTTAATATTTCTGTTGCCCACTGCACCCCTTCTGATTCTAATTGTTCTACAGGAACCACACAATTAACTAAACCCATTTCTAAAGCCTGTTGGGCGTTATACTGACGACACAGAAACCAGATTTCTCTGGCTTTTTTTTGTCCCACAATACGGGCTAAATAACTGGCACCAAAGCCACCGTCAAAACTCCCAACTTTCGGGCCTGTTTGCCCAAAAATAGCATTATCCGCAGCAATGGTAAGGTCACAGATCAGGTGTAAAACATGACCCCCACCGATGGCATATCCGGCTACTAAACCAATCACCACTTTAGGAAGAGATCGGATCAATCGCTGTAAGTCTAGCACGTTTAAACGGGGAACTCCGGCCTCGTCTACATAACCTGCTTGCCCACGCACACTTTGATCTCCACCGGAACAAAAAGCATATTTTCCGTCTGTATGTGGTCCTGCCCCAGTGAGTAATATTACCCCAATGGTACTATCTTCTCTGGCATCACAAAAGGCATCGTATAATTCAAAGACGGTTTTGGGGCGAAAAGCGTTGCGTTTGTGGGGACGGTTAATGGTGATTTTCGCTATCCCATCCGCTTTATCATACAAGATATCTTCGTAAGTTTTGGCAATTTGCCAGGTTGTTTCCATCAGCTAAGAAAAAATAACCTTCAGTCCTCTATTAAACCATAATTTGAATTAGAAAATTGGAAATTTATATAACATAATTTGTCAATCAAAATTTACAAAAATTCAATAGTAAGATTAACCTAATTAATGCTTAAACTATAGCAATCAGTTATCAGTTGTGAGAATTAAGTGAATTCTGATCCCCCCACTACCCCCCAACCCCCCTTATTAAGGGGGGAACTAAAGGGGGGATCTCCAAGTTCTCATGAATCATTCCTGATTGCTATATAAAAAAACTATTAAGAAATGGTAGGATCAATATTATACATCTATCAAAACTAGATAAATTAATAATGAAAAAACAAATCAGCGAACAAAACATAAAGCTTATTCAAGCGGCGCAACTGACTAAACAAGCATCAAGATCATACCAACAGGGAAACTATTCAAAGGCTATACTGCAAACAAAAGAAGCATTAGAAATACGAAAAAATATTTTAGGAAATGAGCATATAGATGTGGCAGTTAGTCTGAATCATCTAGCCACATTATATAATGCTCAAGCTAACTATTCTGAAGTAGAAAATTTACTAAAACAAGCAATTGAACTTTATAAAAAAAATCTGGGAGAACAACATCCTTATGTAGCAACTCCACTCAATAACTTAGCTCTTTTATACAATGCTCAAGGAAAATATTATCAAGCAGAATCTGGTTTTAAAGAAGCACTTGCAATCAGCAAAAAAAACCGAGGAGAGGAGCATATAGATGTGGCGACTGCACTCAATAATTTGGCTCTTTTATATAATGGTCAAAAAAGATATACTCAAGCAGAACCTCTTTTTAAGCAGTCACTTGAGATTAGGAAAAAGCTACAGGGAGAGGGGGATATAGAGGTGGCGACTGCACTCAATAATTTAGGACTTTTATATAATTATCAACGCCGATATTCAGAGGCAGAATCTCTTTTTAAACAGGCACTAGAATTGAGCAGAAAATTACTAGGAGAAGAGAATCATTATGTAGCAGGTAGCCTCAATAATCTAGGAACATTATACAATGAGCAAAGACAATTTACTGAAGCAGAACCCTTTTATCAAAAGGCACTTGTAATTTATCAAAAAATACTAGGAGAAAAACACCCTTATTTGATCCAAACCTTTTCTAATCTGGCAACATTATACAATAATCAAGATAAATATCCTGAAGCAGAAACTTTTTATCAACAGGCCATTGAACTAAGTAAAGAACTATTAGGAGAAAATCATCCTAATACAAAAAAAATTATGCAACATTATCTATCAATGAAATATCGCATGAGTTAAATTATTGTACATTATTAAATATGTAACTTTATTTTTCAGCAATGACTGTTAATGTCATAATTTCGTTCCAGACTTCTTGATTGCTTGCTAGTCTTTCTAACTCTTGATAATAATCTTGTTTTGCATCTTCTAATTTTTCTGCTGAAAGGGTTTGAAAGGGAAAGAGATTCTCATTAGAAACGGGGAAGTTAATCATCACTTCCCACTTATTTTTTACTGTCTCTAAATCAATATAATGACCTAATTGATCTTGATGAATTTCTATGTTTTTAAACCCGATACTCTCTAGAAGATTAGAGCAAGTTTCTTTTGAACCTATTTTTTGGTGCCAATGAGGAAAATTAATATTATATTTTGGTGCAATTTTACTTAAGGTATATCCTTCAATAAAAGAAGTTTCTGACCAATAATTAAACCCGATTTTTCCTCCTAGTTTTAGCCAAGAATAACAATGGTTTAAAACATTAGTAATATCATTAAAGATAACCATAGCAGCACAACAACTTATTCTCTCAAATTTTTCTGTAGGTAATTCTAAACTCTCTATATCGGTTTGTAAAAATTCAAGATTATTTATGTTTAGCTTTTGAGCTTTTTTTTGGGCTTCTTTTAACATTGATTCTGCAATATCGACTCCTATAACATAACCGTCATTTCCTACTTTTTTAGCAATTTCAATGGACACTAAACCTGTTCCTGTGGCAATATCTAATACAGTTTGCTTAGGTTTTATATCAAGATATTCTAGTAATAAATCAACCAGTTTCGGATGAAAGTCACCTTGATCATAGGTGGTACTACGTTGGTTATAAAGATTAGCGATCGCTTGTTGATAAGGGTTTAACATTGGTTTATTTTTGAGCTACTAAGAAAACAAAACGATCGCAGAATTCCAAGTTAGATAAATTAGCATATTTTTCTGTCATTTCTGTTAATCCTTGCTTAATTTCTTCATCATTAAATCTGGATAATAAAGACATATAACGATTTTTAACCATGTTAAAGTAGTTTTCTTTGGGAATAGAGACAGCATATTCTACAAAATTAACTGTAGTTTTAAAACCAATATTTTCACAGATATTAACTAAATTATTATAGTGAGGTTGTACAGACTCATAAACAGATAAAGCTTGTTGAAATAGGGGATATTCTATGGTAGGAGGCAGTAAAATAGTTAATAAAATTCCTTGTTCATTTAATCGGTCAAATAATCCTTGTAAAAGTTTTTCTTTATCATTGATATGATGGATCATTTCTTTGATTAAAATTTTATCGTATTTTCCCTGTTCATGAGCGAATTCTACAGCATCTTTAACCAGGGTTTGATAATTATTATTACTAGGTATTTTTTCTAGCATTTTATCAGAAGGATCAACACAAATTATTTTATTTTCTAGGCTTATTTGTGAGGCGATCGCCTTACTATAAATGCCTGTTCCACACCCGAGATCAACTAAAATATCTGTAGATTTTAACTGTAAATTCAAGATAATTGCTTGAGTTAAGAAATCAATAAAATCTGAGGAAGTACCCCAAAAATCGTCGTATTGTTGAGCAAGTTTTTGATAATGTTCTTGAATAGAATATTTCATAAGATTACCTCTCGAAGTATTTTAATTATATTCCTCGTATCTCGGAATGACAACTTAAATAGGGTTTGCTGAATAAAAGCAAAACCCTATTCTTTAAAAGGTTACACCCATATTCGCGATCGCAAAAAAGATCAGCTTTGTCGGCTACAAACCGCTATAATTGGTAGAAACACCTCCCAGTTGTTGGTCAAGAACAAATGTATCGAAAAGAGGAGCAACCTTTACCGCCCCCAGAAAAATTTGAATTACCTTTCGAGGGCAAATTGTCCCCCAATAATCGTTGGGTAATCATGGCAGAGTTGATACCTTGGGATGATTTTGAGGAAGAATATGCTAAACTTTTTTCAGCAGAAAAAGGTGCGCCAGCCAAACTATTTAGAATGGCATTAGGGACATTAATTATTAAGGAAAAATTAGGAACAAGTGATAGAGAAACTATAGAACAGATTAGAGAAAATCCCTATCTACAATACTTTATAGGTTTAAATTGTTATCAACAAGAGCCACCACTGGAATCTTCAATGCTAGTTCATTTTAGGAAAAGAATTGATGGAGAATTGATAAACAAAATCAATAAAAAAATAGTAAAAAGAGAAATAGACAAGAGTGATAAAGAAGTAAAAAAAAAGGATTGTCTCCAAGAAAAAGGAGAAAAAATAAAAAATAAAGGTAAACTAATTTTAGATGCGACTTGTGCGCCAGCAGACATCAAATACCCAACGGATTTAGGCATATTAAATCAAGCCAGAATTGAGACAGAAAGAATAATAGATAATCTTTATACACCATTAAGAGTAAAATTGAGAAAAAAGCCGAGAACTTCTAGAAAAATTGCTAGAAAGGAATACTTAAAAGTAGCTAAAAAACGAAAAGTATCTTATCAAGAAAGAAGAAAAGCTATCGGGAAACAGTTAAAATACCTTAAGAAAAATTTAGGAAATATAGAAGACTTAATTCAAGCTGGGGCTTCCCTGGAAAATCTGAGTAAAAGACAGAAAAATTGTCTAGAGACTATCAAAAAAGTTTATGAACAACAACAGTCAATGTGGGAGAATAAGACCCAGAGTGTTCCTCAAAGAATTGTAAGTTTAACTCAACGGCATATTCGTCCAATAGTGAGGGGAAAAGCAGGAAAACCAATAGAGTTTGGAGCTAAACTCTCAGTAAGCTGTGTAGATAACTATGTGTTTCTAGACAAAATAAGTTTGGAAAACTTCAATGAATCTTGTCATTTAAAAGAACAAGTAGAAAAGTATAAAGAAACGTTTGGCTATTATCCCGAATCCGTTCATGTAGATAAAATTTATCGAACTAGGGAAAACAGAAATTGGTGTAAGGAAAGAGGGATAAGAATCAGTGGTCCGAAGTTAGGAAGACCTCCGAAAAATGTCAGTGAAGAAGAAAAGAAACAATCCCACTCCGATGAATGCTTCCGTAATGCTATTGAGGGAAAGTTTGGACAAGCTAAACGAAGATTTAGCCTAAATCTCGTGATGACAAAACTCCCTGAAACCTCCATTACATCTATTGCTATTACATTTTTAGTTGTCAATCTTTCTAAACTTCTGAGGCAGTTTTTGTCGCTTTTTTTGTCCTTATTTACTAATAATAGAACAGGGGAACTCATCAAACCGCCTTTCATTAATTTTGATTATACTTTAAACAATTTTTATGTACTAAAACTTATTGATTTGTCAGAAAATTCTTGGTCAAAAGTGGCATAAATTTTGGAGAAACTTTTTCAGCAAACCCTAATTAAAATACCAATTAATGTCCAAATTAAGATCCAAATTAATGCCCAAATTTTATTATTTTGTGAGTTATTAATCTCTTTTATATCTTCTTTTAAAGCATTAATTTCTCCCTTTAATACTTCTCTATCTGCTTTTTCTGTTGTCAACTCAATTTTTATTTCTGTAACATCTTTCTGTAAACAGTCTAACTTTTGGTTAATATCTGTTAGAATTTCTGTTAAATCTTTTTCAATCTTAATTGACTTTGTTTTGTCTTTCTTATAAGAGTTTTTCATAAAAAATACTAATACTTTTTGTTTTGTCAAGTTTGTTTTGCAAATCTTATTGATAAGAACAAAAATATAGTTTAAATTGAGATTATATCATTTTGATAAATTTAGACTACAGATGTCAATATTGTAGGGGTTAACGGCCGTTAACCCCTACTTTTGGAAATTGGTATTATTTAGGTTTTTTACACTGATTCAAAATATCATTAAGAAGATAGGGACAAATTTCAGGAAAATCACAACCAGGATAATCAATTAAATAGAGATCAATTGCGTCTGAATAAATACCTTCCCATTCCCCCTCTAATTTTGGTTTCATAGAAGGGCTATAACGTCTTTTGATACTGTTAGAAAATGCTTTAATTTCTGCTTGCCAATGACGATTAGTTTGCGGTTGATTAGCATAATCAATCTTTAACTTATGTTGAATCATTCTAGTTAGTAAGGAAATCACCGCTTGATAATCACTTCTTCCCAAAGCTTCGATCTCCTCTATTATATTTTCCCAGTCCAATTTCTCTAAATTTTGCTCTCTTAATGCTTCGCTTTGTTCCATTGTCCATTGATAAAAATCTGTTTCATAAGTGTCTATTTTTTTTCCTTGAATCATCGGTTAAACTCCTATTTATCAATTAACAATTTTCATTCCCAGGTACGAGGAATCTCTTTAACATCTTAATCATAATGCCTCTTTGTAGTGAACTGTTTCACCTAAAATGAGGCAATAGTAATGTGAGCATCTTGCTCACTATAGCAATCACCGAATGATTCATGAGAACATCAAGATCCCCCGTTCAGTTCCCCCCTTATGATCCCCCCTTTAGTTCCCCCCTTAATAAGGGGGGTTGGGGGGTTGGGGGGTAGTGGGGGGATAACAATTCACTTAATTCTCACAACTGATAACTGATTGCTATAGGTAGGAAGAATAGCGAGCAAGATGCTCGCACTACTTGAAATCTAAATGTTAAGAAATGTAACAATAGCCAAAAAAAATCGACGGAAGGGCAAAGGGCTAAAGGGCAAAAGGGCAGAGTGCAACTAAGTCCTGGGGGGGGCACTCACAACACGAAACCCGACAATAAGGTTGAAGTCGCGCGCGATGAGGTTGAGGCGGTTGGCGCAACGGCAAGCATAAGGATTGAAGTCCCAAGAACCGCCGCGTAGTATTTTTGTAGCATTATTGTCATCTGAAATCCATGCACTTCCGTCACTGGGTGCGCCCTCATAGTTGCTGTGCCAATCATCAGCACACCATTCCCAGACATTACCGTGGGTATCATATAAACCAAAGGCATTGGGGGGAAATTGTCCTACAGCGGTTGTTTCGCTTCTGTATTGACCTTTGGGTTCGGAAGCAAAGACATAATTGCCATTATAGTTAGCTAACTCTGTGGTTATGCTTGCTCCAAAGTGGAAAGGGGTTGTGGTTCCTGCTCTACAAGCATATTCCCATTGCGCTTCACTGGGGAGCTTATATTCTCTCCCTGTTAGCTGTGACAGTCGCTTACAGAACTCCACACACTCATACCACGTCACCTTTTCTACAGGAAGCTCATCTCCTTTGTGATAGGAGGGATCTGGTTTAAGATCAAGATCTATTTTGTTTAAACTAGCGATCGCTTTCCATTGCGCTTGAGTAATGGGATATTTACCCATGAGAAAGGGTGAAACGCTAACCTCATGAATAGGTCTTTCCCATCTGAAATATTCCACATCAAATTTTTTAACCAATCGCTCAATTTCCCCATCATCTGTTCCCATCATGAAAGTACCACCTGGGATCTCTACCATCTCTAAGATCAAGTCATTACCTAAATCTTCCGCTATATATTGCGCTGTAGCTGTTTCACGCTTGATTTCTTCTCCTCTGTCATTAACAGTGACAAATTCAAATTGTTTTGTCTTGGCACTGGGAAGAGGTTTTGAAGAGAATTCTTGGACTATCTTAACTAAACCAACTGTTCCTATTCCTATCCCTGTCAAACCCATACCTTTTAAAACTTGTCTGCGACTTACCCTAACTTGCGGTAACTGAGGCCATGTTATTTGTGGCCAATGAAAATTAGGTACTGTTAGTAATGAGGAACCCCTGGATTGTTTTCTTGACCCTGAAATTCTACTTTCCCTATTGCCTCCATTCTCCAATATTGCCAATTCTTTAATAGCATCAAGAGCATCTCTATCAGCAGGAGAAATAGCTAAAACCCTAATCCATAATTGTTCAGCTAGTTGATAGTTCTTCCTTCTTTCCTCTCTGACAGCATCCAATTTCAAGGTGTTTGCATCTTTTAAGGTTGCTTGTTGGTTTATTAACACTAAATGATATTTCGTTGCTGGTTCGGCGATCGCATAAGGACGTTGAATCGGTTTCTGATAATATTGCATCAGTTGAGGAACACGATAACGGAGATGATTATAAAGACGTTCCACCGTAGCACAATTATTTGTCCCTTTGATTCGTAATGCTTCTAATAGCGCGTGAGTAAAAGCTCCCTGTTGTAATTCCTCTATTTCGTAGGACTCCTGTTGCGGATCACACCCGTAAAATGTAACTACACCTTGGGGTTCTTCTAATCCTATTCCTTCCCCTCTAGCACCCTGTGAACGACAAGCATCCAGGAATAAGACCACATTATCTGCCCCACATCGTCTTAAACGCTCAGTTATCCAGGTAACAGATAAAGCAGATCCCACCACATCCCCTGGATCACTATCCGATAACATTAAATAATCCCTTTCCTGATAACGTTTACCGTGGCCAGCAAAAAAGAACCATAAATTATCACCTGTTCCCAATAATGGCCTCTCAAACTGCGCTCTGAGAAATCTTCTTAACTTTCCGTAAGTGGGTTTAGTGGAAATATGTTTGGGTTTGACTTCTATATCTGGAGAATCCTCTGTAAACAGAAATACCCTATCAAATGCTCCTTCTGTTTTACACCATTGTTTAATCGCCTCAGCATCAGCTTTAGCATATTTTAAATCCCTCAAATTATCATACTTATTGATGCCAATAACGATCGCCCAATTCTTAGCCATCTTTCCGCTTAAACTTGAAAGTCATTGCTCCTTTTCCCCCTGCTTTTCCTCCTATTCCCAGTAAACTAACTTTCCCTTCTCCATTAACTTCTACAGATAACTCTACTTCTTCCAATCTCATTTGACTATTAGGGGGATCAGCTTCATCTAGAATTTCTCTCATTGCCCCGATAAACCCTTTCATTTCTGCTTTCAGTTTTTCTAACTCTACCTCTGTCCGTTTAATTCCAGAAATTTCTGTAGTTATTTCCTCCGATACCTCCAATGTACCTCCGATATCTTCACTATTTCTTGTTCCCTGTTTGTCCGATTTTTCCTCTTCAATGCTTGTAATGATACCAATTTTTTCGGGAATTATTGATGACATTTTGCCTCTCTATTACCTATTTTTTTAGTGATTTTTCTTTTTTGATAAAATTGTGAGTATTTTTTCTTCTACAATATAGCACTACTCATTAATTGGAGTTCGGAGTTCGGAGTTCGGAGTTTTTTCCATGAGATAATCAGGGTTTAAGAGACTGTTCCTAAACAAAATATTAAGTAGGGTGCATTAGGAAAACTATATTTTTTTGGTAGTAGGGGTCAACAGCCGTTGACCCCTACTATAATTTTTTTGTTCCGTAATGCACCGAAAACTTGCTTTTTGGTGTATTAGCGTAGCGTAATACACCCTACAGTTTTTTTAGATTTACTTTACAAACAGTCTCTAAGACTCTTGATGAAAAAGCAGTTGTCTATAAATTTCCTTATATCGAACTCAGATCATTATAGTTAGTCTGTTAAGGAGATTCCTTGTTCCTCGGAATGACAATTAAACAGACCAAAAATGTTATATTAATAATTGTAAAGACTATATTTAATAACGAAAATAATAAAATGTCAGAAACAATTGTATTAGGTGGCGGCTGTTTTTGGTGCGTCGAATCGGTTTATCAAAATGTGGGAGGGGTAGAAGCAGTTGAATCTGGTTATGCTGGAGGAAACACAGACAACCCCACTTATGAGCAAATTTGTACGGGAAGGACTGGACACGCAGAAGTTGTTAAAGTTACTTTTGATCCTGCAAAAGTTTCCTTAACCGAAATATTAGAAGTATTCTTCATTGCCAGTCACGATCCTACCACATTAAACCGACAAGGAAACGATGTGGGAACCCAATACCGTTCTATTATTCTCTGGAACTCAGAACAACAATTAGAAACTGCTAAAACAGTTATTGATAAGCTCAATACTGATAATGTTTTTAGTGGAAAAATTGTCACAGAATTAAAAGAACTCACTGACTATTATAAGGCTGAACAATACCATCAAAACTATTTCAAAAGGAATCCTATGCAACCCTATTGTTTGTTTAGTATTCCTCCTAAACTAAGCAAACTTAAGAAGTATTTTCCTGAGAAAGCATTAGCCTAATAAACTGAGTTCGGAGTTCGGAGTTCGGAGTTCGGAGTTCGGAGTTGGCATAAATATCTGTTTCAAAAACAACTTCTAACTTCTGACTTCGTTAATACTGCCCCCCGTCTCTCTCCGACTCTCTCTTGTCAGATGAAGAAGGTATTGATTCTTGTTGAGGTAAGGGAGAAACGGGGGGAGGAGTAACTGGTCCAAATAAATCAGGAGTAGATAAAGGTTGTTCATAGTCAGCTACAACTTCTCTTAGTTGACTAACTCTGAAAACCAGTTTAAACTGTCTTCCCAACTCTCTCTTAATCAACTGTTCAACTAAACTAACCTGGGTAGGGGTGATAGGATTGTTAATATTTTCCTGAACCGTCACTAAGATGATGGGATACTCTTTACTCCAGGGAAAGGTTGGCCATTGAACATTTAAAGCTACTAACTCACTTTGTTGACCGACGGTGACAGTTTTATTTCTTAAGAGGGTAATAATTTTCCCTTCAAATCTTTCCTGTTGAAGAAGATTACCAAAACTAATAAACAAAGGAAAAACTAAGATTCCTGTTAAGATTGTAAAACCACTCACAGCCTGACTGGTTTGACCATAATTGATGTAATAACCCCCAAAGATAAAAATAATAATACAGGATAAAGTAATACCTAAGAAGTTAGTTAAATATAACAAAAATGCCCCACTGGCTAAGGGTAAAGCGTTTTGAGATAGGGCGATAGCAACAACACATAAAGGAGGCATCAAAGCCACAGAAATAGCTGTCCCGGCTAAAGCATCGCTCAGTTTACGGCGAATTTTAGCAAAGCCACTAATAGCCCCGGCAGCTACAGCCACCCCTAAATCAGCTAAATTCGGTTGAGTTCTCCCTAAAATTTCTGGACCAAAAGAAGCTTCTGGCAGGGCAAAAAATACTCCAACCATACCAGAAATAACGATCGCCGTCATAGTCCCCGTAAGCAGAGTCAAAAGACTACTTTTAACTAAGAAGCGATCGGTATCTAACATCCCTAAAGCTAAACCTCGCAACGGTAACATCAAAGGAGCAATCAACATCGCACCAATAATAACCGCAGCACTATTCATTAAAAGTCCGAGACTGGCAATAATGCAAGAACTAACAGTTAAGAAGAGAAACTCTGTATCAAGCTCGGCTTCGTTTAACAATTCTTGTTGTAACTGTTTTCGGATATCTGGGGGAACTTTGGGAATTTTTCGTTTGAACCATTGCCTAATGGGGATTAACATTAACAACCTGCTTCATGAAACCTATACAAACCTAGACAGGCTTGACGTTCAATTCCTGCTTCATCCAAAAAAGACGATTCTTTCTTGTCCACAGGTGTTTACCGATAAGCCATCAGAACTTTTCAACAAATTCTCGTTGTTTTTGGAGGTGTACATAAGGATCTCTAGAACTCATTTATAGATTTTTCCCCTATACTTTCTCTAGCTTGGTTTTCCTTTTTTTAAGAAAATATTAACCTACCAAGTATCCTTTATGAACTGCACCCGCCCTCATTATTATAGCACTTGATATTAAAGTAAGGGTCAACGATCGTTGACCCTTCAATAAAAATAATTCCTAAATATTAGGTAAGGAAAATGGAAAGAAAAATTAAGAGGGCGATGGCTACGACTAATAACCCTGGTATTAACGACGATTCGTACAAGCATTTAACGCTTGTAAAACCTTATCGGGATGTTTTTCCATGAGAAATGCCTCTCCTTCGTAGGGTAAATCTTGAGGATCGTAGAGGTTTAAACTTCGCCAATCTGCTGAACCTAAACTAGCTAAAATAGAACGAAAGCTAGAAGCATCAGTATTCATAATCGGAACAATTGCTCCATTATCTAATCCGGCGGCACAATCTTGAACAACGTGCCAAGTTTCATGGGCTAAGGTTTCGATATAAAGGTTAAAATCTTGCCGATTATTTTGACACATGGTCATTCTATTATAGTGGGGCTGATAATACCCTAAAATACCTGCTTGGCAACTTTCATAACTAATGGAAATTCCGGCTTTTTTTAAAGCTGTCAAAAATTTTGCTTCATAAAAATTGTAACGGTTGGAATCATCCCCTGATAAATCTACACAACCACCATTATTATTGACTAGATAACTACCATAATCACAGTTACCACCATTACGGGAACTGCTACGGGAATAATCTTGTGCTGCTACGGGAACCGCCATGGCTAAACCACCGGAAACAAGGGCTGTCAAAAGAGTAAGAGTAATTTTCATTTCTTTTATAAAAATTTTACAATAGATTTTATAATCAGTATTCCCAAATGTCTGTGAAAAATTGCTATAAACAAAGTGATCATAATCACTGGTTAAATGTGATACGCATCACGGTTAAACAATTACTATAAGATAAGGGATTCTGTTGATTATCATCTTCGTTTTGGGCAAATTAAACTATAATCCCCTTTAGCAATTATTTATCATCATGGCTATGAAACAATTTATTAGTAGCACTATTATTGTCACAGGAATGGTTTTAGGTTCCTCTTTACTACCCACTCAAGCTCAACAATCTTGTTTTTTAGAAGGAGCCAATGGTCAACATATCGATCTTGGTCATCTTTGTGGCAATGGTAGTTCTAATACCTCTCAACCTAATGCTTCTGGGAAAACGGGAGTTTTTACCGTTCCCATCAAACGCAGAGACTCTGGTATTCCTGTGGTGGATGTCACCTTCAATGAACAACATACTTTTGAAATGCTCTTTGATACTGGAGCGAGTGGTATTACTGTTAGCACGGATATGGCGGAGTCTATGGGTTTAAAAGCTGAAGGACAGGCATTTTCCCAAACGGCCGAGGGTGTTGTTCCTATTAGTTTGAGTACGGTGTCTTCGGTTAAAGCAGGGGAACTAACTTCTTCTGATCTTCAGGTGGCTATTAATCCTTCTTTACCTATCGGACTGTTGGGACAGACTTTTTATGGTCATTATGATGTCATGATTAAGGAAGATACCATTGAGTTACGTACTCGTTAATGTTGACTATTGGCTGTTCCCTACTACAGTAAAAAAGCCCATAATTCTCCTACAGTTAAATTAAAGGATTTGGCAAAATCAGGGACAGATAAAATGTCATTTTCTGCTTCAAAAAGCAAGGTTTTTTGTTGAGCAAAATAAATAAATACAGACTTATCATTAGGATCGATTAACCATCCTATTTCTGTTCCGTTATCTAAACAATAGAGAATATTTTTCACTACTTTTGTTTGACTTTGTTCTGGTGATAAAATCTCAATTACCCAATCTGGTGCTATATAAAATGAGTCTGCAATTTCACCATTATTATCACGAGGAATATTATTCCATCTTAAGATACTAATATCAGGAATAATTGAGCGATCGCTAAAAGTACATCTTAACTCGGAAAAAGCACGAGCAACTTTATTTGATTTAGAGTAATATTAATTGCTGTAGATAATTCGGTTTGAATTGTACTATGTTTTCCCTTCGGCATGGGTTTCTGAATGATTTTTCCCTTAATATATTCCTTCGCTGGTTTTGTTTCTGGTAAGTCCAAAAAATCTTTTAAAGTAATGGATTTAGAAGAAGTTTCTATCATGATTTTATGGGGTCTAAATAATCTGGTTCTGCTCTAATTATTCTTGAAAAATCTATCAATATACTGCTCACAATCTGGACGGTTCTGCTACTTTTTACAGCCTAAATATAAAATAGTAAAAATAATAGATTTTGTTACATTAGTTTACGAAGATAACAATTGCTGGCCATAATAGCGTAATCTAAACTATGTTATTTAAACTCCGTCGTTTAAGAAAGACTTTACTCTATGACATCTATTCAATCTCACAGAAAACCAAAAGCTCACAGCAAAGCAAGAGGTCTAAAACGTGGTAGTCGTCGTCCTGCAAAAGAACTTTGTAGTGATTGTGGATTATGTGATACATATTATATTCATTATGTCAGGAAAGCTTGTGCTTTTATTAATCAACAAATTACTGAATTAGAAACAAGTATTCACGGAAAAAGTCGTAATTTAGATAACGAAAATGAGTGCTATTTTGGCGTTCATCAAGAGATGATATCAGCCAGAAAAAAAGTACCCATTGAAGGCGCACAATGGACAGGAATTGTTAGTACCCTTGCTTGCGAAATGTTAGAAAGGGGGTTAGTAGAAGGAGTGGTTTGTGTACAAAATACTAAGGAAGATCGGTTTGATCCTATGCCAGTGATCGCTAGAACTTCTGAGGAAGTTTTGGCTGCTAGGGTAAATAAACCTACTTTATCTCCTAATCTATCTATCTTAGAACAAATCGAAAAATCTAACTTAAAACGCCTTTTAGTGATTGGGGTTGGCTGTCAAATTCAAGCTTTACGAGCAGTAGAAAAGGAATTAGGTTTAGAGAAACTTTATGTATTAGGAACCCCCTGTGTAGATAATGTTTCCCGTGAAGGTTTGCAAAAATTCTTAGAAACCACCAGCCGCTCCCCTGATACTGTAGTTCATTATGAGTTTATGCAGGATTTTCGGGTGCATTTTAAACACGAAGATGGTTCTGTTGAAAAAGTACCCTTCTTTGGCTTAAAAACTAACAAATTAAAGGATGTTTTTGCCCCTTCTTGTATGAGTTGTTTTGATTATGTTAACTCTTTAGCTGATTTAGTTGTGGGTTATATGGGGGCAGAGTTTGGTTGGCAATGGATTATGGTTCGTAATGAAACAGGAAAAGAAATGTTAGGTTTAATAGAGGATCAAATTAACACCAAACCTGTTATTTCTCATGGAAATAGAAAACAAGCGGTTCAACAAAGTATTCCAGCTTACGATCAAGGGGTAACATTGCCCATGTGGGCTGCTAAATTGATGGGGGTTGTCATCGAAAGAGTGGGACCAAAAGGCTTAGAATATGCCCGTTTTTCCATTGATTCCCATTTCACCCGTAACTATTTATACCTGAAACGCAATCACCCAAAAAAGTTAGAAAATCATGTGCCTAATTATGCAAAAAAAATTGTGTCCCAATATCAGTTACCTGATCAATAAAACACAATTTAATAAGGGTTTTAATACTTTTCAAAACAAGATCGAGGGTCATTAAAACCACTCAAAAATGCTCTTCCTCGCTGTTCGGGGGTTCCATGATGATTGGTGTGTTCATAGTCATAGTCCCCTACCATCATGGCAGTCATTGTGCCTTCTTGTAAGTCACCCGGTTCTAATATTCCGACTTCCTCACTAACTGCAAAAAATGTCCCTGCTAAACAGTCGGCCTGCAACTCGATCTTCACAATAGGAAGGTTTTTGTTGAGAATACCTAGGTGTCTCTGGACAGAATGACCATACTCATGAGCTAGGGCAAAATAACCGGCAGAGTCACCAACTTGTCCCACTAATCTATCCATCTGTGCCATATTTAGATGAATGGTGTTAGAATTGGCGCAATAGTGGGCTAACATCGCAGGACCACAGGGAGTTGACTGGATATTTCGGTGGGAATAGACAAGAGGATAGCGATACTTAACCCCTAAACGCAGTAAAACTTCCCCCCAAAAAGCGTCCAGACCATCGCTAACGGCCGCTATAGTTGGCCGGTCCCATGCTGCTTGCAAGGGTTGAAAGGGAAATAAACCCAGAGACAGAGCAATTATGCTGCTAACAACCTGTTTCTTCATCTCAATTCTTTTTATTTACTTTTGAACCTCAAAGGCATTAAGCAGAGAGAATATAGCCTACTCTGTCAATCATAGTTCAACCTTAAATAAAAAAAGTTCATTATTTAAGGAAAACTAAATATTTTCAGGTTGTAGGGGTCAACGGCCGTTGACCCCTACGAGAAACTCCTAGTGACATCCTCCCACGCACGCCACTACGTTTTGTGCGGGGAACCTCCCTAGCTCACGATAGGGCATTCCTGGTTATTCTCGTTGATACGAGGTTTCGCCACTTATCTAGAACACATTGGTACGAATGATGAGTACATCTCCCACTGTTGGTTCCCTGACAGAACGACTAATCAGGCGTTTTCGTTTCCCAGAGCCCCTGGGTACTTTATCAGATTTATGCAATTTTTCTCGTATTTCCCAAGCTCTGGAGGTTCCGTCAATGACTACCTTTCACTCTCATCTTGGATGGATACATTCCAAGTTCGGCTACAATTCAGGTACATACCTTACGGCCGCCTTTAGTCTATCACAAAAATTCTGTCCTGGCTCTCATCCCTCGATTTTCGTTCCTCAATCGGGGATTTCTCGCCAGGGGGGTTAAAAACCAGCGCTCGCAGTCCCTGGAAAGCCTAAAACCCCGTCGCTAAGGACAGGGTTCAAATTGTTGTTGTTCTTCGAGGAAATCAGTTGGCGCATTCCCAAATTTGCTAACCATCGATTTCTATAAACGAATTGTAACATCAGACACGAATTTTTGTAAACAATATTTAAAATATTTGTCTTAACCTTGATTTTTTAGATAGTATTGGATCTTATGTGGTTTTCCCCAAAGCACCTTTTCTCGTTTATAGATAACCATCCCTGGTTTGGCTCCTTTGGGCTTATAGACGTATTTGGGTTCTGTATAGACCACGGGAACTTGTTCGCTTTGACGGGCCCGACTATGATAAGCAGCCCAGTCAGCAGCACAGTTAAGATCAGCCTCATTGGGTTTGGCCCCCGGTTCAAGTCTCAATAATACATGACTGCCAGCACTTTCTTGGGTATGAAACCATAAATCATAGTCCCCGGCAGTACGAAAGGTGAGGCGATCGTTTTGTCGGTTATTACGACCGATCCACACTTCAAACCCCGATGGAGTTTTGTGTTGATAGGGTTGGGACTCATCGGGAATATTCTGAGTTTGTTGGGTTCGAGAGGTTAAATAATTTTGTTGTATTAATTCTTCTTTGATTTCTTGTAGGGTTTGTAAGTCTTCTGGGGAATTATAATTATCTATTTGTTGTAAGCTGTCTTCTACTTGTTCTAAATAATTAATTTCTTCTTGAACTTCCTTTAATAATGGCTCTACAGCACCTTTTGCCCGTTTTAATTTTTGATGTTTTTTATACAAGTTTTGGGCATTTTGTATGGCATTTTTTTCTGGGTTTAAAGGGATTTTTATGGGTTTATCTGTTTCAAAATCCTTCAAAGTCATAGAATTCATTCCTGGTTCCCACTGGTAAGAATGAGCCATTAATAAATCCCCTTTTTGACGATATTCCTCTGCTTCTGAAGATTGCTCCATTTTTTGCTGAAAATTATTGGCTTTGTTATATAGTTTTTTAAGACATGATTTGAGTTTTTGTTGTAGTTGGTGTTTTAATTGTTTAAATTTTTCTTGATTAATTTCCTTAGTATAATAATTATCTATCAAGGTTTGAATATTAATCTTTGGCTCAATTATTCCCCAACCTAAAACAGTATAACCGTTTTCAGTATAGCCGGGTTGAAAATTTTGATTTTGAAAACTTTTTAACCATACCTGCCATAATTTATATAATTCATTCCACTCAGCTACTGTTAAATTTTCTGTAGACTGTTCTGTTTTTAATCCAGCTTTTTTAATCAGAGAAGCAGCAACAACAGGACTTAAACCTCGATAACTGTTTAATAATTGTTCTTTGATAGAACCAGGAATTAAACTAACCCTTTCTTGCCATCTTTCTTGGGATTCTTCTGATTTTGGGAATGTCCCTGTTAAAGTTGGTGGAAGTTCATAACTTCTTCCTGTTTGTACTGTCCTAACAGTAGATTGATTGGCGTTAACTTGATGAGCAACAGTAACGATTTGTTGTTTATTATCCGTTAAAATAACATTGCTATATTTACCCATGATTTCTACATAAAGATGCCAAACTGTTTCATCTCCTGGGCGTTTAGCAAATTGTAAATTAACCACCCTTTCCCAAGGAGAAATCATCTTTAAATTGACCAGTGCAAAGCCATTTAATTGATGACGTAATTGATCGCTAAAAGTGAAAGTATCGGGAGTTCTTGGTGGGGGATCTCCTATACATAATCTAGCAGCTTGGGGATGCCAAGAAATGGTTAACCAACTGCGTTTTTTTAGGGTACGCAAAGCGATAGAAATGGTGTAGGGATCTTTTTGATAAACCTGTTCAACTTTAGCAGGTAGCCAATGGCTTTGTAAATCATGACAAATGGCGGTTAAGGTGGTAACGTCGACGGACTGCATGGTAGTTAATTGATAACTGATACTTTTCTATTTTCGCAAATTTTAGCTAAAATGAAAAGCAGCATTCTCTTGTTTTGATTAACGCTTACTGGGAATAAAGCTTAGGGTTATTAGTTCTCCTGATTCGTCTATTTCTAGAGAGTTAATGATATGAATATTCTTATTCGATAAATAATTGAGGTTTTCGTTTTCGTCGTATTGCAATGGTTCAGTAATCGTTAATAAAGCAGTTTTTGAACCTCGAAATAAGCTCAAACTAGCCAGAGGAATACTCTCCATAATTGTTGGTTCTTGTTCTTGATTCTGACTCAAAGGAACTCGACGACATTGATTATTGCTTTGTTGACATATAACGCTTTGATTAGCAGGAATCAACACTTGATCCTTAAACTCAATCGATTGAATATCACTTAAGGGAATACCTGCAACGTAATCTTTAAAACTAATAATTAAACTAAGGTTATTCAAATCAAGAAAGTTCCCTGTAACCCTATTTCCTGACTTCAATGAAACAACCACAAAATCAGGAAAAGCAACTTGAATTTCTCGTGTAATTTGTTCTTCTTTGTTTTGCTGAGACGGTAGCAAAGAGGGTGATAGAGGAATGCTTAATGCTGTATTAGTAACCGTAATAACAGCACTCATCAATAACATAGATAACAATCGTTTCATGGGTAAAACTTCTCTAGAAAACAATAACAAGACCCTAAGAGAAATATGATACTATAGCAACCAATTTCGTAGCAACCAATTTCGTAGGGTGGGCAAGTCTTTTAACTATTATAATCCCTTGCAAATAAGTTTCTTACTTGCCCACCTTATTATCTTAAGATGTCATTTAGAAATCATTTCTTAGAAAATAGCGTTAAGTCAATCATTAAAACTTATGACTGACATTATCAATTTTATTCAACTTATGTCAACGAATGGCAAACTGTAGAATCTCAACTTAAAACAAGTCTCCTACCGAAAGTTAACAATCAAGTGGTAACATCAAAATCTTGTGTTATCTTGCAACAAAGTTGAGGAAACTGTAATGGCTAATAATGTCCTTAACAAAATCAATCTCAATCAATTGGGAGAACGACTCCAACAAGCTCGAAAACAGTGCGGAATGACCCAAGCAGAGGCAGCTAAAATCATTAAAGTTGCCCGTACTACCATCGTCGCTATTGAAAAGGGAGAACGTCGTTTAAAGTCCTCTGAATTGATAAAACTCGCCCGTGCTTATGGACGGAATGTCAGTGATTTTGTCAAAGAGACTCCCGTTGCAGAATCGTTTGACGTACAGTTTCGTAAAGCTTATAGTCGTGGTGAAACCATCGAGACAGAAATCAAACCCGTTATTTTAGAGTTTGAAAACTTGTGTCAAAACTATCTCGAATTAGAGAAAATAATGGATGCTCCTCTTACTCGAAATTATCCACCAGAATATCATCTGGAAAATATGCCGTTAGAGAGTGCTGCTGAAAGTATTGCCAATACAGAAAGACAACGGTTAGGATTAGGCGATCGCCCCATTCCTCTATTAAGGGATATTTTAGAACAAGAAGTTGGATTACGCATCTTTTATTTAGTGATGCCAGCAAAATCTAAGTGTTCAGAAATGTATAGTTATAACGAACAAATGGGGGGGATGTTTAGCTATCAATGCTTATCATCCCAAAGAACGACAACTTTGGTCATTGGCACATGGTTATCTTCACTTTTTAGCCCATCGATATAAACCAGTTATTGATTATGAGAACCAATGTCAAAGAATGCCCATTAGTGAACAGTTAGCAGAGGCGTTTCCTAAATATTTTCTAATGCCAACCAGTAGTTTATTGAAACAATTTAATGATATGTATCAAACTCATGGGAAGTTTACCCCAACAAATTTATTAACCTTAGCTCATTATTATGGTGTATCGGTTCAAGCATTAACTTATCGTTTAGAAGAAATGAAATTAATGCCATCAGGAACTTGGAAACGCTTAAAAAATAGGGGTTTTAAAGTGAGAAAAGCACAACAAGAAATAGGACTGAAAGATCGTGAATCAAGGAATGATTTAACCCCTATTCACTATCAACATTTAGCCATAGAAGCATTCGATCAAGGATTAATTACAGAAGGACGTTTTGGTAATTTTCTGAGAGTTGATCGTCTAGAAGCGCGTCGCATTGCAGAAATTTTAAGAGAATCTTCTAGTGGGATGACAGAAGAAAATAGGAATTTAGATTTGTGTAAAAGTGAAGAAAATGGGAGATAAAATTAAATAATTTTTATTAATAATTATTTAATTTTATTAGATGCTTGTCCAGATATTATTAAATATTGAACCGACATTACTAGAGTTGTGATTCTGAAATAGATTCTAAAATATTCTCGCTTTCTTCTGGAATAGACTGTTGAATAATATAGGGTAAACAAGCACCTTTTAATCCTTTTTTGATTCTCTCCAAGCTATGTTCAAAGACAACAAAGAAAGGATACACTTTCTCTCCTCCTTCACTCAACATATGAGCTTCTTTCATGGGCATTAACCATTCATAATCTTTATCTAAATGAATTTGAGTTTGTCGCCAACGCCCCAATAAATGGGAAAAATATTCGTGAGGACGATGAATAAAAACAATAATATCTGACCCTAACTTAATTTTCCATTCTGGGTCACACATAATAATAGCTAAATCACAAGGTAACTGAATCGCTTCTTGAATATTGGGAGAACCCAAACGACTTTCGCTTAAAGGTTGTGGTTGACGAACTTTAACCACTGGCAGAGGAAGAGTAATCAGACTTTCTTCGGGACGACGTAAACTAGGGAGCATTTCTAAATAGGAACGATGCTGTTTTAAGAGGGAAATAGCCCCTAAGCGATCGCTATATTCGCATAAAAGTTGTTCATAGTGAGATGGTTTAATCGACATAAGAAAATTAATAATAAAATAGACTCAAAAAATATAATAGAGACGTTAGAAAAAACGTCTCTATTAGTGGGAAGCATTGAAAAATATTTTATACCACTTGGTCGAAAATTGCGAACATAGGTAAATACATAGATAAGAGGATAACCCCTACCATACCAGCGATCAAAACCATCATTAAAGGTTCAATAACACTGGTTAAAGCTTTCACCGCTTGTTCTACTTCATCCTCGTAAAAATCAGCTACTTTCATCATCATAGCATCCAGTTCCCCTGTTTCTTCGCCAATACAAATCATTTGAATAGCTAACTGAGGAAAAACATTGGCATTTTGTAGGGCTAAACTCATCATTCCACCCTGCTGAATTTCTGATTGGGCCCCAGCAACTGCGTTAGCAATCACCTTATTTCCCACCGTGTTACAAACAATTTCTAAAGAGGTAAGAATAGGAACACCAGAACGAGTTAACTTCCCAAAAACCCGACAAAAACGTGCCACAGCAGACTTTTCATTCAAGTCACCAAACAGAGGCATTTTCAGTAAAAATTTATCAATGTGTAAACGTCCAATAGGGGTTTTATAGTATTGTTTAATACCAAAAACTAAACCAGAAAAACCCACAATAGGAATAAGAATTTTCCAGCTTCTCATTATGCCACTTAAATAAAGCATAAATTTGGTTAACGCAGGTAATTCTGCCCCCAAACTTTCAAAAATTCCTGCAAAAACAGGGATTAAAAAGATGGTCATAGCAAAGAAAACAATTACCGCTAAAATACCCACTGTAACCGGATAAGCCATAGCAGATTTAATTTGGTTTTGTAGTCGGGCCATATCTTCGAGAAGTTTAGCCAAACGGTTTAATACTTCATCGAGTCCCCCCCCATTTCTCCGGCTTCTACCATGCTGACATACAGTTGATCAAAACAGTCAGGATGTTTGTCTAAAGCATCAGATAAACTAATCCCTTGTTGTACCTCAGCACTAATAGCTGATAAAGCCTTTTTCATTTTAGGATTGGTAGCTTGATCGGACAAAACTCCCAAACAACGAACAATAGCAACCCCAGCATTAATCATTACAGAAAATTGACGGGAAAAGACAGCTTTATCCTTAACACTAACTTTACTTAAAGCTCCTTCGATCCCTGAAAAATCAAATTGCATTCCTGCTTCACTAACTTTTCCAATAGCAGGATATTGCTGTCTAAGCATTGCTCTGGACTGAGCCGGTGAGGTTGCTTCAACTTTTTCTTTAGAGACTTTTCCTTTTGTGTTCTTGACTTGAACTATATAAGTAGGCATTTTCTTTCATATATAATAAACAGTGATTTAAACCCCGTCCTTAACTTAACGATGGGGCCTTTAAAGATGTTAATTAACGACGAGATTTCGTTTTTGCTCTCATGTTTGCGCCACCAATTAAGCGTTGTAACTCATCGGGTTTACCACTTTTAGAAACCGCCTCCTCAAAGGAAACTGAACCACTAACCACTAAACTAGCCAAAGCTTGTTCCATGGTTTGCATTCCCAGTTTCATTCCTGTTTGAATAGCTGAATAAACTTGACCAGCCTTTCCTTCTCGCATCAGGTTAGCGATCGCTGGGGTAACAATCATAATTTCTTGAGCCATTGCCCGACCAAATTCTCCAGGTTTGGGTTTATGTTTCTTAACTAAACATTGACTAAACACTGCAATCAAAGAGTTAGATAACATCGCCCTAATTTGTGCCTGTTGATTCGCTGGAAATACATCAACAATACGGTCAATAGTACCGGCGGCTGAATTAGTATGTAAAGTCCCAAAAACTAAGTGTCCCGTTTCTGCTGCGGTGATAGCTAAACCAATGGTTTCCCAGTCCCGCATTTCCCCCACCAGAATGATGTCAGGATCTTCCCGTAACGAGGCTTTTAAGGCATTAGCAAAGGACTTTGTATCTTCTCCTTTTTGTCGTTGATGAAAGAGACTTTTAACATTAGGAAAAACATACTCAATAGGATATTCCACTGTTAAAATATGTTCTTGTCTAGTGCTATTAATTAAGTCTAAAATCGCTGCCAAAGTAGTCGTTTTACCCGATCCCGTTTGACCAGTTACTAACACCATACCCCGTGGACGTTCAGCCATTTCTCGTACAATATTGGGCAATCCTAACTGTTCAAAATTAGGAATTTTGGAAGATAAAGCCCGTAAACAAGCAGCATAACAACCCCGTTCCTTATAAACATTGACCCGAAAACGTGCCAACCCTTTAACCCCATAAGAACAATCCAATTCCCAGTTTTGCTCTAACTCTTTTCTTTGACTATTATTGAGCATACTGAAAATCAACTTTTGACTTTCTTGAGGAGAAAGAGGTTCATCGTCAATGGGGGCTAATTTACCACTAGCACGAAAATAAATGGGCGCACCAGCTTGAATGTGCATATCAGAACCCCCCATTTCCACAAGTTGTTCCATCAAGTCTTCAATCATCATTTCCATAGCATTTTTCTCCTTAAAATTAAATTAGGTTATAAGATTCCGTTGTTAAAGACGGGGTTGAAATTAAGTAAATCTGGGAGTCATACAATAAGGACAGTCCATCCACTCCGGTTCGAGTATCGCAGAACAGGTTTTGCACTCCAGAGAACTCTTGCGCTTTGCTTTTAATTCCGCCTCAAGTCCCGTATCCGTAAACGTTACCCGTTCCACTTCTTCAAGGGTGGTGTAACCTTCTTGGACCAGTTGTAAACTATAGGCAAGGATGGTGATCATCCCTTCTTCCACGGCAGCTTCTTTGAGGCGATCGGTGGTGGCTCCTTCGTTAATCAGGCTTTGAATGCGTTCAGTATTGCGCATTACCTCATAAACCCCAACCCGTCCCTTGTAGCCACTACCCCCACATTTTGGACAGATAGAGCCATTTTCTTTGGCTTCGGCTATTTCCTCTGAGGTCAATTTATTAGCCTTATAGATGGTCATTTCCTCATCATTAGAAGCAGATAAACCAAAACGGGCTAATTCTTCTTTGGTTGGTTTGTAAGGCACTCGACATTCACTACACACCCGACGCATTAACCGTTGCGCCAGTACCCCTAATAACGCCCCAGAAATCATAAAAGGTTCAACCCCCATTTCATCCAGACGAGCAACTGCCCCAGGGGCATCGTTGGTGTGCAGGGTGGTTAAAACTAAGTGACCGGTTAAGGCTGCTTAGATCGCAGTTTTTGCCGTTTCTACGTCCCGAGTTTCCCCCACCAGAATAACGTCGGGATCTTGTCGCATAAATGCCCGTAAAATAGAGGCAAAGTTCATCCCTTTTTCGCGAATAACCTGAACTTGGGTAATGCCGGGTAAAGAGTATTCGATGGGATCTTCGGCGGTACTAATATTTACCCCAGGATTATTTCTTTCGGCTAAAACTGAATATAAACTGGTAGATTTACCCGAACCGGTTGGCCCCGTAACCAAAAATAAGCCAAAGGGACGACTAGCCAAGTCTCGGACAATATCTAGGGTTTCCTGGTTAGTAATTCGTTTATCTAACCCTAACTGAGTCGCAGAGTTATCTAAGATCCGTAAACAAACTTTTTCCCCGTAACGACTGGGTAAGGTATTAACCCGAAAATCCACTTTTCGACCTTGATAAATGCGTCGAATCTTACCATCTTGAGGAAGACGACGTTCAGCAATATCGAGATCCGCCATAATTTTGAACCGTGCTACCACCGCCGCAGTGACTTTACGTGGTAGGGGATCAAAAGCCTGTTGGAGTACCCCATCTTTACGGAAACGAACGCCAAGGGTTTCTTCTTGGGGTTCAACATGAATATCGGAAGTGCCTTCCTGGAGGGCTTTAGCGAGGATTTTGTTGACTAAATTAATGACCGGTGCCTGACCAGCATCGTTAGCATCTAGGGCATCGTGGCTCTCATCTTCTTCTTCACTTATGTTTGCATCGAGATTACCCACAATGTCGGTGAGATCCCCCATTTTATTGAGGGCTTCTTCTTTAGAGATGCGTTCTTTCTCTACATCAAGCTCCTGTTGAATTTCATGATACTGTTCTAATAAGCTGTCATAATCTTCTTGGGTTATGACCATACGCCGTAGGTCTAGGTTTCTCGCCCTCAAGATGCGGTTCAAGTCGTCTTGTGCCGCAAGGTTATCGGGGTCAACCATGGCCACCAAAACAGAAGGAGGATCTCCTTCGTGTCGAGATAAGGGTAAGATTTTATGACGACGACAAATATCAAAAGAGATTAAGGAATTAATTAATTCAGCCATCTGGAGATCCGCAACAGGAGAGACTTCGGGATCGATGGAGTCTACACCATAGAGGATTTTTAGTTCAAATAAATGGTGTTTTTTATATTGTCGTATTAAATCTGGAGATAAGGGTTCCCCAGTCATCACCTGTAACACATCGGTTAAGGGACGACCGGTTTTACGAGTTTCCACAAGGGCCTGTTTCATCTGATCTGGCCCGGCGTATCCGGCCTCGATCAGTTTGTTGCCAAAGGGTGAAAAATAATTACGTAGCGCAACTGCTCGGTTGCGCTTGGAAGCGGTTAAGTTTGAGGTAGACAAAGATGACATAAGGCAGTAATCATAGGCTGCTTACGTGCTTATTGTTCCCAGAACCGCCCTCAAAATTACCATCTCAGAGAAAATTTTTTCTCTTAAAGCCTAAATCAACTTAAAATGTGAGTTATCTGTTCATCCGTTCATAGTTTTGAATTATTTGTTTTGTTACTGTATGATTCTCCCCTTAGCCAATCCCCTTCTTTAAAGAAGGGGTAATTATTAATTATTAATTATTCATTATTAATTGCTGAAATCTCCTTGTTAATTTCTAAGGGTATCTGTTTAAACGAAGGTATTAGAACTTTATTGGATATTACTCCTCTGTCTTATCTTTCACACCCCGAACAATACGAGATAATTCGGTTTTTTCATCCACACTAATACGACTGGGAGAACCACTAATAATCCGTTCGTAATTTCGGAAGGAGTCTTGGATAATAGGCCCATCTTGATTGATCATGTATTCTCGGATACCTTTATCGTGCCATGAACCCCTCATTTTAAAGACATTAATGGCCCGTGACATTTCTCCCCGAATTTCTACATATTGCAACATTAAAATAGTGTCGGTAATAGTAGAAATATGAGATTCCGTAATGGAATGGGCCCCCATAAATTGATCGGTGGTATTGGTAAAGAAACCCGTAATTTCTTCCTGTTTAGCATACCCCGTAACTCCGATCACAAATTGACGGAAAGCATTATTAGTAACACCCCTAGCTAATGCTGATAAAGAGTCAATAGCAATTCTTGAAGGTTTAAATTCAGAAATTTCTGATTTAATAATTTGTAAATGGTCTTCTAAACCAGCAGATTCTGGATAGGTACATAACAGTTTTAAGAGTCCTTTTTGTTCCATTTCTTCAAAGTCAATACCCCAAGAAAAAGCATTACGAGATAACTGGGCCCGAGACTCTTCGTAGGCGAATAAAATCGCCCTTTCTCCTTGACGACAACCCTCTTCTAAGAATTTACTAACCAGTAAGGTTTTGCCCGTTCCGGTTGCCCCTGTAGCGAGGATAATGGAGTCTTTAAAGAACCCGCCACCACACATTTGATCTAGGGTTTTAACACCAGAAGAACTGCGCGCATTAGATGATCTTTGTGTCAATCTCATAGCCCCCAATGGGAAGATATTAATACCGTCATTGGTAATAGTAAAAGGATATTCTCCTTTCATGTGGGTTGTTCCCCGTAATTTGAGAATTTCAATGGTACGGCGACGACGTTCCCCTTCCAAAACATTCCGAACAATAATAACATTATCAGAAACAAATTCTTCGACCCCAAAACGGGCAATTTGTCCATATTCGTCCACCCTTTCCGTGGTTAAAATAGAAGTCACCCCTAACTGTTTTAAACGGGCAACTAAGCGAAAAATCTCCCGTCTCACCACAGAAGCTGCATCGTATTGTTGAAAGACTGCAGTAACCGAATCGATGGAAACTAACTTAGCGTTGTACTTATTAATAGCGTATTGTATGCGTTCGATCAAAGCAGATAAATCAAAACTTCCCACCACTTCTTGACCTTCGGGATCGGGGGAAGCATCTAAAATAAATAATTGACCTTCATCGATCAATTGTTGTAAGTCCCAACCAAAACTATAGGCGTTTTCAATAATATCACGGGGAGACTCTTCAAAAGTAACAAATAGCCCCGGATAATCGAAATACTTAATACCATGACAAAGAAATTGTACCGCCAAAAGGGTCTTTCCTGTTCCCGATGTCCCACTGGCTAAAGTCGTTCTTCCCAGGGGTAAACCACCGTGGGTAATCTCATCTAAGCCTTCGATCATTGTCCGAATTTTACGAACCCCTTTAGGGGTTAATTGTTGTGGTTGATTTTCACTCTTTAGCGGCTGATTCATGACCTATTTATAATAGTTTTATAAGTGAAAGTATGAAAGGTTATAAAAAAATGCAAGGGTAATATGGAAAAAAATCTAATTTAAACACTGTCGTTAAAAACTAGGTATTTATGGATCATTCTCCCGTTCCCGAATCTCCTCATAGAGAAGATCCAAACCAATTAAAACTTTCTCCCTATCGGAAAGATCCCCAATAATTTTACGTACAGGAGGTGGTAAAATTTTCGCCAAGGTTGGTGTTGCCAAAATTTTATCTTCTTCGGCTAATTGTGGATTTTTCAAAACATCAATAACTTTCAATGCGTAAACTCCCTTAAATTCGTCTTCGAGGATATTTTTTAAAGTTTTTAAAGCCCTCACTGAGTTGGGGGTATTACCAGCGACGTAGAGTTTGAGAACATAGGTTTTTTTGAAGTCAATCATGGCCACATATTGATAGAGCAAGAAAAATCATTAGACAAATTTTACAGGTTTAGGGAACAATAAGAATTATTTTAGTAGAGTTTTCTCGTCCTTCACTACTTTAATCCATTTGATTTAATAAATCAAAAAGTAAATCTCCTCTAGGAATGCAACGACGATACATTTCTCCCAAATGGGCCAAAATGTCAATAATGGTTAGGCGATAGTCTAGCAGAATTTCTTCACTGCGTCCTTCTAATTTGAGTTGTTGTGAGAATTCGTCCATCAGTTCCATGTGCAGTTCTAAGACACGGGACACAGAAATATCAGCAAAGAAAGCTTGATTGACAAATTGATCAATAGCTTGATTAATGTCGGCATCTTCGCCAAAATAATTTAAAATTATCTCTCGATAATTAGTCATTAATTCTTTCAGTAAGGCTTGTTTATCTTCTGGGGAAAGATTGCGATAAAAATATTGAGGATTTCGCTTATAATATACTCCTAAATAACCTAATCTTTCTTTGAGTTTTTCCGCTAGACGACGCTGTTGTAACAGTAAAAAACTCTGATGTTTTTCTGTATCAATATCTCCTTGAGCAGACAGGGAGCGATCAGCAAGACAACAACTAGGCCCCAAGTGCAAAAACTTGGTGATGGCACGATCAATAGTCATCTGAACATCCCCCAACTGGCTCACCCCATGACGCACCTCAGCACTATGGTAGAGAAAAGTGGGTGATTCTACATTAGCCAAAGCTATGGATGGATCTTCCCCCTTCTCGACAATAATAACTGGTAAGAGGGTTCCTCTTTCATACAGTTGGTTGAATAAGGGCAGAATAGATGCTTCCTCTCTGACAATTAAACAATCTATAGTTTCACTATGAGCCTTTAAGAAAGGTATTAACTCTTCTACTTGATCGATGATATGTAGACGATAGCGATCGCCACTCAGATGATTGGCCAATAACTGAGTGAAAGGTTTATCACTGCTACAAAGACAAATGGATAGTCGCGTCTGCAATGGTCTGTGGATAGATAAACACAAATAGTGAGAGTAAAACTCCCCTCTAAGAAGTTACCATAAAAGTCTCTGGTTTGTTATGCACAGAGAAAATTAATCAAGTCCGTGAATGACTAACTCATAATAGTCTTGATGAATAGCTTCTAACCCTTGATATAATCCGTCTGAATGTATCCACCCCACAAACCCGGCATATAAACATTGTTCTTGTTCACTGGACACAAAAACATGAAGAACGTTTAAAGGATTTTTCCACAATTTAATAGAAATTCCTCTTTCAAAATTAAGGTAAGCTTTGGCTTTTTCAAAGTCTCTAGAATGGGCATCGGTCATCCCTGGAATTAATTGTAGTCTTTCGATCAAAACTGTAGGAAAATCCTTTTCAAATAAGGCCGGGGTTGGAGAAGTTTCCCAAAATTTTTCAATAACATCTACTAAGGTAGGATGGTTTTTTAATTGACTATGGGAAATATTGGGTAAGCAGACAAAATAACTATAGGTTAATTTGGTTGATGAAATGGGAATAGTACCGTCGCTACCATTATCACTGTTACCGGCAATCACTAATGTTGGCACAATTTTTGTGATTCTATCTGCTTGCAAACGGCGGTTTTTTCCTAAGTCGGCAGCAACACCAACGCCAATGGATAATGGGTCAATAATTCTGGCTAAATCTGCCCCCCCAACGGGAGATCCAATTAAGACCAAAGAATGAATTTTTCCCCACCATTGGGGATTTTGATGGAGAATTTCTAGCCAAATTAAGCCCCCCATGGAGTGACCCATAATTCGCCACGGGGTTTGGGGATATTTTTGGCTAATTTCTTCAGCTTGTTCAGTGACCTTCTCAATTAATGGTTCCATACTTAACCAAGTTTTTAGGCAACCTAAATTGGGGCTAATAATCAGGGTTTTATCATTGGCTAATTTAGTGGCTAATTTCCTTATTTCTTCGTTCGTATCAGCCCATCCATGTTGAGCAAATAGTATAAAATCTGGACGATAATTCATAGTTTATTGGTTTATCTTAATAGTATAGTTTAGCAGCTAAGGCAATAGCAAGGGGAAAAATTTTATGTTCTTCTATTTGAATTCTATTGTGTAAGGTCTCTAGGGTATCGTTAGGTAAGATAGGGACTGCTGCTTGTAATAAAATCGGTCCACTATCCACCTCTAAACTGGCAAGATGAACTGTACATCCTGTAATTTTAACTTTTGCTTCTAAAGCTTGTTCTATTGCCTTAATTCCTTTGAAACTAGGTAACAAACTAGGATGAATATTGATAACATGATTGGGAAATGCTTCTAATAACACTGGGGTAACAATTCTCATCCAACCTGCCATAATTACCCAATCAACCTGATAAGATTTGAACAAATCTACAATAGCTTGATCTAAGTCTTCTCGTCCCTTAAATTCTCGATGATTGAGGAGTTTGGACTCAATGTTTAAAGCTGTTGCTTTTTCCTTGACTTTAGCTTGAGGATTATTGTAAATTAAGAGGGGAATTGTCGCGTTTAATTGTTGTTGATTGATAGCATTAGCGATCGCTTCAAAGTTAGTCCCACTTCCTGAT
Source organism: Crocosphaera watsonii WH 8501 (assembly GCF_000167195.1). Classification (GTDB taxonomy): domain Bacteria; phylum Cyanobacteriota; class Cyanobacteriia; order Cyanobacteriales; family Microcystaceae; genus Crocosphaera; species Crocosphaera watsonii. The sequence goes on along the minus strand of NZ_AADV02000003.1, from coordinate 155,189 downwards.
GCTAATACACCTAATTTTAATGGGATCTCTAATATCAATTCTTCCCTAGATACTTGAGGAGAAATAAAACTAGGAGTGGCATTTTCCATCGTTGGTTATAATCGTCATATTGGTTATCTTTGTGGATTATACCATCTTCCTTTATTTGATTTTGCTCTTGATGTACATTTTGCCAAAAATGACACAAAAAAATAGTTTCAAGTCTCTAGGGTAATTCTAAATTCTAAATTATGATTGATTCTTTTTCTGCTTGTTTTTTGATAAATTTTTGAACAGCAGGAATAGTGGGGTTTATTTCATAGGTTGGTTCTCGGAGTTGTTGGTCATAAGCTTGTTGTTCTTGTTCTATCATAATGATATCTTGCTCAACCAATCCATCTAACATGGTTTGTGCTGTTCCATAGAGTCTATCCTTGATAAACTGTCTAAACCATTTTGGTAGTTTATGTAACCGCCAAAAAGCATTTAAAGAGGTAAAATGAATTAAGTAAGCTTTGGTATGAGTAAGACTAATGGGACAAAATAAACAATATATTGTAAAATCTTTCCCTAAAGTCGATTGCCAGTGAGGATAACAATAATTAACCATTAAAGGTTCGGGATGTAAAGAACGAAAGCGAGGAAAGAATAGCTGAGAAATTGACCAAATCTTATCAATTTTATAATAACTTTGTGCTTCGTATAATCCCTTAACTCCTTCTTCAGTAGTGAGTAATTCTTTTAATTTGGCATCTGTCCAAGCTTGATAATCATCATGAAGATGTCCATGATACATATCCATTAAATTTTCAATAAGAAAAGAAAAATGAGCCTGACAATCGATTACAGAAACTGTCCCAATATAATTAAGATGCTGCCATTCAGGAATACTCATTGGTTGAACTTGTTTAGACTCTAATAGGTGTTTTTCTCCTAAAAATATCCAGACAAAACCATCGTCTTCTTGGACAGGGTAACTCTCAATCTGACTCCTTGGTAAAGCTTGATTCTTGGAAAACTTTCCATTAAGATTCGAGTTTAAATAAGGGATAAAAGTACAACTTCCTTGGCCATTAAATTGCCAACCATGATAAGCACATTCCAGAGAATTTCCAACCACTTTACCCTCACTGAGTTTAACCTGACGATGAGGACAACGATTATCTAAACCATGAATTTTTCCCGTACTATCTCGATAAAGGACAATGGAGCGATACCATAGCTTAACTTCTATGGGTTTTGTGGTAATTTCTCTACTTTGTGCCACCACATACCAATGGTTTAAATTGATTCCGCAGGTTCTAACATCCATAATTAAACTATTATTCAAAAAGTTAGTATGGTAAATTTTATCAACAAATATAATCAAAAATTATTATCTATGGTAATATAACACTTAAAGAGGAATTTGGACAAACCAACAGCCATGACCCCAGAATGGATAACCATTAAAGGCACTATTAGGGAAGGCCATCAAGTTGCTTCAGGAATAGCAAAAGATAGTCCTTATTCTCAAGGAACCATTGAAATGCAAACTCCTTTCTTTAAACAGCGAGGATTAGACATTTCTTCTTTTTTCCCAGGAACTTTAAACGTTAAGATTAGTCCTTATAAGTTTAAACTGTGTAATCCTCAATATACTTTTGAACTTGTAAAATGGAATCTTGGCTCACCAGCAGAAACTTTTTCATTTTCTTTTTGTCAGGTTATTTACAACAAAGGCAAATATACTGGACTAATTTATTATCCTCATCCTGAAACGAAACCGAACCATTTTCAAGACGACTCAACCCTAGAAATTTTAACCCAACCCCTTGATTTTATTGAATATGGTCACTCTATAGAACTAAATCTAAACCCTACTGAAATCGATATTTTCTCTGATTAGAGATAGAATAGATTATGATGAAACTAGCGACGAAAATAGAAGCGATTCTTTATCTCAAAGGTCAACCCCTAAGCTTAATGGATATTGCTCAATGTGCCGAATGTGAAGTAGATACAGCACAAGAAGCGATGATGGAGTTAATTTCTGATTATGCTTATCGTGACAGTGCCTTAGAAGTAGTAGAAACTGAAACAGGTTACAGTCTACAATTGCGCTCAGTTTTTGATGATCTCACCGATGATATTATTCCGGCAGAACTCGGAAAAGGTGCTTTAAGAACCTTAGCGGCCATTGCCCTGAAAAATCCAATTGTTCAGACCGAATTAATCGAACTAAGGGGAAGTACAGCCTATCAGCACGTTCAGGAATTAGTTGAGATGGGTTTTGTGCGTAAACGTCGTCAAGAGAGCGGACGTTCTTATCTTCTCGAAGTTACCAATAAATTTCATCAGTATTTTGAAATTGATCAGTTTCCACAGTAGCACTAAAAGCTTGTGCTGAGGAATTGATTCTCTGGAAGTCCCTTAACCTGTGTCATGGCGATCCGCTTAGCTAATCAACTTTATGGCTTTATTATTCGCTCCTTTCTTCAAAATTGGGAATCTTTGACTTGGGGCATTGTGATGGGACTGGGAACTTCGTCTCAGTCAGATTACTCTTCTTAAGAGGAAGTGATTACTAGGTTAAAAAATATGGTATAAGCAACCCGAAAAGTTCAAGGAGAGATTGATTTATCGATCAATTATCAAAATTTATAACTGGAAAAAATCATGAAGATAGGGATGATGCAACCCCACGATAGTGTCTGGCAGGGATGTTTTGGCTATTGGCAAAAGCAATTCATCCAACAAAATTTTTTATTGATCGGATACATTGCTTGGAACGGTTATCTAAACACAGGCAGGGGAATGGTCGTATGCACTGTTGTCGATACCATCCCTTCCTGCATTGACTGGGAGGTGGATACTTTGACCTATGATCAAGTATTCATTCCACAAGCGCAAGTAGGGTGATTTCCACACTTGAATATACCTGCTTTTCCAATTATTCCCCCCTTAAAAAGGGGGGTTAGGGGGGATGGTAAGGGATCTCCTTTATCAGAAATCACCTAGAAGCGTACCTGCAAGTGCTGGAACTGCAACCAGAAGTCGTCACAACATTGCTAAATGCAATTAACACCTATGTCCCAACTCAGGCGATTGTGCTTCTGGTGCTTGGTAATGGTGTTGTCTATATTAACCTGCTAAAAAACCTCAAGATTTCTCCTGCCGGCTGTTATGCGCAGGTGCAACACCGTTGGGCAGAGTTTCAACCTAACTTAACCCCCCAAAGAGGCACTCATGAATAAAGCTGAGTTCGTTTTGACCACCTACATCAACAGCAGTAACCTGCGGGCAACTTATCAAATTCTCAATACCGTTGTGCCTTATGTTCTTTTATGGATTTTAGCGGTAAAAGTAGCGTCTATTTCTCTATGGCTTCTCCCCCCGATCATTGTTCTGCTGATTCTCTTTTCACTTCGCTGTTTCTCTTTGATGCACGATTGCGGACATTATTCTCTCTTTCAGTCAAAATCGGCTAACCGTATTTTTGGGTTCGTGCTAGGTGTAATCAATGCAATTCCCCAATATGGCTGGTCTAGAGATCATGCCTACCATCACAAAACCAATGGCGACTGGGAACGATATCGAGGCGTTGCCGATTTTTTATCTACTGAAGAGTTTTCTAAGCTCGATCCGTTCAATCAAAGACTATATGAACTCCTGCCACATCCATTAATGGCGATTCCTGGCGGCTTTTTCTACCTTGCCATCAAGCCCAGGCTCATTTTAATAATGGAAGTTTATGAGTTTATCCAGCATATATTCACTGATTTCAAGAAAGGTTCAGAGTTTAACTTAGCACAGACGATATCTGCCCACCAATCCAAACATTGGCAGTCGGCTACTGAATTTTGGGATCTCCTGCTCAACAATATTTGTGTGGTTGGTAGCTGGATTTTTCTGAGCCATTTATGGGGAGTTGGGTTGTTTTGGAGTATTTACTCCATTACACTCAGTTGTTCTGCGACGATTTTCATCTGGCTCTTTTTCGTACAGCACATTTTTGAGGGAGCTTATGCTCACAAAACAGCCGACTGGAACTATATTCTAGGTGCAGTTCAGGGCAGCAGTTATTTAGAATTACCCGCTATTCTCAGATGGTTTACTGCCGACATCGGCTATCACAATATTCATCATCTTTGTGAAAGAATTCCCAATTATCATCTTGCAGCCTGTCATCGTGAAAATAGTCATCTGCTCTCAGATGTGAAGACCCTACGAATGAGAGATTTGGCGGACTGTTCCCAGTTCCTTTTATGGAGTGCTGACTCAAACCGTTTGGTTTCGATCTCATCCTTTCGTCAATCGACTGAGGCGATTTTGAAAACCTGAAACTGTAATCTAGCTAAGTCAAGAAGATAATTGCTATAAAACTCAAACCATTATGTAGTCTGAGTTAAACCTTGATTTGAGGGGCGAGTAAAAAATAACAGTGTGCCATTTTAAGCGATCGCTTAAAATGGCACATCTAACCTCTAGCTGATTACTGATCAGTTTGTGAGAAATGCGGGTTTAGACCCAATTATTTTCGGTAACAAAATCCTGAAATCCTTGCCAATCCATCTTTTTGCATGAGTGCATGAGTGCCTTTTGACTGACCCGTAGCGGCACTATGGCTTTGATGCTCCCGTATCATTTCGGTAAAAAAGTATGGGTATATAATTGGAACATAAGTCAACCCCAATTTTGGAGTTCTAATGGTATTCAACTTTGATTTTTTCGCTTCCGAGCCAGAAGAACAAAACGTAAACACCCTCATTCAATATCTACAACAACAACATCCTGATACCCTCTCTCGTATTGCTCAATCCGCTAGTCCTGAGATTCAGCAAATCATTACCCAGAATGTAGAAGGCTTGGTGGGAATGCTCCCCTTGGAAGAGTTCAACATTCAAGTGACCACCGATCGCGAAAATTTAGCTAATCTTCTCGCTTCAGCTATGATGACTGGATATTTTCTCAGTCAAATGGAACAACGGAAGAATCTCGAAGCTAACTTATCCAACGTCGATTCTATTTCCCCCAATCAATCCCATGAACAAACAGAAGAAGATTGAGGGTAACGAGGGTATCTTATCAGAGGGAGAAGATTCAGCAATCTTGCCCTCTGATACCTCCTGTTAGGGGCTTAGCCACCTTTAGCAAAGCTTCCCATTACTAAGGCAGATAATAAAATTCCTGGGCTTAATAAAGCAATCAGTAATAGTAGTTGGTCAACAGTCATAGTATACTCGCAAATTTTTGTACTTTCTCTGGCCACAATAGCGTATTATTACGGAAATTTACCCTATTTAACTAATTTTTAAGACAATTTGCGGCAAGATAAGATTGATATTAATAAAGTTGTCGATTTGGGAATAACTGAAAAAAATGTTAAGAAAAATATTTCCATGTAAACCAGTCATGATTCTGATGACTAGCTTACTGATTCAGGTTTTGGTTACTCCACCACGGGCAACAGATGATCTACTAAGGATTAATTCCGATAGTACCGATTTCTACATAATCGCTCAATCAGATGAACCGGAATCTGCACCCGAAATACCAGAATCTTCCAATTTGATTGGCATTGTTGTTATCGGACTATCAATTATTTTTCTGACTAAAAAGAATTGATAACTAGCTTGATTCGGCACGTAGTTGATGAATTAAGCCAAAATCGACTATGATCGTGGTAGGAGAGGATCTCAGCTAAGTTCGATATAAGCAAATTTATTGGCCTCTGCTCCCAACTCCTAACACGAAACTAAGGTAACCTGAGCGGATTAACTCACCAATAGGTCTCCTAAGCAAAAAGTTGACAGAAAAACTTATCCTTAACAATGGCCAATGATATTTGTCGTGTCTTATTAATAGAAGATAAATTAGAAAGTATTGAACTATTGCAGGATTTATTCTCTAAAAGTCAACATAGTTCCCTAGCAAAAGGCTTGACTTTTCCCGTAACTTGTGCTAAGACTTTAAAGGAAAGTTTAACTTTCTTAGAAGCTCACCAGTTTGATGTAATTTTACTAGACCTAGACTTGCCAGATAGTCGGGGGTTACACACCCTAATCAAACTGAGAGAAGAAGTAAGCAACACTCCGATTATTGTAAAAATGGATGGGCAAGGGGAGGGGGCAGTTGTAAAGTCTTTTCAGTTAGGTGCTGATGGTTATTTACAAATCAAAAACCTCGATAGTAATCTCTTAATCTATGAGATTCGCTTAGGTATTGAACGACAAAAATATCGTGTCAAAATAAACCAGCAAGAACAAAAAATCAATCAAGCGCAGGAGTTTGCCGATCTTGATGCTCTGATTAAATCCAGTGGACAAACCAGTGTCACTGCCCGATTATTTGGATCATATCCCCTACAAGAAAGCTTACCTGATGTTTTTGATGAATTAGTAGAAACCTACGGTAAATTATTAGAATTATCTCTAGAGCAAAGAATCTATAAAGTAGATCATAATATCTCCGAACAACTCCGAAGTTTAGGGGACAAAATGGGTTTTCTCAAAGCAAGTCCTAGAGATACCATCGAAATTCATACAAAAGTTTTAAAAGAAAAAAGTAAAGACGCTTCTGTGGCTAAAGCTCAAGCTTATGTTGTAGAAGGAAGACTAATGATATTAGAATTAATGGGGTATTTAGCTTCTTTTTATCGCAAATATTATATAGGGTTGAGTAATATTAACCTTTCCTCCAGAAAAGATTATCCATAAGCAGCATGAACAAATATCTACTCAGACTCTACATTACAGGTAACACTATTAACTCTCAACGGGCGATCGCCAACTTATTTCGTATCTGTCATGAAGAGTTGCAAGATCAATACACCATAGAAATCATCGATGTCCTTGAACAACCCCAAACCGCCGAGAAAGAAAAAATTTTAGTTACCCCAACCCTAATTAAACAGTTACCTCCACCCTTACAACGTATTATCGGGGATATGTCCAACACGCAAAAAGTCCTCTTAGGGTTAGATTTAGTCTCAGAAGATAAAAACTAACTAATATTTCTTGGCAATAGACAAACAAACAGGCAAAATAAACAATGAACAATTAACAAAAATGTCAGTCAACTCCTGACTTCCACTCTAACCCTCTATTCCCAACAAAAACACGAATGACACCAGAAAACGAACTAGACTATATTGAGAAATTAGAAACCTCCATTCCAGGGTTTGATTTTTTGTCTGAAGGGGGACTCCCCAAAGGACGGGCCACCTTAGTTGCCGGAACCGCCGGAAGTTCTAAAACCGTTTTTGCTTGTCAGTTTTTAGCAGAAGGGATTAAACGAGGGGAAAATGGGGTTTTTGTAACTTTTGAGGAACCACCCAAAGCTTTACGCCGCAATATGCGAGGGTTTGGCTGGAATATTGCTGAATGGGAAATGGAGAGAAAATGGGCTTTTGTGGATGCCTCTCCTCAACCCGGAGAACGGATGATGGTGACAGGAGACTACGATCTCGGTGCCTTAATTGCCCGTATCGAGTTTGCTATTCGTAAATATAACGCCCAACGGGTGTCTCTGGACTCTTTAGGGGCAATTTTTAGCCATTTAAGCGATAGCGCAGAAGTTAGAAGCGATCTTTTTCGTATGGCCTCCGCTTTACGGGAATTAGGTGTAACTGCGATTATGACGGCGGAAAGAACGGAAGAATATGGGGATATTAGTCGTTTTGGGGTGGAAGAATTTGTGGCCGATAATGTGGTCATCTTACGCAATGTCTTAGCGGATGAAAAACGCCGTCGTACCATCGAAATTTTGAAATATCGGGGGACAGATCACCAAAAAGGAGAATATCCCTTTACTATTGTTCCTGGTCGTGGTGTGGTCATTATTCCCTTATCTGCCATCGAATTAGAACAAAAATCCTCTAACATTCGCATCACTTCCGGTAGTGAAGAGTTGGATCGTATGTGTGGGGGCGGATTTTTCCGAGACTCCATTATTTTAGTTTCAGGGGCCACAGGAACCGGAAAAACCTTAATGGTGACGGAATTTATGGCCGGTGGGGTTATCAATGAGGAACGATGTTTAATTTTTGCTTTTGAAGAAAGCCGAGAACAACTATTTCGTAATGCCATCGGTTGGGGTGTAGATTTTCAACAAATGGAAAAGGAAGGTAAGTTAAAGGTAGTCTGCCGTTACCCGGAAACCACAGGGTTAGAAAATCATTTGATCAATATGAAGGAAACTATCGAAAGCTTTAAGCCGAACCGTGTTGCGGTGGATAGTTTATCCGCTTTAGAACGGGTTTCTACTTTAAAAGGGTTTCGTGAGTTTATCATTGGTTTAACTTCTTTTATTAAACAACAAGAAATCGGAGGTTTATTCACTTCTACCACCCCGACTTTATTGGGGGGATCTTCTATTACCGAGGCTCATATTTCTACCATCACAGATTCAATTATTCTCCTGCGTTACGTGGAAATGTACGGGGAAATGCGTCGGGGTGTCACTGTTTTAAAAATGCGCGGTTCTATGCACGATAAAGATATTCGAGAATTTTCTATTGATGATAAAGGAATGCACATAGGTAAACCTTTCCGTAATGTAACTGGTATTTTATCCGGTTCCCCTATGTACACCGCACAAAGCGAAGTGGAAAGATTAAGCAATTTATTTGAAGAATAAGACAACTATCACTTCTTTATTGCTGTGAACTTGCTCAAAAGACGTTATCCTATGTAATAAAGATGACGGTTAAGTGATCACCCTATGTCGAAAATAGAAACTAGAACCGAACCCATGGTTTTGAACATGGGACCTCATCATCCCTCAATGCACGGGGTATTACGTCTAATCGTCACTTTAGACGGAGAAGACGTGGTAGACTGTGAACCCGTGATCGGGTATCTTCATCGAGGGATGGAAAAAATTGCGGAAAATCGCACCAACGTTATGTACGTTCCCTATGTTAGTCGTTGGGACTATGCAGCAGGAATGTTCAACGAGGCGATCACCGTTAACGCCCCCGAACAATTAGCGGATGTCAAAGTTCCTAAACGGGCCCAATATATTCGGGTCATTATGTTGGAACTCAACCGCATTGCTAACCATTTACTGTGGTTAGGCCCCTTTTTGGCTGATGTTGGCGCACAAACTCCCTTTTTCTACATTTTCCGTGAACGGGAAATGATTTATGATCTTTGGGAAGCAGCCTCGGGAATGCGCTTAATTAATAACAATTATTTCCGCATTGGTGGGGTAGCTGTAGATTTACCCTACGGTTGGATCGATAAGTGTGAAGACTTCTGTGACCATTTTGACCCCAAAGTGGATGAATACGAGAAGTTGATCACCAATAACCCTATTTTCCGCCGTCGTGTGGAAGGGATAGGAACCATTACTCGCGAAGAAGCGATTAACTGGGGACTGTCTGGCCCAATGTTACGGGGTTCCGGGGTTCAATGGGATCTGCGGAAGGTGGACCATTACGAATGTTACGATGACTTCGACTGGGAAGTACAATGGGAAACCGCCGGAGACTGTTTCGCCCGTTATTTGATCCGTATTCGGGAAATGCGTGAGTCGGTTAAAATTGTTCGTCAGGCGTTAAAAGCTATTCCAGGGGGTCCCTATGAAAACCTGGAAGCTAAGCGCATGATGGAAGGGAAAAAGTCCGAATGGAATAGTTTTGATTATCAACATATAGCTAAAAAAGTTGCTCCGACTTTTAAAATTCCTGAAGGGGAACATTATGTACGCATGGAAAGCGGTAAAGGGGAACTAGGAATCTTTATTGTGGGTAGTAATGATCCCTTCCCCTGGCGTTGGAAAATTCGCGCCCCTGACTTTAATAATTTACAAATTTTACCTCACTTACTCAAAGGGGTAAAAGTTGCTGATATTATGGCAATTTTAGGTAGTATTGATGTCATTATGGGTTCTGTAGATCGTTAAGGTTTTACTATCCATAATTATTAATTTTTGAGGGGTTTAGTAACCTCTCTTTTTTTATTTAGATTTTTATCTAGAATTAATGCTTCTAAAATTCCTAATTGGGGTTTGCTGAATAAAAGCAAAACCCTATTCTTTAAAAGGTTACACCCATATTCGCGATCGCAAAAAAGATCAGCTTTGTCGGCTACAAACCGCTATAATTGGTAGAAACACCTCCCAGTTGTTGGTCAAGAACAAATGTATCGAAAAGAGGAGCAACCTTTACCGCCCCCAGAAAAATTTGAATTACCTTTCGAGGGCAAATTGTCCCCCAATAATCGTTGGGTAATCATGGCAGAGTTGATACCTTGGGATGATTTTGAGGAAGAATATGCTAAACTTTTTTCAGCAGAAAAAGGTGCGCCAGCCAAACTATTTAGAATGGCATTAGGGACATTAATTATTAAGGAAAAATTAGGAACAAGTGATAGAGAAACTATAGAACAGATTAGAGAAAATCCCTATCTACAATACTTTATAGGTTTAAATTGTTATCAACAAGAGCCACCACTGGAATCTTCAATGCTAGTTCATTTTAGGAAAAGAATTGATGGAGAATTGATAAACAAAATCAATAAAAAAATAGTAAAAAGAGAAATAGACAAGAGTGATAAAGAAGTAAAAAAAAAGGATTGTCTCCAATAAAAAGGAGAAAAAATAAAAAATAAAGGTAAACTAATTTTAGATGCGACTTGTGCGCCAGCAGACATCAAATACCCAACGGATTTAGGCATATTAAATCAAGCCAGAATTGAGACAGAAAGAATAATAGATAATCTTTATAAACCATTAAGAGTAAAATTGAGAAAAAAGCCGAGAACTTCTAGAATAATTGCTAGAAAGGAATACTTAAAAGTAGCTAAAAACGAAAAATATCTTATCAAGAAAGAAGAAAAGCTATCGGGAAACAGTTAAAATACCTTAAGAAAAATTTAGGAAATATAGAAGACTTAATTCAAGCTGGGGCTTCCCTGGAAAATCTGAGTAAAAGACAGAAAAATTGTCTAGAGACTATCAAAAAAGTTTATGAACAACAACAGTCAATGTGGGAGAATAAGACCCAGAGTGTTCCTCAAAGAATTGTAAGTTTAACTCAACCGCATATTCGTCCAATAGTGAGGGGAAAAGCAGGAAAACCAATAGAGTTTGGAGCTAAACTCTCAGTAAGCTGTGTAGATAACTATGTGTTTCTAGACAAAATAAGTTGGGAAAACTTCAATGAATCTTGTCATTTAAAAGAACAAGTAGAAAAGTATAAAGAAACGTTTGGCTATTATCCCGAATCCGTCCATGTAGATAAAATTTATCGAACTAGGGAAAACAGAAATTGGTGTAAGGAAAGAGGGATAAGAATCAGTGGTCCGAAGTTAGGAAGACCTCCGAAAAATGTCAGTGAAGAAGAAAAGAAACAAGCCCACTCCGATGAATGCTTCCGTAATGCTATTGAGGGAAAGTTTGGACAAGCTAAACGAAGATTTAGCCTAAATCTCGTGATGACAAAACTCCCTGAAACCTCCATTACATCTATTGCTATTACATTTTTAGTTGTCAATCTTTCTAAACTTCTGAGGCAGTTTTTGTCGCTTTTTTTGTCCTTATTTACTAATAATAGAACAGGGGAACTCATCAAACCGCCTTTCATTAATTTTGATTATACTTTCAACAATTTTTATGTACTAAAACTTATTGATTTGTCAGAAAATTTTTGGTCAAAAGTGGCATAAATTTTGGAGAAACTTTTTCAGCAAACCCTAAGTAGTTTAATAAATTCAGACTAATTTCTATATCTCGAAAGTTATCATTGACTTTTTCCCAGTTGATAAAATAATTCCATTTTACAATAGATTCCTTTAGAGTCTGAATAAGATAATCAAATACTTGTTCAGAATTACCACAATCAATGATATCAGAAAAAATAGAACTATATTTCATTTTTTTAGTAATTGTTAACTAAAATTTCTCTAATTTTCCCACGCTTCTTACCCTTAGAATTAATCATCCTTGATGCTAAAATACGACTAATATTAAAATCCTGATATAATTCATCAAAGAAAGGATCGTCAATATAATTAGTGGGATCGGAATTACTCAATATTTGTAATGCACCTTGTTTTGATGTCTTTGTAAAAACATCTCTTAATCTTTTTTGTTCATCATCATTAAATTCTAAGGAACTATAAGAATTAAAATTTGAAGTTTCACTAATGGGACGATAGGGAGGATCGTAATAAATAAAGGTAGATTCATCAGCATAATTCAGAACTTCTGCAAAATCTGTGTGTTGAATTTCAACAATTTTAAACGACTCATGAACAGCAATTAAATTATCTTGATTCAGTATCTTAGGCTTTTTATAACGACCCATTGGCACATTAAAATATCCCTTACTGTTTACTCTATACAACCCATTAAAACAAGTTTTATTCAGAAAGATTGTATAAGCTGCTCGGTTTATCCATTCTTGTCTATAATTATTAGCATCAGTTTGTTTATCAAAAGTATTATAATCATCTCTCAATTGATAATAAAACTCTTTTCTGTTCTCAGTATCCAAAGTAAGATATTTACTTTCTAAAATTGATAATTCTTCAATCAGAGCATTAACATCATTTTGTATTACTTTATAAAGAATGATTAACTCTATATTTTTGTCAAACAGATAAGCTTGTTCAATTTCAAAGTTATGATAAATATCAAAAAATACCGCACCACCACCAAAAAAAGGCTCTATGTAGGTTTTAATTTTCCCTTGTTGAAGTTGTTGAGGGTACTGTTTTTTTATTTCTGGTAATAGTTGAGTTTTGCCACCCGCCCATTTTAGTACAGGAGACGGTTTTAAACCATCTTGATAATTATCATCTTCTAAAATAGATAGTTGCTTAATTTGCTGAGGTTTGACTTGATTAATCATCGTCCTTTAATTGTACCAGAAAATCTAAGAATACCTTAGTACAAATAACGAAGTCATCATTAATATTTTATGAATAATCACTGACTCATCTGCTAATCCCTTGATATTGACAAGAAAAATTTGCTAGAATTAATGTTGAGTTAAAAATCATCTATTCCCAGTTTTTATTATTGATCTATGTCATCATCAGAGAACACTTTACCCCCTAACTTAGCCCGCATTGTCGAAAAATTCAAAAAGCGTTCAGATCCCAAAAAACGCTATGAACAATTACTTTGGTATGGTAAAAAGTTAGAAGCAATGCCAGAAGATAGCAAAGTAGAAGAGAATAAGGTTCAAGGATGTGTCTCTCAAGTTTACATTACAGCAGACTTGAAAGACGGTAAAATTTGGTACAAAGGCGACTCCGACGCTCAATTAGTGAAAGGTTTAGTTGCTTTTTTAATTGAAGGATTAAATGGGTTAACTCCTAATGAGATCATAGAAGTTACCCCTGATTTTATCGAAGAAACAGGACTTAATGTTAGCTTAACACCATCCCGTGCCAATGGCTTTTATAATATATTTCAAATGATGAAAAAGAAAGCTTTAGCCTTTCAATGGGGAACATCAGCTTAGTCTTCTTATTCTGTCTCATGGGCATGATCATGGGAATCATGACTATGTTCATCAGAAATAGTGCGAGTACACATCCAATTACTGGGAAGAGAAGACGGCCAACCCATGCGTATTGCTTCGGGACAAATAGTCATTACGGTTAACTGACAATCGATCAATTGAAAACCCTCTTTTTCGCACTGTTTCAAGCTCTGTTTAAGAATAGAATCATTTTTAAATTCAATGGTGCGATTACATTGAATACAAACCATGTGATGATGATGATTTGGATGAGGATGGTTTAATTCATAATGTTTATGTCCCTCTGCTAATTCTAACTCTCGCAAAATTCCCATACGAGACATCAACTTAACACTGCGATAAATAGTGGATAAACTAATTGTTTCTCCCCTTTCCTCCAGTAATTCAAACAATTCCTCAGCACTCAAATGATTCCCCCTAGGGAGATTTTGGAAGACGTGCAGTATCTTTTCCCTTTGGGGAGTCAAACGCCAACCTCTAGCATTTAACTCGGCTTTCAGGGAATTCGTTGTATAGGAAGACATAGCAAATTGCTCTATACTAATACTATTAATTAAATATTATAGTCTTTTTTGAGGACAATTTGCAACAATTCTTGCTTATTGACAACAGTTAGCAACAGATTTTCTTAAGATTTCTCAATCGCAAGGACGGATGGTACTCAGTTGCAGAACAATTTTATCAATGGAACGGATCAAAGAGGAACCGGAAACATTGGGATTATTGGCTAAGATACTAAAGACTACCATTCCGAAATGAGGATGTTTCATGTAGCCAGATAAGGCTCTTACCCCCCGTAATGTACCCGTTTTAGCATAAACGGTTCCCTGTGCAGGTGTACCCTTCATACGGTTGCGAAGGGTTCCCGTTGATCCTGCAACGGGTAAAGATGCGTAAAATACGTCTCGTTGGGGTGTATAGTACATCGCTCGTAAAGTGGTTACCAAAGAGCGAGGAGTAGCCACATTACGACGAGATAACCCCGAGCCATCCACCTGACGAAAATCACTGGGGTCAACCCCTAATTTTCCTAAAGCACTTTTAACTGCTTGTTGTCCCCCAATATGACGGAGAAGGATGTCAGCATAATAGTTATTACTTCTAATATTGGTAACATTAACCCAAGATTGTAGAGACTTTGAGCGAATTTTCGATTGAGGACTTTTTAATTGTAAGGCAGCGGCCGTGGTAAAGATTTTAGTATTAGAAGCAGGGATAAAATGTCTATCCGCATTGTGGGTGTATAAAAGTGTCCCATCCTCTAATTTTTCTACTAAAACTCCCCAATGTTTTTGGTGAGGACTAATAACACTATCAATAGCTGGTTTAATTAAAGCTGCACAAGTTCCAGAATTATTATTTTCTGGGGGGGGAACATAAATTTCGATAGGGCCATCTGGGACAGGAATACCTTGGTTGGGAACGGAGAACGGTTCCTCTGGAACGGAAATAGGTTCAGGATTATCAAAAAGGGGTTGTAATTCGTTAGCGAAACTAGAATTAATTCCAGTTAAAGATGTAGTGACGAAAATAGCTAAAGTTGGGAGCCAAGAACGATTTAAGCGCATAATTCTAATGTTTCCTTCACTACCTCACTTGTTTACTCAAAAATATAGCTAGGAATTTAGGAAAGTTCTAATAGGAGTAAGACGGTTTACTGACGAAACCTTATCCTATGTTTCCCAATAAGTCAAGGGTGACTGGGTGATTGGGTTATGGGGAGTGTGAGCATCCTGCTCACTAACCTCAGTACAGAGACAATAATTATGCTTAGGAAGTTAAGGAGATTCTTCGTTCCTCACCAATGACAATTATTAATTGTTAACTGTTAATTGTTAATTATTTACCCAAACCTTCCACTAACATAGTCTCTAGTAGCTTTTTGAGCGGGATTTTGGAACACTACCTCAGTTTTGTCATATTCTACTAAATAACCTACCTTACTCCCCTTATCGGTAGCTTCTGCGTTATAAAATGCGGTTAAATCTGATACCCGTGATGCTTGCTGCATATTATGGGTAACAATAACAATGGTATATTCTTTTTTTAATTCGTGGATTAATTCTTCAATTTTTAGGGTAGAAATTGGATCTAATGCGGCACAAGGTTCGTCCATTAAGATAACATCTGGTTTAACTGCGATGGTACGAGCAATACATAATCTTTGTTGCTGTCCCCCAGACAAAGCTAACCCACTTTGATGTAATTTGTCTTTGGTTTCATCCCATACAGATGCCTTTCTGAGAGAGGTTTCTACTAACTCCGCCATATCTCCTTTAAACCCATTTAATCTAGCCCCAAAAGCGATATTTTCATAAATAGATTTCGGGAAAGGATTAGGTTGTTGGAACACCATCCCAACGCGACAACGTAAGTCTACGGGATCAACTTGTTTAGCGTAAATATCGTTACCATGAAAGGTTATTTTTCCATCAATTCTAGCAGAGGGAATGAGATCATTCATCCGATTTAAACAGCGTAAAACTGTACTTTTTCCACATCCAGAAGGACCGATAAACGCCACAACCTTATTGAGAGGAATATCTAAACTTACCTCTTTAACTGCTAAATTGGAACCATAGAAAACATTTAAGTTTTCTATTTTTAATACGGTGTCTGTTGCCACATCAGTCATCATGCCTTTTACCTCAATAATTAAGTCAAAATAAATTTCTAAAAATTAACCAAAACGTCCACTAACATAATCTTTAGTGTCTTGATGTTTGGGATTACCAAAAATGTTCTCTGTTTGATCGTATTCAACTAGAAAACCCACTTTACTACCCTTATCCGTAGCTTCTGCGTTAAAAAATGCGGTATAATCAGCTACCCGTGTCGCTTGCTGCATATTGTGGGTAACAATTACAATGGTATAATTTTCCTTTAATTCGTGCATTAATTCTTCAATTTTTAGGGTAGAAATTGGATCTAATGCGGAACAAGGTTCATCCATTAAAACTACTTCTGGTTGAGCAGCAACTGTACGAGCAATACACAATCTTTGTTGTTGTCCCCCTGATAAGGAAAAGCCACTTTCTCCCAATTTATCCTTAACTTCATCCCATAAAACTGCCCGTCTTAAGGAGGTTTCTACTAACTCATCTAAATCTCCTTTGTAGTTATTAACCCTAGCACCGTAGACAATATTATCATAGATAGTTTTTGGGAAAGGATTGGGTTTTTGAAAAACCATACCGATCCGTTTTCTTACCTCAATGGGATCGATATCAGGGGCGTATAAATCTTGTCCGTGATAGTTTATCTTTCCTTTTAAGCTAAAGATTTCGATTAGATCGTTAAGTCGATTAAAACAGCGTAAAATGGTACTTTTTCCGCAGCCAGAAGGACCAATAAAAGCAGTTACCTTGTTTTTAGGAATGGTAAAAGTAACATCACGAACAGCCCGATAATTTCCATAAAAAATATCGACGTGATCCACTGAAAAAACAGTCTCTAGGTTTTCTGCTGGCACCTTATCTTGTTCCATATTTTCCATCATAATCTTGTCCTCGAAAATTACTGAACTCCTAACTCCTAACTCAGATTAATAGGTTTTCTGACGAGTAGCTAAACGTGCTGCAACACTGGTAACTAACACCAATAACACTAAAATTAAAGACCCTGCCCAAGCTAATTCTTGTTGAGGTTTAAACGGTACAATAGCATAGTTATAAACCAACACTGATAAAGTGGCAATAGGTTCTAGAAGTCCTTTTGGTGGCGCACTTGGCCAGAAATTGGAGTAAAGTGCCGTAAAAATAAGCGGGGCTGTTTCTCCAGCAGCACGAGCAATGGCTAAAGTTACCCCTGTTAAAATAGAAGGAATGGCAGCAGGTAAGACCACTTTTAACACCGTTTGGTAATTATAAGCCCCGATACCAAAGGCCGCCCAGCGTACATTTTGGGGAACAATCTGTAAAGCTTCATCAGTCGTTCTGACAATGGTGGGTAACATCAACACCGATAAAGCAACACCACCTGCGATCGCAGAAAATCCCACAATTCCCGTAGCCACTAATAAACCGTAGGCAAAGACTCCAGTAATAATAGAAGGAACCCCACTTAATACATTAGTAGCAAACCGTACCCATTTGGCAACCTGGTTATCACCGCTAAATTCTGAGAGGTTATCCGCAGCTTATGACTCCAAAAGGAGCAGCAATTAAGGTAGCGATAGATACTGTAACTAAGGTCCCAATAATAGCATTAGCAATACCCCCATCCGAAAGACCAGGAGGAGGTGGTAACTTAGTAAATAGGTCTAAATTGATTTGAGAAGCCCCTTGGACTGTAACGAAAGCTAACACCGCAAATAAAGGAATTAGGGTGATAATCATACATAACGAAGCCACACCCGTCCAGAAACTATCAAATAAGGAACGGGGAGAAGTAGGCTTTTTTTTCAGACTTAATCCTTGACTTTCCATAATTATATAACTAATAGTTGATTACCGAACTCCGAACTCCGAACTCCGAACTCCGAACTCCGAACTCTTATTACTAATATTTTGCCCGAACCTGACTAACGATATAATCCGCAGCCACATTGACAACTAAGGTTAATAGCATTAACACTAACCCTGCATACATAAGGGCAGCAACCTGCATTCCTGAAGCTTCTGCGAACTGGTTAGCGATTAAAGATGAGATGGTATTAGCAGGTTCTAAGATAGAAATCCGGGTAATTCTATTGACATTCCCGATAATCATGGTAACAGCCATGGTTTCTCCCATTGCCCTACCCAAAGCTAACATAATACCCCCAACAATACCCGAAAAGGCAGCCGGAATTAAGACTCTGAAAATAGTTTCCCAACGAGTTGCCCCTAACCCTAAAGAAGCTTGTCGTAACTCAGGGGGTAAAGAAGCTAAAGAGTCACGGGAAATAGCCGTAATAATCGGTAAAATCATGATTGAAAGTACAATCCCAGCAGGAAACATTCCTGGCCCACCAGCCGGAGGGGTACTAAAAAAAGGTATCCAACCAAAAGTATTATGGAGAAACTGAGAAAAGGGTTGAACCAAAGGAATTAAAACGAAAATCCCCCATAGTCCATAAACTACACTAGGAATGGCTGCTAATAGTTCTACTAAAAAAACTAAGGGTGTACGAAATTTTAATGGGATAAAGTTTTCAGTTAAAAATATAGCTGTTCCAATGCCTAAAGGAACTGCAATAATTAGAGTAATTAAAGAACTAACTAAGGTTCCGTAAATAACAGGTAATGCTCCGTAAGATTCTCGGCCTTTAACCGGGTTCCAAGAACTATTAAAGAGAAAACCTAAACCGTATTCTTGAATAGCTGGCCAAGCACGCCAGGTGATGATACAAGCTATGGAAAAGAGAATTAAACCAATACCAAGGGCAAAGCCTAAAGTTACCCAAATAAACCAATTATCAACGGTTTTCTCAATTGTAGAGCGAGAGCCCACGCCTGTTTGTCGTCTAGAAGATGATGCAGTCACGATGAATCAAGCAAGTTATATTGCTGGCGAAAACAACAGTAAAAAAAGGGAGTAAAGAACGAAAGTATTTGAGTATGAGGAAAAATTAACAACTTAATTATGTCATTAATTAGTTCAATTTAATTTCATAATCAGGACTAATGACATCAGCAGCAGCAGCTACTTTTTCTCTCACACTAGGAGGTAAGGGAACATAACCTAATGCCTTGCTTTGTTCTTGTCCTTCGGTTAAAGCGTATTGGATCATGCTTTCTACTGCGATCGCCTTTTGGGGGTCGTCGTAGTTTTCGTAGGCTAAAATCCAAGTGTAGGTAACGATGGGATAAGAATTATCTCCTTCGGGATCGGTGATAAATGCCCGTAAATTCTCAGGTAGGGTAACAGCGTCTAAAGTTGCCGAAGCACTGTCATCGGTAGGAACAATAAAGTTACCAGAGGAATTTTGTAGGGTTGCTACAGGGATACTATTTTGTTTGGCGTAACCATACTCAATGTAGCCAATAGAACCTTGATTCTGTTGAATAGAAGCGGTTACCCCTTCGTTTCCTTTACCACCAATAAATTTACCTTTGTTTGTAGGCCATTCCACACTTTTACCTTGACCAATGGAAGCTTCCCATTCTGGGCTGATAGAACTGAGATGCTTGGTAAATACCCCAGTGGTACCACTACCATCGGAACGGTGAACTACGGTGATTGGTTGATTTGGTAGTTCTAAATCAGGGTTAGCTTCAGCAATTTTGGGATCATTCCAGTTGGTAATATCCCCTTTGAAAATACCAACGTAAGCGTCTCTTGAGAGTTTCAGTCCCTCTAATCCAGGTAAGTTATAAGCCATCACGATACTACCAGCAGTGACGGGGAGTAAAATTGTTCCTCTTTCGATTTTGCCAATTTCTTCGTCTGTCATGGCCACATCACTAGCCCCAAAGTCAACGGTTCCTTGGGTAAACTGTTCCACACCAGCACCACTACCAACGGACTGATAGTTAACTTTTAATTTGGGGACTGCTGTGTTGAGTTGCACAAACCAGTTTTGATATAGGGGGGCTGGGAAAGAGGCACCGGCACCAGTTAAAGCCACATCACCATCTAGGGGAGGGTTTAAAGCTGTAGTTGTGCCTTGGTTACCACCACCACTAGGGGCAGTGCCAGTATCAGAAGAACCGCCACCACAAGCTCCCAAACTGACCGCTAAACTCAGAATTGATAGGGATGTTATTATGGTGCGTTTACTTGATTTCACAGTTGTGAACATAGGTCTTTTTTGCTAATTGGGTAAACTAAAATAAATCTTAAAGCAGAATCTAACAATTTTTGGTAAACATTAGGTTAAGAAAGTTATAAAACATGAAAATTTAAGACTTTTTTTCTATTCTTAAAAAGACGTTGATAAAGAAAAGATTAATTTTTGGGAAATGAGGGGCAATCAACGATTATTATTGGCTTATTCTTAGGTAAGAGTAACCTTTGTTTAGGAAAAATTGGCAATAAGGAATGGCTAAGGAGAGGTTAATCTTTACAATTAGAGTTAAGTTAGTTTTCTACACTCAACCCTAATAGCTGTTATTTTAAAAAGGTAAAACTACAGATGATAACGAATATTCACAAAATTTTCAAGGGCAGAACTTGGGGCATGGCTGTGGCCTCTTCCACCTTATTAGCAGCTTGTGGTTCCGTTCCTGAATCAGCCGTTAAACCCATTAAGATTGATGGCTCTAGTACGGTTTTTCCCATCACGGAGATTGTTTTGGAAACCTATAAAAGCGAAGCTGCCAACCAATCTATTAAAGAGCTTAAGATAGAAGGGGAATTTTCAGGAACAGGGGGAGGTTTTCAGAAATTTTGTGCAGGGGAAACAGATATCAGTGCAGCGTCTCGCCCCATTTCTCAGGAGGAAATGGCAACTTGTAAAAATAATGAAATTAGTTATATAGAGCTTCCTATTGCCTTTGATGCCATTACCGTTGTAGTGAACCCGAATAATAATTGGTCCGAAACTTTAACAGTTGAGCAACTAAAAACCCTCTGGGAACCAGCAGCAGAAAATCAGGTTGGCCAATGGAATCAAGTGGATAGCAGTTATCCAGATCGTCCCTTAACCTTGTACGGGCCAGATCAACTTTCAGGAACCTACGACTATTTTACCAAAGCGATCGTGGGAGAAACTGGAGCCAGTCGTCAAGACTATGTAAAAAGCATGGATGATGAGGTATTAGTAACCAGGTTTTCTCAAGATCCTAACGCCATTGCTTATTTTGGCTATGGTTATTATCAGCAACACCAAGATAAACTCAAAGCTGTTGCCATCGATAATGGGAATGGTGGGGTGCTTCCCTCTCCCGATACCGTAGAAAATGAAGAATATGCTCCTTTATCCCGTCCTTTGTTTCTCTACGTTAACGCTAAACGGGCCCAAGAAAATCCTGCTTTAGAGATTTTTGTGGAATACTATTTAAATAAGGCTCCGGAATTAGTAGCAGAAGCAGGTTATATTCCTTTGCCAGAAGATGTTTATCATATTGCTAAAGTTCATTTACAACAGTTTGATGTGGGTAGTGTTTTTAAAGGTAGTCCTCAAGTTGGTTTAACTATTAGTGATTTGATGCGTCAACCAACAACGTTTTAAATTTTGCTCTCCCGTAGTTATGTTCAGCAATTAATAATTATTAATTATCGAAAATAGTTGGGTCTAAAACCCCGCCTTTTAAGGCGCATAGTTTTTGAAGCAGAGCATAAATCTCTGTTTCAAAAACAACTTCTGACTTCTGACTTCTGACTTCTGACTTCTGACTTCGTTAATTGCTAACCCACCTTTTTAGGGAATGTGTTAAACAACAGACATTCCATAAAAAGGAATAACTTCTGACCAATGGGGACGTTTTCCTTGTTGCCATTGATAATAAGCCAATTCTAAGATTGAACTAGCTGTCATTCCTAGTTTTGATGGGGTAATTAAGGGTTGACAAGATAGGTTTAAATCTTGTAAAGTTTTCTCCCAGTCTTCGGGCATCATTACCGCATCATTGACAATAATATCTAAGCCATTTTCTTGTTTATTTTTGTAATAAATGGCTCCATAAAGTTGACCTCTTGAAGCTTTCATCTGTACAAAAATAGGCTCATTAATTGTATAATTTTTCTGGTTAAACCAAGCAAAAGCAGCTAAACTAGAAATACCAAATAAAGGAATGTTTAATTGTTGGGCTAAAGTTCTAGCTGCTACCATACCAATGCGATTACTGGTAAAACTTCCTGGTCCTTTTGCTACAGCAAGAAAATGAAAATCTTGCCAATTTTTTGGTTGAATAAATTCTTGTAAATGTTGATGTAAATAATTAGATAATTGTCGATCTAAATCCCAAGTTTTTGTATAAGTTTCTGTACTAAAATCACTTAAACTTAGTCCTAATTGTGAACTGGTGGTATGTAATGCGAAACCATAAATAGAAGAATAAAAAGAGGTCATAAAGAAAAAAACTAGATACCTATAAAATTATAAACTATTGAGAAAAAAACATATATAATGAATTATTGCTGACTTTTCTAGCGTTTCTCGGACTCAATATGTACACCTAATATCGAGCCTCCGAACTCCGAACTCCGAACTCCGAACTCCGAACTCCTAAAACTAGAAAACAAAGTCTTGTGTCTTATATTCTGGGTTGTCTTTTCCTTTTGCGATCGCTATTGCTTGAAACTGATTAACGTCTAAAATTTCAAAGCTATGATCACTATTATAAATAATTTACAATTAAATAATGAGCAAATCTGGGAAAAATATAAACAAACTCTAACTTTGCCCTCCAGATTGACTACAATTGCCTAAGTAAGCGTAACGCGACTTTTTCAGGAGCCAATCGTGACCCATACCATCCTACCAGAAAAGCCCACTCAATCCTTTGATCCGCAACACTTTGATACCTATGTGATGCACACTTATGGACGGTTTCCCATCGCCATCGAACGGGGAGAAGGGTGTCGTCTCTGGGATACCAACGGCAAGGAATATCTTGACTTTGTAGCCGGTATTGCCACTTGTACCCTTGGCCATGGCCATCCTGCTTTAGTCAAAAGCGTCAGCGAACAAATTCGCTCCCTGCATCATGTTTCCAATTTATACTACATTCCCCAACAAGGAGAACTAGCACAGTGGATGATTGAGAATTCTTGTGCTGATAAAGTATTTTTCTGTAATTCTGGGGCAGAAGCCAACGAAGCAGCTATAAAACTTATTCGCAAATACGCCCATACCGTTCTCGACTTTTTAGAACAACCCGTTATCTTAACCGCTAAAGCCAGTTTTCACGGACGTACTCTAGCCACTATTACCGCTACGGGACAACCTAAATATCAACAAGACTTTGAGCCCTTGATGCCCGGGTTTGCCTATATTCCCTACAACGATATCAAAGCCGTTGAACACGCGATCGCAGATATGGATGAAGGAAACCGTCGGGTTGCGGCTATTATGTTGGAACCCCTACAGGGAGAAGGAGGGGTAAGACCAGGAGAAATCGACTATTTTCTCCGTTTAAGAAAGATTTGTGACGAAAACAATATTCTCTTGGTGTTTGATGAGGTTCAAGTGGGTGTAGGCCGCAGTGGTAAACTGTGGGGTTACGAAAACTTAGGGGTTGAACCAGATGTTTTAACCAGTGCCAAAGGGTTAGCCGGAGGGGTTCCCATTGGGGCAATGATGTGCAAAGAGTTTTGTAATGTTTTGACCCCTGGAACCCACGCTAGTACCTTCGGAGGCAACCCCTTAGCGTCCGCTGCTGCTTTGACAGTGCTTAAAACCATCGAAGAAGATAATATCTTACAAAATGTCCAGGCCAGAGGGGAACAGTTACGTACTCGCTTACGGGCGATCGCACAAAAAGATCCCACCCTATTTATTGATGTGCGTGGTTGGGGCTTAATTAATGGTATTGAAATTAACGAGGAAATGTCTATTACTTCCATTGATATCGTTAAAGCAGCCATGGATGAAGGGTTATTATTAGCTCCGGCCGGACCCAAGGTATTGCGTTTTGTTCCTCCTTTAATTGTCACAGAAGAAGAAATTAATGAAGCTGCCGAAAAATTAGAAACAGCTATTAGTGAGGTTTGCGCTGCTGCGGTTAATTAAAATAGAAACAAGGGGACGTTAATTGTTTAGCGAACTCTTGTTATCTTAATTAGTAATCGTAGTAATGAGAAAAACAGCAAGCAGTATACTTGTAACCGATCCAAAAATAATGTTAGTTTTGTTATCTTAATTAGTGACGAGAGGAGGAAGCCATTGTATGAGTAACGAAATTGCCAAAAGAAAATTATTGTCCGGTATTTGTCACGGATCAATCTTTTTTAGTGCTACTTTTGTCTGTATTGGGGTTCCCATTGTTATTCTTTTTATATCCGATGATGAAACAGTCCAAAATAACGCGAAAGAGGCTTTGAATTTTCATCTTAATGTTTGGCTATATGGTATTATTTTCGGAATTTTAACCCTAGTTCTGATTGGTTGGTTATTATTAGGAACTTTAGGCATTGTTACCGTATTTATGCCGATTATTGCTATTGTTAAAGTGTTAACCAATCCTAATAAAGTGTTTCGCTATCCTTTTATTTTGAGAGTTTTATAGATTTACGACATTATTAACAATTTTGTCTATTATGACATGAAAATATTAGCCTAATGCGCGCTACAAAATGTTATTTGTTTAGCTAAGATGAACTGCAAGCAGGATGCTTGTTATTTTTTTATTTTAGGTGTGGTGCATTACGGCATCATTAAAAATTTGCTTGACTATAACATAAAAATATGAGCCTAATGCACCCTACAAAATGTTATTTGTTTAGCTAATAAGCAAGAGTTTTACTAAGCTCGTAGATCGTAGGGTGGGTTAGGTGCGGATTTTATTCGGATAAAAACATTATAAGTTTTTATCCGCACTGTAACCCACCGTCCCATCTCATTGATTAATTACTATTATCTAATTAAATAAACATGAATTAATCCTCTACTGTATGACCAGCTTCGGTAATAATTTCTTTGATAATTTCTGTAGAAGCATCACTATCTACAGTTACCACTTTCCCCTCAACATCAACAGAAACCTTTGCTTCTGGTTTTTGCCCTGTGATGGCTTTGGTAATGGTATCACCACAACCACCACAGGCAATACTAGGAACTTTTAAAGTAATAGTCATAATCAATTAATTGAAGATAATTTGACTCTTTGATTATAATTTTACAAAGGCTCAAGCTGCGATTTTTTAACAAAAAGTTTGTTTTGACTGATAGTTATTGACTCGCTTTTTTTAAAGTATCAATCTCTGCTAAAGCAGTCTGAGCCGCTATTTTTTCCCCCATTTCTTCCCAAATATCAGCAGCTTTTTGGAAATCAGCGATCGCGTTTTCTCTTTCACCGAGATCAAGCAACGCTAACCCTCGATTATAATAAGCCTCTCCATACAAGGGATCAATCATCACCGCTTCAGTAAAGTCAATTTTTGCCAACCCTGGGCTTCCTGAGTTAAGATGAGCCAATCCTAAGTTATTTTGAGCAAAAGCATCGTTAGGATTGATTTCTAAAGCCTTTTCATAATCAGCGATTGCCTTTTCATCTTCTCCCAATTGTAGATAAACATTACCTCGGTTAACATAAGCTTCAACCATCTGGGGATCTAACTTCAAAGCGATGGTGAAGTCTGCCAATGCTTGCTCAAACTGGCCTAAACTGCTATGAGCATAACCCCGATTAAAATAAGCATGAATATCTTGAGGATTTTCGGCAATAACTTGATTAAAATCCTTTAAAGCTCCCTGATAATTCCCTCGACGGCTTTTTTCAATGCCCTGCTGCACCATTTCTACAGTATCCACCGTCAAGGCAGAGGTTTTAATGGGAACTGAAGAAGATGGATTACAACCCATTGTCAAACTTATCAGCAACAATGAACATAAATAAAACAACGAATTTCTGGTTTTTAAAGTGTATACAGAAGAAAAAAGGCAATATCTGGCAAATTGACCCAAATAATTAAACATTGAACTAAATTATCTTTTTTTAAAAGGGGTTTGAATGAAACTTGATCCCAATTTGATTGCTTACCATAAAAGCTACAATTTGTCAACTAGACAGATTAAAAATAACTAGGTATATTAGCTTAGAAGTATATCCTGTGGTGAGGAATAGTAGACCGTGAAAAAATTATCATTATCTATATTGATGATAGCCTTAGCCTCCGTCCCTGCACAGGCACAAACAGCAACTTATTATGCTTCTCATTATCAGGGACAGAAAACAGCATCAGGGGTACGCTTTAATAATAATGCCATGATGGCAGCCCATAGCAGTTTGCCCTTTGGCACAAAAGTTAAAGTGACCAATCGGAAAACAGGAAAAAGTGTTATTGTTCGTATTGTAGATCGCTGTCGTTGTAGTCTAGATTTGTCTCAAAGTGCCTTTAGAGCCATTGGTTCCTTAAAATCGGGGAGAATTCCTGTTAAAATTAAAGTATTAAATTAAGAAAAATTTAAGGGTGTAGGGGTCAACGGCCGTTGACCCCTACCTGAATGTGTCGAATAAAACAGCTAGTGACTTATCCCAATCACTAGCTAAATATCAATTATCTTCAGATGGTTTTTAAGTTAGTTTGCGTTACTAACAAAAGGAATGGTTAAGCTATCATGGACCAAGAAATGATCTAAATGATAAGCTCTCTCTTCAGTTTCTAGTAATATTTTTTCAAGTTGATAACGGGTGCCTCTATCCCCTAAGCTGTCAGCTTGGGCAGTAAGTCTCCGTAACATTTTGATAATTTCTTGTTCTGCAGCTAGGTCATTTTGAACCATTGTCCGACAGTCGTACATCCCATCTGCTTCAGGTGTAAAGCAGCATAGTTCGGCTAGTTTGCTGAAACTGGCCACAGGAATGCCACCTAACCCGTTCAAACGTTCCGCTAGATCATGAACATGACCGCGAACTTTTTCGTAGCTTTCATTAAAATATTCGTGTAGAGAGAGGAATTCTGAACCTTCAACCACAAAATGGTGTTTTTCATACTGTAAGAACAACCCTTGGAAACTAGCGATGAGAATGTTTAACCCTTCGCAAACAGGAACAGTAATACTCTTATCTAATAAAACTGGATTTTCTTTTACATCCCCAAAAGATTGGAGTAAGCCTTGTTGAACAGTTGCCATGTCTGTAATTCCCTTTTTAACGACACTTCTATCATTAAAATAACTCACTTTAGCAATAGTTTATCAAAACTATAGAAAACCATCTAGAAAATTTTAACTTTGGTAAACCCCAACGAGGGAAAGTCTTCCCTCCCTTCTGGTCTGGGTTAAGCTGAAAATTTTTTTGAAAATAATTGATAATTTCTTGCATTTATCTGGTACACTAGGTGAAGAAACAATGACAATTATCTTCAGTTGCTTGAGTCCATGAATTTAACAAATCTCCCTTTTGAACCCAGGCACGTTGTGGAAGTCGATTCCTGCGATCGCTGGATTGTCTACCATCGTCTTCAACAACTGGACATCCCTTGTATTTGTGAAACCCACAAACCCCTGGAAGTCCAAGTATCCAACCCCACAGCCATGATCCAACTGTGGAGTGTGACCAAACAATACTCAGCCTCCCGTCAGGAATTAGTCGACTGGCTTAAGGATTGCTGGAATTTTAACAAACGCTAATTTATCAAATCATCAATTTAAAAAAATTTTAAATAAAAAATAATGTCAAAAACCACTACAACATCACAATTTCGGATGGTGGGGCAACTAGAAAGTTTTGTCATTAAAAAAGGTGACAAAATTAAATATCTACGACTCAAAGTCGAAGAAAGGGAATACTGGTTGAAAATCCCCAAAAAATTACGTTCAGAGATCGATATTAATCTTTTTCCTGGAACCTGGCTAGAAATCACAGGAAATCGAGAACTTAAGCAGAAAAAGGGCTTCTTTGAACTGGAGGCCAGTCGGGTTAAATTGTTATCAAACCCTGACATTCCTTGTGCCGTGATCGTTTCAGAGCCAGAGTCAACTTCTGTTGGAAAAATTCTAGTTTGCCAAAAATCCAGTTGTTGGAAACGGGGTGGACAGAGTGTCTGTCAACGGTTAGAAAAAGAGTTAGAAAAACAGGGACTAAGCGATCGCATTAAGATTAAGTTAACAGGTTGTTTAAAACAGTGCAAAAAGGGACCAAACGTGGTAGTTATGCCCCATAAAGCCCGTTATTCCCAAATCAAACCCGGTGAAGTGGGGGAATTATTGACTAAACATTTCACCCCCTAAATAGTAAAACCACTGCATAAACTGCAATCCCTTCTTGTCGTCCGACGGGTCCTAATTTTTCATTAGTAGTTGCTTTTATTCCTATGTGATCACGATTAATCTGTAGGGTGCG
Source organism: Crocosphaera watsonii WH 8501 (assembly GCF_000167195.1). GTDB lineage: Bacteria > Cyanobacteriota > Cyanobacteriia > Cyanobacteriales > Microcystaceae > Crocosphaera > Crocosphaera watsonii. Next base: position 126,863 of record NZ_AADV02000003.1, on the reverse strand, counting down.
AGCAATTTTTTCTTGCATGGCCCCTAAGTGGGGTTTCATTTTGGGTTTTTCGGCAACAATAACAGAATCAATATTACCAGTGTGCCAACCTCGGGCTTTTATTAACTGGTCTACCTGTTGTAATAATAATAAACTATCAGCCCCTGCCCATTTGGGATCGGAGGGTGGGAAATAGTGACCAATATCCCCTAAACTTAATGCTCCTAACATAGCATCCATAATGGCATGGGTGAGCGCATCAGCGTCGCTGTGTCCTAATAATCCCAAGTCATGGGGAATGTTGACACCCCCTAAAATTAAGGGGCGATCGGGGACTAAACGATGGATATCATAACCGTTACCGATGCGAATATTCATGGTTAAAGTTCTTTTTATCAGACTAATCTTTAATTATATAGGAATTCGGTATGCGTTCAAAAAATAACTCAGTGTTATAGCGATCGTATCATTAAGGGAAGAACTTATAAATATCTTTTCTGTTGTCCATTTTTCATTGTCAATTGTTGAATGATTTTAAATCCTTTTCAAAACTAGATTAAAATTTTACTTTCATTTTGGTTCTTCATCAAGTAGAGAAAATATGTTTTCTTGGGGAACAAAATCATTTTTTCTTCCTTCAGTGATGGCATTAGCGAAACCAACTTCTTCTAATGCTTCTATAATAATTTCATGAAATATATCTCGTCTTGTTTTAATTAGTTCAATCATAACTTCGGTTAAAAGTTCCTTCGTTTTTTCATCACTTATGCTGAGTTTCATGTACTATGTCTATGGGTTGAATTTTTTTACTTGCTATCAATGTTATTATAGCAGTTTCCATACTTGTGAGGTACAAAGGCGATCTCGAAGAGATCAGGTAAGAGGAAGGAGGGGAAGGGAGGCGTACGGTTAAAGCTTTGTTTTATTATACTGATATTGTAGGGGTCAACGGCCGTTGACCCCTACGGAGATGGATAGATAATTTATAATTTTTATATCTCTTCTCTTTCTTTGTCTCTTTTTTCTATTATTGTCAATATTGTTATTTTTATTGAGATTTTATGCTAGTTGCAGGAATGAATATTAATTTACCTCAATATTGGAAATGGTCAAAATGTCAGGAAGTTATTGACGTTAGAGATGGAACACATGATACACCTAAATATGTTAGTTCTGGATATCCTGTAATAACATCTAAAAACCTAAAAACATCGGGGATTGATTTTTCTAATGTTTCATATATTTCTGAAGCAGATCACAAAGAAATTAGTAAACGTTCAAAAGTTGATAAAGGGGATATTTTACTAGCAATGATTGGGACAATAGGAAATCCTGTTATTGTAGATATAGAAAAAGAATTTTCAATTAAAAATGTAGCGTTATTTAAACTTAGTAAAAGTAATATTTATCCGGAGTATTTTAAGTATTTACTTGATAGTTCTATTATTTCCAGACAATTAGATTTTGAACAACGAGGGGGAACACAAAAATTTGTATCTCTTAAAGTTTTGAGAAATTTACTTATCCCCTTACCACCCCTAGAAGAACAAAAAAGAATTGCTAAAATATTAGATAAAGCTGATGAAATTAGACGCAAACGTAAAGAATCAATCCGCTTAACTGATGAATTACTTCGGTCAACTTTTTTAGATATGTTTGGCGATCCAGTAATTAATCCTAAAGGTTGGGAGGTGAAAACATTAGGTTCACAAATTAAAGAACTTAAATATGGTACTAATTCAAAATGTAGTGAATTACAAAAAAATAACAATATCGCTGTTTTAAGAATACCTAATATTGATAATGAGAAAATATCTTGGAATGATCTTAAATATACTAATTTAGACTCCAAAGAAATATCAAAATTACTTTTGAAAAATGGTGACTTATTATTTGTGAGGTCAAATGGTAATCCTGACTATATAGGTAGATGTGCTATATTTGAAGAGGAAAGTAATAGAAAAGCTGTATATGCTTCTTATCTAATTCGTGGACGACTTAAAAGTATTTGTGATTTTCATCCCGCTTTTATTCGTGATATAATCGCCTTCCCTACTTTTCGTAGTTTTTTAATAAGAGAAGCTCGAACAACGGCAGGAAATTACAACATTAATATTCAAGAATTAAGTAGTTTAAAGCTTATTTGTCCACCACAAGATAAGCAAGAAGAGTATTTAGATATTACGACAAAAATAAATCGAAGTTTTCTCAATAAACAAAAATCTCTACAAGAATCAGAAAATTTATTTAATTCGTTATTACAAAAAGCATTTAAGGGGGAATTATGAGGGATAGAAGAGGTTATAATAAGGTGGGCAATGCCCACCCTACTATTAACTTGCTGCTAAAATCAACCGTTGACGATGTATTTTAGTTAACTGTAATTCTATCCCCGATATCTTTTCTAACATCAAAATAACCTGTTGAGGTTGTAACATGGTGCCATCATTACGACAACTGCCAATGTATCGCAAAATAGCAGTATTATTTTGATAGGATTCTAGAGATAAATAAGACAAACGCTCTCGCAAATTAACGGTTTTCTTTTTACCTGACTTAGTAGTTTTATCCCAGTTAATTTCTGAACTTTCTAAAACAGTTGTAAGCCAATTTTGCCAAACTTCCTCAGAGAAGATATCCTCAGTTCCCACAGTAATTAAATATTCCGCTTCCTCTAATAACCGAGTCGCTGAAGTAGAATTAACTGGAACTTCTTCCACCCTTAAAATAGGCATATCTGAAGGGAACTCTTGCTCTAAAGCGTGACGAAACTCATCAATATTCATCACTTTTGTTAGCTCAAAATCCACAATTTCCCCACTACTGGTAACACCCAAAGTTAAGGCATTAGCAATAGAAATTCTAGGGCCCGGATGATATCCCCCTGTAAAAGATATGGGTAAAGCTGCACGACGCACAGTGCGATCGAATAAACGCACCAGATCAAGGTGGCCAACTAAAGCCATTTCACCAATTTTACCAAAATAAACCCTAAACCTCTGTAAACGTTCTGATTTGGGCTGGAAATGACCGCTAAACTCAGGAATTGGTGGGGGTTGCACTACAACATTATGACCAAAATCTAAGCCACAAACCCCACAATGGTAACAACTGTCAAAAGAACAGTCGGGAACCGTTGCTGCTTCTAGGGCTTGTTGTAAGTCCTTTTGTAACCATTTTTTCTCAATGCCTGTATTAACATGGTCCCAAGGTAAGGGGGCTTTATATAAGGAGATAGAGGGGGTAGAGGGGGGTTGTACCGTTTCAAAAACGTTCCATTCTCCTGCTTCCACCTGACGATATTTCCAACTTAACCCGGCTTCATCGATCGCCTGTTCCCAAGCTTCGTAAGCTTGTTGAGCATTTTCCCACCAAGAGTCCATCCCGGCCCCTAATTCCCAGGCACGATGAATGACAGGGGCTAAACGGCGATCGCCTCGCCCGATAAAATCTTCCATGGCCGAAATTCTTATATCAGTATAATTAGCTTTAACTCCTCTCAGTCCACGAAATGCTTCCCTTAATAACTCCTGCTTCCGTTTAAACTCTGCCGTAGACACAGAATGCCACTGAAACGGCGTATGGGGTTTCGGGGTAAAATTAGACACTGTGATGGTAAATTGTAACGGCTTACGGCCTTTGATACGACATTCTTGCCGTAACCAGCGCACAGTCTCCACAATACCCAAGACATCGAGATCCGTTTCTCCTGGCAAACCGATCATAAAATAGAGTTTAACCTTATCCCAACCCTCCTCAACGGCGGTTTTTACCCCTCGTAATAACTCTTCATTGGTTAACCCTTTATTGATCACATCTCGCATTCTTTGGGTTCCGGCTTCTGGGGCAAAAGTCAGCCCAGACTGGCGGTTTCCCCCGACAATATTGGCGATATTTTTATCAAACCTGTCTACCCTTTGACTGGGTAAAGAAAGGGTAATATTTTCATCTTTGAGACGGTTTTTAATTTCTGTTCCCACCGCAGGAAGGGCTAAATAGTCGGAACAACTCAAAGATAATAAAGAAAATTCATTATGGCCAGTTTCTCTGATCCCCCGTTCGATAGTTTCGATAATATCGTCTGGTTGTACATCCCTTGCCGGGCGGGTTAACATTCCGGGTTGACAAAAACGACAACCTCTGGTGCAACCCCGTCTTATTTCCACTACTAAGCGATCGTGTATGGTTTCTATAAAAGGCACTAAACCGATAGCATAAGCTGGCATAGGAGGGGAGACACGGCGTAAAATTCTGGTGGGAACATCAGGCCGGTTGGGAATAACTGCCCCTGCTTCGGTTACATCATAAAAGCGAGGTACATAAACCCCTGGAATTTGGGCTAAATCTAATAATAATGCCTCTTTACTTAAGTTATTTTCCTTTCCTTGTTCAATAATTAAACCTATTTCCGGTAATATTTCCTCCCCGTCTCCCAAAGCCATAAAATCGAAAAATTCCGCAAAGGGTTCGGGGTTAGAGGTGGCGGTTTGTCCCCCGGCAAAAATCAAAGGATAATGGTCCGATTGTCTTTCCTTCCAGGTTAAGGGAATTTGAGCCAAAGCCAGCATTTCTAGGATATTGGTGGCTCCTAGTTCGTAACTGAGATTAAAGCCTAAAATATCGAAATCTGTTAGGTTACGACGAGATTCTAGGGCAAATAAGGGGGTTTTTGTTGTTCGTAATTTTTCAGCTAAGTCCGGTGCTGGTAAGTAAGTGCGATCGCAGAGTTGACGGGGCTGCGTATTAATAATATTGTAGAGAATGATATGGCCTAAATTGGATGCCCCCAGTTCATAAACTTCTGGATAGGTCAACACCCAGCGTACCTTTGCTTGGTTCCAAGGTTTATGTTTAGCCCCTAGTTCGTTGCCCAAATAACGGGCAGGTTTATTAATTTCTGGAGTCAGTAGTTTTTCAATCGCAATAGTCACAAGTAAACCTCCGGCACTTCCCTTATTTTCTCATGCTTTTCTAATATATCGGAAGTGTGGAGGATTGGGACAATATTTGAGGTTGTTAAGCAGCTATTTTCTCATCAACGGAAGCCTCATAAGCCTGACGGCCTTCGTAAATTTCTAGTGCCTGATCCAACTGGCTTAATTCAAAAATAATCCTAACCGATGGTGATAAGCAACAAACGCTTAACTTTTTATTTAAACGCTGAGCCAAACGAAACGCCGATACAATAGCCATTAGCCCGGCACTATCAATAAATTCTACCTGGTGCATATCCACCAAAAAATCTCTACAAGGGTTATGAGTAACAAAGTTTGTTAATTCTTCTTGAAAACTATCCACATTGGCTGCAGTGAGATAACCACTGGGTTCAAAAACAGCCACTCCTATATCAGTCAAAAGACTACCCATAATTTCGTATCTATCCTCTATTTGAAAATTAGTTTACTTATGGTATGACCAAATTATAGTCACTTTTTTGTCAACTGACTCAGTCTTAAACCTTTTGATATGTTTTTGCCAGAAATTAACCTTATATTAATAGTCGGTTAACTTCCGTGACTGAGCTATACTTTTGTTTTAGTTTAGTCAACTCTGGGTTTTTGTCCAGTAATATTCCAGATTTTACCCAAAATTAACATAATTTGGTTTTTACTGTCCCTTCCTTTGTTAAGTAATGTACGACAGTTTAGCATTGTACCAGTTTTTTTGTAAAAAAAAGTTAAGCAAGCTACAAAACTCACTACCCGATTAATGGTTTACTGGACTCAATAACTGTTGTTAAAAAAGCCTAAATATTTTTAGTCATTGCTCACTCTTGAAGTAGCATACTCCTTTACATCTACCAACTTAGCTGAAAATTCCCTGTTGTCAAGAGCCGAGAAAAATCTGTGAACCGCCCCCCTCTAATTCGCCAATTAGTCGAAAAAGCTCTATATCTTAAACAATTAACTCCAGAAATCGAGATGGCTATTAACCTTGAGCTAACACGGACTGGTTATATTTCTGATGTGGACTACGAGGCGTTAGAGTTGTTGATGTCAGAAATGGATGAAGGGCGCATTCGTTTTACCTAATCTTTCATCCCCATCAACCCTGTTAAAACCCCACCTAAAACCGCCATCACCCCTAAACTTAATAAAACGGGTTGTAAACCAAATAAGGTTTCGGCGATACCAGCTAAAGCTAAGGGTAAAGACAAAGCAATATTAACAGCATTATTTTGTAAGCCGAAGACTTTACCCCGCATATCCACAGGGGTTTCCGCCTGGATCATGGTTTGCATGGGAACCCCAACAAAGGCAGCGAATAGTCCCAAAAATGTGATCATAAGCAGGGTTAACCATAAACTTTTGGTAGATAAGGATAAACCCACCAAAGAAACAGCCATACCCATCGCTCCCCATAAACCTAACTGATTATTACGAAATTGTTGTCCCCAACCCCCTATAAGAGCAGCCCCACAGCCCATTCCTAAGCCACCAGTAGCCAATAAAAAGCCAAATTGTTCGGCTTTCATTCCTGGAATGGTTTCGGCCATGCGTACCGCTAAAACGGATAAGGCCGCAAAAATACAAAATAAAATCACCAATTGAACTAAGGCGTTACGAACCCGATGATTAGCCTTGAGATAACGAATACCATCTTTAATATCTTCGAAAACATGGGGTTGTTCTTTTTCCTTTGGTTGCCGTTTTTCCCCTGTTTTCAAGAATAGGAGGACTAAACCAGCCAGAAAATAAGATGCTCCCACCAAAAACGCTTTCCCTTCTTCCCAAGAAAAACCGAGATTTTCGGCGAAATGGGAGGCTACTTCCAGTAAAGGATCTCCAATAGCAAACCCCACAATAGTCATGGCCATCATGGTGGTGGTAAACAGAGAATTAGCCGATAATAAATCACGACGTTTCACCAAGAGGGGGATAGTCACTTGTTCGGCCGGGGCAAAAAATTGGGTAATGGTAGAATCTATGAGGGTTAATGTTAAAAGGATGACAAAGCCTAACGGTAATAAAAAGGCTTCTTGGGTTTGATTTTGCCAACTTCTTAACCAGTGAGGTAACCAAGTCAGGTGTAGGGTGATGTTATCTCCTTGAGATAACCAGAGTAAGGGGGGAATAATAAAGACAAAGGCAGCACGAATAAAGTTAGAGATCACTAAAACCCCTTTTTTCGGCCAGCGATCCACATATACCCCGGCCAAGGAACCACAAAAAACCGCCGGAATGGTAAAGGCGATCATGATCGCTGATACCCAACCACTAATGGGTTGATTTTCTCCTTGAAAATGCCCTGCAATAAAGGAGATCATCAACACCAAATAAACTTTGTCTGCTAGTTGAGAAAATATTTGTCCTATCCAAAGAATTAAAAATTGAGGATTCTCCAACACCGGAGCAAACCCTTCACGGGGGGGCTTCTTCGAGCCATTGGAACGGGCCATAGATTCCTCCTGGTTGGTAGTATCTAGGGTTTGATCAGTGGGATTTGGGGTGGTTTCTGATTCTGAAACAGTCATAATTTACATTTAATTTTTTTTCACACACACAAAAGTCAACTAACCGGAGTTAGGAGTTAGGAGTTAGGAGTTAGGAGTTCAAAGTTATAATTTTTTCCTAGCTGCACTAAGCAATGGGCAGTAGTTTATTAAGCAGCCTTACCTATGATAGTTGAGGAAGGGTTTGTTTAACAAAGCTCTGCAATATTTCTGTTCGTTTTGTCTGCTCAAACACTTGTTTTATTTTTGTGGAAAGCTTTTCTATATCTATGGTTTGATGATTGTTAAGATTGATATCTTGTTCTTTAAAATATTCCACTAAACTTAAACCAGCTACACGGGTTAAATAGGCTGCACTAATACCTTGTGTCGCTCCTCCAGCTACATAAGTAATAGCGTTACTCTTTAGTAAACCACTAATGGCATGGGTTGATAATTCAACCAAGCCTAATTTTATCATTAATTTACCGATAGTTGCTGCTATGGTTTGTCCTTGGGATAGGGTAAATTTTTGTTGATAAATGCTGCTTAAATCCACTATCATTTGTGCATTAATTGCTGCTGTTGCTAATAAGTCTAAGGAGGACACAGGGTTAGCAAAGGCTGCTGCTGCTGCTATCCATTGATATTTTTCCATCATAGGTAAAGCCCGATCCCGTCTTATTTTATTTAAAATATGCTTTCCTTGTTGTTTAATCTCTTGTGCATTTCTCCAAACTTTTCCTAAAATTAACTGTTCTCTTTCGTGGTTTAAAATAGAGTCTATTCTCTTGGTTAAATCAAGAATGTTGGGAGGTTGCTTTTCAGTCCATTCTTCATAGGATTTATCTTCTTTATACTGACGAACTTTTATAATTTTTGGTTCTGAATTAATCCCGATAACGTCATCAGACGAAATAATAGTTTTAACCCTTTGTTTTATTTCTTGTAAAATAATTTCTTGTTCTTCTGAGTTATATTGTTCCCTTTGATTTAAACTAATTAAACACCGTTGATTATTCTGATGGCATCTTTGTATAGTTTGCCACTGCGTTTCAGTTAAATCTGTGTTGATCAAGAAAACAATTAAATCTAGTTTTTCCTTGACATTTTCACTGTTCTCTGCTTCTAGGTAATTAAAGTTCTCTGGTGTTTTTTCTGGTTCTAGGAGTTGTTTTAAACTATCTTTCTCTGTATTAGAGTTGCTAATTATTCCCCAAGAAACAGATTGATTATTGAGTTGTTTGGGTAAATTTTTCCAGCTAGTTTCTAATTCTGCTAGATTATAGTTAGAATCTTCTTGTTTAACTATTTTTAATATTTTTTGTCCCTCAGAAATTGCCTGATTAACTTCTGTTATTGTTAAAGGTGAAAGGGGTTGATAGACCGGTTTTTGTGGTTGTTTTTTTTGCCACCACCAAACACCTGTACCTATAGCCATTAGACTCAAAACGCCCCATTCTCCCATAGCGATCGCTTGTTCATGGAGAGATTCTCCTAACCATAATAAGAAAGAAATTCCTAACCCTGCCACAAGAATAGGTTTTTTTACCTTAACTCTCATCATTTCCCCTCAAAATTTCCCTAATTTTATTTGTTTTGATTGTACTCTTTTTGGGGGGATTTTTCAATCAGCTTAAAGTTTTCCAAGCTGTCACAAGCAAGCTTGTGTTACAGTGATAATCAGGAATTTTTCAGGAACCCCAAGCGGTTTTAATACGATTCCAGACACTAGAAATTGAGGCTTTTATTTCCTTTTTTAAATACCATTGTTGAAAAGCTTGTTCGTATTCTTCTCCTTCTGTTTGAAACGTTTTAAATGTATCTAAGGTTAGGGGAAGTCCAAGAAAAAGCAAGATGTATAATGACCAAGAGAGGTTTCCTGCTGCCAAGAAATTCAGCACCATAGCGAAGGAATTAATGATAGCGTAGCGGATAACTTTTCGTTTAAGTTGTCCTTGACGATATTGATTAAATTCATCTTTTTTTTCTTGGCGTTGTTTTTGTAATAGCCAGTCGTTTTCGGCCACTTGTAAAACATCGGCATCAATATCTAATTCTGCCGCAATTTCCCAAAGTTGAGTACGAGACAATTCTTCAACCTCGGTTTTGCGAGCAATGGCCAAATGTAAAATTTCTTGAACTTCCTCTTTACGGTAGGATTGAGGAGGTTGTACTTCAGAAGCAGACATATATTTTATGTAACTCGATAGGAACTGACCAAAGGGGTTGAATGGCTGCAATTATAAGATCAAACATGGATCTTATAATTGCTGCTCCTATTATATTATGCCGAATTTTTCAACGTTTTGGCTTTGCTGTCGTTATGATTATGGTAGATGGGACTATAGCGATGGTAGGGTGGGTTAGGTGTGGGACTAATTTTAATGAAAAGATCATCAAGTTTTATTGAAGCCGTAACCCACCATTTTAAATATGTATTCATTCTTTAATTTTATCTTGTGTTCACTATAAATAACCATAGAATTTTATCTTGCACCGTGTTTTCTAAGTAATTGTATAGTCTCTTGGAGTCTTACCTTGTTTACTGAGCAAGTAGCACATGCCTTAAGCTGTTTTGCCACGTAAAGTGGAGTTCCGGATATACTTTTAGCATTAACATCAGCACCATGATTAATTAATAATTCTACTATCTCTTTATTTGGCTCCCAAACTGCAAGATGGAGTGGAGTTGATTTGTCATATCCATATCATTTAGCATTAATATCAGCACCGCGATTGATTAATAATTATACTATCTCTTTATTGTCTTTCATTGATGCAGCATGAAGTGGAGTGCCAGCATCATCATTTTTCGCATTAACATCAGCACCATGATTAATTAATAATTCTACTATCTCTTTATTTTGCTCCCAAACTGCATTATGAAGTGGGGTTGGGTTCATTTCAGATTTACTTTTAGCATTAACATCAGCACCATGATTAATTAATAATTCTACTATCTCTTTATTTTGCTCCCAAACTGCATTATGAAGAGGAGTGCCAGCATCATCATCTTTCGCATTAACATCAACACCATGATTAATTAATAATTTAAGTGCATCTTTATTGTCTTTTTTAACTAGAGTATGCAAGAAATATCCACATTTCTGAGCATCACTTTTTGTCAATTTTCCACCACTATGAAAATAGTCAGAGGTTATCTTGATTGTATCTTCTCTACAAATTTCTAAAGGTGCTGAAAACCCTAATCTATTTAAAATTGCCCATCTATAATTATAAGAAAACATCGCTACTGAAACACAAGCAGCAACCTAACCTAACCAAGCAAACCATCTTATTTTGCTTAGTTTTTCTTGCTTAACTAATTATCGAGTATTGGTTTATGGAAATCGCACCGTTGTCTTGGCTTAATTATTCGATCATCAATCGTTAAGTTTCACTAAAATATTTATTCTAATTTCTCTTTATTCTAAAATAGTATTAACAATTACAAGTAATAAGTTATTAAATCACTGATGACAGAAAAACTAGCATTTATTGGACTCGGTTTAATGGGAGGGTTTATGGCAGCAAATCTAGCCAAAAAAGGGTTTGCTGTCAACGGTTGGAATCGTACCCCAAACCGTCCTGGTATTACCATAGCACAGGGAGCAGGGGCGACTATTTGCCCTTCGATTGAAACTGCGGTTAGGGAGGCTGAAGTTATTTTTACTTGTGTCGGAGATGTACCTGATGTTAATGAAGTTATCTTTGAGGATAAAGGTATCATTAACTATGCTAAACCTGGGTCACTAATCGTTGATTTTAGCACAATTGGAACCCAAGCAGCACGTGACATTGGCACTCAATTAAAAGCGCAACAATTTCGTTTTTTAGATGCCCCAATTTCCGGGGGAGATATTGGTGCTAAACAAGGAAGTTTAACTATTATGGTTGGAGGCGAGAAAAAAGATTTTGACGAATGCTTACCTTACTTTGAAGCTATGGGAAAAAATATTATATATTGCGGTTCTACAGGCAATGGACAAGCAGTAAAAATGTGTAATCAAGCCTTATGTGCAGTTCATATGGTTGCCTTGTGTGAGGCATTAAAAATGGCAGAAAAACAAGATATTGACCCTAATTTAATGATAGAAGTTTGTAGCACTGGTGCTGCTGGTTCCTGGGCTTTAGGTAATTTAGGTCCGAAAATGACAGAATCAGATTTAGAACCAGGTTTTGCGATTAAACATCTATTAAAAGATTTAAGGTTAGTTCAAGAAATTATGGCACAATCAGAGTATCAATTACCAGGAGTTACTCTAGCAGAAAACTTTTTAAAAGTGGTAGCTAATCTGGATAATGGTGAGGGAAAAGAACAGGGAACTCAAGCCATGATACGTTATTATAATCAGGAGAAAAATGCCTAATAGATTAATTTTTCAAGGAACAACAACTTATTTAAGTAAACACTGGTATGCCAAAATAATTTCCCCTTTAGTTGAAGTTAAAAAGCTACTACAAGCTATTTATCAATTTTTGCTACATCTGATTTGGTCTGAGTTTATTTATGGGAAACAACTTGAAAATGAAATCGAGAGCTTAGTAGCTTTTCTTGTTTTTTATCTCCTGTCTCTTCTAGGTTATTATTTGAGGGATTATATTCAAATAATTTTAATTATTTTCTTTTTGATTTGGTACTTAGACTGTTGGTTTGCAAAATATCAATATTTTCAAAAAAATTATAAAATTGATATTTTTATCTATGAGATTGATCTGAGTAAAATAATTTGTTGTTTATCTTTACCTCATACCCAAACTCAATCTATTTTCGCCAGTTTTTCTCCGCAAGAAGTCAGTTACATTGCTATAGAGAAATCGCCCTTATTAGGAGGAGCTTTTCAAGAAGTTTTAGATGAGGTTTGGCAAATAGAAGTTTATTTATTTAATGGCAAACATTTTGTTATTGACGAAAACCTCATAGTAAACGAATCACTATTGACTGCCAAGAAATTAGCTAACTATTTTTAAAGTAGATATTATTTTTACTCATAGCAAAGGGAATAATTCTTATGTTGAACAGGAACTAAAGAGCAGAAATTGCGCTAATATTATTAATCAGAATTTAGTGGGAGTTAAGTGTCAAAAAAAGTCTAAGAAAATACATATTTATACCCAATGGCGATGGTCAAATACCTGGAATTTTCTGAAAATGCTGTTTGAGAAAGCTGGGTTTTTACTCTTTATTATTATTATGAGTGGGTTTATGATCAAGCTAGGAGGATTATTGGACAATATCATTTCAGTCATTAGAGGAAAAGATGATATTATCTATTTGTCTTCTCCCCTTGTATGGTTAATACCTAATTGGCATTGGCGTAATATTTTAGAGTTAGTTTTAGTCCTGGGTATCTTTATTTATCAAGGCTGGCAATTAAGTCGTGTTAAACATATTTATATTACTCAGCATTATCTGAAATTCTTTGTTGATAATAGAATGATTGATAAGATCAAAACTTCGGAAATAGAAGCATCATTAGTTATTATAAATAACAATTATGAAATTTTAATTATCGGAAAAAATAAAGTTGTGAATATCACTAATTTTCAACAGGAAAAGTTAGCTCAATTATTTTTGTTGTATCTCAATGAAGCTATTGATGAACTTCAGCAAAAGCTACCCAAATCACTCGATGGAAAACTTCAAGATGAAAGGTGATATCGTTTAATTGTTATTCCTGGGCAGTTATCAGTTAACAGTCATCAGTTACAGTTTTTTCGCCTATGGAAGTTAACAAAAATAAGTTAATCGTGTTATTCTAAATAACTTAAAGGTTATCTGGGATAAACTATCCAAACTATGAATGTAGTTGATCGTGTTCGTTTAGGTTTAGCTGTAGGTGTAGCAAAAGCTATCACTGCTATGGTTCGTTTATTGGGTTTAGGAGCCGCTAGTGTCTTACCTGGGGCTATTTCTCGTCGTTTTCATCCTAGACTATTATCCTTACTGTGTGAACAGGTTAAACAAGGGGTTATCCTGGTAGTAGGAACCAATGGGAAAACCACCACATCTCTACTATTAAGAACTATTTTAGAAGATCAGAATTATCAAGTTGCCCATAATGAAACAGGTGCTAACTTAATTAACGGTTTGGTCACAGCTTTATTAGGAAATACCAACTTAATTGGTACCTTAACTGCAGATTATGCGATTTTAGAAGTGGATGAAAATATCGTGCCACTTTTATTAAAGGACTGTCAACCTAGAGTTATTTTAGCACTCAATCTATTTCGGGATCAACTAGATCGTTACGGTGAAGTTGATGCTATTAGTCAACGCTGGCAAAAAGAGATCGCAACTCTTTCTCCTAATACCGTTATTATTTTGAATGGAGATGATCCAACCCTTTGTTATTTGGGACAGCAATTAAATCAAAAAGTCCGTTATTTTGGTCTTTCTGAACCTAAATTGTATTTAGAGGAGATTCCCCACGCTGTTGATTCAATTTACTGTCCTAGTTGTGGTCATCCTTTGAATTATCAAGGGGTTTACTTATCTCATCTAGGGGATTATTCTTGCGAAAAATGTGGATTCAAAAAAAGTAAACTCGCTTTGAATAGTGAAGACTGGCCACAAATTTTGATTGGAGTTTATAATAAATATAATACCCTAGCTGCTGGATTGGTTGCCCAAGAATTAAACGTCGAAAAAGCTGCAATTTTTAAGACAGTTAAGAACTTTAAAGCAGCCTTTGGCAGAGCAGAGGAATTGACCATTAATGGCAAGCACGTTCGCATTTTATTATCTAAAAACCCAGTGGGTATGAATGAAACTATTAGGGCAGTTAGTGATATTAAAAAAACTGGTCAATCTTCTACCACATTATTAGTATTAAATGATAGAATTCCTGATGGAACCGATGTTTCTTGGATCTGGGATGTAGATACAGAACCCTTAGTAAAATTAGGTGGTAACTTAGTGGTTAGCGGCGATCGCACTTATGACATG
>NZ_AADV02000003.1:0-107500 GCF_000167195.1 Crocosphaera watsonii WH 8501 | reverse complement strand
TGGTCTTTTTCTTGGACTTGATTGACTTATTTTTTCTGCAGTTTTCAAGGTACTGACTGGAATTTACATCCAGCATTCTGTCTCTTTTGATGAGACTCGGTGCTGAAATTATCCTCGCCTGGAATTAAACAGGTGGGCTATTCTGGACTTGAACCAGAGACCTCACCCTTATCAGGGGTGCGCTCTAACCAGCTGAGCTAATAGCCCCTCTTCCCAAACCTATCTCTAGTTTGAAAGCTGACACATTTCCCTTGCCACGACCTCGGGATTAATGAAAGTCGAAGTTATTTTTATTTAGTATTCCGCCAACTTCTGACTTCAAACTTCTGACTTCTGACTTCATTATGGTCTCCCTTTAAGGAGGTGATCCAGCCACACCTTCCGGTACGGCTACCTTGTTACGACTTCACCCCAGTCACTAGCCCTGCCTTAGGAGTCCCCCTCCCGAAAGTTAGGGTAACTACTTCGGGCGTGACCAGCTTCCATGGTGTGACGGGCGGTGTGTACAAGGCCCGGGAACGAATTCACCGCAGTATGCTGACCTGCGATTACTAGCGATTCCTCCTTCATGCTCTCGAGTTGCAGAGAGCAATCTGAACTGAGGCTGGGTTTGATGAGATTCGCTCTCCCTCGCGGGTTCGCTGCCCTTTGTCCCAACCATTGTAGTACGTGTGTAGCCCAGGGCGTAAGGGGCATGCTGACTTGACGTCATCCTCACCTTCCTCCGGTTTGTCACCGGCAGTCTCTCTAGAGTGCCCACCTTAATGCTGGCAACTAAAGACGAGGGTTGCGCTCGTTGCGGGACTTAACCCAACATCTCACGACACGAGCTGACGACAGCCATGCACCACCTGTGTTCCGGTTCCCGAAGGCACCTTCTCCTTTCAGAAAAGTTCCGGACATGTCAAGCCCTGGTAAGGTTCTTCGCGTTGCATCGAATTAAACCACATACTCCACCGCTTGTGCGGGCCCCCGTCAATTCCTTTGAGTTTCACACTTGCGTGCGTACTCCCCAGGCGGGAAACTTAACGCGTTGGCTACGGCACGGCTCGGGTCGATACAAGCCACACCTAGTTTCCATCGTTTACAGCTAGGACTACAGGGGTATCTAATCCCTTTCGCTACCCTAGCTTTCGTCCCTGAGTGTCAGTTTCGGTCCAGTAGCACGCCTTCGCCACCGATGTTCTTCCCAATATCTACGCATTTCACCGCTACACTGGGAATTCCCGCTACCCCTACCGAACTCTAGTCTCTCAGTTTCCACCGCCTGCCCAGAGTTAAGCTCTGGTCTTTGACAGCAGACTTGAAAGACCACCTGCGGACGCTTTACGCCCAATAATTCCGGATAACGCTTGCATCCTCCGTATTACCGCGGCTGCTGGCACGGAGTTAGCCGATGCTTATTCCTCAGGTACCGTCAGATCTTCTTCCCTGAGAAAAGAGGTTTACAACCCAAAGGCCTTCCTCCCTCACGCGGTATTGCTCCGTCAGGCTTTCGCCCATTGCGGAAAATTCCCCACTGCTGCCTCCCGTAGGAGTCTGGGCCGTGTCTCAGTCCCAGTGTGGCTGCTCATCCTCTCAGACCAGCTACTGATCGTTGCCTTGGTACGCTTTTACCCCACCAACTAGCTAATCAGACGCGAGCTCCTCTTGAGGCAAAAAATTTTCACCTTCCGGCACATCGGGTATTAGCAGTCGTTTCCAACTGTTGTCCCCATCCTCAAGGCAGATTCTCACGCGTTACTCACCCGTCCGCCACTAAGTCCGAAGACTTCGTTCGACTTGCATGTGTTAGGCATACCGCCAGCGTTCATCCTGAGCCAGGATCAAACTCTCCATGGTGTTGGTGTTTGATTTGACTCTTTGTCCTGCTTCCAACGAATCAAAAACAGAACGAGTAATTGACTTTTTTCTAAAGTTACCTAGACATCTAGGAACAAATAGAATATAATTGTTTCAACTAACAAGGGCTGTGTTTAATATCAGCTTTCAAACTATAGAATTTTCTTGGTTCGGTTCGCTTGGTGGAGCGTGTCGCTCTCAACCGCGCATCTACAAATATAACCAAACCACAAGGGAATGTCAACCCTTTTTTCAATTTTTTTTTGAACTTTTTCTACATCCCTCTCCCTACAAGGGTTCTAGCGATTAATTTTCTAGAGGATGTGGTCAGACAAAGTATAGTAGGCTTAGTGGTATTTACTCATTAAAGAAGTCCCCCAACCATAACGAGGTTATAGTTGGGGGACTTCTTTAATGAGTGTCGATGGATCTCAGAAAGACTAGCCTAAAATTTGTTGAACTAAGTCAATATACGGACTTTGGCAGAGGAGATAGGCAAAAAATGCCCCACCTGCACCACCAATAAAGAAACCATTGGCAAACTCACCCCAACCCTCAGAAGTTGCTAAAGCCTCGGGGGTATCAGGAGTGGTTAAAGTTTCTGTGGGTTTGGTAACACCCACGGAAGCGTACATAGATAGAGCGACGGTTAAAATAGCAACCAAACCTACCGCAGCTAATAAACCTGCTGTGCTGGCGTATTCTGTGTTACGCAGGGGTCCGAGAAGGGCAAATGGTCCATAGATAAAATAACCGTGAGCCATGCCAATCTCTAAACCTCGACGGTTGGGGGATAATCCTTGGCGGTAAGCAGGAAGATTTCTGATAAAAGCAAGAGAGAACCCTGAAGAGTTAACAGGAGTGGCTAAGTTGCCTACTTGAGGGTCTCCACCATGTTGAATTACGTCGATTGCCATTTTGGATTTCTTTGTAAATTATTAAACTGGGCTGATAAGCAGTATATTGACTTATCAGCCCTTTTTCTTACTTTTCTGAGAGAAATGTTAAGAATCTTTATATTTGTTAAATCTTGTCAAAGTTTCTAGTACGATTCATTATAGTTATTAGTTTAAATTGAAAAACAGGATTATAACAAATGACAGGTACATACGCTGCTGCCTACTTACCAGCCATTTTCGTCGCTTTACTCCCCGTCCTTGCTTTTACAGTGATGGGTCTTTTATTCGTTTACATCGAAACTGAAGCTTAAACCCTTCTTGTTTAATTAAAAAAGTCTCTCCAACTTCTGGGGGGGCTTTTTCAATGTTAAGTTAGTTTAAGTTGTTCAATTGGTGCGTTAGTTATGTCTGTTACTAAGGATACATCGAAGTCAATCAGCCCAACATTGTTAAGCGTTATTATTTTTCTAGCTGTGGTAGTGGTATGGATCGGAGTTCGTCTCATTTTTCCCGATGTTCCTACTTTTTTCGCAGGAACACAACCTGAAAATATTGGGGTCACTAATGAAAAATTACTCTCTTGCCCAAGTACCCCTAATTGTGTTAGTTCTCAAAGTGAAGATGCAGAACATTCTATTGAACCTTTAATTTATCAAGGAGAGGGTGAACAGGTTATCTCTGCTTTGAAAGATATTATTAATCAAGAAGAAAGAACTGAAATCGTTTCTGAAACTTCTGATTATCTTTATGCTCAATTTACCAGTCAATGGATGGGTTTTATCGATGATGTAGAGTTTTTTGTTAATAAAGATAAAGGTGTGATTGATGTTCGTTCCGCTTCCCGTTTGGGAGAATCTGATTTAGGTGTAAATCGTGAACGTATTGAAAGCATAAGACAGGCGTTGGAACAAAGTTAATTATTAATAGTGGACAAGGTGGGCAATGCCCACCCTACATTTTATAGATTTTTTTGTAATAGTATGCTAGAGATTATTATTGATTCTATAGAGACAAGTCCTAATAACTGCATTACTTTTGCTGATTACATGGACTTGGTTTTATACCATCCGCAGAAGGGTTATTATAGTTCTGCTCAGATTGATATCGGTTCTCAAGGTGATTTTTTTACATCATCTTCTTTGGGTTCTGATTTTGGCGAATTGTTGGCAGAACAGTTTAAGGAAATGTCGGCTGTTTTAAATAGTTCTGATTCATTTACTTTGGTTGAAGTTGGTGCAGGAACAGGTAGTTTAGCTGCTGATATTCTTCATTATTTTAAAATTCAATATCCTGATTTTTATCAGAATATTAAGTATATTATTGTTGAAGAATCTCAAGGGTTAATTGCAGAGCAAAAACATAAGTTACAGGAATTTGAGATAGTTACTTGGAAATCTTGGCAAGATATTACTGATAATTCAATTGTTGGTTGTATTTTTAGTAATGAATTAATTGACGCTTTCCCTGTTCATCAAATAGTTGTAGAGGATCAAACAGTCAAGGAAATTTATCTTACTTGGGAAAATAATCAAATCAAAGAGATTATTGATAATACATCAAGTCCTAGATTGTTAGAGTATTTTCAATTGGTTGATATAGATTTAACTAGAGATGATTATCCAGAAAATTATCGTACAGAAGTTAATTTAAAAGCATTGGATTGGTTACAAGTTGTTACTAATAAAATAAAAAAAGGTTATTTATTAACTATAGATTATGGTTATTCTGCCTCAAAATATTATCATCCTCAACGCTATCAAGGGACTTTAAACTGTTATTATCAACATCGTCATCATCATAACCCTTATGTTAATTTAGGAGAACAAGATATCACTACTCATGTCAATTTTACAGCTTTGGAGAAGCAAGGAAATTTGTTAGGATTAGAAACGGTGGGATTAACTCAACAAGGCTTATTTTTAATGGCTTTGGGACTTGGAGATCGCTTATCGGAGTTATCTAATGGTAATTATACTTTACCAGAAATTCTCAAGCGTAGGGATGCACTTCATCAATTAATTAATCCTACAGGTTTGGGGGGATTTAAAGTTTTAATTCAAGGTAAAGAAATAGATAAAAATAAACCCCTAAAAGGTTTAAGAGAAAATATTTAGTAACACAGTAACTCGGACTGTTACAAGCTAGAAGTTTGTGGTAGAATGTAATCAAGTATATTAATCAAAAGTAAATTTTTGCTAGCAAGAATTATGACTTATTCTGATGAAATAAAGACCTTGAAGTTTAGCAATGGTACAGAGATAAAAGTTGAAGCGATTGACTTGGTGGAGAAACTAGGGTGGGTGTTGATGATATTTTAGACTTTGATGATGTTACCAATGCTATAGAGGCGATCGCTACTTCAATAACAACTACTTTGGATAAGGTAAAACCTAAAAAAGCAAGTGTTGAATTTGGTGTTAAGGTAGGGGTAGAATCGGGTAAGTTAACAACATTATTAGTTAAAGGTTCAGGAGAAGCTAATTTAAAGATTACATTGGAATGGTAAGGTAGAAGCTACATATTTGCGTAGGGGTCAACGGCCGTTGACCCCTACAATATAAAATTATATAGTAAACAATTGTAGTGAAAAAATCAGTGAATCAAGCAATAAACCTGTTGAAAATCTGTACTGTACTTTTAAGTCATGAAGGGGGAAAGAATCATGATGGGACAGGTTTTTTTGTTGCTCATGGTTTAATTATAACTTGCTCTCATGTTTGTCAAAAATTCCAATCTTATAAAGCTTATGCTACCTGGAATAATAGAGATTACTGTGTTAAAGTTAGAAAATGTTCTGATGATTTAGAAAAGTATGATTTAGCATTATTAGAGTTAACAGATAAGGAAATAAAACATCCCTATTTACCTTTAGAAGAAAGGGTAAATGTTGGTGATGAGTTATATACCTTTGGTTATCCTGGGAATCAGATTAATGGAGATGTTGGCACTTATGAAGTTATTGGTTTTGATGGTAATAATTTATTAAAGTTTAAGGAA
Source organism: Crocosphaera watsonii WH 8501 (assembly GCF_000167195.1). Classification (GTDB taxonomy): domain Bacteria; phylum Cyanobacteriota; class Cyanobacteriia; order Cyanobacteriales; family Microcystaceae; genus Crocosphaera; species Crocosphaera watsonii. Next base: position 101,762 of record NZ_AADV02000003.1, on the reverse strand, counting down.
GGATTGGTAAAAAATGGTCAGAGTGGATCTGCTTTATTAAACTTAAGAACTAATAAAGTTTGTGGGTTAATTATTATTAGTTTAGATACAAGACAAGATATAGGAGGGAGAGGAGTACCTGTATCAGTAATATATGAGTATTTTCCTGAATTAAGGAAATTACAAGCTGTTAAAGAAAATCCTTTTATTCCTCTCACGGAACCCATAAAAATTTACCAGGATTTATTTGGTAGAGATGAAATTATAGAGGGAATATTTGATATATTGAATGCAGGAGGAAGTGTGGCTTTAGTGGGAGAGATAAAAACAGGAAAAACCTCTACTTTAAAAGCAGTTCAGGAATTAGCAATAGATAAATTAAGTAAGAAAAGAAAAGTGGTTTATTTAGACTTAGTTAATATATTTGAAGATAATAATTTTTACTTTGCCTTGTGCGATGAAGTGGAAATTAATGTAGAAAATGTTCAACCACCTACAGGCTATTTATTCTTTCGTGAAATTAGAAAATATCGAATTTTACTATTATTAGATGGCATTGAACAAATGACTTGGGTAGGGTTTACTGCCCCTTTAAGGAGTCAAATTAGAAGTTTAGCAAATGATAGTGATCCTCCTTTCCGTTTGGTTGTAGCAGCCAATAAACCATTAACACAACTTTTTGCAGATAGTGGACAAGATTCTCCCTTTGAAGGTATTTGTCAAGAACTTTTTTTAAACCCTTGGAATGCAACTATAATTGAAGATTTTATTACACTTCGCTTGTCTCAAACTAATATACAATTTAGCGAAGAAGAAGTTAAAATAATTATTAATGATAGTCAAGGAAATCCCCAAAAAGTTATGCAGTATTGTTATGAATTATATAAATCAAAATCTTGACAAATTAATTATTATTCTTATTCTTATACAAATTTCAAAAAGTCTGGCTAGACATTACCGTAGGGGTCAACGGCCGTTGACCCCTACAACATAAACTTATATAGTCTCAGTTAATGAAAATGGTATTACTTAGATTGCTTCGGGGTGTGTTCAGGAAAAGTTAAAATTTACTGTTTATACGGCCCCTCGCAATGACCACTTAACTCTCTAATTATGTCATTCTGAGGAACGAAGAATCTCCCTTAACATGAAATATCATAATATAGCAATCATCTATCAGTTGTGAGAATTAATGTTGAAACTTATCCCCCCTAACCCCCCTTATTAAGGGGGGAACTAAAGGGGGGATCTCAAGAATCTCAAGAACCATTACTGATTGCTATAGGTAATGCGACATTAAACTCATACCATTTATGTAAATTATGCCAACTTCTGTCCCCAAACTGGATTTATCCCCTAAATTAAACCGTCCATTATATTTATGGAATCCTTTTGATTATTTATTATTGTTATATTGGGTTTTCTTTTTTCCTCAAGCCTTACGGTGGTATGAAGAAAAATGGAGGTCAGGAAAAAAATTATCTGATTACAAAACCTGGGGAGAAAAATGGCAATTTTTACAACAACATCCCCAACAATTACAGTTATGGATACAAGGGATTTTATTAACCCTTACTGTCCCTTTCGCCATGGCCAAAGCATTAGAACTACTTGGCGTTAATATTTATTGGTTCGGAGTTGCCGTCGGAGTTGCCTACGGAGTTGCCTTCGGAGTTGCCTTCGGAGTTGCCTTCGGAGTTGCCTTCGGAGTTGCCGTCGGAGTTGCCGTCGGAGTTGCCTACGGAGTTGCCTACGGAGTTGCCGTCGGAGTTGACGGAGGAGTTGCCTACGGAGTTGACGGAGGAGTTGCCGTCGGAGTTGACGGAGGAGTTGCCATATTACGTCCCGAAAATTGGCTGATGGGCTGCTACTTATCTTCATGGCTGCTGAAACAAAGAGGACTCTTAACCTCTCGTATTACTGTTGTTCCTCTGCCTGATGTTGCTACTTTATTAGAGAACTGGTTACGGGAAGATTGGCAAGCAGGAATTTATAACCTGAACCAAATATTAGAATATAGTTTACAGTTTATTGCTGTTATCAAAGCTATTAATCAAGCTATCAAAAAAATTCCCGATGAACAGTTAATTTATCGTTTCTCCCAGTTAAGCGAAATAACCAAAGACTGGGATTTAGTCAAATACTGCTCTGCTTCTTTAAGAGATAGTTTAAAATCTAGAGCTTTAGACGGTTTTTTTCTGTTACTTCCTGCTTGGAAAAGGAGTCTAAAATCTCGTTTAAATACTGATTTACGAATAGATACGTTTCCCCATGCCATTGCCGCAGGTTTCTGGTATTTATATCAGGAAAATCCATCAAAAGCAACGGAGGCGTTTCAAGTCACTCGTTCTTTACTATACGGAGAAGAAATGTATGTTTTAGCAACTATTTTAACAACGCTTGAGCAGCCTGAAGATTGGCAGGATATTGTGACAATAAATCTCCCTAGTTTTCCATCACCTCCTTATTTACGTTCTAATACCTGGGAAGTGATGAACAAATTTCAAACAATTATTGCTAATGTTCAAGAAATAGAGCAAGCGACAACTATTGTACGACGTTCCACCGCTTTAAAACGTGCTATTGGAGAACTACGGAATATTATTGAAAGGGGAGGTAAAGAGACAGAAAAAGATAAATTTCTTCCTGAAGCTGAGAGAGACTTAATTATTAAGATTGCCCAAAAATGGAAATCTAGTTTAGAAACTATTGCCACAGAAGTTGGGGATATAACTATTACTGAACCTATTTCTAGTCCTTATGTAATTGGTGATCCGGTTTTTGGTCAATTATTTGTTGGTAGGGAAGATATTTTACGAGAATTAAAAGAACTTTGGATAAATGCGGCACAAGTACAATCGGTTATTTTATATGGTCATAGACGCATGGGTAAAACATCTATTCTCAGGAATATTAATAGTTGTTTGGATGCGGATATTAAACTAGCCTATCTTAATTTACAAATTTTAGGAGAAGTTAGGCAAGGTTCTTCAGAAATTGTTATGGCAATGAGTGATGAAATTAGCGAAGTTTTAGATATTTCTGCTCCCAATGATACAGACTTTTTGCAGTCACAGGAACGAACTTTTAGACGATTTTTAAAGAAGATAGAAAAAGAAATGACCTGTCAAGGGTTAATTATTTCTCTGGATGAATTTGAAACCTTAGAATATTTGATTGAGGAAGAGAAAATTTCTAAGGAATTTATGAAAAGTTTACGATCTTGGGTACAAATGAGTCCTAAAATTGGCTTTATTTTTGCTGTTTTACATACTTTAAAGGAAATGAGTAGTGATTATTTTCATCCTTTTTATGCTAGTTTTAGCCGTAATATTTTGGTTAGCTTTCTCTCTAAACCTGCTACCAATCAACTCTTAGAATCTCCTAATGAAAATTTTACCTTACAATATACAAAAGAAGCATTAGAAGAAATATATTACTTAAGCAATGGACAACCTTATTTAGTTAATTTAATGGGGTTTTATTTGATTCGTCGTTTTAATGACTATCGCTTTAATCAAAAGATAAAGACAGATGATAAACTAACTTTAGAAGATGTAACAGCTATCATTAATAATAACTTTTTCCAACAGGGAAGTTATTATTTTCATGGTATTTGGAACCAAGCGGCAACTTCTCCTGATGGACAGCAAGAGATTATCAAAATGTTAGCCCCATATCAACAAGGTTTAACTATTAATCAATTACTAGAAACAAGTAACTTTACCGAATCAGAAATTGAGCCTATTATAGAGAGTTTGAAACGTCATGATGTAATTGAAGAAAAAGATAATAAATATGTTATTACTGTTGAACTTTTTAGACAATGGGTAACTAATGAGTATTATGTGGCTCAAGAAAAAAATTAATATAGTTAATTTCAATAAAAGTGATCCACAATTTACCTACTTTATTGTTATCCCAATTTCGTAAAATTAAGCTACATATTCTAGTAGGGGTCAACGGCCCTTGACCCCTACAACCTTTAAAGTTGGTACTATATGTTATTTCTAAATGCTACCCAATAATTGTATAGCAATCATTTATCAGTTATGAGAATTAATGTTGAAATTGATCCCCCCACTACCCCCCTTATTAAGGGGGGAACTAAAGGGGGGATCTTGAAAATCTCATAAACCATTACTGATTGCTATATAATAGAAAAAGACAAGATTGAGGATATAAGATGAGTCAATCCAAACCAATGGTTGAAAGTATCGTTCATTCTGTAATGGGAGTTAAAGAGACAGCACCATCTATAAAATCTCTAAACAATAGTCAAGAAATTGATGGCAAAGCAATCCTTACTTATCTATTAGGAACCTTAACACAAATTGCCTTGATGGTTTTTGCACTTTGGGCAACATCACAAGCTTATAACCGTCTTCTAATATATAATATTCCTGATTGGTCCTATACAGCGATCGCCAGTTTATTCTTAATTTTCTTAACTATTCGTTCTCGCTTATTTTCTCCCTTAGATAATACGAGAAATGCAGGAACTTATAAAGAAGTTATTCTACCTAACTGGGCCCCACCCCCGTTAGCATTTCCTATTATTTGGATGACTATTGGTGTCTTAAGAATGGTTTCTTCTCTGTTAGTTTGGCAGGCCATGGGTGAAAATTTCTTAGCTTTTCCTTTAATTATCTATGTTACCCATTTAGCTTTAGGGGATACTTGGAACACGATTTTTACCGTACAAAGAAGATTTGGTGCAGCAGTTCCTGTGGTAATTTTTGGTCCTTGGTTATCAGCAATTATTGTTACTGTAATTTATGGTCAGACAACTACTTTAGCCGGATTTTTATTGCTTCCTTCCGTTATTTGGATAACCGTTGCTTGTGTTCTTGTTTATAGTATTTGGCAATTAAATGGCCGTGAACCTTTCTATCCTACAAAACGAGAAGCCATTGAATCATGAGCCGTTATTTTTTATCAGTTATCTTAGTTACAATTTTTAGCTTTTTTTCTCTCCATTCAATTGCCTCTGGAACGGAATTAAGGGAAAGCGATCGCATTATAGAAGGTCATTTATTACCCTGTCCTTCTGAAGTTGCTTGTGTGGTAAGTTTGCAGGAAGAAAGTTCCTATTATATTGATCCTATTTCCTACCACATTGAGAGAAATAAAGCCAAAGAAATCTTGTTAAAAGTTTTAACCGTTGTTCCCAGAACTAAGGTTATTGAAACAAAAGATAACTATATTCTGGCACAATCGAAAGGTAAATTTTGGGGTAGAATGGATGACTTAGAGTTTTACTTTACCCCAAATTCATCTACAATAGAACTACGTTCAGCATCTCGTAGTAATAAATTTGATTTAGGTTTGAATCGTAGACGGTTAGAACAAATCAGATTAGCATTAAAAGAACTGAATGTTTAGAGGTTTTTTGTAAAAGAGATGATCTCCAATTATCCCCCTTACAAAGGGGGACTTTTCAGAGGATTAAAGAATCTTTTCTAACCCATAAACCAAACTTTTCAACTCAGTTACTTTACGAATAGAAAGCAAAACTCCTGCCATATAACAAGAGCGATCGCTGGTATCGTGGCGTAAGGTATAAATCTCCCCTTGTGCGCCGAAAATCACCTCTTGATGGGCGATTAACCCGGGTAAACGTACACTATGAACCCGAATATTATCACCCACCAAACTGCCTTTAGCACCAGGTATACTTTCTGTTTCTTGGACAGAAGGAGGGTTATAGGTTTTTCCTAAATCAGACAACATTTGCGCCGTTTTAATAGCGGTTCCGCTTGGTGCATCTGCTTTTTGATTATGATGGAGTTCAATAATTTCTACGTGTTCAAAATATTGAGATGCTTGGATAGCAGCTTGTTGCAGTAAGACCATTCCAATAGAAAAATTGGGGATAATTAAACATCCTGTACTTGCTTTATCAGCAAACTCAGCTAAGTCTTGTAACTGCTTATTAGATAATCCAGTGGTTCCCACCACCGGACGTACTCCATAGGCGATGGCACTTCTCACGTTATCATAAACGCCGTCAGGGTGGGTAAAATCAACCATCACACCTTGAACTTGTTCCTGAGTTGCCACCACTAAAATGCTTTCTAGATCATCGACTATAGGTACTTCCAACTCACCGCATCCGGCAACTTCTCCCACGTCTTGGCCACGATAGTCAGGGTTTTTATCTACGGCTCCCACTAACATCATATCTTCTGCTTGGGCAACCGCTTTAATCACTTCACGACCCATTTTACCAGCAGCACCATTAACAACGACGGGGATGGGGGTTTCAACTGTCATTTCTCTGTTTAATCCTTAAATATACCGAGATTTAGTCTCATTTTACCTGAAACTGTTAATTCAAGTTTAAGAAAATAATTAAGAATCAATATTATCAGGGTTTTCACTGAGTATAGGTAGCAGAAACTTACGAGAAATTAACTATTGTCAAATTCTTAAAGACCATAAATAATTGACGAAAGATGCACCCTTGAATTTTTTGACTCTTAATCCTATCGATAATCTTCTCTCTAAGCAAGCAATGATGACTAACATAAATGATACTCAAACTGAAATTGTAACGGAACTTAATCCAAAGTTATACAAAAGAAAACATAAAAGACTCACAATAAACCAGGGCAAATTAGTACAGATAATTTTTAATCAAAAAGAAGTTTATAGTCCTTGTCAGGGAATGATTCTCAATGACTCTTTCGATGGATGTGCTTTACTGCTAACAAGCGACCATAAGATAGATAAAGGGCAAAGATTGTTGATATTGATGAACAATATTGAACCCATAAAAGCTGAAGTGATATGGAGTCGAAATATAAATAATACTGAGTTGGAAGTTGGTATAAAGTATATAGGCTCTAAGACATTAAAAATGAAATTATTCTTTCAAAAAACTAATCCCGATAACTGTTGAATTCCTTCTCTGGTTTCACCCAGTTAGGGGAAGATAATAAGGCCATATTTCTGAGATAGTAAAAGTATAACTAGGTAAGGACTTAAATCATGATTATTCTGATGAGATTTATGGTTGCTGCTACGATTGTTTTTATTATTGCCGATATTATACCTTTCCCTAACTATCCTTCAGGATATATTGCTACAACCATTAATGAACACAATCAAAATCAGAAGACAAAATGATTTTGTTCAAATTAAGCTAATCATTGCACAAGGATTTTTACTAATGGTTCCTCATTTTTTGATAAGTTAATTAAATAATTGAGCGGGTTTTATTCACCCCTCAACCCCTCATACACTCCCCAATAGTGGGACTTTAGCTCATTTAAATCCCAAAACCCTAAAGCCCCTAAGCCCTTCCTATTAGGTAATCAATTTAACAAAAAAAGCCTAAACTAAGTTAAACTAAGGTTTTAGTGAGTGATTTTAACGAAGGACAGAATTTCCTATGGTTGCAACCCCAACGAAACCTAAATACGATATTAAGGACATAAATCTCGCTGCTCAAGGAAAACAACGCATTGACTGGGCAGCCCGTGAAATGCCTGTTTTGCGCCAAATTCAAGAACGTTTTGCTAAAGAAAAGCCTTTTGCTGGTATTCGTTTGACTGCTTGCTGTCACGTCACCACCGAAACTGCTGGTTTAGCTATTGCCCTCAAAGCAGGTGGCGCAGACGCATTACTCATTGCTAGTAACCCTTTATCTACTCAAGACGATGTAGCTGCTTGCTTAGTAGCTGATTATGGTATCCCCGTCTATGCTAAGAAAGGGGAAGACGACGCAACTTATCATAGTCATGTTCAAATAGCTTTAGACCATCGCCCCAACATTATCATTGATGATGGTAGTGATGTAGTTGCGACTCTGATTAAAGAGCGTCAACATCAGATGGAAGACATCATCGGCACCACAGAAGAAACCACCACCGGGATCGTTCGTCTCTTAGCGATGCTGAAAGATGGGGTTCTAACCTTCCCTGCCATGAATGTTAACGATGCTGATACTAAGCATTTCTTTGATAACCGCTACGGAACCGGCCAATCTACCCTTGATGGTATCATCCGTGCCACCAACGTTCTCTTAGCTGGTAAAGTGGCTGTAGTCGCTGGCTACGGTTGGTGTGGTAAAGGGGTAGCAATGCGCGCCCGTGGACTCGGTGCTAATGTTATTGTTACAGAAATTGACCCTGTAAGAGCCATTGAAGCTGCTATGGATGGCTTCCGTGTAATGCCTATGGCTGAAGCTGCTCAACAAGGAGATGTGTTCATCACTGTAACCGGTAATAAGCACGTTATTCGTCCCGAACATTTTGAAGTGATGAAAGATGGAGCGATGGTTTGTAACTCCGGTCACTTCGATATTGAAATTGACTTAGAATCTTTAGGGGCAAAAGCTTCTGAAGTTAAGGAAGTCCGTAACTTTACCCAAAAATACACTCTACCCAGTGGTAAAGCCATTGTCGTCCTTGGAGAAGGTCGTTTGATCAACTTAGCTGCTGCTGAAGGACACCCCAGCGCAGTAATGGACATGAGTTTTGCTAACCAGGCTCTCGCTTGCGAATACTTAGTACAGAATAAAGGTAAGTTAGAACCCGGTCTCTACAATATTCCTAAAGAATTGGATCAAGACATTGCTCGTTTAAAACTGAAAGCAATGGGCATCGCAATTGATAGTTTAACCCCTGAGCAAGAAGAATACATCAATTCTTGGACTGTTGGAACTTAATTGCAGTTATGTAGAAGAGAGATAAAACCAGATCTCAAGTGTATTGTCTGTAACGGTTAATTTTCAAATATTTTTGGGCAGGTTATTCCTGCCCTTTTTTGTGTGGTATATTGATTGTCAATCTTTTTAAATTTTCCAATAAAATCATTATGGCAAGATTATCAGTTGAATTAAATCGTTATTTTTTTGAGGAAGATCGCTCCTCAGATATAAAATTAATTGATATCCTAGAGTTGGCTGGAGAACGGGTTTTTGGCTTTTTATTCGTCATTTTAGCTTTACCTTCTGCATTACCAGTTCCCGCACCTGGTTATTCTATTCCCTTTGGAATTTTGATGTTTTTGTTGGCTATTCAACTGATCGCAGGGGCAAAAATTCCTTGGCTTCCTCAAAAAATGATGAGGGGATCAATGAAGTTGACAACGATCCAAGCTTTTCTCAAAAAAGGTAACCCCTGGTTACAAAAAATTGAAGCTTTAACTCGTCCCAGAATGAGCTATATTTGTACCAGTTTTCCTGGCAGAATTATTATTGGGGTTGCCATCGCTTTGATGTCAATTTCTATGATGATCCCCATCCCTGGAACCAATACTTTACCTGCGATCGGTATTTTTGTAACCGCTTTTGGACTACAAGAAGACGATGGTTTTATTAGTTTGGGAGGCTTAGTTATTTGTTGTCTGGCTGCTGTTCTTTCTACTTCTATTATTATGGTGGCTATTTGGGGAGGAACTAGCTTAGTTGATGTTATTAAAGAATCTTTAGGCCGCTAATAATAACCTTCATTAATAGATTGTAGGGGTTTAGCATTGCTAAACCCCTCTCCACATATAGCAATCAGTTGTCAGTTGTGAGAATTAATATTAAGTAAAAGGGAAAGCAGATCCCCCCTAACCCCTCTTAATAAGGGGGGATCTGCAAGCTCGTCATAAATCATTACTGATTGCTATATTTAGGGTTTGCTGAAAAAGTTTCTCCAAAATTTATGCCACTTTTGACCAAGAATTTTCTGACAAATCAATAAGTTTTAGTACATAAAAATTGTTTAAAGTATAATCAAAATTAATGAAAGGCGGTTTGATGAGTTCCCTTGTTCTATTATTAGTAAATAAGGACAAAAAAAGCGACAAAAACTGCCTCAGAAGTTTAGAAAGATTGACAACAAAAAATGTAATAGCAATAGATGTAATGGAGGTTTCAGGGAGTTTTGTCATCACGAGATTTAGGCTAAATCTTCGTTTAGCTTGTCCAAACTTTCCCTCAATAGCATTACGGAAGCATTCATCGGAGTGGGCTTGTTTCTTTTCTTCTTCACTGACATTTTTCGGAGGTCTTCCTAACTTCGGACCACTGATTCTTATCCCTCTTTCCTTACACCAATTTCTGTTTTCCCTAGTTCGATAAATTTTATCTACATGGACGGATTCGGGATAATAGCCAAACGTTTTTTTATACTTTTCTACTTGTTCTTTTAAATGACAAGATTCATTGAAGTTTTCCCAACTTATTTTGTCTAGAAACACATAGTTATCTACACAGCTTACTGAGAGTTTAGCTCCAAACTCTATTGGTTTTCCTGCTTTTCCCCTCACTATTGGACGAATATGCGGTTGAGTTAAACTTACAATTCTTTGAGGAACATCTTGTTGATAACAATTTAAACCTATAAAGTATTGTAGATAGGGATTTTCTCTAATCTGTTCTATAGTTTCTCTATCACTTGTTCCTAATTTTTCCTTAATAATTAATGTCCCTAATGCCATTCTAAATAGTTTGGCTGGCGCACCTTTTTCTGCTGAAAAAAGTTTAGCATATTCTTCCTCAAAATCATCCCAAGGTATCAACTCTGCCATGATTACCCAACGATTATTGGGGGACAATTTGCCCTCGAAAGGTAATTCAAATTTTTCTGGGGGCGGTAAAGGTTGCTCCTCTTTTCGATACATTTGTTCTTGACCAACAACTGGGAAGTGTTTCTACCAATTATAGCGGTTTGTAGCCGACAAAGCTGATCTTTTTTGCGATCGCGAATATGGGTGTAACCTTTTAAAGAATAGGGTTTTGCTTTTATTCAGCAAACCCTATTTAGTTAATACCGATTTGAGCTATGCTAACTTAAGCGGAGCAAGACTCAGTAATATTAATATGGAAGGAGTTGATTTCCGTTATGCAACTCTACCACAAACTGATTTTCATCTTTCCTACTTAGTGGGTGCTAATTTCAGTAATGCTAATTTAGCCGATGCTAAGTTAACAGAGATTAATATGAAAAACGCTAATTTCAGTGGTGCTAATTTAACCGGAACTGTTTTTAATTCTTCCTATTTAGTTGGTGTTAATTTGAATGACGCTACACTTGACTCAGCCCAACTAAGAGATATTAACATGAGTCGGGCTAATTTAGCTGGGGCTAATCTTCATAATGCTAACTTAGCTGATTCTAATCTAGACAATGCTAACTTATGCGGTGCTATTATGCCCAATGATGACATTTCTCAAATTGGGTGTGCTGCCATAAGTGTTCGGTAATAAATTGTACTCTGATGGGTAAATCGATTATAGAGTGGGCAACTTGTCCAGTACCAAAGATTAAGAATTAAGAATTAACTCAAAATTCTTAATTCTTTGTTTGTAGTAAGTCCTTTAGGACTTTCAAAGCTAGTATTAATCAAGGCTAAAGCCTTGACTACAGACTTTTCTATTTTATATTTAATTACATCTACCTAATGAGAAGATTGAGGACTAAAACTAGAAATTAATAAAAACAAGATCCCAACATTAATAAAAACATCTGCTAAATTAAACACGGGAAAATTAATCAAACGAAAATCAAAAAAATCCACTACATAACCAAATAAAAAGCGATCTAATCCATTTCCTAATGCACCAGCTAAAATAAAACCATAGCCTAATTGTTCTGTAACTTTCATTTTTTCTCCCCACCAAGCCAAAGCCATTAACCCTAAACTTACGGCTAAAGAAAGCCAGCGTAACCATTTAGCCCCACCTTCAAAAAAACTAAAGGCCGCCCCCGTATTAATAACATAAGTAAAGTGGAAAACCCCTAACCATAATGGTATGGTATCACCAATATTAGGAAAGGTTTGCACTACCCAATATTTGGTCAGTTGATCCAAGGCAAACCCGACTAAACCCACTATCCAAAACCAAAGATTTTTTTTCACGAATAATTAAATAAAGAGAATATGACGCAAAATAAAAGCAATAACAGCCACAGTACAAACAACAACTAATTGTCCAGGAATCGGGTCTACAGAATAACTCATAATCAGGTCAAGAAGGTTATTAGAAGGTAACTCAGAAGGTATTAAAAACCAGAGTCCCACTAAATAAATTAAGCCAGAAACATGAATAATTAGTAAACCAGCCATAGCACTAAGGGCTAATAATTCTAATTTTGTTCTCCTGCGAAACGCTAACCAACCACACAACCAGGCCCCAGGCATAAACCCTAAAAGATAACCAAAACTCGGTTGTTGCCAATATTGTAAGCCACCCCCTTGAGCAAAAATAGGGTACCAAAATAAACCCAAGAAAATGTAGGCTACTTGAGCCAGGAAACCGGCATTTTTGCCCCCCATACAGCCAGTTAAGAGGACAGCACCCACTTGAAAGGTGATGCCAAGGGGTAAGGAGTTGACCCCTTCTTGGGTCCAACTCCAGGGAGTATTGATGACGAAAGCTTCAACAAAGGTGCTGAATATGGTTAGTAATAAGCCGATGATGGCCCAAAGTAGTTCATTGGCAAAAGACACCGTTGATGAGGATTTTTTTTTATTAGTGAGCTTGTTTGTGCGTTTGCGTTTGATATTCACCAGGAATTGGAGCTTCACCCCCTTGCAGTCCTAAAGATTCTAGCATAGCGTGATCTTTTTCTGGGGGTTGTCCCAAAGTGGTCAGATAATGTCCGATCAGCATAGCATTAATTCCTGATTTTAACCCTAGACTTTGTAATTGTCCCATTACTGCTTCTCTTCCCCCGGCATATCTTAAAATTTGTTCGGGGAGAATAAAGCGGAAAATGGCGATCGCTTTTAGGGCTTCAAAAACATCTAATTTCTGTAAATCTCCTAACGGGGTTCCTTCTCTGGGGTTGAGTAGGTTAAGGGGAACGGATTCAACTTCTAATTCTCGTAAGGAGATGGCGAGATCCACCCTATCTTCCCAAGTCTCTCCCATGCCCATAATTCCCCCCGCACAGGCTTGTATTCCTGCTTTTTTGACGTTTTTAACGGTTTCGACGCGATCGCTCCATTCATGGGTAGAAACGATGGATTGATAATAGTTTTCGGAGGCTTCTAAGTTATGGTTATAACGAGTGACACCTGCTTCTTTTAATTGCTGTGCTTGTTCTAGGGTAACTTCTCCTAGAGCGCAACAGGGCTTAATATTGGTTTCGGTAGTAATCTGTCTTACTGTTTCTAGAATTTTCTCAAATTCCCCCGATTTCGGGCTATTATATTTAGGTCCTCGGCCTTGACTCACTAAACAGAAGCGTTTAGCCCCGGCGGCTTCGGCTGCTTTTGCTTGAGCAAGAATTTCTTCGGAAGGTTTTAACCCATAGATGGGGCTATTTTCCCCTTGATGGTGGACAGACTGGGAGCAAAACTGACAATTTTCCGAACAGTTGCCAGATTTCACATTGACAATGCTACAGAGATCCACTACGTTACCACAACAAGCTTGACGAATGCGATCGGCTGCTTCACATAGTAATACAATGTTATCTAGGCCGTCTATTTTGGTGAGGTTTAAGGCTTCGGTTTTGTTGAGGCGATCGCCGTTGATAATGCGTTGGGATAGGGTATCTAACCAGTGTTTTAGAGGGGTTGTTTCTGGGGGTAGGGACTGAGTTTGAGGAGGTGAGGGGGATAATTGAACCACGATAGTCTTACCTGATAAAGTATTATGAATTGTATCATTGCAGGGTTTTTCCCTAAGCTTAATGGTAAGAAATCTTTAAATTAGGATTTTTAGTATAGTGAGCAAGATGCTCACACTCCTCAACAGTACAAAAATAAGCGACGGACATTTTTTATCCTGATGTCGCCAGAATACCCTAATCTTTTTATCCTTTATTATTTGATGATACCCTTATCATTATGATACCATCAGTTTTTTTGCGATCGCTTTAAAGTTGAAAAACTCTTTTGAGACAATCATTAAGTTTATTCAATAAACTTATATCTAGTTTTCCTAATCTTCTTGTAATTAAATTACGCTCAATTGTCACCATCCGAGAAACTCTAACTTTAGAGGTAACTTTTAATCCTGTCTTAGAAAATTCAGAATTAGTGGTTTCAATAACAAATTCTTCTGGAGTAACATGATTGACGTTTTGAGAAGAAATAAAACAAACAGTGACATCTATTCCTGATAAATCAACCCATAAAACAACAGCAGGACGGAGTTTCGTTGTACTTAAATCAGTGAAAGGAAAAGGTACTAAAACAATATCTCCTTTTTTCAGAGACATTAAACTGATTCTCCATCTTCTAAAGTATATATATCTGGTTCATCAGCAAGAAAATCAAAAGAATTACCTTTTTGAGCTAAGTTAATTAGTTCTTGTGTCCTAATTTGATTATTATCAAAGAAGAGTTTTTCTTCAAAATTTTTCCTTTCTTCTTCCGAAAGGGAGCCAATGATTGTAATCAAAGAATCAACTAATTTGTGATTCATATTTCTTTTTTGAGCGAATAAACATTTACATTATAGCAGTTACTACTTCAACTAACAAACTGTTTCAAAACGTCTAAAGTTTGCTCTCCTGTATTTTGCCAACTAAATTTTTTTGCTTGTTGTAAACCTAATCTTTTTAAGTGCGATCGCATCTCATCATCTGTGGCAATTTTTTCCATTGCTGCTGTTATCTCTTCTAGGTTATAAGGGTTAATTAATAAAGCTGCATCTCCTGCTACTTCGGGTAAGGAAGATATATTTGAGGTAATAACAGGAGTACCGCATCCCATTGCTTCTAAAACAGGAAACCCGAAACCTTCCCACAAAGAAGGAAATACTAATGCTAATGCTTGATTTAATAATATAGGTAACTGTTCATACTCAACATAATCAAGGATTTTTAGTTGTTTGTCAATGCCTAATTCTTCTGCTTGTTCTATTAATTTAGGAGTATAACGTTTATCCGTTGGACCAGCTAACCAAAGTTGATAATTTTTGTTCTTTTTTAAGTTAGCAAAAGCTTCTACAATACGATCAACATTTTTATGGGGATCATGACGACCTAAATAGAGAAAATAAGGAAGATTTAAAGCATCTTCTTTGACTTCTAAAGGTTTAAAATGTTCTTGATCATAAGCGAGTAAAATAGGGGTTATTTTTTGAGCAGGAATGTTAAATATATCAACAATATCTTTAGCAGTTGCTTGAGAGTTACAGATAATATGTTCTGCTTGTTTAAGCACTTGAGGAATATAATATTTAAAGTAAGGAGTTAAAGGGGATGTTTTTTTAGGAAAGCGTAAAGGAATTAAATCATGTACCATCACCACCGAACGACATTTACTATATAAAGGTGCTTCAGGAACAGGAGAAAATAATAAATTTGCTTGTAATTTATGATAAATTTTTGGGAGTTTAAACTGTGTCCAAATCAGACGGTTTAAATGTCCTCTTGTTCCTTGTTCTGGGGTTAAATTATTAGGTACTAAATAGGTATTAAAATCTTGATATTGTTGGGATGCTAGTAAAGTGGGTTCTAAGGATTTTAAATAAGGAAAAACATTGTTAGCATAAACCGTTATTCCTGTTGGTTTTGATAACAGTAAGGATAAATTTATCAGTAATTGTGATTGATGATTCATGAGGTAATATCATTTAATTAACTATTAAGTATATCCTAAATTAGGTATCCATTAAAAATAACTGACGATACTCAACTTAATCATGGTATCTGCGTATCATAACATTACTTCATCTTAAAGATCAAGCAGTTAAAGATCGATAAATATCTAAAGTTACTTTTGCGGTTCGTTCCCAGGAAAATTTATTAGCTTGTGTTTTCCCCTTATTAATCATCTCTTTTCTTAAAGTAGAATTATCTACTACTTTTAACATCATTTCTGCTAATTCATAATAGTTATTGGGGTCAATATATAATGCTGCATCTCCGGCCACTTCGGGTAAAGAAGAAGTATTGGAAGTAATAACTGGTGAACCTAATGTCATTGCTTCGAGTACAGGTAAACCAAACCCTTCATAAAAAGATGGATAGATAAATGCTTCTGCTTGACTATAAAAAATAGCAACTAATTCATCAGAAACATAGTCTAAGTGTTTGATATCTCCTTTGCATTGAGATGATTCTATTTGATCTAAAATATCTTGATAATCCCAGCCTTTTTTACCAATTAATATTAATTGATGAGGTATTTTATAATTATGTTTTAAATATTCATAAGCTTTTATTAACGTTAAAATATTTTTTCTAGGTTCTAAGGTACTGACAAATAAGAAATAAGGTTTCTCTAAATCATCATTAATAACTTGGCGATGATTATCTAATAATTGAGGGTTTAAATAATTACTAGGATAACGACTTGCTTGGGGTGTTACATAAATAATATTGGGATCAATATTGAGTAATTCTGCAATATCTTGTTTAGTATTTTCTGAAAAGGTTATGATAGCATCTGTCCAACTTAAACAGCGTTTGATTCTTTCTAGATAACCTTTAACAATGTTTGTCGAATATTCAGGGAACTTGATAAATGTTAGATCATGAATAGTCATTATTTTTTTTGCTTTCTGATAAGGAAAAATATAATGATCCGTTCCTTGAATAATATCAGGTTGTTCTAACTTTTTTTCAAAATAGGGTAATATAAAAGGAGAATATTTTGCTAATCTATCGGCTAAACTAACGGGAATAGGTAAACAGGAAACATGAGGATATTGACACAATAACTCTGGACTAGATAAATTACGTTTCAACCAATTTTTTACCGAAGGATGAAAATAAATATCTAAGGTAAAATTTTCTATTTCTTGTAGTTGAGATAATGCGTTAATTAGATTTAATGTATAAACACCAATACCAGTTAATTTTCCTCTGACGGGGGTTGCATCAATACCAACTTTAAACATCATTTTTCACTATCATTTCTGAATAAATTTTCTTCATAAGACTAGCATAATTATCAACACTATGAAACTCTTGATAATTGTACTGCATTTTGCTTATTTTTTCTTGAATAATATCACTGTTAATAACTTGTCTTATCATATCAAAAACTTGTTTTTCATCTTCCCAGTTAATTACTAATTCTCCTAAATTATGTTTCAATAATTCCGAGGCCATCCAAGTATTTTCAGTGACTAATGGGGTTTTTCCTGCCATAATAGACTCAGTGAATATTCCTGATGTTCTTCCTTCATACGCAGGATAGTTGTAAGGTAATAAAATTACCTGAGTTCTTCCCAACCAATGATAATATTTTTCTCTGTTTAAATAGTTATCAACTAACGTTAATTCTACTCCATTATTAACTGCTGTTACTTGAGATGTTTCTGCACAAACTAGGCGAATATTTCTAGTATTATCTCCCGAATAATGAGCTATTTTTTTAATAATTGTCCATCCTTTTTCTTCTCTAGGGGAACCAGGCCACCAACAAATAATTTTCGATTTATCTTGAGATTTTATGCTACAATGACTAATATCGGTATGAGGGATAGGCATCACGGTAACGGATGTTTCAAAGTAGTTTGATAAAGATTCACTTAGGCGATCGCTATCCGTTAAAAGTTTAAATCTTCCTGATTTTATCCTCTTCTTAATTAAAAAATTAAGTAACTTATAAATCCCACGAGTATTATCTTTATGAGTATCTAACCGATATAATAACCAAACCGATAAATTATCAGTGGGAACCCATAACAGAGCAAGATATAAAGCAAATAATTGTAGATGAATAAATCTCTCTAACAAAATAATAGAGTCATCTGAGTTATTAATTACTTTATGTTTTAAATAGTTAGCGATAGTTTTAGCTAAGTTTACACTTTCATTTATCCTAAAAAGTTTAATAACTAAATTTCCTTCTTTTTCTAAATTGTTATTACTTAAACCTTCATCCCAACCTGTAGGTAAGTTATCAACTTTATTATTAACTGGAACAATAACTTTATGTTGCCATCCTAACTTTTTAATTGCTTTATTAACCTCTTTATGATAAGGAATAATATGTCCCTCACCTTCCATTAAATTAGGGATTAATGATATAAATATAGGTGATAACTGTTTTCCCTCATCTTGACTCATGAGTAATTATTTATTAGGGTTTAATAATATTGTAAGGGTTTAACCATGTTAAACCCCTACGGTGATGGAATCAATTTAACTGTATCTTGTAAACTGTCAAAAATTTCTACTTTACGGGAATATTGAGCAATATTTTGTAGGGTTTCTTTTCCTCTCCCAGTTAACACCAACACTGGTTGACACTCAGCATTAATGGCACATTGTACATCACTAGGAGCGTCTCCTACACACAAAGATTGAGATAGAGAAACACCGTGTTTTTTAGAAGCATCAATTATCATTTTAGGAGCAGGTTTACGACACAAACAGTTATCTTGAGGATGATGGGGACAGATAAAAATGTCAGTAAATGTCACCCCAAACTTGCCATATTCCTCAATAATATGATTGTGTACTTTTTCCACATCTTCTAAAGTATAGTAACCCCTTCCTACCCCTGCTTGGTTAGTAATTATAATTAATAAATAACCAGCATCTTGCCATCGTTTTAATGCTTCCCCTGCACCCAGAGGAAGCTCAACTTGTTCAACTTTACTAAGATAAGGAACATACTTAATAACAACCCCATCTCTATCCAAAAATAGAGCCTTTTGAAGTTGCGTATAAGGGGTAAGAGTAGTTGTCATAGTTATTATTAGACAGCGATCTGTGCTTCTAAACCAGCTTTAGCAAATAACTGTGCTTCCACCTCTTCACAAATACGATGATAAGATATTAGATGGATTTCTTGAATATAAGGGGTATGATATTCAGGGACAAATAAAGGATAATCTGTGAGATCCTTGAGCATTCCTCCATTGTTACCCGACATCCCGATGGTGAGCAACCCTAAATCTTTGGCCATTTCCATCGCACGAACAACATTAGCAGACTTCCCAGAGGTAGAAATACCCCAGAGAATGTCCCCTGGTTGGGCAAATGCTTCTACCTGACGGGCAAAAACTGTCTCAAACTCGTAATCATTCGACCATGCTGTTAATGTAGCCGGATTTGTTCCTAAAGCGATCGCAGGTAAACCCTTACGATGCAGTTGAAACCTTCCCACAAACTCAGCAGCGATGTGTTGAGCATCCGCAGCAGATCCACCATTACCACAGATTAACAGTTTATTGCCAGCTTTGAACTGTCTGGCAACAATACCAATGGTATCCTCCAAAGATCGACAGTATTTGGCGTTAAACGCTTCTTCTAGGCATTTTAGCCTGTGTTGAATCCAATAGTTCACCGTTCCATCCTCACATATTCGTTAATTAGCAGGTACAAGTTTTTCTTGCTCCTGCCAAAACCACTCAATTGTTTTGGTTAATCCTAATTCTAATGGAGTTAAGCCAAAATTGGGTAAAGATCGCTTAAGTTTGTCAACAGTTAAGCATTTAGACTTAGCTCCCACATAACGGGAGGTGTCAAACTGGATCTTATTGAAGTCGTATCCCACTCCTTCACAAATTAGTTTAGCAAAGTTACGAATGGTAAACTCTTCCCCCGCACCGATGTTAATGAGGTCATTATCAACGGTTTGGGCTAATTCCATAGCAATTTTAGCAAAATCTTCCACAAAGACAAGCTCCCGTGACTGGTAGCCATCTCCCCATAGGATAACTGGTTCATCATACAGTTTACCGCGAATAATCTTACGGATGAGATCGAAGATAAAGTGCATCTGTCGTCCATCGGTATGATATCCTGTGCCGTAAAGGGTCGAAGGGACCAAGCAAAGATACTTGAGACCATATTGCTTATTCAAAGCCAAAAGTCCTGCATAGAGCATTCTTTTGGTCATGGCATAAGTAAATAGACTAGTAATAGGCATCCCTGTTAGATAATTCTCTTCTACTAAAGCTAAGTCGGGATCATAGGCACAACTTGTTCCCATACAAATAAATTTAGCCTGGGGTTGATACTTTTGCCACCAAGTCAAAACATGAGTATTCATCTGTTGATTGATGATCCACTGTTCCCCTGGATGATACAAACAAAAGTCCCCTGCTTGGGTCCAGGCCGCTAAATGATAGATTTGATCGTAGCTAAGATTATTAAAGTTTAATAGCGAGTCTGGTTGAGTCAGATCGCAGTTTTTAGAGTTTAATTTGATGATATCGTGGCCTTGGGTTTCCAGTTGCGAACATAAGTTAGTCCCCAGAAACCCAGATGCACCAGTAATTAAGATTTTCATAGTATTTTCCTATGAACAGCACTGACTCTCACAAAAAAGAGGTCAAGTAGAGACACTGTACCCGTGACGTAAAATTTTGTAAAGAGTTGCTAACGTGAGTTAGGAGTTCGGAGTTAGGAGTTATGATTTTCTTAAGGATAGAATGACGGTTTGAGACTTCTCATTTGAGTTAGTTTTCTAGAAACTTCCTTATATCGAACTCAGTTTGCTAGGGTTAAAGATTTTTATCTTTAATCAATTCTAGAGAATATCTACATAATTGAACTGCATAAAATATCGTTTTCATTTTCTCCTTATAAGGAAGATTAGAGAATTGAGTTAGATAAAACAACAGACAGAAAAGTGTCATTAATTTCTTGATAATAGTTAGAGTTTTGGACAAGAAACGACGAGAAGTATTCTTGTTGTTAGTAGCAAGTTTTGACATTATATGTTTATCGAACTCAGCTACTAACTAGAGGCATTTAATTCTATTTTTGGGACATCTCAACCACAATTAAAATAATGATCGATACATAGATGTTAGTACAGGATCTGTCCTGATACTTTTAAGACTTCTTTGACAACGTTTTCGTACAGCATCATAGAAAAGAGAGGAATTATTGTTTTTGACCAATTCAAAAGGAATCTCTTTCAATGTATAACCTTCTTCTAAGTATAAGTGTATAATTTGACTGTCAAGATCATTTAATGATTGATATGTACGGTCAATTAACTCTTTATTGTCTATATATTTATAAAAATTATAGTCTTGATTATGTAATAAGGTTTCTCCTAGTCCGTCATTATATTCTATAGGTTCTTTACCCCGATATTTTCTGCCAATATCTTTGATTATCCAAATAACAGCTTTTTTAACCCATCCATAGGGATTATCTATAGGGTATTTTTCAATTGTTTTAAGACCTTTTTCATACGCTATAGCTAGAATTTCTAATGGTTCTACATGATTAACCTTGTAAGACTTAAGATAAGAATAGATATGATTGATTAGAGCTTGTCTTTTTTTGTGTTGTAACGGAGATAGAAATTCAGGATTTTTAAACAAAAAGCTTAATTCGTTATCAAGATAATTTTTACGATAGTTAGTATGATCATTATTCCTGATTTTTATTAATAATTCTTGAAACGGCTTAATAGATGAATTTATTGCAGCTAGAGCAGTTTGAACTCGACGCTGAATATCATCAAAGTCATAACCAAATAAGTTTTTGATGAATTTTTGAACTGATTGGGTCAGGAAATCAAGTTCAGCTTGAGCTTCTTGTCGAGCTCGGAGAATTATATTTACATTTTTTTTAGCTTCTTCGGAACACATGGTTTGATTTTGATTTTGTTCGTTAAGAATATTATCCATAGTGATTTTTTCCTTTCTAAGATGTCCATCTACTTACTAAGAGGCAAAACAGCACCGAAATGGGACAAGATACACAAAAAATTTTTGGAACCAAGCTAAACCAGAGTTTTAAAGGGCTAAACATTATTCCCTAACCTGATAATAGATGATTGTTTTATGTTGCGATCGCTCATTAAAAACCGTAGTGCTACAGTTTCAGGCCAGGTTAACTTGTCTACTGTCTCAATTAATACAAATGTTCACCAACGAACCATAAGATACAGTCCCCGAAGTAGCTAACTATTACAGTAGCGATCGCCTCATAAAAACCCTAGTGCTATAGTTTAAATCCCTTAATACAAACGTTCACTAGCGAACCATAAAATACAGTCCCATATGTAGCTAACTATTACAGTAGCGATCGCCTCACAAAAACCCTAGTGCTATAGTTTAAATCCTAATCTATATAACAGGTTATAACAAGTTAGCTGACTCCTCTTGCTAAGTAATACAAAAGTTCACCAACGAACCATAAGATATAGTCCCCGAAGTAGCTAACTATTACAGTAGCAATCGCTCACTAAAAACCCTAGTGCTATAGTTTAAACACAAAGTTATTTCAATAATTTTAAAAATGCAAACAGTCTTAATTACAGGAAGCAGTCGTGGTTTAGGTTATGAGTTTACTCGGCAATATCTTGCTCAAAATGCTCAGGTAATAGCCACTTGTAGAAACATATCTTCAGCCAACAAACTTCATCTTCTTAAGCAAAAATATGACAAAAAGCTAACTATTATTTCCCTTGATGTTGCTCAGGAAGACTCAATCAAAGAAGCTTATAATTTAGTTAACAAGAGTTTCTCTCATGTCGATATACTGATCAATAATGCAGGGATGGGTTACAGAAAATCTTTTCAAGAATTAACCATTGATGATTTAACTAATGTGTATTTAACAAATGCTATTGCCCCACTTATTGTTACTAGAACTTTTTTACCGCTTCTGGTAAAATCAAAACGACCTTTGATAGCTAATATTACTTCACAACTAGGATCAATTACTTTACAAAAAGGAGAGTTTTCTGGTATTGGTTCAGTTGACTATAATGCAAGTAAAGCTGCTCTAAATATGATTAGTACCATATTAGCATCTCAATTGAAAGCCCAAGGTGTTATTATAATTATACAAAGTCCTGGTTGGGCTAGTACCGATATGGGTGGAAATGAAGGTGCGATTCGTTTAGCTAGAAAGCCTGTACTAAATACAGGGGTGTAGCTAGTCTAGAACCTAGAAAACTAGATAACTGTTGGTTTGTTGGCTAAAGGAGCCACACTCGGAATCAAGGGAGCAATCCTAAGAGTGACAACTTAACCCTCCGTTTTGGACTTAGTAAACTCAGGATGGAAGCAGGGTTAAAAGGGGAACCCGTCATGAAACAGCATGGCAAGTCGTTCCTCCAGTCAATTGGTCACGCTTAAGCATTACGCTGAATCATCGTCCTGAACCCTCAAGACCTCCAAGTAGCCAAATCTGTTTGACAGGCTGCGTTCAAAAGAACAAGGTGAAAAGTGGAGTTTTCTTCGTAACATCCACAACGATTCCTAAAAGTAACCTGGGGGAGAGATGAAACCTAAAACCAATACACCCAAACCAACGGAACGAATTAAGTCCATGACTGCTCTTACCATCAGGTCGATGATGTAAGTAGTGACAAACTTAAGCGCAAGGGTCATGGATGTGAGAAGCAATTAAGAAGCAAATGCCTATTTGTAATGAATATGGATAAGCTGACGTATTGCTGGTTAATTAGAAGAAATAGTCTCTATTAGAGGTAGTTAAATGTCGAATGCGAGTATAACCAAGACTACGCCAGAATGGAACACCATAAACTGGGCAAAAGTCCAGAGGAAAGTGTTTAAGCTTCAAAAAAGAATATTTCAAGCTGTTAAATCAGGTAATAAAGTCAAAGCTAAAAAGCTTCAGAAGTTACTGTTAAAGTCACATTACGCAAAGCTCTTAGCCATTCGCAAAGTGACCCAAGACAACCAAGGTAAGAAAACTGCTGGAGTTGATGGGAAAAAGTCATTACGACCTAACCAAAGATTAAAGTTAGTTAACGAACTAAGGTTAAAAGGTTACAAAGCCAAGGCACTCAGACGGGTTTGGATACCTAAACCTGGAAGAGATGAAAAACGTGGACTGGGGATACCCACCATGAAAGATAGAGCAATGCAAGCCTTAGTTAAATCAGCCTTAGAACCATACTGGGAAGCCCAATTTGAGGGTACATCTTATGGCTTCCGTCCAGGCAGAAGCGCACAAGACGCTATCAGTAGAATATTTTTAGCAATAAAAACGAATGCAAAATATGTTCTAGATGCAGATATCGCCAAATGCTTCGACAAGATTAACCATGATTACCTACTGTCCAAAGTAGATTGTCCACACAACATCAAAAGAATCATTAAACAATGGTTGGAATGCGGTGTAATGGACAAGGGCATTTTTGAGGAAACAGATTCAGGTACACCTCAAGGTGGTGTAATAAGTCCGTTATTGGCTAACATTGCACTACACGGAATGATAATAGACATAGAAAATCACTTCCCCCGTACAAAACGGAGAGAAGATGGCAGTCTTAAACAGGGATATAAACCCAAAATCATCCGCTACGCCGATGATTTTGTAATTCTTCATACAGATTACGATGTTATTCTACAATGTAAAAATCTAGTTGCACAATGGTTAGAAAAAGTCGGATTGGAACTAAAACCAGAGAAGACTTCCATAAGACACACTCTAAAAAGTATTGTCCATAATGGTAAAACCATTGAACCAGGCTTCGATTTCCTTGGATTCAATATTAGGTCATACCCCAAGGGTAAACACCACTCTAGTAAAACAGGTGGAAAAAATGCACAACTAACTGGATCCAAAACACTAATCAAGCCAAGCAAGAAAAAAATACTAGCTCACCATGAGGCAATCAAAGAGGCCATCAAGGCCAACAAGAAAGCCCCACAAAAAGCATTAATCACAAGATTAAATCCCATAATCCGAGGATGGTGTAATTACTACCGAAATGTTTGCAGTAAGAAAACATTCAAATCCGAAGACAACATATTATGGAATATGCTTAGAGCTTGGACAGTAAGCAGGAAAAAGAAAGAGACACCATTGATTAAAGCTCTTAAAAAATATTTCTCATACGGAAAACACGGATTCTGGACATTCCAAATAAAAGGAGCAGTCCTCTATCACCACGCCGAAACAGGAATATTGAGACACACATGGGTTAAACCTGAAGCTTCACTCTATGACGGAAACTGGACTTACTGGAGCAAAAGACGAGGTACATATTCTGGGACACCAACAAGAGTCGCAAAACTCTTAAAGAAACAAAAAGGTATATGTCCTCAATGTAAGCAATACTTTACACCTGAAGACTTGATAGAAGTTGACCACATTATCCCCAAATCGAAAGGTGGAAAGGATACCTACAACAATCTTCAAGCTCTACATCGTGACTGTCATGATGTCAAAAGCAAAAATGACTACCTCTACGATTGGTTAGAAAATGGCTATGAATGGAAAGACGATGTGTTAACAGTACCTATGACAAAGGACTAATTGCCGAGAGCCGTGTGAGGTGAAAGTCTCATGCACGGTTCGGAATGGGAGTCGTGGTAGGTGACTACCACTTCGACCCCTAATCCCCTAATACTCCCCAAGAGCTGGTATCTGGAATGATCAAGATATTTACCAATGCTACACTAAAAGATACCGGTAAATATTATGAATGGACTGGCAACGAGTTACCTTGGTAGGGCAAATCAAAATTAAAGATAGATTATTTGTAAATAGTAGAAATAGAGTTTAGGATAAAAATTATGACACAAAGTATCACAAAATCTACCGTTAAAATTCCCCCGTTAGAAAATGGCGATCGCTTAACTCGTTTAGAGTTTGAAACCCGTTATCAAAAGATGACTCATGTTAAAAAAGCAGAATTAATTGAAGGTATTGTTTATATGGGATCTCCTTTAAGAATTAATAAACACGGTGAACCTCATGCTGATATTATGGGATGGCTAACTGTTTATAAAGCTTTCACTCCCAATGTACAAACGGGGGATAATGCAACAGTTAGATTAGATCCAGAAAATGAACCACAACCCGATGCTTTATTAAGGATAGAAAAGGGTGGACAATCAATAATTAGTGAAGATGGATATGTAGAAGGTGCGCCAGAATTAATAGTAGAAATTGCAGCAAGTACAGTCTCTATCGATTTACATGGTAAACTTAAAGCTTATCGTCGTAACCAAGTTCAAGAATATGTAGTTTGGCGAGTAGATGATAATGAAATTGATTGGTTTAGACTAAAAGACGAAAAATATATTAAATTACAAGCAGATGAAAATGGTATTATTAAAAGCGAAATATCCCCCGGTTTATGGTTAGATGTAACCGCTTTATTAAAGGGAGACTTAGTTAAAGTTTTAGATGTATTAAAACAAGGAATAGATACACCTGCTCATACAAACTTTTGTCAAAAAATATCTATTAATGATTAGTTGAAAAGCTAATTAACACTTAAAGATATATCTGTAAATATTCTTGCTTTTTTCTAATCATTATTCATTATCCATTATCCGTTATCCGTTATCCGTTATCCATTGTCTATTATTGAACAATAGACTATCCTCTAGGCCAGTAATTTGATAAACTAATACAGTGCTATTACGGTGTCTATATTCCTTGTCATTCTCAGAAAATGACAAATTTATGATCACCGATAGCTTGATACTGTCAAAAAAATCCAAAAATATCAACATCAAAAAAAGATCAAAATAAGGAATAAAACTATGTTTAATTTTTCAGGAACTAGACCAAATAACTTAGGAGTTAAAAATGGTAAATTAGCCCCTTCTCCAGGAACTCCCAACTGTGTCAATAGTCAAAGTTCCGATGCACAATCAAAAATTGCCCCCCTTCCCATGATTTCTATAGCTGATTTAAAAAAAGTTGTTCAAAGCATGGAAAGAACAACCATCATAGAAGAAACCAATGACTACCTTTATGCTGAGTTTAAAACCCCTTTAATGGGATATGTTGATGATGTAGAATTTTACCTCGATAATAGTGAGAATGTAGTTCATGTTCGCTCTGCATCTCGTCTCGGAAAATCTGACTTAGGATTAAATCGTAAAAGGGTAGAAGAAATTAGGTCTAAAATAGAATCTAAAAACTAAAATTGTAGTATATCAAAGAGGAGAAAAGACAAAACTTAAAGTTAAAGATATAATGGCTGAAACCTTCACAATAGGTGGACAAAATGGTTGGTATCATGATGAGGGACATTGGGCAGGTTACTTTCATACTTATGATGATTTTAAAGTAGATAATACAGATAGTAGGCCAAGAACTATCCATGTATTCTTGCCAAGAGATTATGATTATAGCCATGAATCATATCCCGTCATTTATATGAATGATGGGGATACCGCCTTTTTTTATGGGGGAAACTATTATAAAACTTGGAATATGGGTAAGATTTTAAGTAGGTTATATGTTACCAATCAAATCCGCAGAGTGATTGTGGTAGCTATTTGCCCTCTTGACCGTAACTATGAGTACACTCACGCACCAATTAAAGAGGGAAAATGGGGAGGATTAGAAGCCTATTCTGATTACATTGCTAGAGTAGTAAAAAGTTTTATTGATGAGAATTATCGTACTCTTGTTAATCCTGATAGTTCAATGGTTTTAGGGTCATCTCATGGGGGTTTAGCAGCATTTTATACCGCCATTAAACACCCTGAGCAATTTAGGTGTGTAGCGGCACTGTCCCCTTCTTTTTGGGTAGGATTAGATTCAATGATTGATCCTGAATTTTTCGATTTACCAGGAGATTTCTTGGGATCGCTGGAATATTCAGCCCTGATTATTGCTGGATTAAAGACATTAGAAAATACTCAATTACGGCCGAAAATATATTTAGATTGGGGATTAATTAGAGAAGGAGGTGAACATAATTCTTTTATCGAAGCGAGAGCAACCGTAAGAGGTAGAGAAATGCAAGATTTATTAATTAATAAATTTGGCTATCGCTATGGTGAGAATTTATTTGTGGTTGAAGATCCCATCGGTCAACACAACGAAGAATCTTGGTCAGGACGCATGGAAACCGTCTTACAGAACTTTTTTGGTTGGCCAGCATTGATGAAACAGTTATTAGAACAAGAGCAACAAGTCGTAAAAAGTTCAAGTTGCTAATTGGTTTCCATTGTGTTACTGTAATGGGGATGGAAAAAATACCAAAGTTCGCGGGTGTAGTTTAGTGGTAAAACCTTAGCCTTCCAAGCTAATGATGGGGGTTCGATTCCCCCCACCCGCTTTGCTAAAGTAAAAAGTATGTTCAGATGCCATAAAAGTAATGGCGATCGCTTATGCTGTTAGGGTTTCAATTTCAGTCTCCAGGCCCAATACTATTTGAAGCAGGGCCCTTTATCGTTCGTTGGTATGGTTTATTAATCGCCAGTGCGGTGTTAATTGGGGTAACTTTATCTCAATGGTTAGCTAAACGTCGTAAAATCAATCCTGATCTCATTGGGGATTTAGCTATCTGGTTAATTATTGGGGCCATACCCTGTGCCAGACTCTACTACGTACTATTTCAATGGCAAGAATACACTCAACGTCCCGAAGATATTATTGCGATCTGGAAAGGAGGAATAGCTATTCATGGGGCGATTATAGGAGGAACCTTAGCAGCCCTAATTTTTGGTCGTTTAAACAAAATTTCCGTGTGGCAATTAGCCGATCTGGTAGTTCCTTCCTTGGCGTTAGGACAAGCGATCGGTAGATGGGGTAATTTCTTCAACTCTGAAGCCTTTGGCGCACCCACTAACTTACCTTGGAAGCTTTATATCCCAGCGAATAACCGCCCTATAGCCTATCTAACCTCGGAATACTTCCATCCCACCTTTCTTTACGAGTCTGCTTGGAATGTGATGGTATTTATACTTCTGCTGTCCTTGTTCTTTTGGGGACTAAAATATCCTAATCGGTTTTATGTAGGAACCCTCTCGTTAGTCTATTTGATCGCCTACAGTAGTGGCAGAATTTGGATAGAAGCATTAAGAACCGATAGTTTAATGTTAGGACCATTGAGGGTGGCACAGGTCATTAGTTTAGTTATGATTAGTGTAGGGGTTTTGGGGCTAGTGTGGTTATATCGTTTAAGAAAACCTTTGCCAGACGTGGTTTCCCCCCAGTAATTGCTTCAGACGGCGTTGCCGACTCTTATGAGATCATGGTCTATCGTCGAAAAAAGAAGCAAGACGATCCTAGAAATCTCGTTTGATGTTTTTACATTGACCTCACATAATATGAAAAGGCTGCAACTGTTAAAACAAAATATAGATCAATTACGACAAAAGTATTTCAACGGTCGTCACTTCCATTGGCAAAAAGAAAAAACTTCAGCCAGAAAAAACCCTGTCCAACCCCTTCATCAGTACCACTGGTTTACTAAGATACACAAGTCAAAACCTATGCGGACACTTCATCCGCCCTTGATGTTGGGACTAACTGTTATGTCTTTGACCACTGTGATTGGTTATCGCTTCTACAACCAACCTCAACTTTCCGTGGGAACAGTCTCTCCTGTGAAAGTGTTTGCTCCCAACGATGAAGAATTTGTGGATGAGAAAACAACTGAAGAAAAACGCAAAGAAGTTCGTACTGGTATTATTCCTGTCTTACAAAGAGATATCGAACTGACTAGCCAACTCAAAGCAGACTTAAACAAAACAATCACCGAAGTCAAACAATTTCGTCAACAAGTAGGGACATTTCCTTTTGTCAGTGGTTCTTTAATTCCTACGGGGACTCAACAGTATTTGCGTAGGTTGGATGATAAGACTTGGGAAACCATTCGCTCCACCCTCGCTAAAAACGAAGGCGAACCCGATCCGAAGTTTCAACCCCAGACAGTTGAAGCCATTAATTGGTTAAAAAGTTATGAAAAGAAGACATCAGCCACAACCCTTCAAGGTCTGTTAAATACTATTAAACAATCTCGTAAACGTTACTATACTGCCAAAAGAGAAGTATTGACTGCTAAAAAATCCAACCTGACCCCGGAAACCTTAGGAATATTTCTGGATCTCGGTGATAGCAGTTGGCAAACCACAGAAAAAACCATTAAGATTACCTTAAATCGCATTTTATCTCAGGGGCTTCCCCCCGGAATACCGGACTATTTGCTCAGGGAAATTATTAATAATCAACTAGAGTCCGCAACACTATCGGTTCCTAAAAGAGAGATTACCGACTTGTTAATGAGGATTTTGAAAAATAAACATAATTTGGTCGTGGATAAAGAAGCCACTAAAGAAAGAGCAGAAAAAGCAGCCCTAGCAATGAAACCAGTTATTGTAGAAATCAAAGCAGGAGATGTGATTGTCGAAGCTGGAGAAGAAATTACCCAAGAAGCGTTTGTTCTTTTAGATGGCTTTCAACTCAGTCGTCGGGGGATCAATTGGCTTGGTTTAGGGGTTTCTGCTGGAATTGTCATCGGAACCGTTACTGTTTTTTCTCTGGTGAGTTATAGACTTCATCGTCCCATGCGTCGCCGAGATCATATCCTTCTCTGTTTGTTGAGTCTGAGTACCCCCCTCTTAGGTATTTTTAATCTCGGTTACACCAATTTACCGGCCGTAGGTCTCCTAACCAGCAGTTTCTATGGCCCCACTTTAGCTATTACCCAAGTTATATTATTGAGTGGATTATCCACCTTTGCTGCCCCAACCATCAACTGGAGTTATGTCTTAGCCGGAACCATTGGGGGACTAATCGCTGCTTCTGTGGCTGGAAAATTGCGATCGCGGGATGAATTGGCTTGTTTAGGGGGAGTGGTGGGGTTAGTACAGGGAAGTCTCTATTTTGTCGGTTATCTCATTGCTGCCCCAGTAGCTGGTACCATCTGGTCTATTATTTTACCGGAAGCGATCATTTATGGATTATCGGGAATCGCTTGGAGTGTGATGGCGTTAGGGGTTTCACCTTATTTAGAACGGTTATTTGATTTGGTGACCCCCATTCGTTTAGTAGAGTTGGCTAACCCTAATTGCGCTTTACTCAAACGCTTAGCCACGGAAACCCCCGGCACTTTTCAACATACTCTATTTGTCGCTTGCTTAGCTGAGGCTGCGGCTCGTGAGTTACACTGCAATGTAGAGTTGATTCGTGCTGGTACTTTGTATCATGATATTGGCAAAATGCACGACCCCATGGGCTTTATTGAAAACCAAATGGGCAACCCCAATAAACACGATGTGATTAATGATCCTTGGGTGAGTGTGGAAATTATTAAAAAGCACGTTTCTGAAGGAATGGTGATGGCTAGTAAATATGGTCTTCCCAGAGTAATTCGTGATTTTATTCCTGAACATCAAGGAACTTTATTAATTTCCTATTTTTATTATCAAGCTAAGCAAGACGCTGAACGCAATGGCACAGAAATGATTGCTGAAGAAAACTTCCGCTATGCAGGCCCAGTTCCTCAGTCACGAGAAACAGGAATTGTTATGTTAGCGGATGGTTGTGAGGCTGCTTTACGTTCTTTAAAAGAAGCGACTCCAGAAACAGCTTTAGCTATGATTCAAAAGATTTTTAAAGCCCGTTGGCGAGATCATCAGTTAAAAGACAGTGGCATTAAATATGAGGAGTTACCCATTATTGCTGAGGTTTTTGTTAAGGTTTGGCAACAATTTCACCATCAAAGAATTGTTTATCCAAAAGCTGCTCTAGAACCTCAAAATAATAAACAAAATTAATTGTTAAATTTCATTTTATTTTAAAAAAAAACTACTATGTATCGTTATTTTATCCTTTGTTTACTATTACCTGTGGTTACTGCTTGCAGTAATGTTGACGACTTAGGAAACCGTTTGGCTCCTAGTCCAGAATTAACTGAAAAAAAAGAAGATATCACCCCATCTGCTTTAAAAATACCGCAAGATTTTCCTGAAATAATTCCTCAATATGCTAACTCAGAATTACAAGAAATTTCTGATAACTTAACCAATAAGCAAGGTTTAATTCGGTGGTCATCTTCTGATTCTCTTGAGCAAGTAAGTAACTTTTATCAAGGAAAATTTAAGGGTGATGATTGGGAAATTACTCAACCTTTTAATGCTGATGATAATACATTAATAGCTCAAAAAGAGGGATTAGAAGTGAAAATATCTTTTCTTTCTGCTAACAATGGTAACACAGATTATACGATTAATTATCAAAGTTTAAATGCGTCAAGTCCGTCCTCAACGGAAGAAACTTCAACCTCTTCATCTTCCCAGACAAAAGATAATAGTAAGAATCTCAATAATATCCCTCAATCATTAACAACCTCTGTCGAAGAAGTTAAGAAGTTAGGGACAATAAACTTTAATAATAGTGAAAATAAAACTATTGATGGTAACACTATTATTAACCGTCGAACCTATGCACGATGGTTAGTAGAAACTTACAATAAATTTCATGAAAATAACCCCGCCAAACAACTGAGGTTAGGGGTTAATACCTCTCAACCTGCTTTTTCTGATGTTGGCAGCAATGATCCTGATTTTGCTATCATTCAAGGGTTAGCTGAAGCCGGGATCATTCCTTCTCGTTTAACAGGAAATAGTAGTGCGTCTTTATTTCGTCCCGACACCCCTTTAAACCGAGAAGATTTGCTTACCTGGAAAGTTCCTTTAGACACGGGAAAAGGTTTACCAAAAGCTTCCCTTGATAATATAAAAGAGACGTGGGGGTTTCAAGATACGACGAAAATTGATACAAAAGCTATACAAGCATTATATGCGGACTTTCAAAATGGGGAACAATCTAATGTTAGGCGTGTTTTTGGTTATACCACACTATTTCAACCCAAAAAAGGGGTTACTTTAGCTGAAGCTGCTGCTAGTTTATGGTACTTTGGTTATCAGGGAGATGGACTTTCTGCTCAAGATGTATTATCTATCAACTAATTTTATTGTCAATATTTTATGTCCAATATTCGAGAATCATTTATCCCTTTTCGTCGTACAGATATCATTAATCTTTGTCTTGAAGATGGTAAACTTCAAGGGAAAGATGTCCAGTTATTCCAAGAGTTTTGTGATATTTTAACGGCTTTTTTCCACTTTCGCTTTCATCATACCTTAGAAAGTATCAAGGATAATTAGGGTTTGCTGAATAAAAGCAAAACCCTATTCTTTAAAAGGTTACACCCATATTCGCGATCGCAAAAAAGATCAGCTTTGTCGGCTACAAACCGCTATAATTGGTAGAAACACCTCCCAGTTGTTGGTCAAGAACAAATGTATCGAAAAGAGGAGCAACCTTTACCGCCCCCAGAAAAATTTGAATTACCTTTCGAGGGCAAATTGTCCCCCAATAATCGTTGGGTAATCATGGCAGAGTTGATACCTTGGGATGATTTTGAGGAAGAATATGCTAAACTTTTTTCAGCAGAAAAAGGTGCGCCAGCCAAACTATTTAGAATGGCATTAGGGACATTAATTATTAAGGAAAAATTAGGAACAAGTGATAGAGAAACTATAGAACAGATTAGAGAAAATCCCTATCTACAATACTTTATAGGTTTAAATTGTTATCAACAAGAGCCACCACTGGAATCTTCAATGCTAGTTCATTTTAGGAAAAGAATTGATGGAGAATTGATAAACAAAATCAATAAAAAAATAGTAAAAAGAGAAATAGACAAGAGTGATAAAGAAGTAAAAAAAAAGGATTGTCTCCAAGAAAAAGGAGAAAAAATAAAAAATAAAGGTAAACTAATTTTAGATGCGACTTGTGCGCCAGCAGACATCAAATACCCAACGGATTTAGGCATATTAAATCAAGCCAGAATTGAGACAGAAAGAATAATAGATAATCTTTATAAACCATTAAGAGTGAAATTGAGAAAAAAGCCGAGAACTTCTAAAAAAATTGCTAGAAAGGAATACTTAAAAGTAGCTAAAAAACGAAAAGTATCTTATCAAGAAAGAAGAAAAGCTATCGGGAAACA
The DNA here is from genome assembly GCF_000167195.1 of Crocosphaera watsonii WH 8501. GTDB lineage: Bacteria > Cyanobacteriota > Cyanobacteriia > Cyanobacteriales > Microcystaceae > Crocosphaera > Crocosphaera watsonii. Next base: position 68,210 of record NZ_AADV02000003.1, on the reverse strand, counting down.
GTTAAAATACCTTAAGAAAAATTTAGGAAATATAGAAGACTTAATTCAAGCTGGGGCTTCCCTGGAAAATCTGAGTAAAAGACAGAAAAATTGTCTAGAGACTATCAAAAAAGTTTATGAACAACAACAGTCAATGTGGGAGAATAAGACCCAGAGTGTTCCTCAAAGAATTGTAACCCAGATTCCGCACTTCAAAAAGTAGCATTAAATACTACAAGCCTGGGGTTAGTAATTAAGTATAATTGCTTAAGCTCTTGAAGACAAAAAAGTGGGATAATTGTTTAAGTTGTTTCCTCTGTAAAAAAAGAGAGAAAAATGTCTTATTTAGAAGAAATACAAGTTAAAAATTTAGACCATTTAGGGATAGTAGCTGGTTTAATTGATGAAATAGGAATAGTCAAAATAATTAATAATAAATTAGGAATAGATGTTAGAGAAAAAATCTCAGCAGGTACAGTAGTTAAGTCTATTTTAATCAATGGACTAGGATTTGTTTCAAGACCTCTATATTTATTCAGTCAGTTTTTTCAAGATAAAGCCATTGAGAAATTGTTAGGAGAAAGAATCAAACCTGATTACCTTAATGATGATAAAATTGGGAGAGTAATGGATGAATTATATAAATATGGACTAAATGATATTTTTATTGAAGTAGTTTTAGAAGTAATTAAAAAAATTAAAATAGACCTTAAATACTCCCATTTAGATTCCACATCATTTCATTTAGATGGAGAATATAAAAGGGAAGAAGATAAAGAGAAACAGGAAGAAGAAAAAATTATTAAAGAAAGACCAATTTTTATTAAGAAAGGATATTCTCGGGATCATAGACCAGACTTAAAACAATGTGTCTTGGATTTAATAACAAGCCAAGATGGAGATATTCCATTATTTGTGAGAGTAGGAGATGGAAATGAATCTGATAAAGCTGTATTTGGAAAGTTTTAGTAGAATTCAAAAAGCAAATAAAGTTTGATAGTATCATGGTTTGTGATAGTGCTTTATATGGTCAAGAAAATCTCCAACTAATCCAACATTTAAAATGGATAACGAGAGTTCCAATGACCATAAAAAAAGCAAAAGAATTAGTGCAAAATATAGAGGTGGAAGAAGTAAAAGATGAAGATAAAGAAAAAAGAAGTGACCTAAATTTAGAAAGTTATACCTGGAAAGAAGAAATTGTTACTTATGGTGGAATCAAGCAAACTTGGTTAATAGTCTTGAGTGAAAAAAGACAGAAAAGTGATTTGGAAAAACTAGAAAAACAACTTTCCCAAGAAGAGAAGAAATCCCAAAAATTTCTTAAAGAAATACAATCTGAAGAATTTGAACATCCTCAAGCTGCTCGATATAAATTAAAAGCTATTAATAAAAAATTGAGATTGTTGGAAATAAAAGAAGTTGAACTGATTGAAACTTACTCGAAAAAAAAGGAAAAGATTTATAAAATGATTAGTCTGATCATCAAAAAAGATGAAGAGATAAGTAGAAAGACTAAAGAAGCAGGAAAATTTATTTTAGCAACTAACTTAGTAGAGGAAAATAAATTAGAAGCTAGTGAAATTCTGATAACTTATAAAAACCAGCAATCTACGGAAAGAGGATTTCGATTTTTGAAAGATCCCTTATTTTTTACTGATAGTTTCTTCGTTGAAAAACCAGAAAGAATAGAAACAATGTTATTTTTAATGTCTTTGTGTTTGTTGATTTATAACTTGGGGCAAAGAGAATTAAGAAATTGTTTAAAAAGAGTCAAAAAAGGAATAAATAATCAAGTAGGGAAAGTAACATTGCGTCCGACTTTGAGGTGGATATTTCAATGTTTTCAAGGTATTCATTATGTGACTTTAAACGGAGTTAAACAAATTGTCAATTTGACAGAAGAAAGGCGTTTTATATTGAGTTTATTACCTGCATCTTGTCAAAGATATTATCTATAAATTGAATTGGATAAAGCAAAAATAATAAAAGAATAAGAGTCTAATGATATCAAACGAGAAGAGGAAACTCTCCTTCGTTTGTGCTGAGTCTTGCTAAGTTTTCAATGAGTATAAATCTTCTTAATTTGATTATTTTTCCTAAAAATTTAATGAAAAGAGAAATATTCTTGCCCAGGTATGATTTTCGGACTTTTTAAAACTATTTATTTTTTTATACTACATTTTGAAGTGCGGAATCTGGGTTTAAGGAAGAAATTATTAGGGGATGAACACCCTGATGTCGCTACCAGTTTCAATAATTTAGCAGGACTTTATTACTCCCAAGGAAGATACACAGAAGCAGAAACCTTATACAAGGATGCTTTAGCTTTAATCAAGAAATTGTTAGGGGATGAACACCCTGATGTCGCTACCAGTTTCAATAATTTAGCAGGACTTTATCGTTCCCAAGGAAGATACACAGAAGCAGAACCCTTATACAAAGATGCTTTAGCTTTAAGGAAGAAATTGTTAGGAGATGAACACCCTGATGTAGCAACGAGTTTCAATAATTTAGCTTTACTTTATTACTCCCAAGGAAAAGTAGAAACCGCTTTAACTTATTTCCTCCATTCCTTAGCAGTAGAAGAGAAAATTATCCAACGGGTTTTCACCTCTAGTTCCGAACGTCAACGCATCCAACATATTAACCAAAATCGTTTCACCTTAGATACTTATTTATCCTTAGTAACCACCTATTTTAATGATCCCCCCCAACCCCCCTTAGAAAGGGGGGAGAATGGAGAGAAGACCCCCCAACCCCCCTTAGAAAAGGGGGAGAATATAGAAGAAAATGATCAAGCTTACCTCTTATTAGGGGGAACTAAAGAAGGATATAATCATCAAGCTTCTTCCTTAGAAACGGGGGAGAATGTAGAAGAAAATGATCAAGCTTCCCCCTTATTAAGGGGGACGGGAGGGGGATCTTCTCCCATTGAAACCGCATTAACCACCGTCTTAAACCGTAAATGTTTAACCCTTGCTGCACAAGCAACCCAAAACTTCGCCGTTTATCGCGGTAACTATAGCCATCTTCTCCCCACTTTCCAAGAACTCCAACAAGTCAGTAAAGAGATTATTGATGCGTCCTATTCTCCCTATTCACCCGAATATAAACCCCGTTTAACCAAACTACAAAACCGCTATGACGACATAGAAAGAAAACTTGCTAAACAAATTCCTGAAATGGCTTTAAAAGAACAAAAAGTCACCTGTGAAAAACTCGCCAACGCCTTACCTGATAACAGTTTTTTGGTAGAATTTATTTACATTGACTACCGAGACTTTGACCAAAATAAATGGACAGAACCCCGTTATCTCGCTTTCGTATTACCTGCTGGCCAACCCGACAAAGTAACGATGATAGACTTCGGAAATGCTAATGAGATTAACACCTTATTGATAGACTTTTATATTCAGATTTCCCATTGTCCCATTGAAGTTTATACCCCTGAAAAAACTCCCCATCAAACAGTTACTACTTATGGAATAGGGTTTGATGAAGACCCTACCCCAACCCATCAAGATATAGGGTTATTGTTAAGCGAAAAGTTATGGAAACCTATTCACCACTGCGTGGAAGTCAAAAGTCAAAAATCAAAAGTCAAAAATTCCCCTGAAACAGATACCAAACCCCGTTTATTCATCGCAGCAGACCACGCATTAAACCTTATACCTTTTGAAGTCTTACCCCTAGATAAAACCCAAAAACTAAGAGACCTTTATTCTATTTCCTACCTAACCACTGGACGAGATATTTTACGCAAACAAATTAAAACCAACCGAACCCCATCTGAACCCTTAATTATTGCAGACCCAGACTATAATTTAGAAGTCGGAAGTATGAAGTCAGAAATATATAGTTCTTTCATGACAAATTCAGGTGAACTTAACACTTTCTTATCCACCTTAGATGATAGTGAAAAAGGACTTAAACGTGCTGAAGGAACAGACATTTTAGCTAAAGAAGTAGCCACCTATTACAACGTAACTCCCTACTTAGATGAAAACGCCTTAACCAGTCACTTAACCCCCAAAACCTGTCCCCGTGTTTTACTGATTGGAACACATGGAGTCTTCTTTTCTCCTCCTAAAGAACCCCCTTCCAATCTCCAACTTCATACTTCCGACTTTACCCAAGATCGCTTTCAACAAAACATTAACCCTGACCCCATGTTAACCTCAGTTTTAGCCTTTGCAGGTGCAAATACATGGCGCAAAGGGGGACAAATTCCCAACGAAGCAGGAACTGGTCATCTATTAGCAAAAGATGTCGCTGGACTAGACTTATGGGAGAATGATTTAACCGTTCTTTGTGCTTGTCAAACAGGAATAGGAAACGTCAACGCAGGAGAAGGAATCTTCGGTTTAAGACGTGCTTTTGTTGTTGCTGGAACAAAAACCCTTTTAATGAGTTTATGGAGTGTTCCAGCACACGCTACCGTGCTATTATTAACCTTATTCTTCGACAACCGTAAGGCTAGAATTAGTCCCCATCTTGCCTTATAAAAAGCACAAAACACCATTCAAAACCTCTCCTTTGCAGACCTTAAACAAAGTAAAATAGGCAATCAAATCATTCAAGAATTGATTGATATTGAGGTTCTTAACATAGATGATACTATTAGTCAAGACACAATTTATCCCCTCTCCCATCCTTACTTTTGGAGTGGATGGATCTGCCAAAACCTGTTAGATTGAATCCACTTAATAATTAAACTCATTCCTTATAGATGATAAAATGATATAACCCTCAAATTGTTGTTCACTCATTGAAGAGCTTTTTCTAGAAGATAAAAACCTAGACATTCCTCGACAAAACTAGAAATTTATGTCTAGGAATTCTCTTTCAATCTTAACCAGTTAAGCATTGACTTACTTTAACATCAAGTGTTAGGATACAAAGCATTGGTGGGATTCGTAAAGGAGACTTCGTAGGTTCATCTTTTCTCACATAAGCGAAAACAAAGCTAGAGAAAGTATCACAGAAGAATCTATAAATAAGTTCTAGACACCCTTTATATACCTCCAAAAACAACAAAATTTTGTTTAATAATACCGATGGCTTATCGGTGAACGCCTGTGGACAAGAAGGAGCCGACTCCCTTGGTTGAAGCAGGAATTGAACATCAAGCCTGTCTAGGTTTGTATAGGTTTCATGAAGCAGTATAGGAGGTAGTCAATGATTAGCCCCGGTGAATTGCGCCAAAAGCTCATCAACCCTAGAGTTCCGGATTCCGAACTGCGGGACCTAGTTTTGCTTGATGAAGAATCTCGTGATAACTTTGAACCATTATTTCGTGCAAACCCGGACACTGTCGACATTCGTTCGATGGCTTTAGACGGGCTACTTGCTGGGGTCAATCGTGTAGCAAGAGAACGCCGTCAACTCCAATATAAACTCAGAGTTAATAACCCTTTTTTTCGTGGCCAGAAAATTGTTTCTGAAGGGGACTCCTGGTTTCAGTTTCCACTAATCCTACAAGATGTCATAGATCAGCTATTCCGATTCAATCCATTGGACCCATTGGATGGTCTTGATGGATATGCAGTATTCAGCCTGGGTGCAGCTGGTGACTTGCTGAGAGACATAGTAAACGAAGATGAAATAACTCAGGCAATCGAAGCTGAAAAGCCTGAAGTCTTTTTGATAAGTGGAGGTGGCAATGATCTTGTTGCTGATGGGAACCTTGCAAACTTTCTAAACCAGTTTGATTCTGAGAAGGAAAGAACACCTGAAGATTATATCAATGAAGAGTTTGACGTTTTTTTGAGAGAAATAATCCAACTTTATCGAGATATTTTCATTCGCCTTCTATCACGTTTCCCCAACTTAAAAATTATTTTTCACGGGTACGATTATGCAATCCCAAACAATGGAAACTCTCTCGGTAAGCCCATGGAAACGAGAGATATTACAGACCCTGATTTGCAAAAAGATATTATCAGAGTAATAATTGATAGATTAAACGAAGCACAAATTAGCTTAATTGAAGATGTACAGTTTGCCGGACTTGTACATCATGTTGACTACCGAGGCGTTGTAGGAGATAACAACTGGTTTGATGAGTTACATCCAAATGATAAGGGCTTTAAGGCCGTTGGTAATATCTTTGATAAGAAGATCAAAGATATCACTCGTCGTTAGTTTTTCATTACCTTTAACGAACTCGATGACCAATATCACGACGATAGTATTGACCCGAAAAATCAATAGCTTCTAGACATCCATAAACTGTCTCGATCGCCTTGTTAAAATCTTTACCCCTAGAAGTAACCCCTAATACTCTTCCCCCGTCGGTTAAGAGGGTATCTCCTTCCAATTTTGTTCCTGCCTGAAACACCGTTGATCCTAAAGCTTCAGCTTTAGTGATCCCTTGAATAACTTTCCCCTTCTCATAACTGCCAGGATAGCCCTCAGAAGCAGCCACCACACACACAGCACTACCGTCGTACCATTGTAACGGGGGAAACTCCTCTAAACGGCCTTCAACACAGGCCATCAATAATTCATCTAAGGGTGTTTCTAGAAGAGGTAACACCGCTTGAGTTTCAGGATCACCAAACCGACAGTTATATTCTAATACCTTGGGATCTCCTTCTGGTGTCACCATCAACCCTGCATATAATACCCCACAATAGTTAATACCCCGTTGACGCAAGGCAGTAACAGTAGGTTCTAAAATCTCTGTTTGCACCCTTGCCAATAGCTCAGGGGTTGCGATGGGTGCTGGTGCATAAGCTCCCATTCCCCCGGTATTAAGTCCAGTATCTCCTTCCCCAATGCGTTTATGATCCTGTGCTGGTAATAAAGGCCGTACCGTTTTCCCATCGGTTAGAGCTAAAATAGATACCTCTTCCCCCTGTAAAAATTCTTCGACCACAATAGAAGAAAAACCCGTTCCTATCAACTCATCCACCGCAGTTTGTGCTTCTTCTATGGTTTGAGCCACAATAACACCTTTCCCAGCGGCCAACTTATCGGCTTTCACCACTATAGGGGCCCCTTGTTTAGCAATATAAGCTTTGGCCGCGTCTGCGTCTTTAAAGGTTTCTCCCTGGGCGATGGCAATACCTGCATCGGCCATCAATTTTTTTGCCCAGGACTTACTCGACTCGATTTGTGCGCCAGCTTGAGTCGGTCCAAATACCTTAATATTATAGCCTTGTAAATAATCAGTTATCCCTTGGGCCAAGGGAACTTCTGGCCCCACCACTACTAGATCAACTTTATCTTGTTGCACAAACCTAGCAATATTAGCGAAGTCATCCACAGTATAAGAGAGATTTTCGCATCCCTCTAATAAAGCAGTTCCTCCATTGCCAGGAGTACAAAAACACTGCTGTACTTGAGGAGATTGAAGTAGTTTCCAAGCTAGGGCGTGTTCCCGCCCTCCATTTCCAACAACTAAGACTTTCACGGTTTTACAATGGATAATTGATAATGGATAATTGATAATGGATAATTTATCCATTTTTCAATTGCACAAGCCATAAACATCATAAATCTGTGAGTGCTATTATTGCAATCCTAATTAAGAATAAGAAAGTGTCAACAACTGAAAACTGATCACTGGTTACTGATAACTGATAACTGAAAAAACTGATGTTTCGTATATATACCTCTCAATCATTAGGACAAAAATGGGTTGATACTTATGAAGATTATTCCCCTATTTTTGCTTGTATTTTAGGCTTTACTGACACGGGTTTAATTCCTGGTATTTCGGCAGCAGGGGCGACTCCAGAAGCGAGAAAATATACTGCGATCGCCGATGCAGAATTTTTGATGAATGGGGTAAAATCTTCTTATGACTATCCTTTACCCCCTTTACATCAAGGGGTTTCTCCTGTGTTTATTACTCGTGCTATTGTAGAAGCTTGTAATATCCCCATTCATTTATTCAATGCTGGTTTACCCATCCCTCCTTCTGTTTCTTTCATTGATTTAAAAGGACAACCAGCTAACTGTTTAACCACGGGAAAAGCCTTACCCTTATCCTTAGTTTATGATTTATTTCAACAAGGATTAAACTGGGGTAAAAAGTTGTCAAAAAATGCAACAAAAAACTTTTTAATTCTCAGTGAATGTGTTGTAGGAGGGACAACAACAGCCTTAGCAATTTTAACAGGATTAGGAATTGATGCTACAGGAAAAGTTAATAGTAGTCATCCTAATTGTAATCATCAACAAAAAGAAATAATCGTCAAAAAAGGCTTGACAAATGCTGGACACTATGATTATTTACAACCGCTTAATCCTTTTCAATTAGTCGCTGCTGTGGGTGATCCAATGCAAATTGTAGTAGCAGGAATGGCCATTAGTGCGAGTATAAAAACAGGAGTGATGTTAGCAGGAGGAACCCAAATGTTAGCGGTTTATGCTTTAATTAAAAGCATTATTAATACTTCTGAATATGATATTAATTTAGATAATATTATTGTCGGTACAACACGCTGGGTAGCAGAAGATTTGACAGGGGATACTGTTGGGTTAGCTAAGTCTATTGGGACAGTTCCTTTGTTAGCAACTAAACTTAATTTTTCTAATTCTTCTTATGAACAATTAAAAATGTATGAACAGGGTTATGTTAAAGAAGGTGTGGGTGCTGGAGGATGTGCGGTCGCTGCTTCTTTATCGTTTAATTGGACTCAAGAAAAGTTATTAAATAGTATTAAAAATCTAGTTAATAATTATTATCAAATAAGAAACTAGGTATATTTCGACTAGCTAATTTAACACTATTATTATCAATATCCGCTATAATCGTAGAAAAAGGGTATCATATCTTTAGAAAATATGAAATATACAATTGTTATTCAATGGTCAAATGAAGATAACTGTTTTGTTGTCTTTTTACCCGAATTTGAGGACGTAATGGAGCCAGTTACTCATGGTGAAACGTATCAAGAAGCCTTTGAAAATGCCCAGGAAGTGCTAGAATTATTAATTGAATCCTTAATTGAAGAAAATAAACCTTTACCCACCATTAAACCGCTTTTTCAAGTTGCTTAGTGGTTAACTTTAGGTAAGAAATATTATGCACCCTACAAGAGCAGCGCACTAAAATTTTAGGAGATTCAAACTATCGATGTTTAAATTATTTTTCAATTCCTTGGTATTATTATCTTTTAATATTAATCATCAATTATCAGCTAATCCATCAATAAGTCATATTGAAGTTATTGAAAACAGTCAAATAATTGCTCAAAATAGCGAAAAAACTGAACAATTTAATCAATTAAAACAAGAATTATAAAAATCAGGATTCGAGGTTATTTTAGAATTACCACCCAGAAGAGGTGCTTATGGACTCTTACAAGTTAGTACAAAAAAAATATGGATTAATCCCGTAACTTTCGATCTCCATATTGCCCTAGCAACTCTTATTCATGAATCCGTTCATGCCTCACAAGTTTGTGCAGGAAACGGAGAAATTAAAGTATTAGGATTAACCCTAGAACCCATCAACCAAGCCCGCCCTTTTTTCCAAGGCTATACTGAAACCCATCGAAGGGACTTAGAAAGAGAAGCATATACCGTGCAAACACAACCCAATAGTTTTGAGTTGGCATTATCTTTACTCAGAGAAAATTGTCAACTAAATAATTAATTGTTAATTGTTAATTGTTAATTGTTAATTGATTTAATTTTCCCCCAATACTTCCTGAAAATTAAACTCAGGTGCAGCCAAAACAAAAACAGTAGTGGGTAAATCTTTAGTCCATTGTTGTAGTCTTTCGTAGTTAGTAACAAACAACTTATCATCACTGGGAGAAGGCATCCCCAAAAATATAAAATCCGCACCCTTAGATGACTGTTTAAGAATAGTGGCAAAAGTACGGCCATTGGCCAAAATAATCTCAGATACAGCATCAATACGTAAATCTTCCAGTAATTTATTTAAATTATTTTTTGCCTCATTAACAGCACCCTCCTCCATTACCACTAACTTAAGATGAATCTGTCCCTTTTGCAATTTAGGATTAGAATGGAGCAGATAAGCTAAAATCAGCATTAAACTACCATTTCCTTCTATTCCGCCACCCCACCAAACGTCGATGCGAGAACGACGACTTTTGGAGTCTTCCCAGGGATCGTTAGCTAAATCCTGGTTTTCTCGCAAAACGATAATGTTGCGTTGTGCCTTATGAAGATTACCGATCATTTGACAATAGCGATCGCGGTGGGTCATTTGTTGAGAATCACCTAATAAGATAGTATTAGGCACAATAGAACCTAACCCGTAGGTTTCCACCAATCTTTCCGCCCCATCAAAAGGGTTCGGTGCCGTAATTAATCTTACTAAAGCTTGTACCCCATGACGTTTTAAATAGTCCCGAATACGCCTTTCTGACACAGCTTGACTGGCAACATCCCGTGATCCTTGGGGTAAAACAGTCGATACAGTAATCAACCCTCGATTATGGGTTAGAGCTTGTGCTAACTGGATCAAAGGCCAGCGTTTGGTTGGGGCCCCAGACAACACCAAAAATTGAGGCCGCCAATTTTTAGTATCATCAGTTTGACGATCCATCTGTAGAATGGCCGTCCGTAATAAAGCCATCCATATCCCCCGTCTTACATCACCCCACGTTACCAATAACTCCCGTTGACGTACCCAAAAATAGATAGCAATAACAATAATTCCTGCCACACAGGTTGCCAGAGGATCGATGAGAAACATCACCCCTAAACAGCCGATCGCCCCTAACCAAGATAAGGCCCAATGAACTTTAAAAGAAGGGCGAAAAGAAGGACTATTTAACAACCCTTCTAACCCGGCCGAAACATTTAAGACTAAATAAGTGGTTAAGAAAAACATACTCAATACCGGGGCAATTAAATTTAAGTCCCCAATAAAAACAGCGGCGATCGCTACGGCAAAGGTGACTAAAGTACCTATTCTCGGTTCATCCTTGTCACCACTTCCCTGCCCCAAAAACCGCATCCAGGGGGGTAAAATACCGTCTCTGGCTAAGGCTTGGAGGATGCGTGGGGCCCCTAATATACTGCCAATAGCACTACTGAGGGTTGCCCCCCAAACCCCTAAAGAAATAGCTGGTCCCCAAACCGCCATCTTTTCCATGATGAAGGGTTCGTCGATCAAGGTACCACCACTAGCTCGGGTGGCTAAAAAAAGAGGTAAAGTAAGATAAATAACAAATCCGGTACCAACGGCCGCTAAAGTTCCTGTGGGTAAAGCTTTAATGGGATCACGTAGATCCCCTGACATATTCACCCCGGCCATGATCCCTGTTACCGCCGGAAAAAATACCGCAAATACATCCCAAAAGGGTTCTTTATCCGTTACCCAGAGTTCCATGGTAGTCTCTTCTACAGGCTGTCCAAAGTAAAAAGACAATAGGGATAGAATAATCGCCCCCATGATAAAGTATTGGGCTTTGATGGCGATATCCGCCGAAGCAAAGGCTAATACTCCTACCCCAATAGTAACTATTAAGGCAATATAGAGTTGATTGAGATTATAGGCGGGAAAAGCTGTGACCACACTTTCGGCAAAACCGATGGTATATAGGGCAACGGATAAAGCTTGGGCAAAATAGAGGGGAATACCCACTGCTCCTCCTGTTTCCACCCCCAAAGAGCGACTAATCATATAATACGCCCCTCCTGTTCTTACCACACGATCCGTGGCGATCGCACATACAGAAAGGGCTGTTAAAAGGGTGATGGTGTTAGCTAAAATAACGATTAAGGCGGTTCCAATTAAACCGGCATTCCCCACCACCCAACCGAAGCGTAAATACATGATTACGCCCAGGATGGTGAGGATAGAAGGGGTATAAACCCCCCCGAAGGTTCCTAAACCCGATGGGGGATCTTTTAGGGCTGGTTTGGAAAAAAAAGGCAGTTTCACAGATGACTCTAACCATAATCTAGTTGCTCTCCGTTATTATGCCAGATTTTTTAGAGTTGGGACCTACACATTATTTTCAGATTGTTGAGTTTCTGGAGTTTCTGTTTGCTCAACGACTTCTGCCGATGTTTTGCCTTCAGTTGAAGCTCTTTTTTTGCGATCGGCTTCCAAGCTATCTTCAATAACTGTCAATAACTGCTGCATTTTATCTAGGTTACTGCGATAGAGATCGAGATCCTTTCGCAGTTTTTCTGGGGAAAATTTGAGGGCTTCAGAAACTTCTTTGATGGTTTCGGTACGTTTTTCCTCATCTTTGAGCAGATCAGAGTCAATTTCCATCAATAGGGTATATAAACCGATGGCCAACAAACGACTGTACTTAAATTTGGGGTTAGCTGCGATCGCCCCAAAGGTTCCCCATAAGACACCTTCTCCTACTTGGTTATCGGTAACATGAGTTAGTTTGTCTTTGAAATCAACAATAGAGAGTCCTTTGGCTTCATTTAAGATCGCCTCAGCTTCTTGATGATATTTCTCACTACTGCCATCTACTGCTTGACATAAGGCGTTGAAAATGGAAGGTTTATCGCTTTCGGGACTGTATCCCTGCATAAACCTTTGAAAAGAGGTGACAACTCCCAGAGCGTAGATGGGATCGTAGCTAAAATCGATGTTGACGGACAGGAGGTGCATTTCTACCAGCAATTCTTCTACAAACCGCCGATAAATAGAATTTATGGGCTGGGTGTGGTAGCCATAAAATTTACGCTTGGTATCAGAAACAGTACGAATATTATCCACGAAGTAGAAATAAATAAATTTTCAATAGTCACTTCTATCTATTGTCCCCTGTAAGGAGTCCTTTGCCAAGTGATCAGAGTTCGGAGTTCGGAGTTCGGAGTTCGGAGTTCGGAGTTCGGAGTTCGGAGTTATAATTTTAGCGACGAAATCATTAGGGTTTGAGACTTGTCAATTTTGCCAATTCTGTATCAATTTCCTTATGTCGAACTCAGGTCATCATGAAAGCATCAGCAGTTATAAACAGTTATAAAAATGGAAACGCCGATGCACTGCCCACCTTACAGTAGTGTCCTAATCTTTTTTTGTACTGCTATAACCTCAATAGAGAATGTGGGAAGAATTTTTATGTTGAACGTTTTAGAAAAAAATTATTGTTTATAATCGAGCCATAATGGTTAAAACTGTTCCCTTTCTTGTCTTTCTCAACCCCCATAATTAACCCCGTAGGGGCGAACGGCCGTTCGCCCCTACCTAGAACCCATCAACCTGAGTTCGGTGTTAGGAGTTAGGAGTTCGGAGTTATAATTTTAGCGACGAAATCATTAGGGTTTGAGACTTGTCAATTTTGCCAATTCTGTATCAATTTCCTTATGTCGAACTCAGGTCATCATGAAAGCATCAGCAGTTATAAACAGTTATAAAAATGGAAACGCCGATGCACTGCCCACCTTACAGTAGTGTCCTAATCTTTTTTTGTACTGCTATAACCTCAATAGAGAATGTGGGAAGAATTTTTATGTTGAGCTTTTTAGAAAAAAATATTGTTTATCATTAACCCATAATGGTTAAAACTGTTCCCTTTCTTATCTTTCTCAACCCCCATAATTAACCCCGTAGGGGCGAACAGCCGTTCGCCCCTACCTAGAACCCATCAACCTGAGTTCGGTGTTAGGAGTTAGGAGTTAGGAGTTCGGAGTTATAATTTTAGCGACGAAATCATTAGGGTTTGAGACTTGTCAATTTTGCCAATTCTGTATCAATTTCCTTATGTCGAACTCAGGTCATCATGAAAGCATCAGCAGTTATCAACAGTTATAAAAATGGAAACGCCGATGCACTGCCCACCTTACAGTGATGTCCTAATCTTTTTTTGTACTGCTCACTAACCTCAATAGAGAATGTGGGAAGAATTTTTATGTTGAGCTTTTTAGAAAAAAATTATTGTTTATCATTAACCCATAATGAATGCTTAAAACTGTTCCCTTTCTTATCTTTCTCAACCCCCATAATTAACCCCGTAGGGGCGAACGGCCGTTCGCCCCTACCTAGAACCAATCATGAAAGCATCAGCAGTTATAAACAGTTATAAAAATGGAAACCGAGACTTCTCAGGGCAAAAACTGAGGGGAAAAAACTTTGCTGGACAAAACTTATCAGGTGCCAACTTTAGTAACTGTGATATCCGAGGGGCAAACTTTAAAGGAGCAACCCTTATAGGGGCAAACTTTACTGGAGCAACAGCAGGTCTACAAAAACCCTGGATGATATATTATTGGTGGCATTCTTGTTTATTGGGCTATCTAGTTTCTTTTCTGCTATTGCTGGAGGCTTAGTTGTTTATATTTTTGATATCTCTAGTGTAGAAAACCAGGTGATAGGATGGACAAGTTTACTAATATTCCTGATTCTTTCTATTGTGAGTTACTTTCGTGGACTAGGGCGCGGACTAGTGCAGCTTGGCGAAAGTAATCCACCAGATTTTTACAGAAACTTTCGTGACTAGCCACGACAATGTGTTTCAATGAAACTAACGGAAGAATCTCGAAGTTGATGTCCATGATAAAAGCATTGCCAATTAACCTCTCCAACCTACAGAAAACAGTACTCCAACAAATAGTGAGAGGGACAACAAACCCCTATCGCCTTGTTAGACGAGCCAAGCTAATCTTAGCCGCAGCATCAGGAGAGAGCAATAGTTCGATTAGTCGAAGATTAGAATTAGACCGAGTACAAGTGCGTCAGTGGCGATCGCGATGGTTTGAGGAGAGAGAAAAACTGAGTGCCGCCGAAGAACAACAGGTAACGGAGAAAGCATTAATGGTCTTGATCAAAGGAATTTTAAGCGATCGCCCAAGACCTGGAACAACAAAATCCTTTACGGTCGAACAAGTAGTCCAGATTGTAGAGATCGCTTGTGAAGAATGTGAAAAATCAGACAGACCAGTGAGCCATTGGACACCTTCAGAGTTGGCGGATGAAGCCATAAAAAGAGGAATTGTCGAAAAGATTTCCCCCCGTAGTGTGGGGCGTTTTTTAAAAAGAAGCGACATTACAACCACATCTCGTTCGTTACTGGTTAAATGCCAAAATTGATGATCCCTTAAAATTTAAAAAGCAAGTCAAATATATCTGTGAACTTCATCAAGAAGCTAAAACTTTGTTAGAACAAGGAATTCATTTAATTAGTACAGATGAAATGACAGGGATTCAAGCTCTTGAGAGATTATTTCCGAACAAAAGAATCAAGCCTAAACAAGTAGAAAAAATCGAATTTGAATGTGAAAGACACGGAACTTTAAGCTTGATTGCGAACTGGGATGTGGCAAGAGGAAAAGTTGTTAGTCCCTCTATTGGACCGACAAGAACAGAACAAGATTTTTCTGAACATATCCAGAGAACGATTAAGATTGATGAAAAAGCAGAATGGATTTTTATTGTAGATCAACTCAACACTCATAAATCGGAAAGCTTAGTCAAATTAGTAGCAGAAAGCTGTGGAATTACTATTGATTTGGGGAGAAAAGGAAAGGAGGGGATTTTGCAATCTATGGACAGCAGAGCAGATTTTTTATCAGATGAATCTCATCGAATTCGCTTTGTTTATATTCCCAAACATACATCGTGGCTTAATCAAATTGAGTGTTGGTTTTAGATCTTAGTCAGGCGTTTACTCAAAAGAATTACTGTCCGTTCAACTGAAGAACTATCCCAAAAAATTCTCAATTTTATTGATTACTTTAATCAACATTTTGCTAAGCCGTTCGTTTGGAAATTTAAGGGCTTTAAAGATCATAAGTGACTGGTGGATTATTTTTGCTAAGCTGCACTAGGGTTGATCCTTACGAGTTATTGTTAGAGCAGGGTTATCAATGGGTGAAACAGTGGCCAACTCATCTACAGCAACCTATTAGTGATGAGTTAAAGCAGGTTTTAGATAAGTTATTACAGAAGGATAGAAGCGATCGCTATCAGTCAGCAACGGAGGTTTTAACCGCATTAGAAACTATTGCGCAACAGCAACAGAGTCAAACACCATCTTCTTCATCTCCAACTATTGCGCAACAGAAACAGAGTCAAACACCTTCTGCTGCTCCCTCAACTGTTGCACAACAGTTGAGTCAAACACCATCTTCTTCATCTCCAACTATTGCGCAACAGAAACAGAGTCAAACATCTTCTTCTACTTCCCCAACTATTGCGCAACAGAAACAGAGTCAACCTATACAACCAACTCAGATACAAACTCCTTCTCAACCGCAACAGAAAAATAGACGAAAGTTTTTACAATATTTGGGATATGGAGGGATAGGTGTTGTTTCCGTTGGGGTGTTTGCTGTAATAAGAAAGTTATTGACTCCTTCTCCTATTCCTCCCATTCCTTCTCCGACTCCAACTGTAGGGGGTTTTCCTCTAGAAACCTTTAGTTTTGAGACGGTGAAAGTTGATCCCCAAGGAAACATTATTCAACGACAAACCAAACAAGGGACACAGTTTGCTGTTGACTTAGGGAATGATGTCTTTTTGGATATGGTACAGATACCAGGGGGAACGTTTATGATGGGTTCCCCTGAAAGTGAAGAGGGAAGGGATGATGATGAAGCGCAACAGCAAGTGACGGTAGATGATTTTTATATAGGTAAATATGAAGTTACCCAGGAACAATGGCAAGCTATTATGGGAAATAACCCTGCATCCTTTAAGAAAGGGGGTAAATATCCTGTAGAAAAGGTTTCTTGGAATGATTGTCAAGAGTTTTGTGAGAAACTGTCAGAAAAAACGGGGTTAACGTTTACCTTACCCACAGAAGCGCAATGGGAGTATGCTTGTCGTGGAGGGACAACTACCCCCTTTTATTATGGGGAAACCTTGAGTACAGATATTGCTAACTATAACGGTAAGTATGTGTATGGAGAGAGTAAAAAAGGGGTTTATCGCCAAGAAACAACGGAAGTCGGTAGTTTTCCAGCTAATGGCTTTGGGTTGCATGATATGCACGGTAATGTCTGGGAATGGTGTCAAGATGATTATGAAAAAAATTATCAGGCTAATAATAAGAATTTTCAACAAGACGCAAACAAGGTAACTGCAAACGCAGTGATGCTGGTTTCAGCCTCTTTTGCACCCAATATTCTTCTTGCTAATAATTCTCAATGTAAGAGTCTGCGAGGCGGTTCTTGGGTCAGCATTCCTAATAACTGCCGTTCCGCGATTCGCGTCAACGACTATAGGCGCGAAGACCGCAACGACAATGGCGCTTTTCGGTTAGTATGTGTGTTCGGGAGAACTCTCTAACCCTTTACCCTTTTACCCTTTTGCCCTTTACCCTCTCAACTTTACCCTTATAGACGCGCGTCAGCGCGGATCGATTTTTTGGGGAAAAATGGGGTTTAGGTTGGTTTAACCTTGTGTGGGTTTAACCTTGTGTGGGTTTAACCTTGTGTGGGTTTAACAGTGTTAAACCCCTACGGGTGATTTTGGGTAAAAAATAGGCAATTTATTCATCAATTGTATGATATCACAATTTTGTTTTGATGGTTAATTGTAGGGGCTTAATATTATTAAGCCTAAACCCAGTTATACTCAACTTATAAACCCACGACACTGTTAAACTGACAAGAAAGTTAAAGATTTATCTGTTAATCAATGATCTACCTAGATGAAAATGCACTGATTCCGCAAGCAAAATTAACTCAATATCTACTGGTTAAATTAACTAAAAACGATAAATCAGGCTATTTAGCTCAAGCAGGTTATACAATAGATAATTGGAAACAACTAGAAGAAAAACTGAGACAACAATTAAGCTTACCTGCAACTTTAGATCACGAAACGAACTTTGGTACAATTTATAAAATAGAAGGAGTTTTAAAAGGAGCTAATGGCATAAATCTTAATATTGCCACTTTTTGGATTATTGATAGAGAGACAAAAGAAACTAAATTTGTGACTTTATTACCTAACTAACAAGGAACTTATTATGCAACTACCACTATTCTCAGAAGTTAGACTAACTACTGATTTACCTAACTATAATTTAACTAAAGGTTGTTCTGCTATTATTGTAGAACACTGTAAAAATCAACAAGAAGAAGGTTATTTATTAGAACTGTTAAATGAAAATGGTCAAGGATATACTATTATTGCTGTAACTTCTAATCAAATTGAGCCAATTAATTCATATTATAATATAACAGAAACAGCCAGATAGTTAGAAGAAACATCATGAAAGTTCAATAATGGATAATTACCTCTTCTGTCAAGGGAAGAGGATAAAAAAAAAGAAATGTATCTTTTTTTCTTCTTGAAAGGAGAGGGTTTTTAACAAATTATCAATTATCCATTGATAATTAACTGTTCCAAAATATGATCAAAAAGCTAATAATTATTTTTGATCATTGCAAAAAAACTATCATCGATATCATAGCCAAAAAGTTGAGCTAGAGATTTCAAACGAAACTGGGAATAAAGACCTTGTTTTTGTAACCAGTCAGAAAGAACAAATAACTTATTCATAACAAAAATTTCTAACGCTTCGGGGTTGTATTGAATCCCTTCAACACGGTTAAATTGATGGGGAACTAACATAGCTGTATATCTGGGTAATTCTCCTTGTTTTGCGTCTAAAACAAAGGGTAACCAAGGATAAATAGTGTCTAAACGAACAAACCATAAACGAACTTCAGGAATTTCTGAAAGTTCTCTAGGATCATTAGGTTCACGAGGGTATTGAATTTCAAAGGATAAGGTTTGTTCTAGGGTTGCGATCGCCTTTTTTTCTAATATTGGCTCAATTATTTCTCTGACAGGAGTAATATCTAAAGCAGCTATGTGATCCAGTTGTACGGTAATAGTTTGAGTCATAGAATTTTGAGATAAATTTTAGTTTAAATCCCGTTGTTAATTGACTTGAGAGCATTTATATAATACCGTCAATAATATCAACTAAACATTGAGGACTGTTATGAAAAAGGCACTAAATGTTTTAATGGCATTATTGCTGATTATGGGTCTGACATGGACACCCACTATCATTGTACCTTCTGCACAAGCGGTTATTGAACCTGAATTGGAGGAAACAGTTTTAGAGATTATTCGTAAACACCCCGAAGTTCTGATCGAATCGGTTCAAGCATATCAAAAACAACAACAAGAACAACAACAACAAGCCAGACAGTCCTTTGCATCACAACTGAAAAGCAAACCTCAAACCATTATCGCTGACTCGCCCAGCACCGGATCTCTAAGTGAGAAGATTATTCTCTTAGAATTTTCTGATTTTCAATGTCCTTATTGTGAAAAAGCTTACGAAACCGTTAAAGAATTTATGGATAAGCACGGTGATGAGGTTACTTTAGTGTATAAACATTTTCCCTTATTTACCATTCATCCTCAAGCTTTGCCCGCAGCTAAAGCGTCTTGGGCTGCACAACAACAAGGAAAATTTTGGGATTATTATGATGCTTTATTTGAGCAACAAGACAACTTAGGAGAAGATTTCTATATTGAACTTGCTGAAGACTTGGATCTTGATATGGAGCAATTTGAACGCGATCGCAATAGTAGAAATGCTGATCTTGCCATTGAAAAAGATATGGAACTCGCTCAAGAAATTGGAATTCAAGGAACTCCTTTGTTTATTTTCAATGGTCAAGTTTTTTCAGGGGCAATTCCTTTATCTACCCTAGAAGAAGCTTTGTAAAATTATATTACTCTCTCTCTTATAAAACAGATGAAAATTGTCTGGCTCAGTCTTGGTATTATTATCATTAGTTTCCTGATTCTTGAAGGTAGCTTAAGATTATTTTTTGGACTAGGTAAACGTCCTCTTTATATAGCTGATGATGAAATAGGCTATTTATTAGCCCCTAATCAAAAGGTTAGTCGTTTAGGAAAATTGACGATTATCAATCAATATTCTATGCGAAACGAAATGATTGAACCTAGTCCTTTGAATGATACCATGCGACTGTTTTTCATAGGAGATTCTATTGTTAATGGGGCTTGGTGGACAGATCAAAACGAAACTATTTCCGCCTTGGTACAAAAAGACATTGAAAAAAAACTATCACAAACCATAGAAGTTTTAAACGCTTCTGCAAACTCTTGGGGGCCAAGAAATCAATTAGCCTATTTAAAAAGGTTTGGAACTTTTGATTCTCCAGTAATTCTTTTAGTAATTAATACCGATGATTTATTTGCCACAAAACCCACCCCTTTAAGAGTGGGAAAAGATATCAATTATCCCGATCAACAACCGATTTTAGCCGTAGAAGAAATTTTAGAAAAAGTGTTTTCTCGTAATCCTAACATCCCAGGAATGGATAAAATAATGGGAGAAAGAGGGGATCGAGTGGGATTCAATTTAGAAGCGATCGAGAAAATGAAAGCGATCACCACTGAAAATGAGAGTCAATTTATGATGGTTTTAACCCCTCTTAAACGAGAAATGAACCCAGAACCCAGAGATTATGAAAAAGTGGCTAGAAAACGCTTACAAGACTGGGTAGATACAAATCATGTAGAGTTTATTGACTTTTTACCGATCTTTGCCAAACAGGAAAATATTGACACTTTATATCGAGATCATATTCATCTGAGTCCTTTGGGTGAGCAATTAGTTAGTGAACATATTAGTGAATTAATTATTAATTCTACTAACCAATAGGAGGTTGATAGCTATTAGAAGTAACTTGTTTAAATTTAAGCATTAATTTCAAAGTTTGCTTGTAACCTATCTGGTTATTTTGTTCTTCAAACTGAGCAAGAGCAATTTTAAAATTTTGCCAAGCAAAGTCCTGAAATCCTAAAATTGCAGCAGAAATTCCTCGGTTAATATAGGCATTGGTTGACTGAGGGTTTAAAGTAATTACCTCTGTAAAATCTTGAAAAGCCGCCTTATGATCCCCTGATTTTTGATAAGCATAACCTCGTTGATAATAGGCTTGTTCGTTCTTTGGATTTAAAATAAGAAGATGAGTAAGATTAGCGATCGCTCTTGAAAAATCTTCTAGTTTTAAATGAGCTAAAGCACGATCATGATAAATCAAGGTTTTATGCTCCAAAGAATAGTCCTGATCTATTTCTAAAGCTTGATCATAACTATTTAAAGCTTGCTGATAATTACCTAATTGAAAATGGACTAATCCTTGATTATAATAAGCACGATAATCACCTTTCTGCCGTTTAATAACCTCTTGATAAGCAGCTAAAGATTGATGATAATTTTCCATTCGATAATCAGCTAATCCTTTATTAAGATAAGCTTCCATATTATCTGAATTCATCTCTAAAGCTTTTTCACAGTCTCTTTTAGCAGCTTGATTATTATTCAATTGTAAATGAGCTAAACAACGATTACTATAAGCAAAAGCCATCCACTGACTCTTATCATTAATAACCTGAGTAAATTGAACAATAGCTTCTTGGTATTTTTCTTGTCTTAAATAGTCAATACCTTGAGAAAAATTCGGGGATATTGTTGATTTACCTACACTTGGTGAAGAAAAACCTAAACAAAATAACATAGCTGCGATTAAGATAGAAAACTTGAAGAAATTCTTAACTAGATTGTTCATGGTTTAAGCTTCAGGTGATAATTTCAGTGCTTTCAATCATGCTAGAAAAAATCTCACGATCTTTCCATAGACAGAAGGTCAAAGATTAAGTAAACCTAATCATACTTGCTTGATTTTTAATATTTTAATATGGAATTTTCAATAAGTAATTCAACGATCATAAATTATTAAGAGTTGAATTACTTGACAGAATAAATATTATAATGTATAAATTTGGCACGATCTATTAAAAAAATAATTGTATTCTAGTCTAGAACTAAATATTAAATAATATGACAAAGCCCACCTTATCAGTTATCATTCCCATGCGGGATAATGTTCCTCAAGTTTGGATAGAAGCATTGGCAAAAGTTGAGGGAAATGTTGAATTTATTTTAGTTTATCCCCCTGAAGTTCCCTTACTGAGTAATGATGATCCTCGTATTCATCAAATTACAAGTCCCATTAGAGGAGAAGTTTTACAAAGGATTACTGCGTTATTAAATGCGTCAGGTACTTATGTTTTATCTATTAATTGCGACGAGTATTTATACCCGAAAATAGAAGATGTTGTTGTTGAATATTTCCAAACATTTCCTAATAGTTACTTATTTAAGCTTAGACAAAAGTTTTATCCCTACGGTAGCCAAGAAAAATTATTAGAAGAATGGCAACCATTTACTAATTTAGCAAAGATCCAAGTTAGAAGAGCAGAAGATCGACATTTACCAACAACAGAAACCTTACAAGAAATTCCTATTTGTCCCTTAGAAAACAAATTTAATCTTCTTTGTCTTATTAAAGAACGCAAATATCATCATGGACCCCATCAAGAGAATTTTGACAAAAAAGTATGGAGAAATAGCTTAGTACAAGAGCAAATTAATGACATTGTTAAATTATTTACTCTTTTTGGACCATTCAAATATGTTCCTTTTTGGTGTGCTGATCGACTCCTGGCTTTAGGAATGCAGGCTAAATTGTATCCAAAAGGTCTTGCTAAAAAAGGTGATATTATTGGACACATTCTACCCTTTCCTGAACAGTTTAGGACAGAAAGTAATCCCCCAGAATTTCAGTACACTACCACTAACCGACGCTATGTGTTGGCCGAAGTTTTTCCTGGTAAAACTATACCCTCAGTATGGGTATTTGTGGAACTTAGTTGTTGGTAGTCTGAGAAAGTTAGTTAGGCTCAAACCCAGAAAAGAGTCATTGTTTAAACTGAGACCATTCTCTAATCAATCTTGAGAAAATTTTGGCAATTAAAAGGAGGCAAAAGACTAAGGAATAACGGTGCTATTACTTGTACAAGTCCATTGATTATTTCTCCTTGTGGGTCTAATATCATCAATATTATCTTCTGTGTGATCATTTCCTCGGCAGATAACTACTGCAAAATTATCTTGCTCAGGCATGAATCTGACCCCGGCAGTATAATTTCTTAAACTGTCTGTATATTCATCTATGGCTACTCCCGAATTTCTCACAAAATCTGCGATCGCCAAACACAGAAGCCTTACAGGAAGTGGGTTTGAACAGAGCGATCGCAGATTTCCCCAACCAACAGTCTGTTGTCAGATTTTAAGTTAAAATCAACCCGAATTAGACAAAGATGAAAAGATAAATCAATCACTCATTTTTTCAAAAAAATTATTAATAAAATCTCTAATAGTACTAGATTGTTAGAATAAAATATGCTATAATTTAATTATTAAAGCAATTTACCTTAAACTGATTTAATGAGTCCCAGTCATCCCCGAACCCCTCGTCAAGTAATCAACTTTAGTAAACAGAAAGGAAAAGAAATAATCGCTAATTTTGATGGGGGACTAATCACTTCAGATGCGGGGATTGTCTGGATAGCTGAGTTGGATAAAAAACTGGGAATTACGGAGAAGTTTGGTAACTGTTTTCAAGATCATCGTCATCAATCTTATGTAGATCATTCCGTTCATGAGTTATTAGCACAAAGGCTTTATGGAATTATTTTAGGCTATGAAGATGTCAATGACCATGATAAATTACGTCACGATCCTGCCCTTAAGATCGCTTTAGAAAAGCTTAATGAACTTGAAGATAAAAAGGGATGGTTAGCTGGAAAAAGTACAATTAATAGATTGGAATATTGTCCTGAGACTATTCTCGACCAAAAAACGAGTCGTTATCATAAAATAGAACCCAACTTTGAAGCCATTGAAAAATCTTTTGTCGAATTTTGTTTAGAGTCTTATAAAAAACCTCCCTTAAGTATTATATTAGATATGGATGTCACGGATGACCAAGTACATGGTAATCAAGAAGGGGCATTTTTTAATAGTTATTATCACGGAGTATGTTATGCTCCTTTATATATTTTCTGTGGGCATCATTTATTAGTTGCTAAACTTCGTTCATCTAATGTAGATCCAGCCGATGGAGCCTTAGACGAATTACAAAGAATTATCGGACTAATTAGAGAAAAATGGTCAGAGACTCATATCCTATTTAGGGGTGATAGTGCCTATGCCCGTGAATAAATCTTCTATTTTTGTGAAAATCAGCCTTTAGTTGATTATGTTATAGCTATGGGAACAAATGGCGTTCTTAAGTTACGAGCGGATGATGTAATTGAAAAAGCCAAACATGAATATGAAAAAAAACTAGCTCCAATAACTGAATTAATGGATAGTTTATTTCAGAAAAAAGAAGATTTAGAAGAAGTTAAAAAATTAGTACCAATTTCTACTTGGTATCGCTCTATTCGTTATAAAACAGAAAAGTCATGGAGTTGTCAAAGAAGAGTAGTGACAAAAGTTTGTTATGGAAGTGATGGCTTAAAAATGCGCCATGTGGTGACATCTTTGCCCGCTTCAAAAATTCCACCCTCAAAACTTTATACAAAAAAATACTGTCCGAGAGGCGAGATGGAAAATCGGATTAAAGAACAACAATTAGACTTGTTAGCTCATAGAACTTCAACTCAAACATTTCAAAGTAATCAACTAAGATTATGGATACATTCCTGGGCTTATGTTCTCATAAATGCTTTTCGTCAACACTGTTTAAAAAAAACTTCATTGGCTAAAGCAACTGTGGGAAGAATACGTCTAAATCTTCTTAAGTTGGGAGCCAGAATAAAGATTAGTTGTAGAAGAATTATTATCGCTATAGCTAGTGCTTGTCCTTATCAAGATATTTTGTCTATTGCTAACAAAAGAATTAAAACTATTCCTAATACTGGATAAGTAGAATAAGTTGTTTTTTAAAAAAGATATCTATCATAAGTTGTTGACTGACTGATACTTTCATTTAGTCTTATTTATCGTGGAGAAAATCAAAAGTTAATATAATTATTCCCTCTTAAACTCAATTTTTGGATAATCAAAGTCAATTTTTTTATTCATCTATATTCAAAATTTCTATTAGTCCTAAAAATTATCATTTTTCATCTCTGGATTGGGCTTTCAAATTAATTTGTGAGAAATCCGGGCAATCCATTCTCTGAGTAGACTTGACCAGGAACTATCTTTGCTTCAATTAATGTGGATGCCATTTTAGACTCCTTTTTATGATTGATAATCGTTAACAATTGACAACCATACATTGTAATTAAAGATAATCTATTTTTCTTTAGATTATCTTTAAATTTATTAAATTATAGGACCTATATTAATATTTTGCTCCCCACACTTCCATAAGGGTACAAACTTTGCTGATTGTATACTGGGATACTTATCGGCGTTGACATATCAAATAATTTTGATGTAACGTTAATATATCAAATAATTTTGATATGTTCTATGACCACTCGTACTCGCATTAATCCCAAAGCTGTAAAAGCAGGGGGAAGTCTCAACATTTTTGAAAAATACCTAACCTTGTGGGTATTTGTCTGTATTATTGTCGGTATTGTGTTAGGAAGAAGTTTTCCTAGTGTGGCCGAGACATTAGACGCAATGAGTGTTTATAATGTCTCCATTCCTATTGCTATTTGCTTATTTTTCATGATGTATCCCATCATGGTAAAAATTGATTTTTCTCAAGCAGTGCAAGCAGCAAAAACGCCAAAACCTGTTATCTTAACTTTGGTCATTAATTGGTTAATTAAACCGTTTACAATGGTGGTGTTTGCTCAGTTTTTTCTAGGTTATTTGTTTGCACCAATGTTAAGTGCAACAGAGATAATTAGAGGTTCGGAAGTTACCTTAGCAAACTCTTATATTGCTGGTTGTATTTTATTAGGAATTGCACCTTGTACCGCTATGGTACTGATGTGGGGCTATCTTTCTTATAGTAATCAAGGTCATACTTTGGTGATGGTTGCGGTTAACTCATTAGCGATGTTATTTCTTTATGCACCGCTAGGAAAATGGCTACTTTCTGCTAACAATTTAGTAGTTCCCTGGCAAACCATTGTTTTCTCAGTGTTAATCTATGTTGGTTTACCGTTAGCGGTTGGAATTTATAGCCGTTATTGGATTTTTAAACATAAAGGAAAAGAGTGGTTTGAGCGTAAATTCTTGCACTATCTAAGTCCTATTTCTGTCACTGCTTTATTACTAACATTGGTCTTGCTTTTCGCATTCAAAGGAGAATTAATTGTTAATAATCCTCTGCACATTCTCTTAATTGCGCTTCCCCTATTTATTCAGACTAACTTTATCTTTTTAATTGCCTATGTTGCTGGTTTAAAACTAAACTTAACCTACGAAGATGCAGCCCCGGCGGCATTAATTGGTGCCAGTAATCATTTTGAGGTTGCGATTGCTACAGCAGTCATGTTATTTGGGTTAAATTCTGGGGCAGCTTTAGCAACAGTTGTGGGAGTTTTGATTGAAGTTCCTGTGATGTTAATGTTAGTTGAAGTCTGTAAAAAACCGCTGATAGGTTTCGTAGAAATCCAGAGATAGCAACGTTACTAGATCCCCATTGTATTGATTCTTTGCACTAGAAATAAGTAACAACTTCCATGAGTAATTTTGAACATAAACCCCGTATTTTATTTTTGCACGGTTCATTAAGAGAGCGTTCTTATAGTCGCTTATTAGCGGAAGAAGCAGCAATAATTATTGAAGAAATGGGGGCAGAAGTTAAATTTTTTCATCCCCATGACTTACCCTTGAGGGGACAAGTGGAAGAGTCTCATCCTAAAGTACAAGAACTAAGAGAACTAAGTCAATGGTCAGAAGGACAAGTTTAGTCATCTCCAGAAATGCACGGTAATGTAACGGGGATATTAAAGAATCAAATTGATTGGATACCCTTAAATATTGGTTCTGTTCGTCCCACACAAGGAAAAACCTTAGCTGTGATGCAAGTAAGTGGGGGTTCTCAATCTTTTAATGCGGTTAACACCCTGAGAATTTTGGGGCGATGGATGAGAATGTTTACTATTCCTAATCAATCCTCAGTTGCTAAAGCTTATCAGGAATTTCATGAAGACGGAACTATGAAAGACTCTGCTTATCGTGACCGAGTTATTGATGTCATGGAGGAATTATATAAATTTACTTTATTGTTAAGAGATAAGGTAGATTATCTAACAGATCGTTATAGTGAACGTCAAGAGAAACAACTAAAATTAAAGGAAAAATCATGAAAAAAGTTATGTTTTTTTGTAAACGTAACTCTTGCCGTTCCCAGATGGCAGAAGGGTTCGCTAAGACTTTAGGAAAGGGCAAAATTGAAGTCACCAGTTCAGGTTTACAAGCAAGTCGAGTTCATCCAGTTGCTATTCAAGTTATGGAGGAAATAGGAATTAATATTACTGATCAAACTTCCGATGGTTTAAGTGATTTTGATGCAGATAGTTATAATGCAGTGATTTCTTTGTGTGGTTGTGGGGTTAACTTACCTCAAGAATGGGTGTTAAGGGATATTTTTGAGGATTGGGAATTAGATGATCCCGATGGACAACCGATAGAAACATTTTACCGTGTTCGAGATGAAATTAAGGTAAAAGTTACGGAATTAATTAAGAAAATGGAACAATAAGACAGCTTTGAACATCAGGGTATTCGGTGGATTAGACCAAAAACTTTTCTCCTCTTACTTCTGATTTGGTTGATAATGCTTAGCTATATTATCCCTATTTTCGATCCCACTGTAGAGAAATGGTCTGCACAAGCGCGTTTTTTGCGTTGGTTAACCTTTCTTTGGCTATCTCTCGGATTAATTACCTTATTTTCCGCTTCTTATCCCGTTGCTTTAGCAGAAACTGGCAACGGTTGGTATTATATGATCCGTCAAAGCATTTGGATCTGGATCGGGTTACAAGGGTTCAATGTGATTGTGCGATCGCCCCTACAATACTTCATCAGATTAGCCCCTTTTGGTATTTATTTCTTTTTAGGGTTAATTTTAGCTACCTTAGTTCCAGGGTTAGGGCACGAAGTTTATGGGGCCACCCGTTGGATTAAACTAGGCCCTGTTTTAGTCCAACCCTCAGAACTGATGAAACCTTGTTTAGTAATACAAAGTGCCTATATTTTTGGCTTTTGGGAACGTCATCCTTGGCGAGTGAGACTGCAATGGGTGGGAATTTTTGGGGTAATTTTAGCCTGTATTTTATTACAACCCAATTTAAGTACCACTGCTTTATGTGGCATGAGTTTATGGTTAATTGCATTAGCTTCGGGTATTCCTTCCATGTATTTAACCACCACTGCTTTAGGAGGTTTATTAACAGCTTTTGTCAGTATCAGTTTACGGGAGTATCAGCGTAAACGGATCACCGCTTTTCTCGATCCTTGGGCTGATCCTTTGGGTAACGGTTATCAGTTGGTACAAAGTTTAATGGCAGTGGGATCGGGGGGAACTTTTGGGGTTGGTTATGGCCAGTCTGTACAGAAACTGTTTTATCTACCCATTCAATACACTGATTTTATTTTCTCTGTTTATGCCGAAGAATTTGGCTTTGTGGGTAGCATTATTTTACTGTTATTATTGTTTACCTATTCTACTTTTGCCTTGAGGGTTGCCGTTAACTGTTTGCATCGGGTGAAACGTTTAATTGCTATTGGTGTGATGGTGATGATGGTGGGACAAGCTTTGTTAAATATTGGTGTTGCGACGGGTGGTTTACCTACCACTGGTTTACCATTTCCCTTGTGGAGTTATGGGGGAAGTTCTACCTTAGCTAGTTTAACCTTAGCAGCCTTATTAATACGAGTGGCTAGAGAAAGCAATGAAGCAGACATTCTTCCCTTGAAAAAGACAGTTAAGGGTTAACAGTTAGGAGTTACCAGTTACCAGTTAACAGTTACCAGTTACCAGTTTTGAAAAAATAAATCATTACCGAGAGTTTTGTGCCTGTTTTAGGACAAAACTAGCTGTTTTTTCTAGATTGCCTTTTGCTTCACTATCTTGATCATTATTAATAAAGTAAGTCAGGCTAAAACTGAGCAATCCCACTAAAATTAAATAGAAGAGATAATGAAAGAATATCGTGAAATAATGATTATTATGGTCTAACATGGTCAACTCCCTCCTCAAAAAAAGCAAGGAAAATAAAGGTCATCTTAAAGTAACCTATTCTATTATCATCATAGCTCAGGTTATCAAACGATCGCCTTTTTATTCGTCGGAGAGGCGATCGCACTAAGTTGTAGGGTGTATTAGCGTAGCGTAATACACCAAAAACCAGGATTTTGGTGCGTTATGGCATAAAAAAATTATAGCAATTACTCAAAAAATTATAGTTTGCTAGAGCGCATTACTTTGACACTCCACGGCCTAAAGGCGAGTGGATTCTTGGTTCACTGACTCAACTTACCTTGACAGGTATTGCTACCAACCAAAACAGAGGTCGAATCTCCCCAAGCGTTTAGGTCTTCCGACCAGCTTCCGATATGCCCTATCGTAGCTTTTTTGAGTATATTTAATGCAGCCATTTTGTCTCTATCTTCAGAGTATCCACAGGAACAAACATGAGTTCTAACTGATAGAGATTTTTTAATTAGTTGTCCACAATTGAAGCATTCTTGACTAGTATATGCAGGATTAACGGCAATAGTTAACCTACCATATTTACCCCCAAAATACTCAATCCATTTTCTCAATTGTGACCAGCCAGCATCATTAATACTCTTGGCTAGTTTCTTGTTACGTACAAGGTTTTTGACTTTTAAATCTTCATAGGCTATCAAGTCGTTTGACTGAATTAAACGGAGTGCTAGTCTCTTAGCAAACTCTTCTCGCTGCCTACTTACTTTTAAATGTCCCTTGGCATACTTTATTCTAGCTTTTGTGTAGTTATTGGACTGCTTTTGTCCCTTCCTAAACTTTTTAGACTTTCTTCTATTGAGTTTATTAATACGTTTTTCTGCTTTACGATAATATTTAGGAGGTTCTACAACATTATTGTTGCTATCAGCATAAAGGTATCTTAACCCCATATCTAAACCTACACATTTTTTAGTAGGCTCTAATTGTGGGGTTATATCTCTAACATCAAGCTTCAATATTAACTGAACAAAATATCCATCAGCACGTCTAACTATTCTAACTCGTTGAATTTGCCACTCTTGGAAATAAAACAAATCTCGACTACCTATTAACTTTAACTCCCCTATATTTTTGCCATCAGTGAAAGTTATTCTCTTGGTGTCTCGATTAAGTTTCCACCCTGACTTTTTAAATTCAACAGAACGAGTACGCTTAGAATATTTTGGGTATCCTTTCTTTCCAGGAATATTATTTTTGCAGTTATTGTAGAATTTAAGAATTGCAGTCCAGGTTCTTTCGCAAGCTTGCTGACAAGCAGTAGAGTTGAGAGCTTTGACAAAAGGGTATTCAGTTCTTAATTGAGTGACATATTTATAGACATCCTTTTGACCCACACCTTTGTTATCTTCCCAGTATCTAAGGCATTTATTACGGACGAATTGAACCGTTTTAATTGCCTCATCAATGGCTTGATATTGGCGTTGTTTTCCTCTCAGCTTGTACTCAATGATAAACATCTTGCGTTGTCGACCTACTACGCAATCTATCATAACGCATCTAAGTCAGATTGACAACACCAATTTCACGCCATAAAAAGCCGTCCTAAAAGCGCACCGCCCCGTCTGAGGTTCCCTCAGACATAGGGACGGAGCAAGAAGGACGGGGCTTTAAACCCAGTTTTCCGGTAAGGTGGGCAGTGCATCGGCCTACGGGGTTGTGCAATTTTATCAACGTCCTAACCATAATGCGTAGTGCTATATAATGAATAAAAATCAAATTCTATAGCAATCAGGTTTCAGTTGTGAGAATTAATGTTGAAACTGATCCCCCCTAACCCCCCTTAATAAGGGAGAAACTCGATAATCTCATAAATCATTACTGATTGCTATAGTAGTAATTAACTTCCCTCGCAATGACAATCAATAAATACTATTATTTCCCTACGGATAAATTAGTTTAGGTATTTAATAGTGTTTGAATTACTTATACTAAAATCAAAATATTTGAATAGTTTATGACTTCTGAAAAGCCAGATAAGCCAGAAAAAGAAACATCATCAGATTCCCTCTCACAAGAGCGATAAAACGCAGAAAAATTTATCAAAAGTCTCGGTAATTTATTGGCAGAAATACCCCAAAAATCAGTCCAAGTTTTCATTCAGTGGATGCCATTAGGTGGTAGTAGTGTAACGTTTATTTCCGCTTTATTTGAACAAGAATGGTTTAGGGCTGTTCTTACTTTTCCTGTTATGATAGTTACAGTAATTTGGGCTAACTATACAGAAAGTTTTCTCAAGCGATTAGGAGAAGTCTTTAAAGAAAAAGGACGGCAAGATGTTGATAGTTTGATGTCTTGTCAAAAAAAATGTGGAAAGCTTTTACGGAAACCATTACCTGGCAATTAGCTGGAACTGATAAGAAATATCTAAAATGTCAAGGAAAGGAATGTTTACAATTAAAAACCGAAGGACTCAATACTTTTAAACCTAAATTAAGTGACGTTTTTGTTCCACTTGAATTAAGCGGTAATTTATTTCCCGATTCTCAAGGAAGACTTACTCCACCAGTGTTGCAAGGATTTAATTGGAGACGTAATTTAACTCAAAATGAGGATAGACAAAAGGATTTAAGTATTTGGTATATCCTACGAAAAGCACAACAAAATCCCCTTTATCGCTCCTTAGTAATTATTTCAAAAGGAGGATATGGAAAAACTACTTTAGTTCGTCATATTACCTATATTTATACAACTAATAATCTCTATGAACAAAAAGCTTATAATGCTCCAAAATTATTACCTGTGTTGCTTTATCTAAGAAAATGGCAAGACTTAATTGCTGATGAAAAAGCACCCGATTTACCAACTCTGATTGAAAAGCATCATCTTCCTAGTCTTGCTGGTGGAGACAGTCTTAAATTACCTCCTAATTGGGCTAAAAATCATTTAGATGATGGTACAATGCTAGTTATGTTGGATGGTTTTGATGAAGTGAAAGAAGAATGGCAAAAATCCGTCAGTGAATGGATTAGTCAACAACTCAAGAAGTATTCTAATTCTTTTTTTATTTTGACCTCTCGTCCCGCTGGTTATCATCAATATCAAGGAGAAAATAAACCCCAAACTCCTTTATTTGTCAAACCTCTAAATGAAGACCTACAAAACCGTTTTATTGAAAAATGGTATTTAAGTTGGGAAGGCCATATTAGTCAAGAACTAGACCCCAATGAAGCGCAACGAAAGGCTGCTCATTTAAGTCAACAACTTAAACCTATTGAAAATGAAATTAACCCTTTAAGTGACTTTGCAACAATTCCTCTTCTTCTTAATATGATTGTTAATTTAGATGCTAATTATCCACAAGAAAAATTACCATCTAGACGGACTGATTTGTTTCTTTCTATTGTTCGCTTACAACTAGGAAATAGACCCCTAGCTAAACAAGTAGAAATGCCCTTAGAACCAGGAGAAAGTCAACAAGTTTTACAGCAATTGGCGTTATTGATGATGGAGGAAAATCAAACAAAAATTGAACCTGATTTACGGCTTGAAAATTTAACAAACTATCTTGCTTGTATCGATGAATCAGTTTCTGCTACAAACTTTCTCAAAAAAATTGAAGAAGTAAGTGAATTGCTCGTGAAAATTGATGATCAATACGAATTTGCTCATAAAAATTTTCAAGAGTATTTAGCAGCGGCTGAAATTAAACGAACTAAGCAAGAACAAATACTATACGCCAATTATCAAGAACAATGGTGGCAAGATACTATTCTTCTTTATGCTGCACAACTGAAAAATCCTACTGACTTTATTCGTTATTTATTAAATCTGAACACCAATTCTGCTACTCAGTTAGCTTATCAGTGTTTCCGAGAAACTACTCGTCAACTTGACCCCGAAGTAGAAGTCAAAGTCAAATTAAAGTCCCTCTCTACCGCAGTAAAAAATGCCCTTTACCAAAAAATAGAACAACTCCTCAAAAATCAGCAATTCAAAGACGCTGACTATGAAACCTATCGCGTAATGATTGAAACCGTTGGGAAAGAGGAAGGAGAATCTTTTGATACCAAAGATTTTGATACTTTCCCCTGTGACGACTTACGCACCCTTGATCAACTGTGGGTTAAATACAGCAAGGGAAAATTTGGTTTCAGCGCCCAGAAAAAAATCTATATGGATGAACTTGGTGGAACAAGAGACTATAATAAAGAAATCTGGGACAAGTTTTGCGATCGCATCGGTTGGAGAAAAGGACGGTGGTATGTGAATTACAGTGACCTTATCTTTGAATTACAAGATTCTACACCAGTGGGACACCTCCCTCTAATTGGTGGTTCAGGTTGGTGGATAGGTGGGGGGTGCTGGACGTGGTTCTTGTCTCTCACGCAAAGACTTGTAAACTGTAATATATCCCCACACGCTTCGCAAAGGCAAAAGTAAAAAGGCAAAAGGCAAAAATTAATTCTTTCTTAAATTAGATAGTCAATAACTTCTTGATTAGATAATTTAATTAAGCGATCGCCTTGACCATCTTTCCCCCAAATTCTCACCTTTTTGGCTACTATATTGACCGTATTATTTTGGTTAGTTAATAAGGTCACATTCCGATCATCTGAAGCTTTAATCATCCCCAATAAACTATCAGTTTTCTGGGCAAATTGTAAAGCCTGTGTACCAATATCACCCAGTTTTGTCATGCGTAACCCTGTAATATTTAATCGTTTAGCATAGCCTAATTTAGACACTAATAAAACTGTCTTATTTTCATCCAGGGTAACACAACTAATAATGTTTTCCCCATAGCGTAACTTTAATGCTTGATTTCCTTGAGCATTGCGACCCATAATATGAATAACTTCATCAACAACAGGGAAGCGTAAAACTCGACCACTGGACATGGCTATCGCAACTTCTTCTCCTTCTTTTGTAGGAGAAATAAACTCAAGATAATCATTATCTTTCAGTTTAATTAAGACTAACCCTCGATTGGTTAAACCGTCTAATTCTGATAATTGAATGCGTTTGATTTTTCCTTGATTGGTCAATAATAATAAATCGTGATTTTCCTTGTTTTCTAACACGAAGAAAGCAGAGATAACTTTCTTACTATCCCGTTGTGCGCTTTTAGGTAATAAACTCAGTAAAGAAATTGGTTGAATATCAATGGGAGGAACATCAGCAACATTTACAGGATAGGCTTTGCCGATATCAGTTATAACAACAAACTGCTCCCTTTCTTGGATAGGTTCGCTGTAAATTGGTAAATGGTTATCAGGTATTTTATCGTCAGGCGATCGCCAACATATTGTCCCTTGATAAGTCATTTCTAAGATGGCATTTTTGGGAGGAGTTTGGGGAGTAAATAAGTTAAAGGGTTGAGTTACTGTTTCCGTTTGTTGGTTAGATTTTGATTCTACTTTATCTTTATTTGTACTTTTTCTTTGAGATGTTGAGGTTGTTGTTGATGAACTTTTTTGGGCAGTTGCTTGAACAATACGAGTACGTCTTGTATCCCCATATTTACGTTTGAGCGATCGCAGTTCTTTCTTTAAGACTTTTAGAAATTCTGGGCGATTATTTAACAGGGTTTCTAACTCATTAATTTTCCCTTCTAATTCATCGGATTCTGCCTGTAATTTCTGCCTTTCTAACCCCGTTAAACGACGCATAGGCATGGCTAAAATTGCGTTAGCTTGCGCCTCACTTAAATTCAAATCTCTTTGAAACTGTACCTTAGCAGTAGTGCCATCGGCAGCATGACGTAAAATATCAATGGTGCGATCTAAATCATTGAGGGAAATTAATAATCCTTGCAAAAGATGTAAGCGGTTTTGACATTCTTGTAATTCATTATTGTATTGACGGGTTAAAGTATCTTCCCGAAATTTGAGGAATTCTTCTAATAGTTGACGAAGGGATAATTGACAGGGTTGATTATCAAGCAAGGCTAACATAATCGCCCCAAAATTTTGTTGTAGGGCTGTTTTTTTATACAATTCCTTCAACACCGTTTTTGCCACAGCATCCCGTTTCAACTCGATCACCACTCGCATTCCCGTGCGATCGCTTTCGTCACGAATATCAGCAATACCGTCTAACCTACCATTGTTGACCAAATCGGCGATTTTTTCGATCCAAGCGGACTTATTCACCTGATAGGGCAATTCTGTGACAATGATAGCAGTTCTCTCCTTACGGCGTTTTTTGCCCACATCCATGCGTTGAATTTTCACCACCCCACGCACGGGAATAATACCTTTTCCGTGACGATACGCTTCTTCAATGCCTTGACTGTTAATAATTTCGCCCCCTGTGGGGAAATCGGGGCCAGGAATAATTTTCCATAGCTTTTCGTCGGATAACTCGGGATTATCGATTAAACCAATCAACCCATCCACCACTTCCCCTAAGTTATGAGGGGGTATATTGGTGGCCATTCCTACGGCGATCCCTGTACAACCATTAAGGAGTAAATTAGGTAATTGTGCTGGTAAAACAACGGGTTCTTGTTGAGAATTATCAAAATTACTACTAAAATCAACGATCGCCTCGCTGATCTCTGTCAACATCGATTGATCGGCAATGGGAGATAGTCGAGTTTCAGTATAACGCATAGCTGCCGGAGGATCGTTATCTACCGAGCCAAAGTTACCATGGCCGGCCAAAAGAGGATAACGACTAGAAAAGTCTTGAACCATCCGTACTAGGGCATCATACACCGCTTGATCCCCGTGAGGATGGTATTTACCCAAGACATCCCCCACCACACGGGCGCATTTTCTGAAAGGGCGATCGGGGGTTAAACCTAACTCGTGCATGGCGTAGAGAATACGACGGTGAACAGGTTTTAGGCCATCTCTAACATCCGGTAAGGCCCGTCCCACAATCACACTCATGGCATACTCAAGATAGGAACGCTGCATTTCTGCGTGTAACGCTGTGGGGATAATTTCACCGCTTCCTACGAGTCGTAACTGTTTTGCCATAAGTTTCCTTTCCTGTTGAATGAATCATCTTGGGGGATGTCCCTATTACTTACCATACATCTCTTGGGTTTTTTGGCAAGTATTTTTAGGGTACACCTTCAATAGTATATTTCTAACAGAACTTTTGTGCAGTGTGGGGAGTGTACTTCTACTTCGCTCAGTAACAGGGGAGTATTGGGATTTTATATTTAATCTATGATTTTTTGTAATCCTTTGATAAACATTTTGAAGCTGTAAGATTTATTTTTATCTAAGTTTTTAACTTCTAAATATTCCCCAATTTTGCGAGAACCACTGATGGGTTGGTAACTATGGACAAGTTTTTTTAGTTCTTGTTTTGCTGAGTTAAGTTGATCAGGATTTGTATATTTTTTATTATTTTGTTTTTTACTCAATTTTCCTGTTTTTAGCTCAAATGCTTTTTCAACAGCAGCTAAGTCTCCTAAAAACCATGATTCTAGTTCATGACAAACAATTCCAATTAAAGTATCAGATCGTCCAGACTTATTAGATAAATTTTTTAGGTTATTTTTTATTTCTACACAGTCTCCTGAGTCTTGATCCCGAATAATAACAAATCTACCTGCTGTTTTCCAAGCTTTTAGTTTTCTGGGGATCGACTTTTCTAAGTCTTGCTTACCTTCATGATGGATACACTTAAAGGTAACGGTTTCCGGTATAATTCTCGGTAATAAAACCTCTAATAGTTCTTTCATGGAACGTTCTTCCAATAAAAATACTAAGTCATAGTCTTGGTTCATTTTGGATCAACACCTCCAAAAAGTCCCTGTTTCCATAAATATCCAGGTAAGTCTCCCTCTTGACATAAATTTTTGAGTAATTCTTGTTCAGAAGCACGATAAACTTTAGTAATTCCTTCGTGTTTTTCTAAGATTAGTTGACGGTTAATTCCACTCATAGAATAAAAAGGTGCGCTAAGACAATATTAACGCACCTTGAAACCTGACTAAAATTCACCAACTAAAGCATCATTACACCGTTCGCAAATAGTAGGATCATCTTTAAATTCTCCTACTTTTGTAGAATAGTTCCAACAGCGATCGCATTTCTCTCCTTCTGCTTTAATAACCCCCACAGAAACTAACTCTGACTCGCTTTGATAGTCTGCTTGTTTAATGCTATCTAAACTATCCACTAACTCTACTTGGGACGCTAAGACAAAATAACGTAATTCATCCACCTTGTTTCCACTTAAACTATCAGCAGGATTGAATTTTTCTAGTTTTTGTCTTAATTCTTGCTCGGGGATATAAAGTAAAACTTTTGCGTCTAAAGATGAACCGATCGCCTTCTCTTTTCTGGCTAATTCTAGGGCATTGTTCACTTCATTCCTGATTTCCCTTATTTTCGTCCAGGAAGCCCCTAATTCTGGATTTTCCCACTGTTTTGATGTTTTCAACCATCCCGCCTCAAAAACCGATTTATAGGGGGTTTCGTAGGGTAAAAATTGCCAAATATCTTCGGCCATGTGACATAAAACAGGGGCGATCGCTTTAGCTAAATTTTCAATTGCCACTGCTAGTACAGTTTGACAACTACGACGACGGATGGACTCAAGATGAGAAATATAAAGTCTATCTTTGGCAATATCCAGATAGAAATTAGATAAATCTACCACACAGAAATTTTGTACAGTTTGGAAGAAACGGAAGAATTGATAGGTATCAAACGCATCGGTTACTTCTGTAAAAACTTCGGTGATGCGATGCAACATATAACGATCTAATTCCGGTAATTCTTCATAACTAACAGTATGTTGCTTGGGATCAAAGTCGTGTAAATTACCCAATAAAAACCTGGCAGTATTACGAATCTTGCGATAGATATCAAATAACTGTTTTAGGATAGTTTTACCGATCCGAATATCTGAAGAATAATCCACCGATGACACCCAAAGTCTGACTAAGTCTGCCCCATAGGGTGGTTCTTGTTTGTGATTATTACCTCCATTGATAATCACATTAGGATCAACAATATTTCCCAATGATTTACTCATCTTGTATCCTTTTTCATCTAATACAAAACCATGAGTCAATACTGTCTTATAAGGTGCAATCCCATTTACTGCGACACTGGTTAACAAACTAGACTGAAACCAACCCCGATGTTGATCACTTCCTTCTAAATAAATGTCAACAGGATACTTTAATTCTTCTCTTTGTTTTGCAACCGAAGCCCAAGAAGATCCAGAATCAAACCAGACATCCATTGTATCAGTTCCTTTGCGATATTTGTCGGCATCTGCTTTGTATTGCTCTGGTAATAATTCCTCTATAGACATCTCCCACCAAGCGTCTGAACCCTTCTCAGCAAAAATTTTTTGAATATATTTGATAGTTTCTTCTGTTAGTAAAGGTTCATTAGTTTCTTGGTTGTAAAAAACAGGAATAGGTAAACCCCAACTCCGTTGACGAGAGATACACCAATCTGAGCGATCGCCTACCATAGAGGTAATACGATTTTCTCCTTGAGAGGGAACCCAATTAACTGTTTTAATCGCTGTTAAAGCAGCATCTCTAAATCCTTCCACAGAGGCAAACCATTGTTCAGTTGCCCGAAAAATAGTCGGTTTTTTTGTTCGCCAATCATAGGGATATTTGTGTTGATAAGCTTCTTCTTTCAATAATGAACCTTTTTCTTGTAACTCATTAATAATGACTTCATTAGCATCTTTAAGAACATTTAAACCTGCAAACTGTCCAGCCTCTTCTGTAAAATTACCTTTAGCATCCACAGGAGACAAAACCCCTAAACCATACCTTTGTCCCACCAGATAATCTTCTTGTCCATGTCCCGGTGCAGTATGAACTAAACCAGTACCAGACTCAGTAGTAACATAATCACCACCGATAAGAATTTCACTTTCTCTATCGTATAAAGGATGACGATAAATAGTATGTTCTAAAGCTTTTCCTGGAAGAGTTGCTTTTACCGTTAACTCTGTTTCAAAAGTAGTTGATAATCTTTCCACCAAATCAGCAGCCACAATCAGATACTGATATTTACAAGCATCAGAATTCTGTTCTACCACAGCATAATTGAGATCAGGATTAAGGGCAACAGCTAAGTTTCCTGGTAGAGTCCAAGGGGTTGTTGTCCAAATAGCAACCCCCAAATTATTTAAGAATGGTTTTAAAGTTTCTTCTAAATCTTTTGACACTTTAATGATAGGAAAAGCCGCAAAAATACTTCTGGAAGTATGACCTTCAGGATACTCTAACTCTGCCTCAGCTAAGGCAGTTTGGGAACTGGGACTCCAATGAACCGGTTTCAGTCCCCGATAAATGTACCCTTTTAAGGCCATTTCCCCAAATACTCCGATTTGCGCTGCTTCGTATTCAGGAGTTAGGGTTAAATAGGGGTGTTCCCAGTTTCCCCACACGCCGAACCTTTTGAAAGCTTTGGCCTGTTCTTGTTGGGTTTTAAGGGCAAAATCACTGGCTTTACGGCGTAGTTTGAGAGGGGTTAAACCTTGCCTCTCTTTTGACTTCATACTTTGTAATACTTTGAGTTCGATGGGGAGTCCATGACAGTCCCAACCAGGAACATAACGAACTTTATGACCTCGCATTAGTTTATATTTATTAATAATATCTTTGAGGGTTTTATTTAAAGCGTGGCCCATGTGTAGGGAACCATTAGCGTAGGGTGGACCATCGTGGAGTACAAACACCTCTTCTGGGTTTTCTTGGGATAATTTCTCATAAATTTGATTATCCGCCCAGAATTTCTGTAATTCGGGTTCCCGCTTTACAGCATTGGCCCGCATACTAAAATCAGTCTTGGGTAAATTTACCGTATCTTTGTAGCTTTTGGGTTCTGTCACAGTAGTAATTAGAAGTTATTGTATTGGTTACTTCTTATTATCATATTACAAGGATTAAGATTTATTGCTTGAAATAAAATCAAGACAAAAAGTCTAGATACAATAAAGATTGGTTGAATTTCGGACTAAATATGGCTTCACTACTCGGATTAAGCTATGTTATTTTAGGGATTATCTATATTGTTGTTGCACGTACTATCTGGAAATCCTTATTTCGGCAATTTTTAAACCCAAGTTTATATCATATTCAATCCTTAGCTTTGCCTAGTTTTTTGATTGTAATAGGGTTGATTTTATTGGGTTTTGGATGGCGATTAGATCCTATTTTGCAGTTTGCTTTTTTTCTGCAATTTACTTTATTAATCTATGTTGTTGGTAAGGATAAGATGCTATTTCAAATAATGAGTAATTCAAAAAAACATGGTTAATTATACCTTTAACTTTGCAATATTATTAGGAATAATTGATATTTTTCTTGCTGGGGGACTCTTATTTGTTTATATCGTACTTTCTTCAACTCAAGAAGAAAAAATAGGTTCTAAAGCAGGGACTTTATTTATCATTCAAGGGGTTTCCAGTTGTCTATTATTGGGATTAAGTGGGATAATTTTATTTTTCCAAGGATGGAGACTAGATTCTGTTTTACAGTTTTGTGTATTCTTACAAACTATAATTATCATTTATTTTGCACTAAGAGATATCTTCATATTTACAGTTAAAATTTTCCCTCAAAATAAATCATCAGAAGATTAAAAGTTTATATAGCACTTCTCATACTTCTGAGTCTAAGAAACGCTATATAATCTAACTTATTCTGAATCTGAATTATCAATCCATGTCATCTTTCTCTGACATTGTGCATAAATTTCTTGTATTAATCTATTTTGTATGGGTTCCATGAAATCATCATTGACAAAGTCAATGGGCAATAAATTTCCATTGTCCAATAATTTTCCCATTTCTTGATGATAAATTGCTGTCGCTTGAGGATCTTGATAAGATTCTGTCGTTCCTTCAGTTTGGGAAATTTCTGGTTCTGGAAGTTGACAGATTCTTTGAGCTATATACTTAATTTGAGAGGATGTAGGTACTGCTTGAGCAGGTAAAGATAAGACTGTTAATAGGGTTAACGAAATAGGTAAACGGAAACTCATGTAACTTAGCTCCTTATTTATTGTTCTCAGGGATACCAAATTGATAGTTATTGGCAATTTCATAAACTCTCACAGGACAAGTATCATAAGCTTTTTGAACAACTAAATCATATAAATGATTTTGTTTATCTTCATTTCTAGCCTCTTCAAGGCTAAGGGTTTGATCATACAACCATCTTCCCCTCGAACGTAGGAAAATACTTTCAAGACTTTCAGAAGAGTTTCTCGGAGTATTACATATTCTCTGAGCAGCTTGAGTGATCTGAGAATCACTAGGAAATGCTCGAACTGGTAAGGGAAATAGTATCCATAATACTGAAATCCCTAAGATAGACTTAGGTAGCATAATTAGGGTTTGCTGAATAAAAGCAAAACCCTATTCTTTAAAAGGTTACACCCATATTCGCGATCGCAAAAAAGATCAGCTTTGTCTGCTACAAACCGCTATAATTGGTAGAAACACCTCCCAGTTGTTGGTCAAGAACAAATGTATCGAAAAGAGGAGCAACCTTTACCGCCCCCAGAAAAATTTGAATTACCTTTCGAGGGCAAATTGTCCCCCAATAATCGTTGGGTAATCATGGCAGAGTTGATACCTTGGGATGATTTTGAGGAAGAATATGCTAAACTTTTTTCAGCAGAAAAAGGTGCGCCAGCCAAACTATTTAGAATGGCATTAGGGACATTAATTATTAAGGGAAAATTAGGAACAAGTGATAGAGAAACTATAGAACAGATTAAAGAAAATCCCTATCTACAATACTTTATAGGTTTAAATTGTTATCAACAAGAGCCACCACTGGAATCTTCAATGCTAGTTCATTTTAGGAAAAGAATTGATGGAGAATTGATAAACAAAATCAATAAAAAAATAGTAAAAAGAGAAATAGACAAGAGTGATAAAGAAGTAAAAAAAAAGGATTGTCTCCAAGAAAAAGGAGAAAAAATAAAAAATAAAGGTAAACTAATTTTAGATGCGACTTGTGCGCCAGCAGACATCAAATACCCAACGGATTTAGGCATATTAAATCAAGCCAGAATTGAGACAGAAAGAATAATAGATAATCTTTATAAACCATTAAGAGTAAAATTGAGAAAAAAGCCGAGAACTTCTAGAATAATTGCTAGAAAGGAATACTTAAAAGTAGCTAAAAAACGAAAAGTATCTTATCAAGAAAGAAGAAAAGCTATCGGGAAACAGTTAAAATACCTTAAGAAAAATTTAGGAAATATAGAAGACTTAATTCAAGCTGGGGCTTCCCAGGAAAATCTGAGTAAAAGACAGAAAAATTGTCTAGAGACTATCAAAAAAGTTTATGAACAACAACAGTCAATGTGGGAGAATAAGACCCAGAGTGTTCCTCAAAGAATTGTAAGTTTAACTCAACGGCATATTCGTCCAATAGTGAGGGGAAAAGCAGGAAAACCAATAGAGTTTGGAGCTAAACTCTCAGTAAGCTGTGTAGATAACTATGTGTTTCTAGACAAAATAAGTTGGGAAAACTTCAATGAATCTTGTCATTTAAAAGAACAAGTAGAAAAGTATAAAGAAACGTTTGGCTATTATCCCGAATCCGTCCATGTAGATAAAATTTATCGAACTAGGGAAAACAGAAATTGGTGTAAGGAAAGAGGTATAAGAATCAGTGGTCCGAAGTTAGGAAGACCTCCGAAAAATGTCAGTGAAGAAGAAAAGAAAAAAGCCCACTCCGATGAATGCTTCCGTAATGCTATTGAGGGAAAGTTTGGACAAGCTAAACGAATATTTAGCCTAAATCTCGTGATGACAAAACTCCCTGAAACCTCCATTACATCTATTGCTATTACATTTTTAGTTGTCAATCTTTCTAAACTTCTGAGGCAGTTTTTGTCGCTTTTTTTGTCCTTATTTACTAATAATAGAACAGGGGGAACTCATCAAACCGCCTTTCATTAATTTTGATTATACTTTAAACAATTTTTATGTACTAAAACTTATTGATTTGTCAGAAAATTCTTGGTCAAAAGTGGCATAAATTTTGGAGAAACTTTTTCAGCAAACCCTAATTAGGGGTCGAAGTGGTAGTCACCTACCACGACTCCCATTCCGAACCGTGCGTGAGACTTTCACCTCACACGGCTCTCGGCAATTAGTCCCTTGTCGTGGGTACTGTTAAAACGTCGTCTTTCCATTCATAGCCATTATCTAACCAATCATAGAGATAGTCATTTTTGCTTTTAGCATCATGACAGTGACGATGTAGAGCTTGTAGATTGTCGTACCTGTCCTTTCCACCTTTCGATTTTGGGATTATGTGGTCAACTTCTATCAAGTCATCGGGTGTAAAGTGTTGCTTGCAGATAGGGCAGATACCTTTTTGTTTCTTTAAGAGTTTTGACACTCTCATTGGTGTTCCAGTGTATATTCCCCGTCTTTTGCTCCAGTATGTCCAGTTTCCGTCATATGGTGAGACTTCGGCCCTAACCAATTGATGTCTTTTTATTTCCGTTTCGGCGTGGTAGTAAAGGACCATTCCATTTGTTTGAAATGTCCATTTTCCGCGTCTTCCGTATGAGAAATATTTTCTGAGGGCTTCAATCAGTGGGGTCTTATTCTTTTTCCTGCTGACTGTCCAGGCTCTCAGCATATTCCATAATATGTGGTCTTCGGTGTCGAACGTTTCCTTACTGCATACAGTTCGGTAATAATTACACCATCCTCTTATTATGGGGTTTAATTTTGCAATTAATGCTGCTTGTGGGGCATTCTTGTTG
The DNA here is from genome assembly GCF_000167195.1 of Crocosphaera watsonii WH 8501. GTDB lineage: Bacteria > Cyanobacteriota > Cyanobacteriia > Cyanobacteriales > Microcystaceae > Crocosphaera > Crocosphaera watsonii. The sequence continues at coordinate 24,606 of NZ_AADV02000003.1, read as the reverse complement.
GCATTTATGACCTTTTTGATCGCCTCATGGTGAGCTAGTATTTTCTTTTTGCTTGGTTTGATTATAGTTTTGAATCCAAGTATCTCACGATGGGGTGTTTTCCCAGAGTGGTATTTCCCTACGGGGTAGGACTTTATGTTGAATCCAAGAAAATCGAAACCAGGGTCAATGGTTTTTCCGTCGTGTTCAATACTTTTTAGAGTATGTCTGATGGAAGTCTTTTCTGGTTTTAGTTCCAGTCCGACTTGTTTCAACCATTGTGCAATTAGATTTTTACATTTTAGAATAACGTCGTAGTCCTCATGGAGAACTACGAAATCATCGGCATAACGGATGATTGCAGGTTGGTATCCTGTTTTGTAGCTACCATCTTTCCTCTTTTTATTTGCAGGAAATTGGTTTCTTATATCATTAATCAATCCGTGTAGTGCAATATTAGCCAATAAAGGGCTTATTACACCGCCTTGGGGAGTTCCTGAATCGGTTTCCTCAAATATACCCTTGTCCATAACACCGCATTTTAGCCATTGTTTAATGACTATTTTGACGTTATTAGGACAATCTAATTTGGACAGTAGGTGGTCATGGTTAATCTTATCAAAACATTTGGATATATCGGCATCTAGAGCATATTTGGCTTTTGAATTGATTACCGTGTATATCCTTTGTATAGCGTCTTGTGCGCTTCTGCCTGGACGAAAACCGTAAGATGTTCCCCCAAATTGGGCTTCCCAATATGGCTCTAAGGCTGATTTAACCAAGGCTTGCATTACTCTATCTTTCATGGTGGGAATTCCCAGACCACGTTTTTCTTCTCTTCCAGGTTTGGGAATCCAAACCTGGAAGAGTGCCTTTGCTTTGTAACCTTTTAAAGCTAGTGCAGCTTGGCGAAAGTAATCCACCAGATTTTTACAGAAACTTTCGTGACTAGCCACGACAATGTGTTTCAATGAAACTAACGGAAGAATCTCGAAGTTGATGTCCATGATAAAAGCATTGCCAATTAACCTCTCCAACCTACAGAAAACAGTACTCCAACAAATAGTGAGAGGGACAACAAACCCCTATCGCCTTGTTAGACGAGCCAAGCTAATCTTAGCCGCAGCATCAGGAGAGAGCAATAGTTCGATTAGTCGAAGATTAGAATTAGACCGAGTACAAGTGCGTCAGTGGCGATCGCGATGGTTTGAGGAGAGAGAAAAACTGAGTGCCGCCGAAGAACAACAGGTAACGGAGAAAGCATTAATGGTCTTGATCAAAGGAATTTTAAGCGATCGCCCAAGACCTGGAACAACAAAATCCTTTACGGTCGAACAAGTAGTCCAGATTGTAGCGATCGCTTGTGAAGAATGTGAAAAATCAGACAGACCAGTGAGCCATTGGACACCTTTAGAGTTGGCGGATGAAGCCATAAAAAGAGGAATTGTCGAAAAGATTTCCCCCCGTAGTGTGGGGCGTTTTTTAAAAAGAAGCGACATTACAACCACATCTCATTCGTTACTGGTTAAATGCCAAAATTGATGATCCCTTAAAATTTAAAAAGCAAGTCAAATATATCTGTGAACTTCATCAAGAAGCTAAAACTTTGTTAGAACAAGGAATTCATTTAATTAGTACAGATGAAATGACAGGGATTCAAGCTCTTGAGAGATTATTTCCGAACAAAAGAATCAAGCCTAAACAAGTAGAAAAAATCGAATTTGAATATGAAAGACACGGAACTTTAAGCTTGATTGCGAACTGGGATGTGGCAAGAGGAAAAGTTGTTAGTCCCTCTATTGGACCGACAAGAACAGAACAAGATTTTTCTGAACATATCCAGAGAACGATTAAGATTGATGAAAAAGCAGAATGGATTTTTATTGTAGATCAACTCAACACTCATAAATCGGAAAGCTTAGTCAAATTAGTAGCAGAAAGCTGTGGAATTACTATTGATTTGGGGAGAAAAGGAAAGGAGAGGATTTTGCAATCTATGGACAGCAGAGCAGATTTTTTATCAGATGAATCTCATCGAATTCGCTTTGTTTATATTCCCAAACATACATCGTGGCTTAATCAAATTGAGTGTTGGTTTTCGATCTTAGTCCGGCGTTTACTCAAAAGAATTACTGTCCGTTCAACTGAAGAACTATCCCAAAAAATTCTCAATTTTATTGATTACTTTAATCAACATTTTGCTAAGCCGTTCGTTTGGAAATTTAAGGGCTTTAAAGATCATAAGTGACTGGTGGATTATTTTTGCTAAGCTGCACTACTCAAGTTAGCACCAGTTAAATTTGCTCCGTATAGAGACGCTCCAGTTAAGTTCGCCCCCCTGAGATCGGCTCCAGCTAAATTGGCTTGAGAAAGATTAGCTCCGGCTAAATTAGCCCCAATTAAAGAGGCTCCCCTGAGATCCGCCATAACTAACCCTGAACCGGTTAAGTCACAAAGTTGACATTGTTTTGTAGACAATAATTGGCTTAAATGGGCTAAATTTTCGGCTCTAACGGGTAAAATAAACCCAAAGGTTGTGAACAAGGCAGTTAGACTAATAGAAGTGATTTTTATCATGGCTTTTAAATGGACTTATATCAACAACAGGCTTTAGCATTCTATTATGACGAATTTCTTGAAATTCGACCGCCACATAGACCCTCAGAAAATAGTACAATCTATAATAACAATTAACATTTGAGATAACGATGGCAGCTAACGTTGAAATTTACACTTGGAGTACCTGTCCCTTTTGTATTCGGGCAAAAGCTTTATTAGACAAAAAAGGGGTAAACTATACTGAATACTGTATAGATGGGGATGAAGACGCAAGGGAGATAATGGCTGAACGAGCCAACGGAAAACGGAGTTTACCCCAAATTTTCATCAACGATGGTCATGTTGGAGGTTGTAACGAGTTATATGATACAGAATTAGCAGGGGAACTTGATAGCTTGTTGGAGCAGTCAGTCGCCTCTTGACAAAAAATAGTTTCTCGCCTCCCTTTCCAAGGGGATAAACAGAACAATATTCCTTATATGAAACTTGCTTTTATTATCGATCCCATAGCTAAACTTGATCCTGGCCATGATAGCACTGTGGCTATGATGGAAGCAGCACAAATTTTAGGTCATGAAGTTTGGATCACAGAAGTTCATCAACTCAGTGTCATTGATGGGAAAGCCTTGGCTATTCTCTCTCAAGTTCAGTTAGTTCCTGTTACTTTAAAAGAGGGAAAATGGCTTAGTGTCCCTCAATGGTATGAGTTGTCTTCTCCTGAGTTAAGGTGTCTAGAAGACATGGACGCTGTGTTTATGCGGAAAGACCCCCCAGTGACCATTCGTTATCTCTATGCCACTTATATTTTAGAGTTAATTAATCCAGAAAAAACCCTAGTTATTAATTCTCCTCAAGGACTACGAGAAGCTAACGAGAAGATGTATACCTTACAATTCTACTCGGTTATGCCAGAAACCGTTGTTAGTCAAGATAAGGATATTATTCGTAGGTTTGTTGAGGAAAAAAAACAAGCTGTGCTTAAACCCTTGGGAGGAAAAGCAGGAGAAGGAATTTTATTTTTAGAAACGGGCGATCGAAACTTTAATTCTATAATTGAAGTTAGTACCCATCAAGGTCAAGAACCAGTCATGATCCAGCGATTTTTACCGGAAGCGAAAAACGGAGATAAACGAATTATCCTCTTAGATGGTAAACCCATTGGGGCAGTTAATCGAGTGCCTACAGGTCAAGAATTTCGCGGTAATATGGCTGTTGGGGGACGGGTTGAAAAAGCAGAGTTGACCCCCAGAGAATATAATATCTGTGAAATTGTTGGGCCACAATTGAGTGAAAATGGCTTATATTTTGTGGGTATTGATGTCATTGGTGGTTATTTAACAGAAGTCAATGTTACCAGTCCCACAGGAATAAGAGAAATTGATCTTCTCGATAGCAAAAATTTAGGTCAAGAAGTCATCCAATGGTTATCTAAAGTTAGATTGAAGGGATAATTAAGCCTAAAGCTAGTAACAAGCCACTGAAAAAGTGCAGTCTAACTGCAATAAATTTGCAATTACTAACTCGATCAGGCTGAGCATGATTTTGGTTAACATGACTGACTAATTGATACGCAAGAGGAATACTCAAAAATGTTAGAAAAGTCCAAATAGAAAAGATTCCCAGTAAAGAAAATAAGACAATCAAAGCAAAGAATAAAATGGTTGTTACCATTAAGACTTGAGAGCCTAATTGAGTTCCTAAACGAACAATAGGAGAACGTTTCCCTGCTGCTAAATCATCTTCAACTTGATGAAAATGAGAACAAAAAAGAATAATAGATGTGCTAATTCCGATCAGGGTTCCTGGGGCTAAAATTGACCAAGAAAATTCCTGAGTTTGAGAATAATAAGCAGCAGCGATCGCCATTGGACCAAAAGTGAAAAAACAAATAAGTTCCCCCAAACCTTGGTAACCTAAACGAAAAGGAGGCCCCTGATAGGTGTAGCCCAAAACACAACAAAGTAGTATAATGGATAAGACGGTTATATCTTGTTGCAACCAAGCGATTAACAAAATACCTAAAACTCCTAAACTTAAAAAACCATTAGCCAACCATAACATTAAGGCTTTATTTCCTGTTAAATTAACAAGAGAATGGGCTTTATTTTTATCAATTCCTGTGTCAGCATCAAAAACATCATTGCTAATATTTAGCCAAGCAATAATCAAAATAGCTGAGGTTAGGAAAATTCCCAAGATTTTGGGGTCAAATATTGCGTTTTGTCCAAAAGCCGTTGCAGTTCCTACTGTAATTGGTATAACGGCGACGCTATACATAGGGGGTTTAATGGCAGCAAGCCACAATTTTCCTTTTGATGGGGGTACACTTGATGTTGTGGTCATAAGATGTCTGGTTGGGTTCAATCAAAGTTATGGATAATATACAAGACATACCATCAATATTGGGCTAAAGTGAAACAAATTATAAATAACTTTACGATGTCTGTTGCTACGCCAATCATTCCTGAGACTACAAAGCTCAGGTATAATCAACATAATCTTGAACAACTATTTCTGTCTCATCAAGCAAACTTTGGAGGGGACAAAATCAATCAACTATTGTTAGTTTATATCAGATAATTCCTGAAGTTGATACATTATCTGTATTAGAATGTTTAACCTCTGAAAATAATAGTGATTTATCTCAGAATGAAACTTATTTTTACTGGGAAAATAAGGCTAATCGTGAAGCAATATTAGGGTATGGTATGACTGAATCTTGTCAACTAAATATAGAGAGTAGATTTAGAGATTCAAAAAAATTTGTCAACAATTGTTTTCAGAAATTAACTAAAGTTAATCACGATGATTCATCGACTTCTTCCCCTCATGTTTTTTGTGGATTTACCTTTTTTTCTGAAACTAATCAACTAAAATTTCCCTTTCCCTCAGCTTTTGCATTTTTACCTAAGCTGGAAATTATCAAACAAAAAGAGAAGCAAATATTAATATTAAACCTTTTAATAGATTATCAGACAGATATTAAGAAATTAGTCCATCAAACTATGGCTAATCTTAAATTGATCACTAAAATTAAAACCTATCAAAATCTTGATAAGCCCATTAAAATACCTGTTAACTTAATGAATAAGTACGAAATAGGACAGGGTTTTAAATCATCGGTGGCTTCAGTCTTAGAATCAATTGAAGCCAATGACTTTAAAAAGTTAGTGTTGGCTAGTGCTTTAGATTTAAGCAGCTTTCATGATATCTCAATTATTAATTGCTTAAGAAATTTACGAAATAATCATCCCGATTGCTATATTTTTGCTATTAATAATGGCGAAAATAATTGTTTTCTTGGGGCTAGTCCAGAACGTTTAATAAGCCTAAAAAATAACCAATTATTAAGCGATGCCTTAGCTGGTTCCATTGCCAGGGGAAACACCAAAAGAGAAGATTATTATCTAGCCCAACACCTTTTAAAAAGTAGTAAAGAAAGACGGGAACACCAAGTTGTAATTGAATTTATTGTACAACGTTTAATAAGTTTAGGATTAAGTCCACAAATTTCCCCTTTAAAAGTGTTAAAGTTATCTAATATACAACACCTTTGGACTCCTATTTACACACAGTTAAGTCCTAATATTCACCCGTTGGAAGTGGTTGCTGAATTACATCCCACTCCTGCTGTGTCTGGTTTCCCTACAGAAGTCACTTGTCAGGAAATTAAACGCTATGAAAGCTTTGAGAGAGGGTTTTATGCTGCCCCTTTGGGTTGGATTGATTACAATGGGAATAGTGAGTTTATCGTTGGTATTCGCTCTGCCTTAATTTCGGGTAATCAAGCTAGACTGTACGCAGGAGCCGGAATTGTGGAGGGATCGGAACCAGACAAAGAATTAGCAGAAATTCAGTTAAAATTCCAAGGATTACTCAAAGCTTTATCTTATTGCTAAAATATAAAACTTTTAGGGTTAATGTTATATTATGCTTATGTTGTGCTTAATACTAGCTTTAAAATATAACCCTCTATAACCTATGTTAATCGATAGAAACCTCTCCAAATATATCGTCTTCTCTGAAGACAGTATCCTTAACGCCTTAAAAAAGATTAGTGATAATAAAAGTCGCATCATCTTCTCTGTCACCGAGTCAGGAGTTTTAGAAGGTGTGTTAACAGATGGTGACTTGCGACGATGGTTAGTCGAACAAAATACCATCGATCTCAATCAAGCAGTTTCCCATATTAGTAATAAGCGGTTTAAATACGCTTCTTTTGAAGAAGATCCCGAAAAAATTAATAGTTATTTTTCTGAACAAATTGAGTTTATTCCCCTTCTCGATGATAATGATCGCCTAGTGGCCATCGCCGGAAAACGTCCCAATGAAATTAAGATTGGTGACTTTATTATTAATAACGAGTCTCCCACCTTTATTATTGCAGAAATTGGTAACAATCATAACGGTAGTTTAGACTTAGCTAAAAAGTTAATTGATCAAGCGATCGCTGCCGGGGCAAATTGTGCTAAATTTCAACTTAGAAGCCTCAAGTCTCTATATCATAATGCCGGAAATGCTGACGATGCTAGTGAAGATTTAGGCTCACAATATACTCTAGATTTATTGTCCCGGTTTCAACTTTCTGACGAAGAAATGTTACAAGCTTTTGATTATTGTAAGCAGAAAGGTATTTTACCTTTATGTACTCCTTGGGACTTAGATAGTTTGAATATTCTCGAAAATTACGGCATGGTTGGTTATAAAGTTGCTTCGGCTGATTTAACTAATCATGAACTCTTGAAAGCCTTAGCAAAGACTGGAAAACCCTTAATTTGTTCTACGGGAATGTCCACAGAAGCAGAAATTAGTGAATCGGTTAAACTATTACAGAAACTAGGGGCAATGTATGTCTTATTACACTGTAATTCCACCTATCCAGCACCCTTTAAAGATGTTAACCTAAACTATATTAACCGCTTAAAAGAATTAGGGGATTGCCCTGTGGGATACTCCGGTCATGAACGGGGTATAAATATTGCGATCGCAGCAGTTTCTAAGGGAGCAAAAGTAATAGAAAAACACTTTACCTTAGATAAATCAATGGAAGGAAATGACCATAAAGTTAGCCTCTTACCTGAAGAATTTAAGTCTATGGTGGAGGGAGTAAGACAAGTAGAAGAAGCATTGGGAACTGCTTCAGAAAGGCAGTTAAGTCAAGGAGAATTAATGAATAGAGAAACTCTAGCCAAGAGTTTAATTATTAACTGCGACTTACAACCAGGAGAAGTTATAACTGAAGCTATGATCGAGGTTAAAAGTCCAGGGAAAGGTTTACAACCTAATCGGAGAAAAGAATTAATTGGGAAGAAAGCTAAAAGACCTTTGAAAATCGGCGATTTCTTTTTTGCTAGTGATTTAGAAGAAGCCCAAATTACCGCTAAAAACTATAAATTTAATCGTCCTTGGGGCTTACCAGTTCGCTATCATGATTTTACAAAATTATTGATAAAATCTAACCCCGATTTGTTAGAATTTCATCTCAGTTATAAGGACTTAGAACAGGATATTAAGCAATATTTTGATAATACTTATGACCTTGATTTTGTAGTCCATAGTCCAGAATTATTTGCAGGTGATCATGTTTTAGATTTATGTTCCTTGGACGAAGACTATCGTAACCATTCTATCCAAGAATTACAGCGAGTTATCGATATTACTCGACAACTAAAACCCTACTTCAAAAAAGCGTCACGCCCCCTAATTGTTACCAATATTGGTGGCTTCACCTTGGACGAACCATTACCCATTAACCAACGGCAAAAGTATTATGAATTACTGTTAGATAGTTTATCCAAATTAGACCAAGAAGGTGTTGAAATTATACCCCAAACTATGCCACCTTTTCCCTGGCATTTTGGTGGACAAATATATCATAATCTTTTTGTTGCTCCTCAAGATATTGCCGAGTTTTGTTCTCAGCATAATTATCGAATTTGTTTAGATATATCTCATTCAAAATTAGCCTGTAATCATCATAATTTTTCGTTTAAAGAGTTCGTTGAAAAAGTAGGTTTTTATACAGCACATTTGCACATAGCAGATGCAGAAGGATTAGACGGAGAAGGATTACAAATAGAAAACGGTGATATTGATTTTCCGGCCTTAGCAGAAGACTTAAAGAAAACTGCCCCAAATGCTTCTTTTATACCTGAAATTTGGCAGGGACATAAAAACGAAGGAGAGGGATTTTGGCTTGCATTAGAACGCTTAGAAATCTTTTTTTAGTACATCATAGTAGGGTGGGTTAGACGGCAATGTACAATGTACATTGACCTCTCCTTAAAAGTGAGAGGATTGTTAATTGTTAATATAGGTTATAACAAGAACATAACAATCCTTCGTAACCCACCATTTTAGTGATAAGATTTATGCTAAACTAGGATAGAATAGTTAATTTAACTCAATAAGTTTAAATAATCAAATGTTAGGCAACTTTCAACAAAGTCAATTACGTATTGCCGTTCCTGGAGATCATGATTTGATTCGAGATAGTTTATTAAACAGCAATAACTTAAAAAAATGGTTGATTCCTCAAACTTTATCTTCCGATGTTCCCGATACATTAACCACAGGGTCAAACTTTACTAGTAACCTGGGATTAGTCACCGTTAAACATCACGTTGAGATTGCCAATGACAACTGTTTAAGGATGATTTTACAACAAGGAATCGATGGTTATCATGAATGGTTATGGGGTGACGGTTGGGTACAATCTCGTTTAGAAGGGATTTCTTTATTACCCCTTAATTTAGGTCAAACTTTTAGCTTATTAAAATTACGATTGTTTCTAATGAGTCAGACAGAAGATAAAGAATCAAGTGAAAGTGAAACTGTTTGAGTTAATAATTAACAATCATATATTCCCATAATATCTATGACCTTTGAAGAGAAAAAGTAATGTAAAAAATACTTGCTTTTTCTTGACTTGACATGGTATTATATACCTAATGGAAAAGGTGTGCGCCTGTAATAACCTTTTCAAAGGTAATAATGCTCAAACTTCCAACAGTAAAGTGAACCCAGGTAAGACATTTTCCCCTGATAAAGAGACAGGAAGGCATAAAGTTTCTGTTTGTTGTTTAGGCCGATAAATTTCGACGGTGTTATCTTGAGGATTAATTAACCAACCTAAGTTTAAACCTGCGTCGATATATTCTAGCATTTTGTCTTGTAGAGGTTGTAAGCGATCGCTGGGGGAACGTAACTCGATCACAAAGTCGGGACAAATAGGAGGAAACTTCTGTTTTTCTGTGGGGGTTAAGGTATCCCATCGAGCTTGAGATATCCAAGCAACATCGGGGGAACGTTTTCCCCCATTGGGTAAATCAAACACTGTGGATGAACTAAATACTAACCCTAGTTTACTTTGATAATTCCAGAGACTAACCTGAAAGTTTAAATCAGCTTCTTTGTTTCCTGTTTCTCCTCCCACTGGTGACATAATAATTAATTCTCCATCACGACTTAATTCTAAAGGTAACTCCGGGTTAACTTGACAGAGTTGATAAAATTCCTCTGAGGTTAATTTAATAATCGGTTTTAAGTCTAATACAGTTGTCATGTTTAATTTCCTACTGCTTTAACCCTATGATATCTATTCTGTTTTAAGAGAAGAATTAATGTAAACAATGCTTGCTTTTTCTTGACTTGACATGGTATTACATACATAATGGAAAAGGTGTGCGCCTGTAATAACCTTTTCAAAGGTAATAATGCTCAAACTTCCAACAGTAAAGTGAACCCAGGTAAGACATTTTCCCCTGATAAAGAGACAGGAAGGGATAAATTTTCTGTTTGTTGTTCAGGCCGATAAATTTCGACGGTGTTATCTTGAGGATTAATTAACCAACCTAAGCGCAGGCCAGCGTCTAGGTATTCCAGCATTTTGTCTTGTAGAGGTTGTAAGCGATCGCTGGGGGAACGTAACTCGATCACAAAGTCGGGACAAATAGGAGGAAACTTTTGTTTTTCTGTGGGGGTTAAGGTATCCCATCGAGCTTGAGATATCCAAGCAACATCGGGGGAACGTTTTCCTCCATTGGGTAAATCAAACACGGTGGATGAACTAAACACTAACCCTAGTTTGCTCTGACGGTTCCAAAAAATCACATCTGCAATTAAATTTGCTTCTTGATTACCACTTTCTCCTCCCACTGGTGACATAATAATTAATTCTCCATCACGACTTAATTCTAAAGGTAACTCCGGGTTAACTTGACAGAGTTGATAAAATTCCTCTGAGGTTAATTTAATAATCGGTTTTAAGTCTAATACAGTTGTCATAGTTCAATTATTACTGCTTCACCTCTATGATATCTATTCTGTTTGCAGAAAAATTAATGTCAAAAATGCTTGCTTTTGCTTGACTTGGCATGGTATTATATATACGGTGGAAAAAGCTTGCGCCTACGGTATATCGGTAAGTAAAGCTGTAGAGAAGAAAAAAAACAGCACATTAAAACATTGTGAGAATCTTAAGAAGTGAAGTAACAGGATGATAGGTTGAGCTTAAAACAGCTTAAGGGAAACGCAACTCATGGCCGATCTTGTTGTCTACTTCAAACGTCCTAACTTTTGGAGAGAAAGCGTCAATATTTATTACTGGAATACCCAACCCAAGTCATCTAGTGTTGAATGGCCGGGGGTTGCTATGACAGAAGAAGGTGATAACTGGTATAGTTATCGTTTTTCAGGAATAGAAGAAGCCAGCTTTTTGTTTAATGATGGTAATAGAAGACAAACCGGAGACTTTTGGAGGGATCAAGATGGGTGGTTTATGCAGGATAGCTGGTACGATCGCCACCCTGACACAGAAGCAACTCCTTTAGTAGTCCATTTTAAACGGCCTGCTTCCTGGGAGAAAAACATTAACATCTACTATTGGGAGACTCGTCCCTCTTCCCAGTCAGTATCATGGCCTGGGGTTGCGATGACAGCAGAAGGCAATGACTGGTATCGTTACGAGTTTGCAGAAGCAGAAACAGCCAAGTTTCTCATTAACGATGGAAGTTGGAGACAAACAAAAGACTTAACCAGGAGTAGAGAAGGATGGTATTTAAAAGATAGTTGGTCCGATCAAAACCCACAACGGCCAGCACTTCCTGTGATCATTGCCACACCGAAAGGAGCAACTTATCAACAGTCCCAGCTTATCACCCTTTCCAGTAACAACGATGACGATGCTATCTACTATACAACAGATGGCAGTCAACCCACCGTTAACTCAACCTTATACGAGCAACCTATCTCCATTGAAGCTAACACAACTCTGCGTTGTTTAGGACGTAATGCACTGGGAGAAATAGGTGCTATTTTTGAATTTATTTATACTACCGATCCTAATGCAGACTTCAGAAAACCGAGGATAACTACCAGTGTCAACTCCGGGACTTATTTAGAAGCGATCGCACCCACATTTACTATTAAGGATGATCGAGAAGCAGCAGTGGTTGCTTACTATACCAACGATGGCACAGAACCCACTAGAAATGGCAACATATATATTAGGGGTAATGCTATCAATGGTTTAACTGGGCCGAAAATGATCCTCGACAAGACAACTAATGTGAGGTTTTTGGTTATTGATGGTGCAGGAAATGAAACCTACGCTGATTTTTATTACAATGTGGGGGATAATGTCGAAGCCAGAGACTTTAGGGAAGAGACTATCTATTTTCTGCTGACGACAAGGTTTTATGATGGTGATCCCAGTAACAACTTTTTCTGTCGCGATCGCATTAAATTTAATAACAGAGGAGAAGCAGAAGATCCTCATTGGAGAGGGGACTTTAAAGGGTTAATCCAAAAATTGGACTATATCAAAGACTTAGGGTTTACCGCTATCTGGATAACTCCTCCGGTGGAAAATAGAAGTGGTTTAGATTATCATGGCTATCATGCTTATGACTGGACACAGATCGATGCCCGTTTAGAGTCTCCCGACGCAACCTATCAAGACTTAATCAACGAAGCACACGCAAGAGGTTTAAAAATCATTCAAGATGTGGTGGTAAACCATTCTTGTCAGTATGGGATCAGGGGAAAAGTTTGGATCGATCATCTTCCTGTGAAATATTATGTACCTCATGGACTACAACAGGGAAGGATCAAATATGGTCCCTATAAAGGAAACTTAGGCAACTATCAAAGCGAGTTTCGTGAAGATAATGATAACCCGGTGGCCCCTGACTGGTTTAAAGAGAGACAAACATCTGATCCCGAAGGAATGGTCCCTTTAGTTGATCCTGTGAGTGGAGAAACCGTTCCCAAAGAAGGTTATAACCCCAACCGCTTTTTTGGTATTGATGCCAATAATTTAGATCCTAACTGGTACCATCAAGACGGGTTTATGTCTGGAGGAGACTGGGAAAGTGTAGCTATCCAGACGAAACATTTGGCCGGTGATACTATCGATCTCGCGACAAGACGGGATAATGTCAAAGATTATCTGATCAATGCTATTTGTCAGTATTTAGATATGGGAGTAGACGCGCTACGTATTGATACAGTGAAGCACGTTGAGCGTAATAACTTACTGGAATATATCGATGCGTGGAAAGCACATAAACCCAGTTTATTTGTCTTTGGGGAAAACTTAGTTAAGGGGACAGGATGGGGTGATTTATTTGGGGATGATAATGCACCGTCGTTTTTACGGCCTTGGTGGTATACACGCTTAGGAGACGATCCCAAAGATCCCCACTCAGGAGGAGACTCTGGTTTCTCGGTGTTAGATTTTTCCCTATTTTCTACCTTTCGGGATAACCTTAGTCGGGGGAGTTTTAATGGTATTGGGGCTATATTAGCTAATGATTGGGTGTATGGAGATGCAACTACTTTAGTCACCTTCTTACAAAACCATGATGTTGGCCCCGATAATGATTTTCGCGATCGCTTCCGAGGCAATACAGAATGGGCCGCTGCTGCTTATAATTTGTTGTGGACGATCAGAGGTATTCCTTGTTTATATTATGGGGAAGAAATCGAGTTTATGAAGGGTAAACCCCAGGATATTATGGGCAATGATGATACCTTGGATCAGACAGGAAGAGCTTATTTTGGGGATCATTTAGAAGACGATACGATTCAAAAGACTCAAAGTCATCCTTTGTATCAACATATTAAACGCTTAAACATCATTCGTAGTCGTATTCCTGCGCTACAAAAAGCCCCCATGAGTCAAGTTAATGAGTGGGGTAGTGGGATGAGTTTCGTTAGGGAAGATCAAGGTAGTAATAGTTATGTTGTCGTCGGTTTAACCATCGGTGGCCAACAACAAATTACCATTAATGATGTCCACAACGGTACTTATCGTGATGCGGTGACGGGTAACAGTATTGATGTCAATAGCAACTCCATCAGTTTTGATGTTAAAGCTAACTCAGCCGGTATTTATGTCTTAAACGGAGAGGGCAAAATAGGAGAGGATGGGGTTTATTTGTGTTAATGGATAATTGTCATTCCGAGGAACGAGGAATCTCTTTAACCTCCTGACCATAATAGGTAGTGTCAAGAATAACAAATAACTTGTGTAGGGGCTTAATAATATTAAGCCCCTACACAAGTTATTTGTTCAACACGCCAAATTTTTATCTGTCTGTCAGAACTACTACTAGCTAAATACTTTCCATCTGGACTATATGCTACTGAATTAATGTTACTAGCATGGCCAGTCAGAGTCTGAATGACTTTTCCGGTAGCTACTTCCCAAGTACAAATAGGATGGCCTACATCCCACTTTTTAACCGTATCATCGAGCATCGAATCATGAGAAACTCTTGCGATATTACACCGTGCAGCTAAGTATTTTCCATCCGGACTATAGGATATTGAAGTTAATGAACTCAACCAACCAGAGAAACCAGTTAAAGTACGAATCGATTTTCCTGTTTTTACTTCCCATATTTTTACAGTGTTGTCCCAACTACCACTAGCTAAATATTTTCCATCTGGACTATACGCTACTGATACCACACTATCAGAATGACCTGTGAGAGTCCGAACCAATTTTCCTGTTTTTGCTTCCCATATTTTGATGGTATTCTCGCTCTCAGTAGCTAAATATTTTCCATCTAGACTATAAGCTACTAAGATAGAATAACCTTCAAAAGTGCGAATCAATTTTCCTGTGTTTACTTCCCGTATTTTTACAGGGTTTTCCCAATTACTAATGGCTAAATATTTTCCATCTGGACTATAAGCTATCGAATGAACTCCCTTAGAATGACCTTTGAGAGTACGAAGCAATTTTCCCGTTTTCACTTCCCATATTTTTATAGGGTTTTCAATAGTATCAAAATCAGGTTCCCTGTAAGTAGCTAAGTATCTACCATCTGGACTATAAGCTACTGAGCTAAAATCACCTTCAAAAGTACGAATCAATTTCCCTGTTTTTACTTCCCATATTTTGACAGTGTTGTCCCAACTACCACTAGCCAAATATTTTCCATCTGGACTATAAGCTACCGAATTAACGCTCTTAAAATGACCACGAATGGTTTTATCAAGAAAACGACTACTTCGTATATCAGAGGATAATAGTTTGAAATCATACAATAAATTTATAGGATAAGTAAAATTTTTTAAAATATTATATTTATATTTAAACAAAACATATCCTTCAACTAATATAAATGCCAATACACCGAAAATACTTGTTGAAATCAATCCTGTTTTAATTACTCTAACAAAAATATGTTCCTTCTTCTTAGGTGTTTTTTTCTTAATAACACCTTGAGACTTATTGGAAATAACTTGTGATGGTTTCTGTTTAACTGTTGGTTGAGGAATTTTAGCAATAACTTGAGGTTGCTTTTTAATCGGTTTGGGTGGTGGATTTATCTTTTTTTCAATTTCATCTAACTTTTCTAATATTACCCTAGTATTCTTCGGTCTATGCTTGGGGAATCTTTGCATTAAGTGATCAATTAAATCTAAAAATAATGGATCAATATCTTTTATTTCTCCCCTCCATTTAAACTCATCATTGAGTGCATCATATAAATCTGAGGGATGTTTTCCAGTTAATAAATGAACAAAAGTTCTTCCCAATGCAAAAAAATCTGATTGTACAACCGCTTGACCGTGTTGTTGTTCATTAGGAGTATAACCTGGTGAGTTAATACCTGTAATTGATTCTCCTTTCACTTTTTGATAATAGGTTTGAGTTTCTTCTCTTGCTGTTCCAAAATCAATCAAAACTAATTTGCCATTATTCCGCTTCATAATGTTAGCTGGTTTAATATCTCGATGAAACCAGTTTTGCTGATGAATCTTATCTAAAATTAATGTAACCTCTCTCAAGCAATTTAATGCTTGTTTTTGATGCAATTTATTATCTTTCTTAACCCACTTTTCTAAATCAATACCTTCTACCTTTTCCATCACTAAACAATAGAAAATTTTACCCTCTCTATTTTGATATTGAAAATAATCCTCTGCTTGAGGAATACCTGTTATATTTTGCTGAGTTAAAGATAATAAAACATCATATTCTCGTCTAAATAATTCTACTGCTTTTGTGTCATTATTCCATTTTTCTTGTAAGACTTTCAATATTTTAGAATTAAACCCTGCAAACGCTTCATAAATAATCCCAAAACCACTATTGTCACTCAATAAACGACTAACACGATACTTATTGTTTAACAGTAAAATTGAGCCACAACTGCCACAAAACTTAGTTTGAGTATTATTATTACTAGGATGATTAGGTTCCCGACAATAAGGATTAATACAATAACAATTTTTCATCTTAGTTAGTATTGGTTTTAAATAATAGTGATAAGTCAAACTTACACTTTGTAGGGTGGGTTAGGTCCAGGGTTGATTTTTATGAAAATGGCATAATTTTTTGTGTTTAATCTAACCCACTATTTTAAGTATTTAGTCTATTATACTTTTTGTTTTACAATGTCGGGAGAAACCTATTTCGTTTGATTTAGTTAATTCCATGTCAGTTTTTCTTAAGCTTAAATAGGAGCAAAGTCAGTGTATTGACGAACTTCTGGGGGATGGAATGCCAAGACAATATCATTTTTGGGGATACCTGCTGTTACTAAATCGTTAGCAACTCCATCTTCAGTGTTATCACATTGAATCCAAACTTTATCATCAACAATTTCGAGATGGACTAAACAACTGTGAAGATGCTCACTTTTATTCCATCCTTCAGAAATAATTAGATATTGGTCGTTTTCAACGTCAAATGCTGCACGGTTATGAACAGGAACATTAGAGTAAGTAATATTCCTATAGGGGGTTAAGGTTTGACAAATGATTTGACGATATTTTTCTAGTTTATCCATTGTGTAATCATCTCCGTTTCAGGGTCGAAAATAATAATTTTTAGATAGTCATCTGACAATAAAATTTGTCCAATTTCTTGACTAAATAAGCCATCAAAAATATCTTTTCTAATAGCTAAATAAAGAGTGCGTTCTGATAATTTTGATCGGAGAACTTTTTCATATAAAATATATTGTCCCAAGGCGTTTTTGAGGTCTTCTATTTCTGAAGTACCAATAAAACTCTTAACTTCTACAGCTATTTTTTTATCCTTTTTTTCAGCCACTAATAATTTATTAGCAGCTAAATCAATAAAAATGTCTTTCTTCCCAACTTTCAGGCTTAAGGGATCATCTGTGATTGTCCAACCATCCTTGATGAGAGCATTTTTAACTGTATCATGGTAAATATCTTTGGCTGGCATTATATAAGAGTTGATCCGTTAGTTATTAAATACACTCAAGAAGCCTAAGAACAAGCCTAATTTCAAATACTGCGGATATTGGTTACAATAAGGAGTATGACGTTGGCTTTCAGAGTCAATATACTAATATCATCATCTACTCCATTTTAACATATAGCAATCAGGTTTCAGTTATGAGAATTAATGTTGAAACTGATCCCCCCTAACCCCGACCCACCCCTACCCCCTCCCAGGAGGGGAACGGGAGGGGGAACTGAAGGGGGGATCTCGACAATCTCATGAACCATGACTGATTGCTATAGATAAAATTTTTTTTCTTTTTTTAACAAAATCCAACTCTTCGCTAAATGGTTTGGAGCATTTTTCACACTTAAATTGCCTTCTATTAACTCTTAAAAATACTGAAGTCAAATCTGACTTACATCATTAAGTTGTCAGAAATAAACCCTAATCACATAATTTCTTATCCCTATCATTAAGCTTAGAGTTATTCTTTAGATAGTCCCCAATCCAAATGCAATAGTAATTCCGTAGCCCTTCTATATCTAAGGTGATTTCTGATAAAGGAGATCCCTTACGATCCCCCCTAACCCCCCTTAAAAAGGGGGGAATAATTGGAAAAGCAGGTATATTCAAGTGTGGAAATCACCTTGTTTTAAGTCTGGTCTATGATCCCGAGAATATCCTTTCTTAATAAAAATTGGTCTTTCTTTAATAATTTTTTTTTCTTCCTGTTTCTCTTTATCTTCTTCCCTTTTATATTCTCCATCTAAATGAAATGATGTGGAATCTAAATGGGAGTATTTAAGGTCTATTTTAAATTTTTTAATTACTTCTAAAACTACTTCAATAAAAATATCATTTAGTCCATATTTATATAATTCATCCATTACTCTCCCAATTTTATCATCATTAAGGTAATCAGGTTTGATTCTTTCTCCTAACAATTTCTCAATGGCTTTATCTTGAAAAAACTGACTGAATAAATATAGAGGTCTTGAAACAAATCCTAGTGCAGCTTGGCGAAAGTAATCCACCAGATTTTTACAGAAAGTTTCGTGACTAGCCACGACAATGTGTTTCAATGAAACTAACGGAAGAATCTCGAAGTTGATGTCCATGATAAAAGCATTGCCAATTAACCTCTCCAACCTACAGAAAACAGTACTCCAACAAATAGTGAGAGGGACAACAAACCCCTATCGCCTTGTTAGACGAGCCAAGCTAATCTTAGCCGCAGCATCAGGAGAGAGCAATAGTTCGATTAGTCGAAGATTAGAATTAGACCGAGTACAAGTGCGTCAGTGGCGATCGCGATGGTTTGAGGAGAGAGAAAAACTGAGTGCAGCCGAAGAACAACAGGTAACGGAGAAAGCATTAATGGTCTTGATCAAAGGAATTTTAAGCGATCGCCCAAGACCTGGAACAACAAAATCCTTTACGGTCGAACAAGTAGTCCAGATTGTAGCGATCGCTTGTGAAGAATGTGAAAAATCAGACAGACCAGTGAGCCATTGGACACCTTCAGAGTTGGCGGATGAAGCCATAAAAAGAGGAATTGTCGAAAAGATTTCCCCCCGTAGTGTGGGGCGTTTTTTAAAAAGAAGCGACATTACAACCACATCTCGTTCGTTACTGGTTAAATGCCAAAATTGATGATCCCTTAAAATTTAAAAAGCAAGTCAAATATATCTGTGAACTTCATCAAGAAGCTAAAACTTTGTTAGAACAAGGAATTCATTTAATTAGTACAGATGAAATGACAGGGATTCAAGCTCTTGAGAGATTATTTCCGAACAAAAGAATCAAGCCTAAACAAGTAGAAAAAATCGAATTTGAATATGAAAGACACGGAACTTTAAGCTTGATTGCGAACTGGGATGTGGCAAGAGGAAAAGTTGTTAGTCCCTCTATTGGACCGACAAGAACAGAACAAGATTTTTCTGAACATATCCAGAGAACGATTAAGATTGATGAAAAAGCAGAATGAATTTTTATTGTAGATCAACTCAACACTCATAAATCGGAAAGCTTAGTCAAATTAGTAGCAGAAAGCTGTGAAATTACTATTGATTTGGGGAGAAAAGGAAAGGAGGGGATTTTGCAATCTATGGACAGCAGAGCAGATTTTTTATCAGATGAATCTCATCGAATTCGCTTTGTTTATATTCCCAAACATACATCGTGGCTTAATCAAATTGAGTGTTGGTTTTCGATCTTAGTCAGGCGTTTACTCAAAAGAATTACTGTCCGTTCAACTGAAGAACTATCCCAAAAAATTCTCAACTTTATTGATTACTTTAATCAACATTTTGCTAAGCCGTTCGTTTGGAAATTTAAGGGCTTTAAAGATCATAAGTGACTGGTGGATTATTTTTGCTAAGCTGCACTAGAGACAACCATTCGTATTCCTTCTTTAACTCAGGTATAAGTTTTTTAATCTCATATCCTGACAAGCCTTTTCCAGTATCTACATAAGTTTGGTTCATCAAGTTAAGGCAATGATTCCACAGCCAACGGGCATTACCAAAGCTTTGCTCTAGTGACTGCTTTTGTTCTGTATTTGGATATAGCCTGATTTTGACGACCTTGAGCATATTAGAGTAAACTGGGTTTTGTATAAATTATGATAACACATATTTGGAAAATGTGGACGCTACGCGGTTAATTTATTGCTCGAAATTCATGAGGTTGCTCAAATGATTTGTCGTTGCACGGCAAATCATTTGAGCAACCGTCCCACGCCGAAACGTGGTTTTTTATAGTGTTTACGGCGTGGGGCTTCTTCCGAGATTTAAGCTAAAAGGGATAAGCTTTGAAAATCCTTACTCTTTCCCTGTGACTGAAAGGGTAAGGATTCTAAATGTTATTGTTGAAGAAATTAACAACTTCTTAGGTGTTTATTTAGTAAAAATAAGATTGAAAACTTCCATGAAAGTACCCCCATAATCAATTTAAGATCATGGGGGAGATTATCAATACAACCATTACCAATGGGTTGACTAACTAAAGGCTTTTTTCGTCAATTACCTTATCAATCAGGCCATATTCTTTGGCTTCTTCAGCAGACATAAAATAATCTCGGTCAGTATCTTTTTCGATCTTTTCGAGAGACTGTCCACATTGATCTGCTAACAGTTGATTCAACTGGGCGCGAATACGAAGAATTTCATTGGCTTCGATCTCAATATCCGTCGCTTGTCGTCTTCCTCCGGTTCCCCCCAGAGGTTGGTGAATCATAATTCTGGCGTGGGGTAGGGCTAAACGCTTTCCAGGGGTTCCTGCGGCCAATAAAAATGACCCCATAGACGCAGCCAAACCAACACAGATGGTAATGACCTCAGATTTTATGTACTGCATGGTATCGTAAATGGCCATACCCGCAGTCACAGAACCCCCAGGGGAGTTTATATAGAGATAAATGGGTTTATTGGGATCGTCGGAATCAAGATATAACAGTAAAGCAACAATACGGTTAGCGATACCATCGCTTACTTCTTGACCGAGGAAAATGATTCTTTCTTGGCCTAAACGAGTATAGATATCAATCCATCGTTCGTATTGACTACCAGGAAGACGATAAGGAACACTAGGAACACCAATAGGCATAAGCTTAACTCAAAGTAAAAGTAAATAAGGTGAGTTCGGAGTTAGGGGTTCGCAGTTCGGAGTTAAATGATTTTTTGCGAGAATATAATCTTTATCACCCACCACTTGGTCTGACTCCCAACTTATTGTGAACTCGGGGTAAACAGTAATTAACCAACAGGACTTAAGGCTTTAGGAAGTTCTTTTGTACTTTCTAAGACGCGATCAATTAACCCATATTCTTTGGCTTTTGCGGGGGTTAAATAGAAAGTGCGATCGATATCTTTGGCAATTTTTTCAGCAGTTTGTCCGGTATTTTCGGCCAATATTGTTAACATGGTCTGCTTATTTTGCAAAACCTCTTTAGCGCGAATTTGAATATCTGTTGCTTGACCTTGCGCGCCGGAACGGTTTTGATTAAGGACGATGGTAGCATGGGGAAGACTGGCACGACAGCCCTTTGTACCAGCAGATAAGATCATGGCTGCGGTTCCCATGGCCTGACCAATACAAATGGTATGGATGGGGGGTTTAATGTAGTTCATGGTATCGCAAATGGCAAAGGCTTCAGTTTCAAAACCAATGGCATCCCCTGTGTACCAAGATGTCCCCGTAGAGTTGATGTAGAAATAAATGGGTTTCTCGGGGTTATCGAACTGTAAATAGAGCAATTGAGCGATAATCAGTTGAGTAACGTCAATACCAACTTGTTGTTTAATTTCATCTGAAGAGAACAGAGGTAATCCTAAATAGATGATACGCTCTTTTAGTAGTAAGGATTCTAAATCTGGTGGGGGAGTACGAAAATTAGTATCTCCGTAATAACCAGCTTGAACGGCTTTAATCTCCATTGGTCGGTTGTTTTGGCTAGATGGATGACGAGCAATAATCACTCTGACTTTGATTTTAACGAATTATTAGGAGTATTCCCCAAAAAAAAGCTGCTCAATGATCCAATTTCACAATCATGAGCAGAAATATTAGAGACGGAAAAACTTGATTTTGAGGAATTTGTCGGGAAAAAGGACTCAGTATCACCTAATTTGTAGGTTTCTGTTAGGAACTAAATCCTTGAATGGTCAGTTTAAGCATCATGGGTTATTCTGAAACGGTAGCATGATGAGTATGAGGCATTAAAGAGCTTTGGCTCATCCGAGTTAACAACTCATGGAGAATAGCTTTACGAGTTTCTGGATCTAGCACATCTTGAGCGTACTCACAAGGACAGTTAACCATTAATTCTACTTCTGTGTTCTCTGGTAAGTCGTAAGGACTGTTAGGGATAAATGTGCCGTTGCGATAGGTAGCTTTTACTTTCTTGAACATGATTCTATACTGAGTAGGTTTTTATTATGAGTTTTGGCTCTCAATAATTCTCCTAAGTTTCGATTTCTCCGAGGAACCCTAGAAAAAATGCGCTATTGCCTTTGCTCTTAACTTAATTTTCATTGATTTGACTCGATGACGCAATAATACGAGTCACTTGTGGGATGTGATATACCTCACCTATTTTACCATTTGGATTGTCTGTATCATTGTCTGGCAATAATGCTTTAATCGGTAGTATGGTGACGTTCTCCCGCCGTTAACCGCTTAGGCGGTATAACGGGGGCTTCTAAAATAGAGATAGCTGAACATACTCTTTTTCAGAAGTTTCCTGCTTTACAGGCTGTCCATCGACTAAGCCTCCACAGGCAGACAGGATGAGACCCACCCCGTGCATTTGCAATGCCTTATTAAGAACATTAACTGCGGCGTTTTCATCCCTGTCCATCGTCAAATTACATCTCGGACATTCATGTAATCTAACTGATAGTGTTTTCGGGACTTTATGACCACAGCTTGAGCAATTTACTGTCGTTCCATGAGGACTAACCTTAACAAACCAGACACCGCGTTTTACCGCCACTGCTTCTAGTTTTATTAAGAAATTTCCCCAAGCGACATCTAAAATGCTCTTCGCTAATTTAGTTCTAGCTAACCCTTTGATGTTTAAGTCTTCACAAGCGATAAAATCATAATTATTTACCAACAAATGTGCTGTTTTGTAGTGCCAATCTTTTCGATGGCGTTGAATTTTCTGATGAGTTAAAGCTATTCTTTTTTGTTGTTTATCATAGTTTTTTGAACCCTTAACTTTTCTGGCTAATTTACGTTGCTGCCGAGCTAAATGATTTTGGAGGGTTAGATAAATCTTTTTAACGGCAACTGTTTCTCCTTTACTGGTCGTTAAAAACTCTTTCAATCCCACATCAATTCCCACTGCTGATTTGATATTCTCTATGGGTATAATATTGGGAATATTATCATCTTCTGCCGTTAAGCAAACATAATATCCATCAGCTTTTTTGACAATTGTAGCGGTTTTTAGCTTAAAACCATCAGGAATTGGGCGATGAACGACTACGGGTATAGCCCCCCATTTCTTTGTCCAGATACAATTGGATGAGAATTTAATAACAGCTTTCGGATGATTAACTCTGGAAAAACTAAAAGACCTTAATTGACCAGCTTTCTTAAATCTAGGTCGTCCTCCTCTCTTTCCTTTTTTATCGGGTATTAGCCATCTTTTCCAGGCTTTATCCAATCTTTGAAGGTTCATTTGTTGAACTTCGCAGTAGATATTCTTATAGTCAGGGAAAAGAATTTTTGTCTGTTTTAAATCTGATTGTTGAGTGTAATAATTAACTTGTTCTGTTATTTCTCCTATAGGTTCACTAATTAAATTACATCTATCAATGGCACAGCGAGTCCGTCTTAACCAGTCCAAACGTTGCCCCAGTGCATAGTTCCAGTGACGACGCAGGAGTTCTAGCCACTGTTCAAATGACTGTGCTTGGTTTGAGTTTGGCTTGATTCGGTACTCATAAGTAAGTATCATAATAATATTATTGTAACAGTTATCGTTGTTAATGAACAATAGTTATAGTAAAGAAAATAGGTCGGTTTATTTACTTACCGTACATATTGTCTTAGTGACTAAATATCGCAGAAAAGTCATAACGAACGATCTTCTGTCTCGTTTGCAACGAATCTTCACAGATACTTGCAGTAAATGGGACTGTCGATTAGTAGAATTTAATGGTGAAACTGATCATGTTCATCTACTTGTTGAGTTCAATCCTAAAGTTCAATTAAGTAAATTTATTGCTAATTTAAAAACTGTTTCATCTCGTTTAATCAGGAAAGATTACTCAGAACATTTAACTAAATTTTATGGACAAAAATCTGTATTCTGGACTGGTTCTTATTTTGTTGCTACTTGTGGTGGTGTAACTATTGAACAACTTAAACAATATGTTGAAAAACAACAATCTCCTGCTCTTTAAGGACTCCCTACGGTCGGTTTATTTGTTGGTCGGTAATTCCCCTCCCGCTAACATCTGTATAGCGGGAGACCCCTTACCGACATTTAAGTTGGATGATGATAATGGAAATGATAACGGACGTTGACCCCTACAGTATCAAAAATATAAAATTATGAATATCAAGGTGATTGTCTGGCAAGAAGAAGATGTTTGGTGTGCTAAAGTACCTGCTTTGTCTGGTTGTCATACTTGGGCAGAGAATTATGATGATTTGATGGTTATGGTAAAAGAGGCCATAGAAGGTTGGTTAGAAGTTGCTCATGAAAAAGAATTACCTGAGCAAAAAGATAATGAGCAATTGGTGGAAATCTCTTTATGAAGTCAATTTCAGGAAAAAAATTATGTAACGTTCATGAAAAATGTGACCAGGCTCATTCAGTGCGAAAAAAATCGGGGCGG
>NZ_AADV02000004.1 GCF_000167195.1 Crocosphaera watsonii WH 8501 | reverse complement strand
ATACAGCTCAGGCTCGGACCTTCTACCCAAGTTGCCTAATTAATGAAAGTGGGGCTAAATCTCATGAGAAAACGTTGTTAGTTTCAATCCCCAGAATTCTCCTAACTTTGCCTCTACTAATCTTATCAGTGCCTTGCTCAACTTTGACTTAAAAGGATTAGTCTTTGTAAATTCTAGACAAACAGCTAAACATATCTTTTCTTTATTATCTTATCATCATGGAGGCTATATTTCATCCGTTGATTTATTCTATGGTTCTTTAAGAAGTGAACAAAGAAAAGAACGAATAGAACAACTAAGTAATTGTGAAACTAAAATCCTAATTACCACCAATTGTCTCGAAGCAGGAATCGATTTACCTGAATTGGATTTTGTGGTTTTAAGGGGTTTTTCCAGTCTGAATAGTTTCTGGCAACGAGGGGGACGGTGTGGCAGGAAATCCCCAGGTTTAATTATCTTTATTCCTGATAGTAATAACCATATTGATTATTATTATGCCACACAACCTCAAAGATTACTATCTCCTGTAGAAAAAGTCAAAATTCAACCTAATTATCCTTCAATTCTCAGTCGTCATCTTCTATGTGCAGCAGCAGAAGGAGGATTAAATAGTGATGAAGTCACTCAATATTTTGGAGACAAAAGTGATTTAGTTACGGCTGAATTATTGAAGCAGAAGCAGTTATCTTGGTCATTAGGAAAACGACTGTGGAAAAGAGGGTATCCCCATAAATACGTCTCTCTGAGAGGGATTCAAGATGAGACTATTTCCTTAATTGATGTAAAGACTTCTAAGATATTAGAAGAAATGAGTTTATACATCGCTCATAAAGAATGTCATACTGGTGCTATTTACTTAACAGCGTCAGAGGGAAAAACTAATGTATGGAGATGTAAAGAACTTGACTTAAAACAAAACAAAGCTTTCCTTGAATTAGAAAATTCGTCAGATAAACGAACCAAACCTGATGTACAATTAGCCGTTGAACCTTTGTCTAAATTAGAAGACCCCTCCATAGTCAAGACAGCTATTCCCAATGGGAATTTAAGACTGATTTTCTATTGGGGAAAAGTTAAACGACAAGTCATGGGATTCAAAGAGTTACAGTTAGTTTATGCCCCTACTTGTATTAACCGAAACTGTAGTCATTATCAGATTCCGAAAGCTTCTCAGATGACTAAATGTCCTGGTTGTGGGTGGACACTCAAACAACGATTAAATACCCAAGAAATTGCTAAGTTTGAGTTTAAACCTCCTTTAGAAACAACCATAGAAGTTCCTCTTTTGAGGATTGAAGTTAACGAAACCTTAGCAACAGCGATTACCAATAAGGCTCAAGAAATCAAGAAAGCTATCTTGAAAACTTACCATAATCCTGATGATATTCCCCATCAATTAAGTCCGACTTTTAGCTATGAACCAGTGCATTTAGCTTTGCATTCTTTGTGTCACTTGCTAACGAAAACAGTTCCTTTGTTATTCTTAGCTAGTCATCAAGATTTGAGCAGTTATACTGAACAAAGACCGGCTAATATTGGAACATCTCATCGGACAATCGCTTATATTTTCGATAGTGTTCATGAAGGTTGTGGCACCACAGAAGCGTTGGTAAATGACTGGGATAACTGTGTGGAAAAAGCCTTAGAATTAGCAACTAATTGTGATTGTGGGGATATGGGGTGTCCTCGTTGTTTGACGGAAATTGGCTGTCCTGAGTCCAATGATGGACTATCTAAATTATTAGGAATGTGGTTGTTAGAACAGATTGCTAATTCACCATAGCTTTTAAGAGATCGTACTTAATTGTACGGTCTTTTTTTTCCTATTAAAGTATAGACTCATCCATAGCTTTCTGCTAATGTGGAGAGTCTTTTAAGGTCAAATAACCACGGATAACTAATTCATTGTAAAAATGATCAGTGATTTGACGACATTCTTGCCAACTTTTCTGACGCAATGAATCCTTTTCAAATCGTTTTCCTTCCCAATAGTGAGGATCGTTGTAGGTTTCTAGATAACATCTAAGCTCAAAGTTATTCATAAATAAACCCTCTCTTATCCTAATGTTAACGATAGTTCCTTCAATACGTCTGGGGGTAAATAGAGTTATACTCTATTCTTTTCTCTACTTTTATTATCACTCAATTAATTGGATATCATCTTAAAATATTATCAAATTAACATAAAATTTAACCATTATTTTTTCTTTTAAGAGATAATTAGTAAGAGTTTAGAGTTTTGGACTTTGGATAAAAAACAATTGTTAGCGTAAATTTTACGCTAAACATATCTCCAGAGCTAAAATAGAGAATTAAGGTGATTTTAAAAACTCTCTTTCCATCTTTTTAGGGGATTTTAAATATTAAATAGCTTCATTCAGTTTCGGTTCCAATATAGATATCTAAGTAGCTTTCAGTTAGAGATTGAATGACTCGTTCTAATTCATCAATGAGATTTCTTCTAGTGAGTTTTTCTACAGCATCAATATGAGCAGAACTTCCGGCTCGTCCTAAATATTTATATTTGGTTTTTTTATCATTATTAGTGGCCATAGGAAAAATTGATTCAGCAGCCTGTAGTTTATAATACCAGTAGATTGTTCCCTTTCCATTAACCTGATAACGAATAATATGACAATTAGCTGGTGCTACTTCCCCTTCCCGTTCAATTTTCTTTATTTTCTGTTTAAGAGAGCGAATTAGACTCTTAATTTGTTTGGCTCTCAGGTGGACATCTTGACTGGTCTTAAGTTCGGAATGTGATGACATTAGCCTTAACTGTAACAAACAACCTCTTTTGATGTTAGCGTATATATTCCGCTAATTTATAAGGTAATAAATTTTAAAAATGACCAAAAATGAAACGGCTACGTCTGTCGAGGAATTCCTGGTGTGGAGGTCTAACCTCTTCCAAGGACTAAAAGCTAGAAAAGAAACTATTATAGAATTACTCGAGGCCCTCTCCAGTAACCAACAAGCTCACTCAGTCGTTGAATTGTCTCTCAATCCTTTATTTAGAAGAGATTATAACAGTTTATATAGAGGAATTCAAGAGTTTTTACCCACTCAAACTGACCCTAATTATGAACAGAGAATTGAGACTTTATTTTCAGCGGTATCGAGAACAATTCCTCCCACTTCAAAACATTATAACTTATTTGGTATTGACACAACTCCCTGTCCACGACGGTTTGCCGAAACGTTAGCGGATAAAACCTTTATTCATTACCCCAATCCAATTAAGGGAAATAAACCCATTAATATTGGACATTGTTATTCCGTTGTCTGCGCTTTACCTGACCAAATAGACACAGAAAAAGTCCCTTGGGCTGTCCCCTTATCAGGAGAGCGAGTCCCCTCTAAACATAAAGGAGTAAATCAAGGCAATCAACAACTAAAAAAAATCTGGCAAAGTTCTTTATTTTCTGATAAATTATCTGTCTTAGTGGCTGATAGTGACTACAGCCAAAAGGATTTTATTGGGGAACAAGTTAAGCATGAAGAGGTAGTTACTATTACAAGAGTTAGAAGTGACCGAGTTTTTTATCGTCAATTTATTCGGGACCCAAATCAAGCCAAAACTTCGGGACATCCCCGTTGGTATGGGGATAAATTTGACCTTAAAGATGACCAAACTTGGACTGAACCTGATGAAGTTCATCATGTTCCCTTTACAACGAAAAAAGGTCGTCAATTAACAGTGACTATTTCGGGATGGAAACAGATGTTAATGAGAGGAACTAAAAACTATAAAATGAACAATCACCCCTTTACTTTACTCCAGATTGTTGTCAGAGATCAAGAAAGAAATAGTATTTGGAAACCTATGTGGCTTATTGTTATTGGTTCTCGGCGCGATGAGTTAAGTTTAGTTGATTGTTATCAGTGTTATCGACAACGTTATGACATGGAACATCTTTTTCGATTTGGTAAACAAAGATTATTGATGACATCTTATTTAACTCCCGATGTACATCATGAAGAAAATTGGTTTAAACTAACACTTCTTTCTTATGTAAATTTGTGGGCTGCCAGAAAATTAGCTGTGGTTTTACCCCGTGATTGGGAACAGTATTTGAAGACTAATAAATCTATCAAAATCACCCCTAGTCTAGTTCAAAGAGACTTTTCAAGAATAATTACGACCTTGGGGACTTTCGCCAAATTTCCCAAACGTCGAGGTTTTTCTTCCGGACGTATTAAAGGTTACAAAAAAGCCCCACGAACTCGTCATGATGTTATCAAGAAAGGGAGCAAAAAATCAACTAAAAACTTAAAAGCTCCTTAGTTTTCCTCAGAATCTATAGATTAGCCCTATTTGTTAGCCAATTTTATTGACTGATACAGAGCCGATATTTTGGGATTTTAGTTTAGCGTAAAATATACGCTAACAAACTTTTTTGTCCAAAGTCCAAGAATAACCCAACAATATCCTAATGATTATCGAGGATGGTATTATTTGGGAGAATTAATGTCTACTTTTCAGCAATATGAACAAGCGATCGCATCTTTTGACAAAGCATTACAGTTGAAACCAGATAAAGATCAACCTTGGTATAACCGAGGGGTAGCTTTATTTAACTTAGGAAGGTGGGATGAAGCGATCGCATCTTATGACAAAGCATTACAGTTGAAACCTGATAGGAGTTACGCATTGACAGATGGTTTACAATGTGCATAGTCCAAACAGAGAAAGCGATCGCTGTTAACAAAAAGCAAAAAACTGATAAAATAGAGAGGATTATAAGAACTGGAGGTAGATATCCGAACTATAACGAAGAAATCAACGGCTAAATGTCATTTAGAACTCTATACTTACTATTTAATTGCTGAATCCAAATATTCGGGTTGTAATCGTTTATCCGAGATATTTGAGGATTTATCTCATGATAGTGTTAACCGTTTTTTATTAAGAGAAAGCTATAAACCTGTTGATTTATTCAATGAATTTAAACAGCACATTGAACTGAGTGGGGGAACCTTAAGTATTGATGATACAGTCATTGAAAAACTTTATAGTAATCCTAAATTAAGTAAATTTATTGGTTATTTCTGGTCAGGAAATAAACATAAAACTATCAAAGGAATTAATTTAGTTACTTTATTATATACTGACCCTAATGGAATTTCACTCCCTCTAAATTATCGACTTTATGATAAAGAAGATGATCTGTCTAAAAATGATTATTTTCGGATGATGCTATCGGAAGTTTTAGCTTGGGGACTGAGGCCAATTTATGTAACTGGTGATAGTTGGTATTCATCTAAAGAGAACCTTAAATTTTTGAAAAAACAAGAATTAGGTTTCATGATAGGAATAGCTAAAAATCGACAAGTATCAATCGTTAAAGGACAATATCAATCCGTTGAAAGCTTAGAAATAGAGGAAAATGGGACAATTGTTTACTTAAAAGAGTTTGGCGAAGTTAAAGTATTTAAGAAACATTTCAAAAACGGGATGCTTCGTTTTTATATTTTATTTGACCAAGAAAATAAAGACTTAAGAGAAACAGATAAAACTCTATTTACTTTGTTGAAAACAACTCATTGGATTATTGAATGTTACCATCGTGCGCTCAAACAATTATGTGGTATCAATAAATTTATAGTCAGAAAATCAGAAGCTATATTGACCCATTTCTTTAGTTCTTTACGGGCTTTTATTAAACTTGAATTAATGAGAGCTAATGAGTTAATTGATAATTGGTATCAACTCCAAAGAGAATTGTCTATTGAAGTTAATCGGAATTTTATTTTAGAGCAAATAAATTTGAAATTATCAGCCTAATTTATAGATTAGTTATTGTTATTATTACGTCAATTTTAATGACTCTAATAATTAGCGATCGTTGTCTCTCTTTAAAGCTACTCATATTTAAGTTAATTTGTCAATGCGTAACTCCTACCTGATAAAGATGAAGCTTGGAATAACCGAGGGAATGCTTTATATAACTTAGGAAGGTTGGATGAAGCGATCGCATCCTATGACAAAGCATTACAGTTGAAACCAGATGATGATGAAGCTTGGAATAACCGAGGGTTAGCTTTAGATAACTTAGGAAGGTTCGATGAAGCGATCGCATCTTATGACAAAGCATTACAGTTGAAACCAGATTTTCATGAAGCTTGGAATAACCGAGGGATAGCTTTAGGTAACTTAGGAAGGTTCGATGAAGCGATCGCATCTTATGACAAAGCATTACAGTTGAAACCAGATTTTCATGAAGCTTGGAATAACCGAGGGATAGCAGCAAGTTTATCAACTGCAAGTGAAGGGTATATATTACGGGTAGAAAGTCAATTTATAGATACATTTCAACTGGAATTAACCGACGCTTCCAGACAACTAATTAACTATTTTCAATCCCTAGAAACAGGAGATTTTGGTGATCTCATTTCTTTTTTACAACAACCCAACTCAGACAAGTTAATACAATTTCTTAATCAATCTCAACTACAGTCAATTTCTCGGTTGAACCCTGAGTTAAATATACGGGGATACGAAGGACGATTAATTAGTTATCGCTACCCCTTAAATAAACATATTTATCAAGACAGTCACCCCGAAGGATGGGGATATTTACATCATAAAATTGGGGTAGCGCAATATAAACACCAAGAATATTATAACGCTATTAATAGTTATCATTGTGCCTTAGAAACTTTAACCATTGAACAGTTCCCCGAATTACGCTTAGAAGTGATTCAAGATTTAGTTAAAGTTTATTTAGCAAAGGGAGATAAAGACAACGCTGATGATTATTTATTCCAAGGATTACAACTACTCAATCAATTATTAGATCAGGTTCCCATTGAAGGCAAAACCCAAAGATTAAGACTAGAAGCCAAATTTTTAACCTTTCGTCAACTAACCGTTAATGTTCTTTTAGAGAAAGGAGAAATTATCGAAGCATTACGCAACTCAGAATTAGAGAAAAATCGGCGTTTAACTCATATTCTCGAAGGATATAAAACAGAAAATAAACTAAAAACAACCTCTAATATTTATCCCAGTTATGAACAAATACAAAGCTTATTGACTCCTGAGAAAGCAATTATTTACTGGTTTAATAGTCCAATGGGATTAATTACTTTCATTATCAAGCAGAATGAGTTAATACCATTAAACCTATCAAAAAACTCCCCCCTTACTAAGGGGGGTTGGGGGGGATCACTCGAAAAATGGATAAAAGAATGGGACGAAGATTATCAAGACTATAGAAGTAAACAAGATGAAGAGAAAGAAGACAAAAAAGAGCATCCTTGGCGAATTAATATCAGCGATCGCCTAGAAAACTTAAAAAACATCTTAGGTATTTCTGAGATAGAAAAAGACTTAAAAGATATTAAAGAATTAATCTTAATTCCCCATCAAGACTTACATAGATTACCCTTACATTACTTATTCAATAATAAAAATTGGATAATATCTTATCTTCCCAGTTTACAAATAGGTTTAAACTTGAAACAAAAACAACAACAATTAAACAATGGTGAAAGAGAATCATTATTAAGTATATAAAACCCCAGAGAAGATTTAGTATTTTCTGAAATAGAATCTGGCATCATTAACACATACTTTGCTACAATAGAACCATCCATCACTACTATTGAGGACTTTAAGAATGCTATTCCTAACCATACTCACTTTCATTTTACCGGTCACGGTAATTATATTTTTGATGATCCCAAAAGATCAGCTTTAGAATTCGCTAATTATAATCAACTAACTGCTTATGAAATAAGTCATCTTGACTTTAATTCTTATGAGTTAATAACCCTTTCTGCTTGCGAAACCGCCTTAAATGGAAAGCAAACCATTAACAGTGAATATGTAGGGTTAGTTAGTGCATTTCTCAAGAGTGGTGCCAACTGTGTTGTTAGTACCCTCTGGACAGTTGATGAAACTTCTAGCGCATGGTTAATGATTTATTTTTATCAACAATATTGTGCAGGAGTTACCCCAAAAATTGCTCTAGAGAATGCACAAACTTGGTTAAAAGATGTGAATAATCAAGAATTAGGTATCTGGTTAACTAAACTTTTAAAATATGGAAAAAGTAAAAAAGTTAATGGTGATATACTACGTTCAATAGAAGATGAAATTAATAAACATAATGAACGAAATTTCAATAGTAAACCGTATGAAGAGTCTTATTATTGGTTAGGATTTATTGTCCATCAATTATAAATTATGGTATAATAAAAACAAATAATCCTACTTGTTATACCATTTTCATAAACTTAGACTACATAAATTTATATTGTAGGGGCCAACGGCCGTTGACCCCTACACCGGATGTGTAGCCAGACTTTAGGAAATTGGTGTTAGGAGAAAACCATGACTCAACCATCTAAACCACTAAAACCAACTCAAAAAATAACCTTAGACGCTTTAAAAATTGCTATTCAGCGTATTAATATTGAGCAACTTCCTGAAGATTTCAGGGAAAAAATAAATAGTATTGAAACAGAATCATCAGAATATAATTATCAAGTCATTGATGAAATAATAGCATCGATTGAAAATATTTCTGATTTTAATTATGCTTATAAAAAAGCTAGACAGGAATTAGCAGAAAAATATAATAGCCAAGAAAAAACTAAAACAGCAAGTACCTATCCTTCAACTTATTCTCCTTCTAATACATCTCATTCTCCGGCAAAAAACACGCAAAAGATTAATCCTAAAGCATTATTTATTTTGCAAGAATTAGAAGATTATCCCTTGACATTAGAAGACTTAAAATATCGTTTAGAATTATCTTCATCGGAAGTTCTTGAAATTGTCAGAAAACTCTGGAATGAAAAGAAAATAAATAAAGTTTCTGGCAATATTTGGTATAGTGTTTTTCCTATCACTAAACGAGGAATATTAGACATTCAAGAAGATGATTCAGAAACCTATTTTACTGTAACATCCCTTGGTAAAATAGAACTTCGTACCTCGAGTAATTCTCGTTTATAAAAAAAATAATGGAACAGAATTCTACAGGATCTATATTAGTTTTAATTCCTTATTTGCTTATAGGAATTATTGCAGGAATTATTAATGCTGTTAATGCTTGGATAAAATTAGAGGGAAAATATCTTTATTATATCTTTTTTCAACCATTAACAACCTTCCTTTTTTGGGGATGGTTATTAATTCAAATTTATGTTCCTGCACAGATTTACTGGTGGATACTTACCGGAATTTTTCCTAAAAAACCTGATATAAATCCAATATTTATTATAACGGTAGTTATTTATGGAATCTCTTTCCAGTCGTTACTTGAATATATAGAGGAACAAGCTTTAGCCCCTCGTAATTTAAGCATCATAGTTAATTGGGTTGATAATTTGTTAGAATACTATCTAAAGGCAACACAATTAGCCAAAACCTCCGACTTTTGGAAAAGTTTAGAAGAGGAAATGAAAGAAATAAAGAAAGAAAATTTATTATCAGGACTTGAATATCTTGAAGATTACTATTTTGACGGAAAGTATAACAGACTAAATAAGGATCAATATCAAGGGTTTCAAAATAAATTAACAGAAATTAAACAAGAAAATGATATTAGTCTTCAATCTAAAAAATTAGTTAAAACTTTGCTTAAAGGAAAGATACCTCGGCGACATTTACCTAACGTTTTAAGACAATTTAAACTTTCCCCTAAATTCATCAATAAATATTTTAAACAGTCTTAATCTTCCAAGTTAAGGTAAATACTTTTGGACAACACTCCAACCGCTTAAACTTACCATAACAAAGCCAAGAAATAAGATAATATTACTGCCAATATGTAACCAGCGCATTCTGGGTTTTTCTGGACTTATTTGTGTAGCAGCAGCAGCAGAAATTAACACTAAAATAACAGTGAATAATCCAGCAATTAAATGAGGAGAATGACCTAAACTACCGTAATGTCCTAAAGTTCCTACCAAACCAATAACTAATAATATTAACACCAATGCCACCATAATCGCCCCAGTGATATAATGGGCAGGACGTAACCATAAAGGGGAAAAAGCTTGAGTATTTCGGCGATAAAACATCCATCCCCCCGACATTCCCAATAATAAATAGGCGAATAAAGATAAACCCATTGACCAAGCAGCTATTTTCCATAGCCATAAAAAAGATGGTAAATTCATAGTATCAAAAATCACTTCTAACTCCCCCTCCTATTCCCCTCTTTGGATAGGTTAGAGATGGGTTGACTCCATTAACCTGAGTTCGATATAAGGAAATTTATAGACAACTGGTCTTTCATCAATAGTCTTAAACCCTGATTATCTCATGGAAAAAACTCCGAACTCCGAACTCCGAACTCCGAACTCCGAACTCAGGTAATTAACTCTCCTCACCCACTGATTATTTTACCTGATAACTGATAACTGATAACTGATAACCCAAAAAAAAAGCCCCAAAGGGGCGATCTCAGCTAGAATTTTTCAATCATGAATTGTCATTATGAGACTTTCTAAACTAATGCAGCGTTTAAATCCGACGCTGGAGAATTCTGTTTATCACTTGTTTGTATAGTTTGCTTTTTATCAGTCAAAGCAGTAGTAGAAACAAATTCTTCCTCTATTTCGTTATCGTTTCCGTCACTTATAGAAAGACGTTCACAAGGAATGGTATCTGAAAGAATGGCACTAGCCATCATTCCTGTATGGACTTCTAGTTGCGCCTGGGGTAAAGCTTCAAACACAAGGCGTTGTCCTGGAAAAACAACTCTCTCAAAGTACCAGTTTTCTATGTTGGTAATGCGAGCAACTTGGATCTGACTGGTAGCGTTTACATAACAGCAAAGTAGTACATTTCTTTGCCCAGTGGGGACGGGATCAAGGATCTGAGCCATAATAATTGAGGCAATTTAGTTTCTGATTGTTCATTTCTCCCTTACCCTAACATCGAGCGATCCCCGTTAGCTGTAATCAATATTACAATCAATACTTTTCCTATACACCATCTCATGCCATCACACTCTTATGCTATAATGCGAAGTCTGTTCTGAAGTCAAAATTTCGAGTATTCTGACTTAAGCAAAAAGCCCTATTATTCGAGCTATTAGCCGAATCGCCCCCCTAAATTTTCGACGGGTTAGCTGGTAAAAATATCCCCAAGGTTAAGAGATATTACAAGTTTTAAGTTACCCTTATTCTGCAACATAACTTTACAAAGACGGGGATCGCCCAATTGACGGGAGTTCTCAATTATGTGTATCCATATTTCAATTGAAAGTTTGGGGAGACTGGGGAAGTGTGGGGACTATTTACATTTTTATGTTCACTCCATCAGACCCCTTCTGTGACAAAAATTGATATTATATATAAAACATTGTAAATAAATATTACGGTTTCATTAATGTACTTATACTATACCCTGGGATTTATCGCCGTCGTCTTAGTCATAGGTGTTGTTGTCTATCTTGTAACACCTCGCAGTTATGAATCATCTGACACAGTAGCCACTTCTTACGACGAATGGACTCAAGACGGAATTTTAGAATTTTATTGGGGAGAACACATTCATTTAGGTCATTATGGTTCACCACCAAGAAGCAAAGATTTCTTAGAAGCAAAAGCTGATTTTGTTCACGAAATGGTCAAATGGGGTGGTTTAGACAAATTACCTCGCGGTACAACCGTTTTAGACGTTGGCTGTGGTATTGGTGGCAGTAGTCGGATTTTAGCCAAAGCATACGGGTTTGAGACAACAGGAGTTACCATCAGTCCCAAACAAGTACAACGGGCCACCGAATTAACCCCCGAAGATGTTACTGCCAAATTCCAGGTAGATGACGCTTTAAATCTCTCTTTCCCAGATAACAGTTTTGATGTGGTTTGGTCCATTGAAGCTGGTCCCCATATGCCAGACAAAGCTAAATATGCCCAAGAGATGGTGCGAGTTTTAAAACCTGGTGGCCTTTTAGTAGTAGCAGACTGGAACCAACGGGATGACCGTCAAAAACCCCTGAATTTCTGGGAAAAACCAGTGATGCGTCAACTCTTAGACCAATGGTCACACCCTTCATTTTCCAGTATCGAAGGCTTTTCTGAACAAATCGCAGCCACAGGATTAATCGAAGGAGAAGTTATCACCGCAGATTGGACAAAAGAAACCCTACCCTCTTGGTTAGAATCCATTTGGCAAGGAATTGTTCGACCCCAAGGTTTAATTAAGTTCGGTTTCTCAGGATTCATTAAATCTTTAAGAGAAGTTCCCACTATGTTATTGATGCGATTGGGATTTGGTGCTGGTTTGTGTCGTTTTGGAATGTTCCGCGCCATTAAATCTCCTTCTGTTTCCCAGTCAACCCAGACTGCAAAAGGTGAAACAGTAAACGTTTAAACAATTTTGTATCAGCTAATCAACTAACATAGATTTGAAAGGACTAGGGACTGAATCAAGGTTTTTCAGTCCCTTTCCCTTAGCAAGTCTTGAAAAATATTGTCCTCAAGGAAGGGTAAAAGTATGACAATGTTTGGTTTTTTGGGTGGTACAATCATGTCCGTTGACTCTGGTTATAAGGTTTTGCCTCATCCCAAACCGGATAAAATTTATCCTCGATTAAGTGATGCTAAATGGTTTTTGGCGGTGAGATGGTGTGATACCCTTCCTACTCCGGCCGGTATTATTAATAACACTGGAGAATTAGCTTTTCTTAATCAATTTGTTTTGACTATGGGAGAAAAAAACTTTATTCCTCAACAAGATAGATTAAATATATTTACTCGATGTATGTCTCTCTTACCTAACGAAACAGTTAACTATGAATTGCCAAATCAAAACCGCATTTTAGAAATACGAGGATTAGAAATCGATGCTCGTTACGGTAAAGTTGCTCTAGTTAGGGAATTATCCAAAGAATCGACTACAATTTAAACAAAGATATTATGCAAGACGAAATTACAATCATTGGTGCTGGTATTGGTGGTTTAACTTTAGCTGCTGCCTTAGAAAAAAAACACATCCCTTTTCAACTATACGAACAAGCAAACTCTTTTGAAGCCTTAGGATATGGTATTCAAGTTAGTCCTAATATTGTTAGAGTATTATGGGCATTAGGTCTAGAAAAAGAGCTAGAAAATATATCTCATCGTTGTTTAGGTTTTGAGTTGCGATCGTTTAACTCCGATAATATTTTAGCAAAATGGCAAATTGATAATAAGATACCCTATTATCAATGTAGAAGAGCAGATTTGCATCAATTATTATTCGATTCTATTGAAGATAAAAATAGAATTCATTTCTCACAGCGTTTGGAATCATTCCAACAAAAAGATCATAAAATATCCCTCCACTGGCAAAATTCTCAACCCACAACCACCACTGCATTAGTTGCGGCCGATGGGGTTCGTTCTCAGGTTAGGCGATCACTTTTTCCTGGAAATAAAGCTCAATACGCTGGTTACGCTGCTTACAGGGCAATTTTACCCTTTAAAGACAAATATCGTCCCTTATGGGGTAAAGCAACGGTTTGGATGGGGGAAAATCATCACGTGGTGGTCTATCCTAATGGTAATCAAGAAAATTCAACCCCTTGGCTTAATTTGGTCTTAGTAGTCAAAGATGCCAACTGGAATGAACAAGGCTGGAGTATTCCGGCAGATAAGCAAGCAGTTGCGCAAGATTTTGTCAATCAATCAGAGGAACTCAAAGAAATTTTAGAGGATATGATAGCAAGTCCCGAACCTTGTTTTAAATGGGGCTTATTTATCCATCAACCCCTACCCTATTGGTCACAAGGTAAGGTCACCTTATTAGGGGATGCGGCACACCCAATGCTTCCTTTTCAGGCCCAAGGTGCAGCTATGGCCATAGAGGATGCTTATGTATTAGCTGAATATTTAGGGAAGGAAAAGGAGATAGAAAAAGCTTTTATTAAGTATCAACAAACCCGTCTTAAAAGGGCTACAAAAGTGCAACAAGTCTCTAGAAATAATGCTGATATTTTCCACGCATCAGGAGTTAAAGCACTGATTAGAAACTTTGGTCTCGGTTTGGTTTCAGCTACTGTTCCTAATTTACTTAATCAAAAAACAGCTTGGATTTACGATTATGATATACTGTCAAATTAAGTTAATAACTTTCCCATATTTATGGTCAGAAGAAACATTCATAACTCGTAGGGTGGGTTAGGCGCACGGTTGATTTTGATGAAAACATAATAAGTTTTTATCTATGCCGTAACCCACCGTTTTAGGTATGTAGTC
This sequence comes from Crocosphaera watsonii WH 8501, assembly GCF_000167195.1. GTDB lineage: Bacteria > Cyanobacteriota > Cyanobacteriia > Cyanobacteriales > Microcystaceae > Crocosphaera > Crocosphaera watsonii. The sequence continues at coordinate 210,804 of NZ_AADV02000004.1, read as the reverse complement.
TATTACCGTTATCCTAAGACATTCAATCTCTCAATATTCTTTGTATAGCGCAATAGCAACATAATCGATGCTTGAAAGCATACCTTAAGATTAGTTATTTAGTTTTTGTCAAGTCTAATTTATAAATATTTACAGATAGGTTGTTTGTATTAACTTAATTTTCAAGCATCATCAAACCATTATTTTAGAAAAATGAAGATTGTTGTACTTTGCCGGTTAAAATAATTAAAATGTTGCTTTTTATAGCAGTCAATAACTAGCAAAAAAGAATCACTAAAAAACATGAGTGAAATTGAAACAGGAAGAATGTTATTGTCCCACAATTTTGATATCTCCAATGATATCTTTCCTGAGTTAAGTTTGCAGGAGTTTACCCAAGTCTTTATTGATGGTTTGAGTCAATATGATGGGGTGAAATGTCGTCAAGTAAATCATCCTCATTGGATGGTAGAAATTTTGTTTCCTAAAAATAGTTTTTCTCCTCCACAGATAGGAGAAATATGTGCAGATGCTTTAGTTAGTAAGCGTATGAGTCATAAAAATAAGGATGATAGTTTTCCTGATATTTTGCTCTTAGCTGGAGTAAAGACAACACCACCTTTAAGTAATTCTCCTGACACATTACAAACTGGGGAATGGGGAGTTGATGTAGTAGAAACTGCTTCGGCAGAAAGGTTTTTAAACGAGTTAGGATGGGAGGAAAAAACCGCAGGGAAAACTATTGATGATGTCTTTAGAGTTGAAAGATTGAAGTCTTAATTTTTTCGTCCTAACCATAATGCCTATTGCTATAGCAAACGTTATTTTACTTATATTCTTTTGTACCTTTTGGACAACTAAAGTAACGTTTTTCATTTCTTACAGTCATAACTGGTAAAGGTATATCTTCAATTTTGGCAACGGGATCATTAGTGATGCAAATAACCTTGTTAGAATTGTATTCTAGCCCATGGAAATGAAATATTCCTATAACTGCTGGAGTCCATGGATTAGTTTTTTTCGGAAGACCATAAGTTATGATTGTAAAATTATCAATTTGATGATAATCGTAGGCGAAGTAATCTGAAAAAGGAGTTTTAGCATAGTCTCCATTAGAGGAATTAAAATGTCTTTCATACAATTTTAGAGTTCTTTCCATTGTTTCTAAGTCCGTTGGGATTCTACGTCTCAAAGTTAAATATTTATGTTGAGAACGTAATATACGCTTCATTTCCATTGGTAAAAAATGAACTACCTTTTGAGGAATCAAATATTTTTGATAAGTAAGATATAATAGTCCCGTAGAAAATAATAAAAGACTACTGATCATTAACTTCTTTAAAAAGTAATTTTCCGGTTTTTGCTCTTTTTGACTATTAACTTTTAAAATTAATTGTAATTGTTCGTAAGCTTGACGAGATGATTGTATTCGCTTTTCTGGAATAGGATTAATTAATTGATCTAACCAAGCGGTTAAATTAGGACTTAATTCGATTTCATGACTGAACTGTAAACGATTATTATGTAGCAGATCCGATGGATTTTTTCCTGTTAATAATTGGAGCAAAGTTGCCCCTAGAGCGTATAAATCTGAGGCCGGTATTGCTTGACCCCATAATTGTTCTGGAGGTGCATAACCATTGGAGCCAACAATAGTAAATGTTACACCTTCTTGTCGTGTTTTATCTTGAACTGCTCCAAAATCAACTAAATAGATATGACCATCTTCTCCCAAAATTAGGTTACTAGGTTTAATATCTCGGTGAATAATAGGAGGATTTAACTCATGTAAATATATTAAAATTTCTAGAATTTCTGAAGCAATACGACACACCTGTTTATCCGTCATTTGAAGATTTTTATCTAGCCATTGTTTTAAGGATATTCCAGGTATATAATCTTGTACTGTTACCAACCAAGTCAAGTCAGATTCTTCTTTTTTATCTAGGGTAAAATAATCTCTATAATGGGGAATTCTCTCGTGTTCTAATGTTTTAATAACTTGCGCTTCTCTTTCAAATAATTTAATCGCTTCCCAACTAACATTTGAGTTAACCGCTAACAGTTTAATTATTACTTCTTCCGTTGGGGATGTCTGTAAATCAATTACTTTCCATGTCTTTCGACCCGCATATTGACTTAATTTTTCCTTTAATTGATAGCGTTGATTGAGAATAGTGTCAAGAGTTAACATAATAATTATTGATAAGAGTAATTAGGTTCAAATTTCAACAGCGTTACTATCTTGAAAGGTTTCAATAGTGTATTTTTGAGCTATAGAATTATTAATTGTTTCTAAACGATTGTTTAGATAATGACTTACCCATAACTTTTCTTGATGGGATAGGAATAAATAATATTTTTCTTTTCTTTTTGATTTCTTTTCCTGAATAATTAAATTGTTAAATTTGTCAATGTAAAAGAATTGCAGTTGAGAAATATGGTAGGATTTTGTTTGTGAAAAATTAGTGAAACTTTTTGTTAGTCTAACTAACTTATAATCTGAATATATATTGATATTATAGTGAGTAAATCGACCAACTTTTATCAAAAATAGACTACTCAAATTATTTATTAAACGAGAGAATATAGGATGAGAGAATATTCTATTAAATACTTGTTGTATCCTCTCCAATAACTTATTTATTAATTTCAATTCTAGCTTAAACAAAATCAACACTAGGTAAGAACAAAATAGATAAATACCTATAAAGATAGAAATACTCAAGAAGCTTCGCAAAATCATCAGAAAAAAGATCATTGCTATTTGGGGAAGATATGTCTTTTTAAATTTTCTATATAATTTTCTAGACAAGTATCTTATTTTTCTATACCTTTTCTGAAAATTGTAAATAATAAGTAGGCCAGGTGACAGAATTATATGAGTAACAAACAAAAAATGAAAAATTGCTGTAACCGTAATAATAAAATAACTAAATACTTGAAACATATTCAAGAAAAATAAGACCAAGCTTACTGTTATCACAGTCACCAAAATAATTCCTGATATTTTCAGCAAATCTAAAACAAGAGTTGCAATCTTGGGAATTAAATTTTTGGCATTAAAAGAGAAATTTAATAGTTTTCCAGGAATGGATAGAATAGCTTGATGAGAAGATTCTTGTATTTGTATTTTACTCTCAAAAGGTAAAACAACAGGATTTAAACTATCTTTGGGTAAACGTTTAGTATTCAGAGAAATTAACGCCTTTTCTGCGGATTGAAAACGACTGTTTAAATCAGGATCGATTAAGCGATTAATCCACTTAATAAAAAAAGCGTCAATACTCAGGCGATCGCTAAATTGAATTCTTAAATTATCCTGGGGTAAATTAACAGGAGAAACCCCTGTCAGTAAGTGAATTAAAGTCGCCCCTAAACCATATAAATCAGATGCAGGAACAGCTTTTCCCCATAACTGTTCTAGGGGTGCATAACCAGTTGTTCCCACAACAGTAAAGGTAACACCCTCAATAGCAGCAGCATTTTGAACCGCCCCAAAATCGACTAAGAAAATTTGCTCATCTTCAGTAAAAATTAAATTACTCGGTTTAATATCTCTGTGTAAAATAGGCGGAGAAAACTCGTGTAAATATTGGAGAATTTCTAGAATTTGAATAGCAATATTATTGACCTGTTCTTCTGTAAAGTGTTTTCCTTCTTCTAAAAACTGTTGTAACGTTTTCCCAGGAATATACTCTTGAACTAAGCCAAACCAGCAAAGACTCTCCTCTGCCTTCTTTTCTATAGTAAAATAATCGTAGTAACTGGGTATTTTAGGATGGTTGAGTTGTTTGAGAACATCTCCCTCCCGTTCAAATAATTTATAATCATCCCAGTGCATCTCGGGATGAAAAGCTAATAATTTAACAATAACAGATGTATTTTGAGATGAAATAAGATCCGTGACCAACCAAGTTTGACGACCCGCATTATTGGCCAAACATTGAGTTAGTTGATAGCGATCGCAAAAAATTTGTTGAGGTTGCAACATAGGGATAATATCCCTTAAATTTTAAAGTCATAGTCAGTATTCCCAAAATTATCCCCAATCCCAACACTACCGAAAAAATATCTAGGGGTCAACGGCCGTTGACCCCTACAAAGTCATATTTACCCAAATGTAAAGTTTGAAGAAGAAAATGGGCAACTTAAGTATGGACCATATACTCAGTTATCCCCAATAATTCCTATGAGAGATAAAATTGTTGCCCTCACAGATAATCTTAGTCGCACTATAGTAGGTAAAGAAAAGCCCATTCGTCTTGTTATCGTCGCTTTATTAAGTGGGGGACACGCATTACTAGAAGATGTCCCAGGTGTGGGGAAAACCCTCCTAGCTAAGTCCTTGGCCCGTTCCATTAGCGGACGCTTTCAAAGGGTTCAATGTACCCCTGACTTACTCCCCACCGATGTAACCGGAACCAATAGATGGAACCCCAATAGTCGAGAATTTGAATTTTTACCCGGCCCTGTATTTGCTAACGTCTTACTAGCTGACGAAATTAACCGTGCTACTCCTAGAACCCAGTCTGCACTGCTAGAAGTGATGGAAGAAAAACAAGTAACCGTCGATGGAGAAGCTCGTCAAGTCCCTAAACCCTTCTTTGTCATCGCTACTCAAAACCCCGTAGAGTCTCAAGGAACCTTTCCTTTACCCGAAGCTCAAATGGATCGCTTTACAATTTCTTTAAGTATGGGTTATCCTAGTGAAGCCGAAGAACTGCAAATGTTACAAAAACAACTGCAACAAGCTCAGGTTGAGGAACTAAAACCCTGTATTTCCTTAGAAGATGTACAAGAGTTACAACGTTTAACCAGCTTGGTGAAAGTCGCTCCATCCCTACAGCAATATATGCTCAGTGTTGTTCGAGCAACCCGTAGCGATGATGATATCAGTTTAGGGGTAAGTCCTCGGGGAACCGTAGCTTTACAACGGGCAACCCAAGCAGTGGCATTCCTCGAAGAAAGAGATTATGCTACCCCCGACGACGTTAAATTTATCGCCCCTCACGTCCTCTCCCATCGTCTCATCGTCTCCAATGGCCGTCAACCTCACGCCATCATGGAACGGTTATTGCGATCGCAGGTAGTAGAACCCGAACTAATGGCGGCTTAGAAATTTAAAATTTTATAACATACCGCAAGGAATTTGGCAAGATTCCTTGCAATTTCTTTACCCAATGATTAAAATAGTTTACATAAGTTTACAAGAGGCTCAGAAATATGAGTAACACGATCATCGAACTTCTTACCATCGCTGTCATTGCTATGGCCTTCAGAAGTAAACCATCTCAGAGAAAAGCTGAGTCGGAGATGATTCCCATACCTGTAAATGATCAAATAAGGAAAAGTTAAACTATGTTAGAAAAGTTAATCATTTTTTTACAAGACGAATTAAACATTCCGGCCGAAGAAGTTAATTTAGCCTTACGGCACACCCAGGCTATCCCTGCTCAAGTACCGATGCAGTTATGGAAATACGGCCTTATTGATATCACTCAATTAGAACAGATTTTTGATTGGTTAGATTAATATTGCTTTTTAACAGCACAGAAAACTAAATTTAATTTAATTCTTGCCTTCCCTCTAATGCTCTAGCCAAGGTGACCTCATCAGCATATTCTAAGTCACCTCCCATAGGCAAACCGAAAGCAATACGAGTTACTTTGGTAAACGGTTTAAGTAATTGACCTATATATAGGCTCGTGGTTTCCCCTTCCACCGTGGGACTGATAGCTAAAATAACCTCTTTGACTCCTTCTTGAGTCACTCGCCGCACCAGGGGTTGAATATAAAGCTGTTCTGGTCCAATACCGTCCATAGGAGACATGACACCCCCTAAAACGTGGTATTTTCCCCTATATTCTCGGGTTTTTTCCAAAGCAATAACGTCACGAGCATCTGCTACGACACATATTGTTTGTGAGTCACGGTTAGGGTTACGACAGATATCACAGATAGGCTGCTCAGAAAAATGGAAACAAACTTTACATAAACCCACTCGCTTCTTCGCATCAATTAAAGCTTTAGCGAGGGCTTGAATTTCGTTATCAGGCCGTTTAAGAATATGCAAAGCCAGACGTTGGGCTGTTTTTGGTCCAACCCCTGGCAACCTTTGTAATTGTTCGATTAAACGAGCTAAAGGAGGTGTATAGATAAGGCTTTTCTCCAAATTTAACTAAATAAATAAAAGGTTAGAGAACATTAATTTTTGAATTTAGAGTTTACTCATCGGTTTCTTTATTATCTGTTGTTGGTTTTTTCGGTTTATCTGTTTTTCTAGGAGGTTTTTTATTTCCCCGGGGAGGTGCTTGACCATCAGCAGTTGCCTTAATAGGTTTCTTATATCGTGGAATCTTCTTGGTGGGGGGTTCTAGGTCTTTATCCCATCCCCAACAGTTACGAGAGGGGATAAATTTAAAATTCCCTTGAACAAACCAACGAGGGGGTAAATCTTCCTTAGCTATTTTGGGGTTAAAGCGGAAAGGTTTAGCCTCATCCTCTCGTCGCATCAAAACCGGAAGATGAGAAGCTTTAAATTTGCCTTTGGGATCATTGGCATTTTGATTACGATAGACAGAAATCACTGGGGTTCTGACTTGGGGGACAAACTGCCAAACCCCTCTAAATTTGAATATGCCTGGTTGTTCTTCCCAAGGGTTTTCATCTTCCCAGGCAGCTACTTGAAAATAAATTTGAGGATCTTTGCGAGGAATCATTAAACATTTGGGATAGACTCGCAAAAATAAAGTTTTGTCGGGGTTAGCCGCCATTTGCTTGAGCCAAGCTTGATAGCGATAACCAGCAATAAATAATTTATAGCGTTTTCCCCCTAAACGGAGCAAAAAGTTCCCCTCCTCATCTTGTTCCGGTTTCCCTTTCAGGGTTCCGATCGCTTGAAAAAGAGTAGGATTTTCCTCAATTTCGGGTTCAGGGGGTGAAGTTTCTTCGGATTGAACGGGTTGTGAGACCTCAGTAGTGAGTTCTTCAGGGGCAGACATTTTGGCGTTTCCCAATGGTATTTGGTGGTTTATCTAACGAAATTTATATAAATCATAAACCCCTATTTAGAATAAGTCTAGGGGTGTTATAATGAATACTTTGACCATAATATCGTTAAACCCCGAATAATAGATATTTAGGAGATTAATTATTCATTAGAAATTATGTATTGTTTGGGCTTAATAAGTGGCACTTCCGTAGATAGTATCGATGCTGCCTTAGTAAAGATTACTGGAAAAGAATTAGATTTAAACATTGAACTTTTATCTGGGATTAATCATGATTATCCAGACAAACTTAGAGCAACCATTTTGGAAGTGGCAGGGGGAAAACCCTTATCAATGGAAGCTTATGCCCAATTAGATGAAGCAATTGCTTTGTGTTTTGTCGAAGCAGTCGATAAAATTAAGCAGAACCATCCTAACATAGAATTAATTGGCTCCCACGGACAAACTGTTTATCATCGTCCCCCAAACCAAGAAAACATCGGCTATACCCTACAATTAGGCAGAGGAGAAATAATTGCCAATTTAACAGGAATTACTACCGTTAATAATTTTAGAGTCGCTGATATAGCAGCCGGAGGACAAGGCGCACCATTAGTATCTAAAATCGATGCCTATTTATTGAGCGATCCTGAGAAATATCGTTGTGTACAAAATATTGGTGGTATTGGTAACGTCACCTATTTACCAGCAAAAAAAGAAGATAATTGGCAAAAAAAGGTAATGGGATGGGATACGGGACCAGGTAATATGTTGATTGATTTAGCTGTCCAAAAATTTAGCAATGGGGAAAAAAACTACGACAAAAATGGAGAATGGGCAGCCCAAGGAAATCCATATTTAGAATTAATTGAAAAGTGGTTGAAACATGATTTTTTCCAGCAGCCGCCCCCTAAATCAACCGGTAGAGAATTATTCGGAGCAGACTATTTAGAACAGTGTTGGCAAGATGCACAGAAATATAATTTACCAGAAACAGACTTTTTAGCTACCATAACCGATTTAACCGCAGCTTCCATCGCCCATAATTATCAACAATTTATTAAACACCCCATCGACGAAATTTTGTTATGTGGAGGAGGCTCCCTTAACCTATACTTAAAAAAGAGGATTCAAGCTCATTTCCCTGGCTCAACCGCAGTCAGAACCACCGATGAAGTGGGGATGAATAGTGATTTTAAAGAGGCGATCGCCTTCGCCATCTTAGCCTATTGGCGATACGTGAGTAAGCTTCCAGGAAATTTACCCCAGGTGACAGGAGCAAAACAAGAGAGATTACTAGGTGATATTCACTATCCCCTCTAAAAAATGTTAAGGGCTGTTAGTTTTCTGTAAATATAGGGAAATCTAAATTAGAGAAACCTAAGAGTGATAACCGTTAGAGGAGTCAATCAGAAAAATAATCTTTTCTGAACCTTGAAACCGGACAAACTTGCCTTTAATTAGGCTTATCAAATCGACTTGATTTTTTCCACCATAGGATCTCAAATTTTATCGTTAAGGAGATTAAGGAGTGGTATTTTGGCTCATAGCTTTTTAATAGAAGCCGGACGCTGGACAATTGAGGGAAACTGGCTCGAACGCAATGAAATGCCCCTACCCGTCAAAGGGAAAAGTATCGTGGCTTGGAGTAATGATAATTGGTTCACCATGGTAACAAAATTGGTATTTCCCCAAAGCGATCGCCCCGAAATTGCCTTTCAATATCGAGGACACCTTAGTGGAGAAGAACGAGAATATACCTATGTTCTTCAACAAAGTGTCTTAGGGAAAGTAGAAGGAGAAGGATGGATCGGACCAGACTCCATTATTCAACGCTATTGGGTTTTAGGCGATGGCCAACGGCGCAGTGGCTTTGAAACCTTTTACCGCCTTAATAATAATACTTATCATTTCTCTGGAGGTCTGCTCAGAGGTCATTACCTGACTAGCACCATGGAAGCGATATTTGAACGTCAATTGTGATTGTAATAATCTCCCTTGAAACCCCGTTTTTCCTAAGTTTTAATTCTTATCTTGTTCTCACTATTAATGAATCATTATGAATCCCCCAGTTACCATGAAAGAAACTCATCAACGTCGCTTATTAGCTAACCGCTATCAACTCATCGATATGGTTGGGAGTGGGGCGATGGGTCAAGTGTATCGTGCTGAAGATAAACTACTTGGTGGTGTCACCGTTGCGGTGAAATTTTTGTCTCAAGCTTTGCTCAACAGTAAAATGCGCGATCGTTTTGAACGAGAGGCAACGGTTTCTGCCTTACTAGGGGAAAAGAGTAATCATATTGTGCGAGTGCGAGATTATGGGGTAGACGAAAAAGAAATCCCCTTTTACGTCATGGAATTTCTGAAAGGGGAAAGTCTCAGCAACGTTATTAAGTTTCGTCCCTTAAACTTGGAAAGATTTTTAAAGATCGTCCGACAAATTTGTTTTGGTTTAGAATGCGCCCACAAAGGCATTATGTTTGAAGGGGAAATGTGTCCCATTATTCACCGAGATATTAAACCCAGTAACGTTTTAGTCGTCCAAGATCCGGCTTTGGGAGAGTTGGTGAAAATTCTGGATTTTGGTATTGCTAAATTAATTCAGTCAGGGGAGGCACAAACCCAGTCATTTATGGGAACTTTAGCCTATTGTTCCCCAGAACAAATTGAAGGCAAAGAACTCGATAGTCGTTCGGACATCTATAGTCTGGGAGTGATGATGTACGAAATGCTCACGGGAGAAATGCCCATTTTCCCCGAAAATTCCTCTTTTGGGGGTTGGTATGAAGCCCATCACTACGCCAAACCCAAACCCATTCCTGCTAAATTCCGTCTTCCGTCAGACTTAGAAAGCTTGATTTTTCAATGTATGGCCAAAGCTCCTGGTGAGCGTCCCCAAACCGCCACAGACATTTTAAAGAAATTAGAAAAATTAGAATCGTCTCCAGCAGAATCAGAACAAGAAACTTTAGTTGCTAAGCCAAAACCACGGACTGATAAGGCTATTAAGTCCACTAAGCCCACTTTCAGAAAAACCTCTCCTAAAGGGGATGATATTTGTTTAAAAATGACTTGGCCTGAGGATAAACCTCAACAGAAAATTGTTTTTCCTCACGTTGTTCGAGCTTCTGAAGGGAACTTTGCCAGTCTTTGGGTGATGCTCAATGAAGAAGATATTGCTAATCGTCTCTCGAGTATTCGTTACAATCAGTTTGTTTTTATTACCAATCCTCATCCTATGATTTTGTGGATTACCTTACTCTACCATCGTGAACATGGACCGAGATGGTTACCTTGTTATTTAGACCTCAAAAGTTCATCCGGTCAACGGTTTGCTCGTTTATTGGGGGAGTCGGGTTACTACTGGATTTTGTTTTTTGCTTTGGAAAAAGGCAAGAAATGTCAGCACGTTTTAACTACAAGTATTGCTGCTGATCAATGTCAAAATCTACAACAATGGGCTGATAAAAGTCAACTGTTGCCAGGGGGTAAACCGCAAATTACCAAACGAATGTTAAAAAAGGAATTTGAGAAGTTAAAACCCACCATTGAAAATAAGCTCAAAGCGTCTTACACTACCTCTCGGAATGGTTCTAGTTTATAACAGGTTATAACAGGTTATGAATTCTGATATTCAACGAAAAGGGTTAAGCATTTTTTCTTTGCTTAACCCTTTTTATATCTATCCTAAAGGCTAGTTATTAGCTCCATTGGGATTATATTCGGCAATTTTGATGTCCACTGGCTTAACATTCCAGATTTCACTGCAATACTCAGCAATGGTGCGATCAGAAGAGAATTTACCCATTCTGGCAGAATTGAGAATAGACATTCTTGTCCAGTTTTCCTGATCCCGATAAGCTTCACTAACGGCATCTTGACAGTCAACATAAGCTTGATAGTCAGCCATTAACATATAGGGATCATCGTTCATTAACTGTTCCACAATAGGCCCGAATAACTCGCCATTACCATGACTAAAGTGGCCGCTAGAAATGCGATCGATTACAGCCTTTAAGCTACCGTTGTTGTGGTAATACTCACTAGGAGAATAACCCTGGGCTTTGCGATCGTAAACTTCGTGGGCCGTTAAGCCAAACAAGAAGAAGTTTTCTGGGTGCGCTTCTTCGCGGATCTCAATATTGGCTCCGTCTAAAGTACCGATGGTTAAGGCCCCATTCATAGCAAACTTCATGTTACCCGTTCCAGACGCTTCTTTACCTGCGGTGGATATTTGTTCCGATAAATCAGCAGCCGGATAAACCCTTTGACCCAAAGAGACGTTAAAGTTGGGCATAAATACCACGTTTAACCTGCCTCGAACATCGGGATCGTTATTAACCACATCGGCCACAGCATTGATTAACTTAATGATCAATTTAGCCATGAAGTAACCCGGGGCAGCTTTACCGCCGAAAAGGAAGGTACGGGGAACGTAGTCAGCGTTGGGGTTTTCTTTGATGCGGTTGTAGAGGTTAATGATTTCGAGAACCATTAAATGTTGCCGTTTGTATTCGTGAATACGCTTGACCTGCACATCGAACATGGTGTTGGGGTCAATCTTAATATTACGATATTTCAGCAGATAATCGGCTAAACTCTGTTTATTTTGCTGTTTAATCTCCCGCCATTGTTTACGGAAGGCGGCATCGTCGGCAAATTTTTCCAGTTTGCGCATCTCATCCAGATTCTTTAACCAACCATCCCCAATTTTTTCCGTTACTAATGCCGATAGTTTGGGGTTGCTTAACAAGATCCAACGACGAGGGGTGACACCATTGGTTTTATTGAAGAATTTCTCGGGCCAGAGTTTGGCAAAATGCTTGAGGGTATCTTGTTTGAGTAACTCGGTATGTAAGGCCGCTACTCCATTGATAGCATGGGAGCCTAAACAAGCTAGGTTAGCCATGCGGATCAATTTTTCCTCTCTTTCCTCAATTAAGGAAATATTGGTAATTAAATCGTCGTCACCAGGGAAATAAGTCCGTTGATCTTCTAAGAAGCGATGATTTAATTCGTAGATGATTTCTAGATGTCTGGGAAGTAATTCACCGAAAATACTCACTGGCCAGCGTTCTAGGGCTTCTGGCATTAAGGTATGATTGGTATAGGCTAGGGCTTTGGTGGTTATTTCCCAAGCTTTCTCCCATTGATAATTATGTTTATCCATCAATAGGCGCATCAACTCAGCTACTGCTACGGCCGGGTGAGTATCGTTGAGTTGTACGGCAACTTTGTCAGCGAAGTGATCTAAGTTGTTGTGGTTACGCAGGTGAATACGAATTAAGTCTTGTAGAGAGGCAGAAACGAAGAAATATTGTTGTTCTAGTCGTAATTTCCGACCGGCTGGGGTGTTATCGTTAGGATAAAGCACTTTGGAGATGGTTTCTGCATCCATCTTTTCTTGCACCGCGCGATCGTATTGTCCGGCGTTAAAGGCTTCAAAGTTAAAGTTTTCGCTGGCCTCTGCTTTCCACAGTCTTAAGGGGTTGACAGTGTTGGTGTCGTACCCAGGAACCGGTGTATCGTAGGGAACGGCTAAGATGGTGCTATCAGCCACCCAGAAGGTTTTGGGGTTACCATTTTCGTCGTGGGTGTGTTCGGTATGTCCCCCTAACTTGATTTCTACTGCATCATCAGGACGGGCGATCTCCCAAGGGTTCTCAAACCGTAACCAGTTATCAGGAATCTCTACTTGCCAACCGTCTTGGATGGTTTGGTGGAAAATACCAAACTCATAACGGATACCATAACCAATGGCCGGCATGGCTAAAGAGGCTAAAGAGTCCAGGAAACAAGCAGCTAAACGACCTAAACCCCCATTTCCTAAACCTGGATCTGGTTCTTGTTCGATAATATCCTCGAAGTCGATCTTCATCTCCGTCATGATATCTTTCATGGTGTCATAGATCCCTAGGTTAACTAGGTTATTACCTAAATGACGACCCATGAGAAACTCAGCAGAAAAATAAGAAACTATCTTAACTTCTTCTTTTTTGTAGGTTTCAATAGTTTTTAAGAAGCGATGGAGTAAGCGATCGCGGACTGTATAGGACAGGGCCATATAATAGTCCCGTAAAGATGCTTTAGAACGATCAACCCCTTGAATATAAAAAAGATGATCCAGAAACGCCCGTTTCAGGGTTTCTTTGTTCATTCCTGTACGATCATCTTCGATTTTAATGTTAGTTTTTTCGGGACTGGTGCTAGTGTTCTTGACTTTCGGCGTTAATGTACTCATAAATGAATCCTTTTGGGGCTATGCAAAACTTTTCTATAGATTTCAATAGCAATCCTGGCACCATCAGCAATGGGCAAAGTATCAGGAAAAAAGCTAAAGTTTATTTGATTTTGAGGCTTTAACTTTTACAGATTTCCTTAACTTATAATGTGTCGTGCTATATAGGCCAGCATATACCATTGTGAGGCGTAATTAGATGGCTTTAGTTACGCTTTCTTGACAATTGGTTTCCCGTTTTTTGGATATAATTACACTCTAATCATAGAATACAAATTTGATTTTTATCTATTTTCTTTAGCTTTATTTAAGGTCAACGAGTGATTGAGTTAAGTTCTTTTCTGCTGAACTCAAAAAATGGTTTGTGTTTACACTCAGTTAATATTATTCTTAGCAAAGTTAAGCATATTTTCAGCTTGATTAATAATTTCTATAGCTTCTTGCTCTGTAATATTAGGATTAAGATTTTTTCATATAATAATTCCTTCTCGGTGAATATTTAATAATAAGGGACTTTTTTTCATACTTAAATTGTTTTTGACTGACATAAACACAACTGACTAAGTCCCCATATTCTATACACAAATCAGAGATCAAGTCAATTGTTTTTTTATGTTTTTCTTGGGGAGGTTTAGCAGTCTTAAGTATGACTAATATATCAATATCTGATTCTAAGGTTGCTTCCCCTCTTGCTTGAGAACCAAATAAAATCAAATTGACTAGATTTTGTTGATAAATTTCTTTAAATTGTTTGTTAACTTGAACTAAAATTTCTTCTAGCTTTGGATGTTTACCTGTATCTTTTAAAGTTGTATTCATGTTTAAATTAATCTCTAAATTATTATTATTTATATTTTTAATTCTCATTCCAAGGAACGAGGAATATCCTTAACGTCTTAAAGATAACACAGAGAGCTTAACGAAGTCAGAAGTCAGAAGTTCCTCACTACGTTCCGGCGCTATCGCACAGAAGTTGTTTTTGAAACAGAGATTTATACTCCGCTTCAAAAACTATGCGCCTTAAAAGGCGGGGTTTTAGACCCAACTATTTTCGATAATATTATTATGCCCCTACGAACATTTTAATGATTAAATCTTCAATAATCTTTTATCATGTTCACCTGTTAATAACCAATAAACAGGTGCAACTACTCCAAAAGGTTTCCAATGTTTGGGATCTTTTATTACACCCCAATGAGAAAGAGTTTCATGATTAATGTAGTGGATATGATCGACATTAGGAACTAACTTACCATCCTCTTCTAAGAAACCAAAAGCAGAACAAGCAAAGTAAGCAACATCACAATTTTTATATTCAATTAAATCATCCAGTGCATTAACTGTTTGAGGAAAAAATATCTCAGCAAACTTTTCTAAATTTTTTCGATACTGTTGTAATTTTGGAGTTTCAAACATAGAAAATACTAAAGCAATTCTTTGTTGATGTTCTGCTAATATATGAGGTTGTAAATTTTTCAAAGCATTAGAAATTTGTTCATCTTCTCGTGGTAAGTTTCCATCTACTAAAAGAAGTATTCCTTTATCATTAATTCCGGTTGTATCTCGTATAAAATCTGTTAAATTTTTACTATTTGCATTTTCATTATTTGATAATACATTAAAATAATATTCAGAGTAATCACGAAATACAACCGGAATTTTCTTGATATTATCGTTAAATAGATTACGTGATTTCATAGAATAAGTATAGTAATAAAAAGGTATTATAGCTATAGTAGTTTGAGTACGACTAGGCTCAAATTGCGATTGACTTAACAAAATATATTCTGTTTGTTCAGCTAAATATTCACTGTTATCATTAGCAGGAGAAATAGATTCCAAAATCGTATTTATAACAACATTAGTAAAATAACCAAAAGTAGCTAAATATGTAGTTTTACCTGAAGCTGGGCCAATAATTGCTATATTTCCACTCAATTCTTTATTAGTTTTTTTAGTTTTCTTTCGTTTTCTTCTGGGTGGTATATCAGGAGTAACAAATGTAGGTTTACAACGAGGAATATTAGAGACATTTTCTGTATTATTTTCAGACGCTATAGGTTCAACGGTTTCTATAATTGTCTGCAAATCATCTAATACTTCTTGTGCAGACTGATAACGATTATTGACTAAAGGTGCCAGCATTTTATTTAAAATATTAGCTAATTCATCACTAACCTTACTCCCTCTTTCTTCCCCATATTCCCTCCACTTTAACTCACCATCTACATATAACCAATCATTAAATTTATTATCCTCAAAATCTTCTCTAAAACATCTTGTGAATAACCGTACTGCTGTCATTCCTAGACAATGAACATCACTAGCAAAAGTTGCTTTACCTTGTATTTGCTCAATGGCCGCATATCCTCTAGTATGAGAACCAAAACTTCCTATGATTTTCTGATTATCATCAAACTTGATAGATGAACCAAAATTAATCAAAACTAATTCACTTTGTTCATTTAATTGTGATTGTTTATTATAAGAACGACGCATAATGTTATCTGGTTTAATATCTCCATGAACAAGATTATGTTCATGAAGATAAACCAAAACAGCAAGTAACTCTTTTAATAACTGTCTCAGTTGAATTTCATCAAAAGTTTCCTCTTCCCAAACCTCATCATATAAATTTTTACCTTCTATAAATTCCTGAACTAAATAAAAAGCATGATTGTGTTCAAAATAACCATATAAATGAGGTATTTGAGGATGACTTAACTCAGATAAATATTCTGCTTCTTGTTTAAATAATTCTTTTGCTTTCTCAAAGTTCGGAGCATCAACAGGATAAATAAACTTTTTAATCACTCTTAATTTATTCAAACAGTCTATATCTTCAGCAAGATAAGTTCTTCCAACTCCTCCTTCTCCTAGCTGTTTAATAATACGATAATGTCCACGAAATAAATACTCTTTACTACTTTTATCTAAATCTTCATGACATCCATGACATATTTTATTGTTGTCAGGATTATCAGGTTTGCTACAATCAGGATTAAGACAATAAACCATAGTAATCAATTTCAAAGATGCGAAAATATTTTATTTTTCATTCTAGCTAAATATTTCCTTAGGGTTGAACCCTACAACATCTATATTTATAGTCTAAGTTCATTAAAATAGTATTAAAATAACTGATAAATTAACTCAATTCATGAAAATACTTCTAGTTGACGACGAAGCAGAATTAACCGAACCCCTATATCATGTTTTATCCCATGAAGGTTATAACGTAGATGTAGCCGATGATGGACAAAAAGGTTATCAATTAGCTTTACAAAATACTTACGACCTGTTAATCTTAGATTGGATGTTACCTGGTAAACCAGGCCTGTCTATCTGCCGAGAACTGCGATCGCGAGGAAAAACCACACCAGTCTTATTCCTCACAGCTAAAGATACTCTTGATGATCGGGTAATGGGCTTAGATGCGGGTGCAGATGATTACTTAGTCAAACCTTTTGAGTTAAGGGAATTAATGGCCAGGGTTCGAGCTTTGTTGCGTCGCTCTCCTGCTCTAGAAAATGTTGCCACAAACCCCTTAAAAATAGGAGACTTAGAACTCGAGCCAGATAATCAAGTAGCCTATCGTCAAAGCAGAATAATTAATCTCTCCGATAAAGAAGTCAAACTGTTAACCTATTTTATGGAGCATCCCCAACAATTATTGACCCATGAGCAGATTTATCAGTTCTTATGGGAAGACTCGGAAAAACCCAGTAGTAACGTCTTAGCAGCCTTAATTCGTTTGCTGAGACGCAAAATTGAGGAGGAAGGCCCCCTAATTCACACAGTATATGGTAAAGGATATCGTTTCGGGGACTAATAATCAAAACTTTTTAGAAAAATGTAGGCAAAATTAATATTCTGTAATAAGATGAAGACAATATATAGAATTGTAGTACCAAAATAAAATAGGGGGTGAGGGAAATGAAAGCAATAGGCAAAAATCCCAATACCAAAGTAGTGGACTTAAGCAAAGATATACTACTTCGTACTACTATCCCTTTAGACAACCATCCGGCCTTGCGATCTGGGTTTGCAGGTTATCCTATTAACCCTCGTTGGAATGTCAACAAAGTTCATGCTTGGAAAACTGGCCGTCGGTTGCGTCAAGCACTACAACAAGGGGACTTAATAATTCGTTCATCAGATTCGATGTTGGTTCCCAGCGATAAGGAAGAAGAAGGGATATTGGTAACTAAGGCAGCAACTCAACCATATAGGTGGATATCTTGCGCTGAATGGGTAAAACAACTGTTGAAAAACTATCAAACCGTTTAATAATTGGACTTTGGACAAAAAATTTTGTTAGCGTATATTTTACGCTAAACTAAAATCCCAAAATATCGGCTCTGTATCAGTCAATAAAATTGGCTGACAAATAGGGCTAATCTATAGATTCTGAGGAAAACTAAGGAGCTTTTAAGTTTTCAGTTGATTTTTTGCTCCCTTTCTTGATAACATCATGACGAGTTCGTGGGGCTTTTTTGTAACCTTTAATACGTCCGGAAGAAAAACCTCGACGTTTGGGAAATTTGGCGAAAGTCCCCAAGGTCGTAATTATTCTTGAAAAGTCTCTTTGAACTAGACTAGGGGTGATTTTGATGGATTTATTAGTCTTCAAATACTGTTCCCAATCACGGGGTAAAACCACAGCTAATTTTCTGGCAGCCCACAAATTTACATAAGAAAGAAGTGTTAGTTTAAACCAATTTTCTTCATGATGTACATCGGGAGTTAAATAAGATGTCATCAATAATCTTTGTTTACCAAATCGAAAAAGATGTTCCATGTCAGAACGTTGTCGATAACACTGATAACAATCAACTAAACTTAACTCATCGCGCCGAGAACCAATAACAATAAGCCACATAGGTTTCCAAATACTATTTCTTTCTTGAGCTCTGACAACAATCTGGAGTAAAGTAAAGGGGTGATTGTTCATTTTATAGTTTTTAGTTCCTCTCATTAACATCTGTTTCCATCCCGAAATAGTCACTGTTAATTGACGACCTTTTTTCGTTGTAAAGGGAACATGATGAACTTCATCAGGTTCAGTCCAAGTTTGGTCATCTTTAAGGTCAAATTTATCCCCATACCAACGGGGATGTCCCGAAGTTTTGGCTTGATTTGGGTCCCGAATAAATTGACGATAAAAAACTCGGTCACTTCTAACTCTTGTAATAGTAACTACGTCTTCATGCTTAACTTGTTCCCCAATAAAATCCTTTTGGCTGTAGTCACTATCAGCCACTAAGACAGATAATTTATCAGAAAATAAAGAACTTTGCCAGATTTTTTTTAGTTGTTGATTGCCTTGATTTACTCCTTTATGTTTAGAGGGGACTCGCTCTCCTGATAAGGGGACAGCCCAAGGGACTTTTTCTGTGTCTATTTGGTCAGGTAAAGCGCAGACAACGGAATAACAATGTCCAATATTAATGGGTTTATTTCCCTTAATTGGATTGGGGTAATGAATAAAGGTTTTATCCGCTAACGTTTCGGCAAACCGTCGTGGACAGGGAGTTGTGTCAATACCAAATAAGTTATAATGTTTTGAAGTGGGAGGAATTGTTCTCGATACCGCTGAAAATAAAGTCTCAATTCTCTGTTCATAATTAGGGTCAGTTTGAGTGGGTAAAAACTCTTGAATTCCTCTATATAAACTGTTATAATCTCTTCTAAATAAAGGATTGAGAGACAATTCAACGACTGAGTGAGCTTGTTGGTTACTGGAGAGGGCATCGAGTAATTCTATAATAGTTTCTTTTCTAGCTTTTAGTCCTTGGAAGAGGTTAGACCTCCACACCAGGAATTCCTCGACAGACGTAGCCGTTTCATTTTTGGTCATTTTTAAAATTTATTACCTTATAAATTAGCGGAATATATACGCTAACATCAAAAGAGGTTGTTTGTTACAGTTAAGGCTAATGTCATCACATTCCGAACTTAAGACCAGTCAAGATGTCCACCTGAGAGCCAAACAAATTAAGAGTCTAATTCGCTCTCTTAAACAGAAAATAAAGAAAATTGAACGGGAAGGGGAAGTAGCACCAGCTAATTGTCATATTATTCGTTATCAGGTTAATCGAAAGGGAACAATCTACTGGTATTATAAACTACAGTCTGCTGAATCAATTTTTCCTATGGCCACTAATAATGAGAAAAAAACCAAATATAAATATTTAGGACGAGCCGGAAGTTCTGCTCATATTGATGCTGTAGAAAAACTCACTAGAAGAAATCTCATTGATGAATTAGAACGAGTCATTCAATCTCTAACTGAAAGCTACTTAGATATCTATATTGGAACCGAAACTGAATGAAGCTATTTAATATTTAAAATCCCCTAAAAAGATGGAAAGAGAGTTTTTAAAATCACCTTAATTCTCTATTTTAGGGTTTGCTGAAAAAGTTTCTCCAAAATTTATGCCACTTTTGACCAAGAATTTTCTGACAAATCAATAAGTTTTAGTACATAAAAATTGTTTAAAGTATAATCAAAATTAATGAAAGGCGGTTTGACGAGTTCCCCTGTTCCATTATTAGTAAATAAGGACAAAAAAAGCGACAAAAACTGCCTCAGAAGTTTAGAAAGATTGACAACTAAAAATGTAATAGCAATAGATGTAATGGAGGTTTCAGGGAGTTTTGTCATCACGAGATTTAGGCTAAATCTTCGTTTAGCTTGTCCAAACTTTCCCTCAATAGCATTACGGAAGCATTCATCGGAGTGGGCTTGTTTCTTTTCTTCTTCACTGACATTTTTCGGAGGTCTTCCTAACTTCGGACCACTGATTCTTATCCCTCTTTCCTTACACCAATTTCTGTTTTCCCTAGTTCGATAAATTTTATCTACATGGACGGATTCGGGATAATAGCCAAACGTTTCTTTATACTTTTCTACTTGTTCTTTTAAATGACAAGATTCATTGAAGTTTTCCCAACTTATTTTGTCTAGAAACACATAGTTATCTACACAGCTTACTGAGAGTTTAGCTCCAAACTCTATTGGTTTTCCTGCTTTTCCCCTCACTATTGGACGAATATGCGGTTGAGTTAAACTTACAATTCTTTGAGGAACACTCTGGGTCTTATTCTCCCACATTGACTGTTGTTGTTCATAAACTTTTTTGATAGTCTCTAGACAATTTTTCTGTCTTTTACTCAGATTTTCCAGGGAAGCCCCAGCTTGAATTAAGTCTTCTATATTTCCTAAATTTTTCTTAAGGTATTTTAACTGTTTCCCGATAGCTTTTCTTCTTTCTTGATAAGATACTTTTCGTTTTTTAGCTACTTTTAAGTATTCCTTTCTAGCAATTATTCTAGAAGTTCTCGGCTTTTTTCTCAATTTTACTCTTAATGGTTTATAACGATTATCTATTATTCTTTCTGTCTCAATTCTGGCTTGATTTAATATGCCTAAATCCGTTGGGTATTTGATGTCTGCTGGCGCACAAGTCGCATCTAAAATTAGTTTACCTTTATTTTTTATTTTTTCTCCTTTTTATTGGAGACAATCCTTTTTTTTTACTTCTTTATCACTCTTGTCTATTTCTCTTTTTACTATTTTTTTATTGATTTTGTTTATCAATTCTCCATCAATTCTTTTCCTAAAATGAACTAGCATTGAAGATTCCAGTGGTGGCTCTTGTTGATAACAATTTAAACCTATAAAGTATTGTAGATAGGGATTTTCTCTAATCTGTTCTATAGTTTCTCTATCACTTGTTCCTAATTTTTCCTTAATAATTAATGTCCCTAATGCCATTCTAAATAGTTTGGCTGGCGCACCTTTTTCTGCTGAAAAAAGTTTAGCATATTCTTCCTCAAAATCATCCCAAGGTATCAACTCTGCCATGATTACCCAACGATTATTGGGGGACAATTTGCCCTCGAAAGGTAATTCAAATTTTTCTGGGGGCGGTAAAAGTTGCTCCTCTTTTCGATACATTTGTTCTTGACCAACAACTGGGAGGTGTTTCTACCAATTATAGCGGTTTGTAGCCGACAAAGCTGATCTTTTTTGCGATCGCGAATATGGGTGTAACCTTTTAAAGAATAGGGTTTTGCTTTTATTCAGCAAACCCTAATTAGCATAGGCAGAAAGACGCATTTTGAACTTAACATCTCAAACAACTTCCCCTTGGTTAGTTCCCTTGGGTAAGCATCATCAGGAAAATAAGCTTTCTCTATTCTGCTTTCCACCAGCAGGTGCAGGTTCGCTATTTTTTCGCGATTGGCCAGCAACTATACCAGATAGCATCAATCTTTGGGCCGTCAGGTTTCCTGGGCGTGAAAATCGCATCAAGGAGCCTTTAATAACTCGCTGGGGCGACTTAATTGAGCCATTAGTACAAGAAATTTATCCTTATAGTCAATCTCCCTTTGTATTTTTTGGTCATAGTTTAGGGAGTGTAGTTAGCTTAGAAGTTGCTCATCAGTTAGGCGATCGCTTCGGTTGTTTTCCGCAATGTTTGGTAGTTTCGGGGAGAAAACCGCCCCATATACCCTGCGATCATAGAGACTCTCAAGCATCTGACGAAGACTTAATTGAGGAATTAAGAGCCGATGGGGGTACACCAGAGGCTGTCTTACAGGAGCCTGAATTAATGTCTATAATATTACCTATTTATCGGGCAGACTTGCAACTTCATGAAGAATACGAATATGTCTCCGAAAAATCATTACCCTGCCCCATTTTAGCACTTGGAGGAGAAGCTGATGAGGGAGTCAGTCTTGAAGAATTAAGAGAGTGGGAAAAATATACACAGCGAGGGTTTAAACTTCGGAGTTTTCCAGGAGGGCATATGTATTTAACTGAGGAAAAAGAAAGGTTTGCAGTTATTAAATCTTTAGTTGAGTTTATGAGGATCTAAGACTCAAAACAAGTAACCTAAAATAAAATAATAAAAGCTCACGGGGTGACAAGTAGGTTGAAAAGTAAGTCCAGAGCGGTTTTTCTCTGTTACCCGACCCTAAACAATTGTCGGCAACCAGAGAGCTTATTGAGAATGAACGATAATGATAATCATTTGCAAATGGGGGGAAGACGTGGCATTTGCCACGTCTTCCCCCCCCAAACAGGGCAATCGCATTAAAATCTGAGATGCGTGATCCAGTAAAGATTTTAGAGTTTCAGTACAAATGAACGGCGATCGCGAAACCTCTTATGCAGTCAGCTTTTCAAAAATTAAATGCGATTGCCCTGCCCCCCCAAACTGTTTTGATGCGCGAGCGTCAACTCCTAAAAGAGAGAAAACAATCCGATTTTATGCTAATAATAATCAGATTGTCCTTAATCGTTTTATAACTTAAATCATGAGCTTTTTAGCAGTTTATGAATCTCATTTTACCAAACATTTAACACAAACACAGTTCGAGGCTTTTAGAATTTTACTGTGGTTGCTGACAGTACATAAACAGGTTGGAATAGAAAGGTTAGCAGCTTGTTTTCCTTTACCAATCCTTTATCAAAGTCGTCGTAAACATATCCAGAGATTCCTAGTTTTGTCAGCTTTAGCCATTCCCAGATTCTGGTTTCCTGTGATTAAAGCTATTATTTGTAAAGAATTTAAGACTGGCTCTCGTCTGATTATAACAATTGACCGAACCCAATGGAAAGATAAAAATGTTTTCATGGTTGCTGTTATCTGGAAAAAGCGGGCTTTACCCATCTATTGGACACTTTTAGGGAAAAGAGGAGCCAGCAGATTATCTGAACAACAGGCATTAATTAAACCTGTTCTTTGTCTTCTAAAAAACTATGAGTTAGTCATTCTTGGAGACCGAGAATTCCACAGTGTTAAATCAGCTTATTGGTTGAAACAAAAAAGTAAAAAACAAAAGTTATTCTTCGCTTTTCGTCAGAAACAAGGTACAAACCAGAAAAAAGATGATGAAGATTATCAAACTTTTTCGCAGTTAGGAATGAAACCTGGGATGAAGATGTTTTTAACTGGGGTTTCAGTCACTAAAAATAAAGGGTTTGGAAACTTTAATGTGGGAGCATATTGGAAAAGAAAATACAAGGGCAAACAGGAAAAAGAGCCTTGGTTTATTCTTACCAACTTAGACAGTTTATCAGAGGTCTTGAAAGTCTATCGAGCCAGGGCAGATATTGAAGCTATGTTCAAGGATTGTAAGACAGGGTGTTATAATTTGGAGGGAAGTAAAGCCAATAATAAACGACTAAATTCCTTGATTTTATTAATAGCGATCGCTTGCACTGCTACTTCTTTAAAAGGCAAAACATTTCGACAAATCAATCAAGGAAAATATATTGCTCGTCTAACTGAAAAATCAAGACGTGACCGAAGACATAGTAATTTTTGGATAGGACTTTATGGCTCTCTTTGGATTCACGCTTGGGAATTTTGCTCTGATTTTATTTCAATTATGATGAGCAATAATCCCCAGAAACTCAACAATTATAAAAAAGGGTTACAAGCCATGTCCATAATAGATAAGACGGCTTAATTCCCCTATTTTATCTTAACATAAAATAACCAGTGGAAGATGATTTATTTTAGATGTAACTATCCAAAATAAACCAATTTTTATTATTTAATAAAAACTAATATTGCCCAAGGGGTTGATTTTGAGCATCAACCCTGTGGGGGGGAGGACGGTGTAAGCCTCCTCCCCCCCACACACACGGCAAGAATGATTATCATTATTGTTTATTCTCAATAAGCCCTCTAGTTTTTGACAATTTATAGAGCGATCGCTACGGCTGAAACCCTCTTTCAATCAGGGTTTTAACGGGCTTCTCACCCCGTGAGATTGAACCCAGATTCCGCACTTCAAAATGTAGTATAAAAAAATACATAGTTTTAAAAAGTCCGAAAATCATACCTGGGCAAGAATATTTCTCTTTTCATTAAATTTTTAGGAAAAATAATCAAATTAAGAAGATTTATACCCATTGAAAACTTAGCAAGACTCAGCACAAACGAAGGAGAGTTTCCTCTTCTCATTTGATATCATTAGACTCTTATTCTTTTATTATTTTTGCTTTATCCAATTCGATTTATAGATAATATCTTTGACAAGATGCAGGTAATAAACTCAATATAAAACGCCTTTCTTCTGTTAAATTGACAATTTGTTTAACTCCGTTTAAAATCACATAATGAATACCTTGAAAACATTGAAATATCCACCTCAAAGTCGGACGCAATGTTACTTTCCCTACTTGATTATTTATTCCTTTTTTGACTCTTTTTAAACAATTTCTTAATTCTCTTTGCCCCAAGTTATAAATCAACAAACACAAAGACATTAAAAATAACATTGTTTCTATTCTTTCTGGTTTTTCAACGAAGAAACTATCAGTAAAAAATAAGGGATCTTTCAAAAATCGAAATCCTCTTTCCGTAGATTGCTGGTTTTTATAAGTTATCAGAATTTCACTAGCTTCTAATTTATTTTCCTCTACTAAGTTAGTTGCTAAAATAAATTTTCCTGCTTCTTTAGTCTTTCTACTTATCTCTTCACCTTTTTTGATGATCAGACTAATCATTTTATAAATCTTTTCCTTTTTTTTCGAGTAAGTTTCAATCAGTTCAACTTCTTTTCTTTCCAACAATCTCAATTTTTTATTAATAGCTTTTAATTTATATCGAGCAGCTTGAGGATGTTCAAATTCTTCAGATTGTATTTCTTTAAGAAATTTTTGGGATTTCTTCTCTTCTTGGGAAAGTTGTTTTTCTAGTTTTTCCAAATCACTTTTCTGTCTTTTTTCACTCAAGACTATTAACCAAGTTTGCTTGATTCCACCATAAGTAACAATTTCTTCTTTCCAGGTATAACTTTCTAAATTTAGGTCACTTCTTTTTTCTTTATCTTCATCTTTTACTTCTTCCACCTCTATATTTTGCACTAATTCTTTTGCTTTTTTTATGGTCATTGGAACTCTCGTTATCCATTTTAAATGTTGGATTAGTTGGAGATTTTCTTGACCATATAAAGCACTATCACAAACCATGATACTATCAAACTTTATTTGCTTTTTGAATTCTACTAAAACTTTTCCAAATACAGCTTTATCAGATTCATTTCCATCTCCTGCTCTCACAAATAATGAAATATCTCCATCTTGGCTTGTTATTAAATCCAAGACACATTGTTTTAAGTCTGGTCTATGATCCCGAGAATATCCTTTCTTATTAAAAATTGGTCTTTCTTTAATAATTTTTTCTTCTTCCTGTTTCTCTTTATCTTCTTCCCTTTTATATTCTCCATCTAAATGAAATGATGTGGAATCTAAATGGGAGTATTTAAGGTCTATTTTAAATTTTTTAATTACTTCTAAAACTACTTCAATAAAAATATCATTTAGTCCATATTTATATAATTCATCCATTACTCTCCCAATTTTATCATCATTAAGGTAATCAGGTTGAATTCTTTCTCCTAACAATTTCTCAATGGCTTTATCTTGAAAAAACTGACTGAATAAATATAGAGGTCTTGAAACAAATCCTAGTCCATTGATTAAAATAGACTTAACTACTGTACCTGCTGAGATTTTTTCTCTAACATCTATTCCTAATTTATTATTAATTATTTTGACTATTCCTATTTCATCAATTAAACCAGCTACTATCCCTAAATGGTCTAAATTTTTAACTTGTATTTCTTCTAAATAAGACATTTTTCGCTCTTTTTTTACAGAGGAAACAACTTAAACAATTATCCCACTTTTTTGTCTTCAAGAGCTTAAGCAATTATACTTAATTATTAAACCCAGGCTTGTATTATTTAATGCTACTTTTTGAAGTGCGGAATCTGGGATTGAAGATTCCAGTGGTGGCTCTTGTTGATAACAATTTAAACCTATAAAGTATTGTAGATAGGGATTTTCTCTAATCTGTTCTATAGTTTCTCTATCACTTGTTCCTAATTTTTCCTTAATAATTAATATCCCTAATGCCATTCTAAATAGTTTGGCTGGCGCACCTTTTTCTGCTGAAAAAAGTTTAGCATATTCTTCCTCAAAATCATCCCAAGGTATCAACTCTGCCATGATTACCCAACGATTATTGGGGGACAATTTGCCCTCGAAAGGTAATTCAAATTTTTCTGGGGGCGGTAAAGGTTGCTCCTCTTTTCGATACATTTGTTCTTGACCAACAACTGGGAGGTGTTTCTACCAATTATAGCGGTTTGTAGCCGACAAAGCTGATCTTTTTTGCGATCGCGAATATGGGTGTAACCTTTTAAAGAATAGGGTTTTGCTTTTATTCAGCAAACCCTAATTTGGTCTAGTTATCAATGGTTGATTAATCAGACTTTGGAGGTATGTCTTTAAGATGAACTGATGGTGCATCAGGGTTAGATAAATCCAGATAAATAATACGTTCTTGAGGGACTTGGGAAGATAATTTACTGAGTTTACCTAAAGCTTGGAGTTGCTCAAGAAACTGCTCTTGATTCAGATAAGTTCCACAATGCACCTTTCCTAAAACCGTGTCTAAAATCAAATTACTGGGATCACGCCAATCAAGTGCGGTAATCTCTACAGGAGAATTGAGAATTAAAGGATAAATATCTTTCCAATAGCTCAAACTTTGTGGAGTCAACCCCCACACTTTAAGCTTAACAGAAGGTTTAGCTTTAGCCTCTTGATAGAATGTTGCAGGAATCCAAACCCCCTCATCATCAATAAAACCAGCTTTTCTTCCCATAGTTGCCTCAGCTATGGGTTGTCTTTCTTTGACCATAACAGTGACTTCCACTGGCCATAGCTGACGAGTCATATAGACAGTTTCAAGGGGAGGTTGGCTTTCCAGTTTTTGCCGCAACTGATGGATCGGTAGCTTCCAGATTAATTGAGGATAACTCAGATCCAACATGGTATGAATTTGTTCTTGATGGAGTCGCTCGTTACCCAGGATTTTAATTTGTGATTTTTCCCCAATCAACCAATGGGGTAAATTGATACCCCCAATTAACCCTCCTGTCATACCACAGAGGAAAATAAATCGCCAGACTCCTTGCCATGCTTTTAAACGGCGTTGAGTGCGTAGGTTTTGACGTTTGTTTTTGAGGCAATCAGTAGGAATTACGGTACTATCTGTCATAATATTTCTATCATTACTATGAAGACAATGCTATCATTGGGGTGATGCTTACTCTATCAAAAAATAACTCGATAAAATAAGTAACTTAAGTCAGTTAACAGAAGTCTAGGATATACTGAGTTAAAATAGTTCAGACAAGTTCCTGTCTTAGAGTCAGCACTCGCCTGTTATAGAAGTTTCATAAACACACACTTAGCTTATGGTCAATTACAAAAAAGGGTTAGTTCTTGGTGCAACTGCTGCCGTTTTAACAGCCATCGCCGTTACAGGAGCAGGGTTACGTCTTCCCCGTAGCGTTGCTTATCTTCAAGATAATCCTAAAAAATTAGTCGATGAAGTTTGGCAAGTTATTAATGATACTTATGTTGATGCCACCTTTAATCAGGTAGACTGGCTTGCTGTTCGCCAAAAGTATGTAGGAAAGTCCAAAACCTACAATAGTAAGGAAGAGGCTTATAAAGCGATTCGGGAGATGTTAGAACAACTCGACGATCCCTACACTCGTTTTATGGATCCCCAAGAGTTCCAAAATATGCAAATTGATACCTCCGGAGAGTTAACCGGTGTGGGTATCCAAATTACTAAGGATGAAGAAACCAAAGAATTAACCGTAGTTGCTCCCATCGAAGATACTCCCGCTTTTGAGGCAGGAATTCTTGCTAAGGATGTGATCACAAAAATTAACGGCAAAACCACCGAAGGTATGGAAGTGGAAGATGCGGTTAAACTCATTCGTGGGAAACCAGGTAGCAAAGTTACTTTAACCATTCGTCGTTCCAACGAGGAATTTAATTATCCCATCATCAGAGCGCGCATCGAACTCCACCCTGTTAAAGCTCGTATAGAAGAAACTCCTTCAGGGAAGGTTGGTTATATCCGTTTGACTCAGTTTAGTGCGCAGGCCAGCAAGGAAATGCGTGACGCTATTCGTGATGCTGAAGCCGCCAATGTCAACGGTTATATTCTTGACTTACGCTCTAACCCAGGCGGACTCCTTTATTCCAGTATAGAAATTGCTCGGATGTGGCTCGATCAAGGCCGTATCGTCTCAACGGTGAGTCGTAACGGTGAGGTAGAAGCGCAACGGGCAACCAACCGTGCTTTGACTGATAAGCCTCTGGTGATTATGGTAGATGGTGGTTCCGCTAGTGCCAGTGAAATTCTTTCAGGTGCTTTACAGGATAACAACCGCGCTACTTTAGTGGGAACTAAGACTTTTGGTAAGGGTTTAGTACAGTCCGTTCGACGCTTAGGAGATGGTACATCTGGACTTGCTGTTACTATTGCTAAGTATTTAACCCCCAGCGGTCGAGATATCAATAAACAGGGAATTGAACCTGATATTGTCGTAGAATTGACCGAAGCTCAAAGAAAGGATCTTCAACAGGAACGAGATAAAATTGGTGATTTTGGTGATCCTCAATTTGACAGGGCTTATGAAGAGTTAGAAAAGGAAATCGCTAAGTCTAACGGTACGAATGCCCGTGGTACTATGCGATAACTTGAAGTCGTGATAATAATCAAAGGAAGAGGCCTTGTTCTCTTCCTTTTTTTTGTTTTTAATATAGAATAAAAAAGTCTTTTGAGCTTTCTGATAGTTTCATGAATCTTGGTAAATGGCTTGGCTTATCTAGTTTCATCATCTCCTGTTATATTCTTTGGGAAATTAGACAGGTATTGTTATTGGTATTTACTGCGATTGTTTTTGCAACTGCTTTAAATCGATTAGTAAAATGGCTGAAAAAATTTAAGATTAGACGGAATTTTGCCATTGTTATTATTGTTATTGGTATCATTTTTTTAAGTATTTTGTTTGGTTGGTTAGTGGTTCCTCCTTTTCTCGACCAATTTCAAAAATTACTGGCTTTGTTCCCTAATGTTTGGGAAAGACTGCGGACTAATTTAATTTTATTATCGGAAACACAAAGTCGTTTTGATTGGTTGCCACCACCACCCTCGTTAAATGATTTGTTAACCCGTTTACAACCTCTATTGACAGATATTTTTGCCAACTTTTTCACTGTTTTCTCCAATTCTTTATTAATTATTTTACAACTTATTTTTATTTATTTCTTGACCATAACAATGGTAATGGCTCCCAAGAAGTACCGTTATCTTTTTTTGAAACTATTTCCTTCTTTTTATCGTAAACGAGGGGAAGAAATTTTGACACTTTCTGAAGTAGCGTTAGGAAATTGGTTGACTGGAGTTACTATTAATTGTTTATTTATTGGGACTTTAAGCGGTTTAGGATTATTGGTATTACAAGTTAAATTAGTGTTAGTTCATGCTTTATTAGCAGGTTTACTTAACTTTATTCCTAATGTGGGTCCTGCTACCAGTGTTGTTTTCCCTTTAATGGTAGCTTTGTTAGATGAGCCTTGGAAAATTTGGGCTATTTTAATTTGGTATTTTATTATTCAAAATATCGAAAGTTATTGGTTAACTCCTACTGTTATGGCCAAACAAGTTTCTTTGCTTCCTGCGGTAACATTAATGGCACAAATCTTTTTTGCTCGAACCTTTGGTATATTAGGATTATTATTAGCCCTCCCTTTAGCTGTTGTGGCTAAAACTTGGATTGAAGAAGTTTTATTTAAAGACATTTTAGATCCTTGGGACTCTATTGTTTAAATATGGAAAAAGTTATGAAAAATATTAAAGTTTCTGGAATAATTATTAATTTGTTTTTGTTATTTTTCTCTAGTTTCCCTAGTCATGGACAAGAAGAAACTGTCTTAGAAAGAATTGATAAAACAGGGTTATTAAAAGTCGGTATTAGAGAAGATGCTGTCCCTTTTGGTTATCGAGATATTAACGGAGATTTAGAGGGGTTATGTTTGGACTTTATTGCTGTACTTAGAGACAAACTGAAACAAGAATTAAATAAACAAGTGATTGCTATTAAGGTGTATAAATCAACCTTATTTAATCGCTTTGAATTGGTGAGCGATCGCATTGTAGATATAGAGTGTGGACCAAATACAATCCGAGAACTTCCTGAATATCAAATCCAATTTTCTACCCCCTTTCTCTTAACAGGAACTCAATTATTAATTGAGGCCGATAAAGCAAAAACTATTGATCCTGATGGTAGTTTAGAAAATGTTAATATTGGGGTTCTCAAAAACACCACTAATGAACAATTAATGGCTGAAAAATATCCTCTAGCAAATTTAGTTCAGTTTCAAGGTGTAACTGGTAGATATAGAGGAATACAAGCATTAAGAGGGGATAAAATTGATGCTTTTGCTAGTGATGGTATTCTCTTGGTTGGGGAAGCAATAGTACAAGATTTAAGACTAGGTGCAGATTATCTGTTAGTACCAAGGAACCCCATCGACTGTGAAAAATATGGGCTAATTTTACCCAATAATGATCCACAATGGTTGAGTTTTATTAATTCATTGATTGGGAATGCACCAGCAAGAAATCTTTATCTTGATTGGTTTGGAGACATTGCTACACAACTGGAGTCTGTGCAATCGTTTTGTAGAGAAAAAAATGGGGATATTGATTAATTTTTCTCCTCTTCTTTTTGCTCAGTTTCCTGAACACTTTCGCTTTTCAAAGGTGGATCAGTCTCTTTTTCGGTGGTTTCAGATTGGGATGATGTGATTTTGGGTTTGTATTCTTCGATCAAGGTTTCTGCATCATCGTCGGCCATAAAAGGTTCAAATTCAGCAACATAGTCTTCAAGATTTCCTACTACTTCAGGAGTCTTGTTTTCCGTTGATTCTTCTGGGTTAATCTCACTGGTTTCTGCAACAGTTTCAGAGGCGATCGCCTCTGTTTGCTCTATCATTTCTGAAACCTCCTCGTCATCATCATCCCAGTTACTTTCTTCAAGATCAGCTTCCGGGACTTCTGAGGTGGGTGGAGATTGAGATGTTCCTCTCCCAAATATGGACTTAAGGGAAAATCCTTGTTTTTTAGTCTCAGGGGTTTCAGTATCCTCTGAAGTTAGACTAGCTTCTTTTGTTTCTTCTTCTTGCTCAACTTCTGAGATAATTTCTGTATCATCATCAGTGGTTTCTGTTTCTGGTGATGTTTGAGACTCTGAGATAACTTCTGTATCATCATCAGTAGTTTCTGTTTCTGGTGATGTTTGAGACTCTGAGATAACTTCTGTATCATCATCAGTAGTTTCTGTTTCTGCTGATGTTTGAGACTCTGAGATAACTTCTGTATCATCATCAGTAGTTTCTGTTTCTGCTGATGTTTGAG
This sequence comes from Crocosphaera watsonii WH 8501, assembly GCF_000167195.1. Classification (GTDB taxonomy): domain Bacteria; phylum Cyanobacteriota; class Cyanobacteriia; order Cyanobacteriales; family Microcystaceae; genus Crocosphaera; species Crocosphaera watsonii. The sequence continues at coordinate 179,269 of NZ_AADV02000004.1, read as the reverse complement.
ACTCTGAAGTGGTTTCTGTCTCCTCTGGTGTCTCAACTACAGGAGAAGCTGATGGTTTCTGGAAACGGTTTTGTAGCCAAACCAGGAAAGAAAATCCCGTAATATCCGTTTTTTCATCAGGAAGAGCGATCGCTCTTCTCAGACGTAGGGTTTGCCAACCAAAGCATAACACTAACGTCACCGAGGCACTCTGCCCTAATAGTACACCTCCTGTGATTCTCCCTGCACAAACCCAGAGGACAAGGGCGTAAAATAATCCTACACCACTCCAGAGAAAATCGTCCTTTCGGTGTAATTCTGGCAGGAAAAAGGCGGATAAATAAAGACTTAAGCTTGCAAGGCCAACAGCGATCGCTAGGATGTATGCCAACATCTGTGGGTTACTCCTTTTATGGTTTCTATTTCTTATTGTGAAGCATCTTGACCCCTATTACTCACCTATTTCTGAGGAATATTTTTTTTGAAGTACGTTAGATTAGTCAAAAAAATCTCTGTTGAACGTCTCTTCATCCCCGAAACCTTATGAGTCAGTCTCCCCAACCTCCTAACCCGTTTTCTAATCAATTCAACCGTTTTTTAAGATTTGCCCAGAAACCGAAGACTATCATCATAGCAACGACTTCTGTAACCCTGGTTTTCATCGGTTATGCGGGATTAAGTTTCATTCTCAGGGAGTATTTACCTCCTTGGTTGGAAGAAAGACTGAGTAAAGTGATTCATCGTCCCATAGAAATTGGTGAGTTAGAGGGATTTTCCTTTACCAGTTTACAACTAGATGGGGCTTCTATTCCAGAAACTCCTCAACATACTAATCAATTAACCGCCGAAAATATTAAGATTACCTTCAACCCTTTAACTATTTTATTACAAAGAAAGTTAACTCTTCATCTCTCTCCTGAAAGTGTTAAGGTTAATATTCGTGAAAATAAACCGGGTCAATGGTTAAATGTCAAGGCCACTGATGAGGTAATTCCTCTCAATTTTGATATCTCTGTGGATGTTGATAATACTGAGATCATTTTATTACCTTACCAATCAGAAAAAACGATCAATATTCAGGTAGATGGAAATCTAGAATATCAAAAAGGTGAGCAGCGAAAGTGGCTTTATAATCTGGGTTTAGGGTTAGTAGAGAGTAATGAAATTAAACTAGAAGGAGAAACTTTTGTTAACAGTACACAGACTAAGCTTAATTTGCAATTAAATCAGTTCCCCTTAGCAGCTTGGTTGTCTATTTTTCCTAATCTTCCTTTCAATATTGATGAGAGTTATCTTCAGGCTAATTTGAATCTTAATTTACCATCTTTACGGGATTTGAGGGAAACGAAAGGAGAAGGTGATTTCGCATTGAAAGATGTGCAAGCAAAAACAACATCCCTTAAGCAACCTATTCAAGCAGATTTATTATTTCAATTTGAGGAAAATAAGATATTAATTGAGAAAGGTAAAATTGTTTTAGGGGATATTATTACTCAGTTACAAGGTTATTATGATTGGCAGCAGGGAAGCAATATAAAAATTAATGTTCAAAATTTTAGTATTGATAATGTTTTTGGAGTCATTCCCATTATTTTACCAGTGGAAGCAAAGGGAAAGTTCAATATTAATTTTGATATAACTGGTTTGATTAGTGAGCCTCTGATTGAAGGAAAAATAATTAATCATAACCCCATTATTTTTGAAAAAACACCTTTCAAAACAATTTTAGCAGAATTCAAAGTTAGTTTAGATGAAACTTTATTAGAAAAGTTTTTGATTGAAGCCCAAGCAGGAGAAAAAATAGAAGCGAAAGGAAAAATTACACATAATATTAGTCAACTAATTAAACAAAATAAACCTATAGATATTAAACAATTTCCTATTCAACTTGACTTTCAAGTAGCTTTACCCACTAAACAATTAATTAATACCTATTATCCTTTACCTTCTGATATCAACCTCAATTTATTGGAAGCAAAAGGAAAAATAGAAGGACAAATGAGTGATATTAATGGTTTAATTAAGTGGGATACTTCTGGTGATTTTTCTCAACCTAATACTACCATTATTAGTCAAGGTGAGATTCTCATCAAAAAAAATAACTTATTCTTAAAAGATACAAATATTCGTACTGAACAAGGAATCATTAATATTGCAGGAAGTGGCAGTTTAAAAACAAAAAAATGGCAAACTTATATTAATACAGAAGAATTAAATTTAACACCTTTTAGCAGTATTCTCTGTGTCAAGATTACTCTTCAATGTCCTAATAATTTAGTATTACAACAAGGAAATATTCGCATAACTGGAAATATCAATAAACCCTTTATTTCATCTCTTAATGTTGATTCTAATCTTTCTTTATTAGTTAATGAAGGGAAAGTGCTTGTTAACAGTAATCTTGAAAATACTAATTTACAAACAGAAGTTACTACAATAGCATTGCCCATTAATTCATTTGTTTCTAACCTGCCTATACCCGTATTAGTTCATAATGCTCGTTTAAAAGTTTCTGGTAATTTAGAGAGTATTTGGAACAGCAAAAATATTAATTTAAGTGCTATCAATGGTAATGGAAACATAGTTATTCAAATAGAAGATAGTTTAGTTACAGCAACAGCTAAACTAGAAAATGAATCTTTAGAAGCAGTTGCTAATATTAACAATTTATCCATTGATAAACTGATTACTAAGATTCCTATTCCTGTCAAATTGCTTAATACTGATATTAATATAGTAGGAAACTTGAGAATACTGAATTTTTCTAATCTAATATCTAACCTTAACAATTTACAAATAACCGCTAATGGTGATCTCTTGATTGCTAATCGGAGTATAACAGCAAACACAGAAATAAACCAAGGTATAATTACAGGAAGTGCAGCATTAACTCCCTTATCTATCGCACCATTTATTATTGAAGGATATCCTGTTATAAAAGTTATAAAAGCAGAAAGTAATTTTAGAGGTAATTTATCATCCTTACTCGCATTAAAGTTTAATGATTTTCAAGGAAATACTAAGACAGAAATAGAAATAGCAGAAGGAATAATCACTATTGATGGAGAAATAAATAATGATCGTATTTTCGGTAATATCACAACACAAAACATTGATTTATCTAGTTTACAACCTGATTTATTTGCTGCTTTTACCTCTGATAAGTTAAATAGTAAAATTAGTGCATCTCTTCCTCTAACTCCTCTCTTGACATCTGCGTCATTACTTCCTATCACAGTTAATAGAGTATCTTTAGAAGTAGGAAAACAAAATCTTCAAGCAAAAGGAAACTTTGTGGTTACCAATATTTGGACTTCACCAGATATTGAACAATTTTCCTTTGATGTTGATACTAACTTTAATTTAGCTGAATTACCTCTCACACAATTATTAGATAAAATACCTGTTAATAGACAAATATTGCCCACAACAGTAGCATTAACAGGAGAAGGTAATTTTACAGGAACTTTATTGGGTAAAAATCTCTTAACTGCACCTTTATTACCAGGAAATTTAGAAATCATAGGTGATGTTAATGTAGCTAATTTAAGTTTTAATGAACAACAGTTTGAACCAGAGTTAAGGGGAAAAATTGATATAGACTCTTCCAATAAAATTTCTTTTAATATAGAAGGTAAACAAGATAAAATAAGTGCTATTTTTAATCCTTGCTTAGTTGAAAATTGTTCATTAACTTCTATTATAGACTCTTTTGAAATTCGCCAAACCTATAATAATAATATTCCTCTTATTGGTACTGTAAAACGTCAAAATGATAATTTAGTAGCAAAAGTAGACAGTTTACCCATCGATGTCTTAAAAATAGCACCTTTGGGTAACTATGGATTACCTGAGTATTTACAGGGGTTAATTAATCTAGAAATAAGTTTTAACCCATCTGACTTAAATACTGTGGGAAAGTTAACTATTAAATTTCCTCGTTTTGGAGATGTAATCGCAGATAAATTTGAAGCATTTTTAACCTATAAAAATAACCTAATTCAGTTAGAAAAAACTCAACTAATCATAGGAAATAGTAATTATAATATTGTCGGTAACTTAGATGTTAACTCAGGGAAAGTTCAAGGAAAAGTGGATATTGCTCTAGGAAATATTGAAGATTTGCTAATAGCTTTACAACTATATAATTGGGATAACTTATTAAGATTAGTAAGACTGAAAACAAACGATTTTACTACAGCAAAAAATATGCAGACTAATACTGCTGGAAATTCTTTCAATTCCCTTGCTGAAAAACTTTATCAATTTTGGCTTAATGACCAGAAAATAGAAGAATTTTTTACCAAAACACAAGCAGGAGATTTACCGAGAGAATTAAATATTAAAGGACAATACAACGCAGAAATAATACTAATGGGAACCATAAATAATCCTCAATTAGCTATAGAATTTTCAGGAAATAAATGGACATGGACTCCTCAACCTTCTACCGCTTCAATTGTACCATCATTAGGATTAATTATGGAAGGTTCCCAAGTCATTCCTATTGAAAAAATAGCCATCAATGGACAACTCCAAGATAGAACAATCACCCTTAATCCTGAGATAAAATTAGGCGAAGCAACTGCATCGGGAATTCTAAATTTATCTTATAAAAATTCTGATTTTTCTCTTAATTCATCTACCTTTAAAGTAGAAAAATTAACTTTAGATTTAGTTCGTAATTTAATTGTTGTTCCTAGCGATGTTAACGGTGTTATTAATGTAGAAGGGACAGTTAATGGTAGTTTAAATGCTCCCATAGTTGACGGTGTTTTTGAATTTAATGATGGTGCAATTAATGCTCGATTACTTAACCTTGATTTAGGAGGTGAATTTAATTATAGTAATGATAAATTAGAAGTAGCAACGACTCAACCTGAATTTATTAATATCTCTGCTACTCTACCTTTCCCTATTGTAGAAAACACTAATGATCAATTCAAAATTACAGCTAACTTAGGAAAAGAAGCTTTTACTTTACTACAACCTTTAACCCTAGACAAAATTATTTGGGTTGGGGGAGAAGGGAATATTACAGCTAATATCCAAGGAAAAATATTTGTTGACAATCAACTAAGAATTTCTCTCACCCCTGATAGTCAAATTAACTTAAACTTAAATAATGCACAATTTACTAATAATTTACTACCCACAGTTGTTACCTTAAATGGAGGAGCAAACCTGAATAATAGAAGTCTTAATGTTGACCAATTAACCCTAGATGTTGTAAAAACCCGCTTAGATATTACAGGAAAATTTCCTTTATTACCACTTCAAAACGAACAAGATATTAATAATCCTCTCACCATCCAAGTTAGTCAAGACGAAGTGAATGAATCAGGAATTTATCAGGGACTAATTAATGGCAATATCATAATTACAGGAGCATTAATTAGCCCTAAGATTGCTGGAAATATTAACTTAACAGAAGGAACAATACAAGTACCTAACTTAAACTTAAAAGTAGAAGAAACAACACCTTTGTTTCAAAAATGGGTAGGAGTCCTTGCAACTAGAAATAGTATCATAATTCCACCAGAATTAAATAATTTTAGCATCAATATTGATAATATTTCTCTTCAAAGTGAAAGAACATTAACCCTTCCCAAAACCTTTCTTAGTCTCAGTGGTGATTTAACATTAAATGGTCAAATTAATAGTTTATCTTTAGCAGAATTTTTAAGAATTGAACCATCAGGAAAAATAAGAATAAATAATGGTCAAGTCAATTTACCTGTAACTCGTGTTTTTGTCAGCGATCAAAATGAAAATACCTTGACTTTTTTACCAAAACAAGGTTTGTTAAATCCCCTAATTGATTTAGAGCTAAAACTATATATTTTTGCCGTCGCACTCCGTTCAATTGAAGACAATGAAATCACCGATGATATTGTCCAAAGCGGGAGAGCAAAATCATCCGAAATAAGCTTAAGAGTTGCTGGAAGTGCTAGTGAAGTTTTACCTAATGTTGGCAATATTTTTGAAGATGTTTGTCAGCTTAATGATGGAAATACACCACCTATTACTACGTATAATAAAACGTCTCCAGAAAACTTAAACGCTTTAGCTAGATGTATTGAAATTAATAACTTAGGAGCAAATTCCATAGCAGACTTATTGCGATCGCCCATTGTTTCTTTTTCCAGTAATCCTCCTTTAAGTAATACGGAATTATTAACACTATTTGGTCAACAACTGCCCGATGTAGTTGAAAAATTACAAAAACAAAATTTTAGCCAATTAGTAGAAACAGGTGTGGTACAATCAGCAGTAGTAATCTTACCTTTCTTACAAGATTGGGTGTTTAATGCCAATCAAGAAACCACTCAATTTGGGGATAGTCTTGGATTACCTAACTTTAGATTATTTCCTGTCCTAGAAACCGTTTATCAACTAGAAAATAAGTCTACAGTTCGCTTTTCTTACGACTATACTTTAAATGAAGCAACCATCCGCTATGAAAGTAAATTTTAGTTAATTCACAATTAATAATTAATTCGAGATTAGTGAGCAGGATGCTCAAACTCCCCACACTCCCCACACTCCCCACACATTGATGCACCCAATTAGAAAGTGTTATAATAAGGGACTGTGTATTTAAAGACTTAAACTAAAATAACGTTGTCGGAGGGCAAAAATTGTGACTCAGCGTACCTTAGGGGGAACTAATCGTAAGCAAAAAAGAACATCAGGGTTTCGTGCCAGGATGAGAAAGAGTAATGGCCGTAAAGTCATTCAAGCAAGACGGAAAAAAGGAAGACATCGCTTATCCGTCTAGAAAATAGACCTTTCCCCACTATTCAGATTAGCCAGAATGGTCAACCGTGGGATTACCCAAATCAAACCGCCTGAGACATCCCAAGGCATTTCAAACCGTTTATAACCGAGGAAAACGCTATCAAAGTCATCACTTGGTTATGAAGGTATTGTCCAAAGCTGACCAACAACCAACTACACCACCAACACAATTTGGCATTTCCGTCAGTCGAAAGGTTAGTAAAAAAGCAGTGACCCGCAATCGTCTAAAACGACAAATTAAAGGAGTTATTCGTGTTTTTCTACCGATGATTAAGCCAGGTTATCAGGTGGTGATCGTGGTCAAGCGTAACGCAACCGAGTGCAAATATGAACATTTTTTGCGAGAATTAGAAGAGTTGTTAATTAAAGCCGAGATAATTCATGGGTATAAGAGAGAACACATTTTATGAAGGAGGCCCTCACGTTGGGGATTTAATCATCAATATACTACTAGGATTCACGGTGATTTGTTTGCCCCTAACCGTTGGAGCCATAGTACGTGCAATCTGGTTACGTTATCGTATTACCGATCGCCGTATCTCCATTACTGGGGGTTGGATGGGAAATGATCGCACCGACATCATTTACGGTGAAATCGTTAAAATCGCCAAAATTCCCCGTGGAATTGGATTATGGGGCGATCTTGTCGTCACCCTTCGGGATAAAAGTCGCTTAGAAATGCGTGCCGTTCCCCGTTTCCGAGAAATTTATGATTATATGGCCGAAAAAGTCGCCGACAAAACAGGGAAACCCGTTGAAGCGATTACTGCCCAATAACTTCTAAAATCAACACTAGGACTGAGATAACCCTTATGTTACTCATTCCTCCTATTGAATAGATTACACAAAAGTTCACCCCATCAGGGAATTACTTGGATTAAGACGAATGGATTTTGGTATCGGATTTATTTCCACAAACATTATGCTGCCAATCCTAGATTTTTTCTACGGGATTGTGCCAAGCTACGGTTTTGCGATTATTGCCTTAACCCTAGTCATTCGCTTAGGTTTGTACCCCTTAAGTGCAGGCCAAATTCGCAATATGCGGAAAATGCGAATCACTCAACCTCTAATGAAAGAGCGACAAGCAGAAATTCAAAGTCGCTACAAAGACGATCCCGCGAAACAGCAAGAAGAAATGGGTAAGCTGATGCAGCAGTTTGGCAACCCCTTAGCCGGTTGTTTGCCCCTCGTGTTACAAATGCCCATTTTATTCGCTTTATTTGCCACGTTGAGAGGATCGCCTTTCGCTAACATTAACTATACCGTTGATGTACAAATTTTGCCCTCAGAGCAAATTGAGCGAATTGTTCCCCAACCCTACGCCACTAAACCCAGTAATATTTATGTGACTGATGGTGAACATTATCCTATTTCTGCTTTATTGCCTGGGGGTAATACGCTAGGGGTTGGCGAAAAGACAACCGTTGAATTTCAAACCAGCGAAGGACAATCTTTATCTAACTTAGTCCAACAAAACCTTGATAGTAATATTCAAGCCACTTATGAAATTACTAAAGGAGCAGAAAGACTACAAGTTAACGAAGATGGAACAATTGAGGCTATAGCCCCAGGAGAAGCCACCATTGAAGCCACCCTACCAGGGATTGCTGCTAACACTGGTTTCCTCTTTATCAAAGCTTTGGGGCAGGTAGGTGTCACCAGTGATGACGGTACTATCAACTGGGATATTCTAGGGATGATTCTCTTCTTTGGTGCTAGTATTTATATCAACCAAGAATTGTCCGGTTCTTCTGGTGGTGGAGCGCAACAGCAACAGGCTATCAATAAAATTACCCCGCTTATTTTTAGTGGAATGTTTCTCTTTTTCCCCTTACCGGCTGGGGTTTTGATGTACATCGTTGTTGCTAACGTTTTCCAAACCCTACAAACTCTGGTTTTAATGAGGGAACCCTTACCAGACAACTTACAGAAGTTACTCGAAGAACAAGAAAAAGCAGAAAAAGGAAGACAAACCCTTCCCTTTGAAAAGCGTTCCAAGAAAAAAGAGAAACCCTCTTAACGTGAGTTAGGAGTTCGGAGTTCGGAGTTCGGAGTTATGCTTTTAGCAATGAGATCATTCGGGTTTGAGATTTGTAAATTTTGCCAACTCTCTATCAATTTTCTTCTGTCGAACTCAGGTTCCTAAATTGTCAACAAAGCTAAAACGTATTGTTAAAATGCGTTTTAGCCAGAGACAAAATAATAGCTATCACCAATCAACTCAAGGCAGGATAGATAAAATATAGGTTCAAGTTATGATCATGGAACAAGAACAGCAAATAGGTAAAGAATGGTTAGAAAAACTCTTAACATTAATGGGTTTTGCCGCCGATGTTAAGGTTGAGTATCGAGAAAATGAACTAGAAAGAACTCAAGAATGTTGGTTAATCATCGATGAAACTCAATTACCCCTTGAAAAAATAACCATGCTATTAGGGGAAAGAGGGGAAGGAATTGACGCAATTCAGTATTTAGCCAATAGCGTAATTCATCTTAAAGCCGATAATTCTGAGCAACAAGGGTTTACAGTGGAACTCAACGGCTATCGTTTACAACGTCTTCAACAGTTAAGAACTCTTACCGAAGATATTGCTCAAAAGGTTCGTCAAACCGGACAAGAAATAGAAATGACTGCTCTTTCTTCAGCAGAACGTCGTCAGATTCATTCCTTTTTCAAAGATGTTCAAGATATTGCCACAGAAAGTCGAGGACAAGAACCCCATCGTAGTTTAATTGTTAAACCGAGATATTAAATATAATCACTTCGTAGGGTGGGCATTTCCCACCTTACAGTAGTTCGTAGGGTGGGCAAAAAAGAATAAATCTGGGGATAATCCAGGAATTGTTAATGTTGCCCACCATCATTACCAAGGTGGGGAACATTAACTGTTAAGTCTCCTCATCCTCTGTCTTAAGCATTTGCCCACCCTACTATCTACTATGGGAAATGCTATAATTAAGTGTGTTGTTAAGAAACAATTCATAGTCGAAAAATGAAAAAAGTTAATCTCGGATGTGGAGATAAATATAGTCAAGATTGGGTAAATTTGGATTTTAATTCCGAAAATCCTGATGTCATTCCTCATAATTTATTGAATTCTTTACCCTTTGCAAATGAAGAGGTCGATGTAATTTATAACAGTCATTTTTTAGAACACTTTTCCTTAGAAGAGGCTAAAAAAATCTTAACCGAATGCTATCGGGTGCTAAAAAAAGGAAGGATAATTAGAATTGTTGTTCCTGACTTAGAGAGTGTTTGTCGTGAATATTTATATATTCTTAATAATATTGATAAGCCAGAAAATAAAGAAAAATATAAATGGATAGTCATAGAACTTTTAGATCAAATGGTAAGAACTCAAAAATGGGGTTTAATGAATGTTTACTGGAAAGAAGTGGTCAAAAAAGATAACAAATTAATTATTGATTATGTTAAAGATAGATTAGGGGTTGATATTAGAAACTATTATGTTGATCCCCCTTCCCCTAAACCATCCAATTATCTCAATTTTACAAAAATAAAGAGACAATTATTTAATGGGTATATTAGGGTAATTAAGAACCTTTTTCCTACTGATTATAGAAAAGATATCGTTGATCAAACAATGTTAGGAGAAAAGCATAAATGGATGTATGATAAATATTCTTTACCTTCTCTTTTGCAAACAGTTGGCTTTTCTAAAATTCAGATTTTAAACGAAAAAACTAGCAAAATTACTAATTTTAAGGATGATTATTTAGACATTAATAGTGATGGAACACCTTATCGAAAATCATCAATTTATTGTGAAGCTTATAAATAAGCTATAGCTAAGCTGTTTTACATTGAAACAGCACATTATCAAGCTCATACCAAATCCCATTTAGATACCCCCTTTTAAAAAGAATATGGATAGAGAAAACTTCTCATTATAGGTAAGGTTGCCTAAAAGAATAAACATCTTTAATCACTTGAACCCAACCATCAGACACAGAAGCTAAGAGGCGATCTCCTTTTTCTTTGCTGGCTACGGTAGCATCACCCATAACCCCACTTTTGCTTAACTCTTTGGTCAACCAAGCAAAAGGTAATTTTCCCTCCATACTGACTAAACTATCCTCTGGCAACCCTTGGGGATACTCCTTAACAGCTTGGGACATTTTCACTTGATCCGGCAATAAAGCCAGGATAATACTGGTTTCTGCATCCCCTGCGTGGATACCATATTCCAATTCTTGAGGCGTTAATAATTCCTTAGCAATATTAGGGACTCGCCAAGTAAAAAAAGGAAACAGCGAAAAATCTTGATATTTTTGATGAATATCCCTAGCAACAATGTCCATAATTTGCGGTTGTCCACCGTGGGAGTTCATAAGTATTAATTTACGAAACCCAGAACGATAGATACTTTGGGCCACTTCGCTAATGACAGATATTAAAGTATTTGCACTCAGTGTAATGGTTCCAGGAAAGCCCCAATGCTCATTAGATTTGCCATAATAAAGACAAGGTAAAGCATAACAAGGAATCTCTGGAGGTAACTTTTCCAACGCCTTACCCAACACCCCCAAACTGATAGCAGCATCCACTGCGATCGGTAAATGAGGTCCATGTTGTTCGATCGCCCCGATAGGTTGCACAATAACCATATTTTCCTTATCCTCCATGGAGTCAATATCAGTCCAGGAGAGATAAGGGAAAAAACGCTGAGGAGGGATAAAACTGTGCATGATGGTTGTTTGAATGGTTGTAACACAATTTCAGTTTACAGCGTCGACCAAAATAGAGTAATTTAGGGTAAAAATTGTTACCTATAATGGAAGGGAAATAAACCAAACCCATGTCAATGCCAACAGAACTATATCATCTCGTCGCTTTTATCATCGCGTTGGTGGTGGTTTGGTGGAGTACTCCCATCATTAACGAGTTTGGACAAAGAAAAGGTTTAGTTGATAAACCCAACCAAGACCCTGATAAAGATACCATGCACGAACGACCAATGGTCCGCTTAGGAGGGGTTTCTATTTTTGCAGGAACCGTTATTGCATTAATATTAGTTTGGATTTTGGGGGGGTTTGGTTGGTTGCCCCCCAATAAAGAATGGGAAATATGGGGCGTTACTATGGGCGGTGTGGCCTTTTTCCTCATTGGCCTAACGGACGATCTCTACAATTTAAGCCCCATGACTCGCCTTATATTACAAACAGTGGTAGCCAGTGCTGCTTGGGGTGTGGGAGTTCGTATTGAGTTTTTATCCGTTCCTTTTGGTAATTTAATTCAAATAGGTTTATTGAGTCTTCCCATTACAGTTATTTGGCTGGTAGGCATGGCCAATGCTATTAATTGGATCGATGGTTTAGATGGGTTGGCTGCCGGAGGATGTGGCATTTCTGCGGTGGTGATGATGGTGTTAGCTTTATTCATGGAACAACCAGCCGCTGCTTTGATTGCGGCAGCATTAGCTGGGGCAGCTTTAGGGTTTCTTCGTTACAATTTCAACCCGGCAACTATTTTTATGGGAGATGGTGGAGCCTATTTTATGGGGTTTACCCTGGCTGGTGTGGGGGTTATTGGTTTGGTGAAAGTGGCAACTATGGCCACGGTAGCGGTAACAGCAGTATTATTGCCTTTTGTTGTGTTAGCTGTGCCAATTTTAGATATGTCGGTGGTGATTATTTCCCGTATTGCCCAAGGAAAATCGCCGTTTATTGGGGATAACCGTCATCTACATCACCGTTTAATTCAAGCAGGAATTTCTCATCGTCTCACAGTATTGTTTATTTATGCTTTAACTTTATGGGTGGGTAGTCTTGCTTTAGGACTATCTAATATTCCCAGTGGTTGGGGATTTGCGATCGCTGCTACATTCTTATTAGGATATGTGGGTTGGCAAGCTTGGCATAAACGTCGAGAAATTCATGATTGATGTGACATTCTCCCAACCCTGACCGCTTAGGCGGTACAGGGTAGGCTTCCTCATATCACTACGAGGCTTTCCTGCTTCTACGGGAGGCTCTAGATGACTTTTTACGGACATCCCCGATAACCTTGTCCTCCACAGGCAGCTTGATCCCCAGTCCGAGGGCTGCAAGTCCACGTTGCTCGACTATCATAGCAGCAGCAACGTCCCTATCAGTTACAAAACCACAATTAGAACATTCATGTACTCGTTGAGATAAGCTTTTTTTCCCCGTCACTACCCCACAATTAGGACAAGTTTGACTGGTAAAATTAGCATCAACTTTCTCAAAGTAAACATTTCTTTTCCAAGCGACGTGGCTTAATATTTCCAGAAAACTCCCGAAACCAGCATCAAGAGTATGCTTACATAACATTCCTCTCGACATAGCTTTTAGGTTTAAGTCTTCGGCAAATATGATATTAGCTTGGTCACAAAGATGGTGAGCAACCTGATAATGAAAATTCTTACGAGTGTTATAAATGTGTTCGTGTAATCTAGCTACTTTTTCACGAGCTTTATGCCAGTTTTTAGACCCCTTTTGTTTCTTAGATAATCTTCGTTGCAGCCATTGAAGCTTGCTTTGAAGTTCTACAAAGAACCTTGGTCTAACTATTAACTCTTGCTGTGAGGTAGCGATAAATTTTTCCAGCCCTAGATCAATCCCTAAAGATTTTCCTTGTGCTTCAATAGATGGAATTTTAACATCTGACTGAATACAGATAACAGCATACCAACCAGACACTTTTTTAACTATTTGAACTTGTTTAACGATAAAACCATCGGGAATAGGTCTGTGTAGGTTTAGCCTAACACTACCTATTTTTTGTAGTCTTATCTAATACCCTGTGATGGGATTATCTTTGAACTGAGGAAAATTTATTGATCTGTACTGACCATACTTTTTAAACCTTGGAAACCCGAAACTTCTTTTCCAGAAAAAGTTAAACGCTTTGTCCAGGCGACCTATAACCTCTTGTAACACTTGAGACTGAACTCGTTTAAGTGATGGGTATTCTTTTTTGGCTTGTGTTAAAGCTTTTTTCTGCTTATAGTAGTCAGGAAAAGGCTGGTCAGCAGGGATAATATATTCAGAATGAAGACTACAAGCATTAACCTTAGATTTACGAGAATTTATCCATTCTTTCCTTTCTCTCAAAGCGTAATTATAGACACATCGACAGATTTCTAGCCAGTCAAGTAATTCTTTTTCTTGACTAGCATCAGGATAAATTCGGTAGCAATAATTAGGGTTTGCTGAATAAAAGCAAAACCCTATTCTTTAAAAGGTTACACCCATATTCGCGATCGCAAAAAAGATCAGCTTTGTCGGCTACAAACCGCTATAATTGGTAGAAACACCTCCCAGTTATTGGTCAAGAACAAATGTATCGAAAAGAGGAGCAACCTTTACCGCCCCCAGAAAAATTTGAATTACCTTTCGAGGGCAAATTGTCCCCCAATAATCGTTGGGTAATCATGGCAGAGTTGATACCTTGGGATGATTTTGAGGAAGAATATGCTAAACTTTTTTCAGCAGAAAAAGGTGCGCCAGCCAAACTATTTAGAATGGCATTAGGGACATTAATTATTAAGGAAAAATTAAGAACAAGTGATAGAGAAACTATAGAACAGATTAGAGAAAATCCCTATCTACAATACTTTATAGGTTTAAATTGTTATCAACAAGAGCCACCACTGGAATCTTCAATGCTAGTTCATTTTAGGAAAATAATTGATGGAGAATTGATAAACAAAATCAATAAAAAAATAGTAAAAAGAGAAATAGACAAGAGTGATAAAGAAGTAAAAAAAAAGGATTGTCTCCAAGAAAAAAGAGAAAAAATAAAAAATAAAGGTAAACTAATTTTAGATGCGACTTGTGCGCCAGCAGACATCAAATACCCAACGGATTTAGGCATATTAAATCAAGCCAGAATTGAGACAGAAAGAATAATAGATAATCTTTATAAACCATTAAGAGTAAAATTGAGAAAAAAGCCGAGAACTTCTAGAATAATTGCTAGAAAGGAATACTTAAAAGTAGCTAAAAAACGAAAAGTATCTTATCAAGAAAGAAGAAAAGCTATCGGGAAACAGTTAAAATACCTTAAGAAAAATTTAGGAAATATAGAAGACTTAATTCAAGCTGGGGCTTCCCTGGAAAATCTGAGTAAAAGACAGAAAAATTGTCTAGAGACTATCAAAAAAGTTTATGAACAACAACAGTCAATGTGGGAGAATAAGACCCAGAGTGTTCCTCAAAGAATTGTAAGTTTAACTCAACCGCATATTCGTCCAATAGTGAGGGGAAAAGCAGGAAAACCAATAGAGTTTGGAGCTAAACTCTCAGTAAGCTGTGTAGATAACTATGTGTTTCTAGACAAAATAAGTTGGGAAAACTTCAATGAATCTTGTCATTTAAAAGAACAAGTAGAAAAGTATAAAGAAACGTTTGGCTATTATCCCGAATCCGTCCATGTAGATAAAATTTATCGAACTAGGGAAAACAGAAATTGGTGTAAGGAAAGAGGGATAAGAATCAGTGGTCCGAAGTTAGGAAGACCTCCGAAAAATGTCAGTGAAGAAGAAAAGAAACAAGCCCACTCCGATGAATGCTTCCGTAATGCTATTGAGGGAAAGTTTGGACAAGCTAAACGAAGATTTAGCCTAAATCTCGTGATGACAAAACTCCCTGAAACCTCCATTACATCTATTGCTATTACATTTTTAGTTGTCAATCTTTCTAAACTTCTGAGGCAGTTTTTGTCGCTTTTTTTGTCCTTATTTACTAATAATAGAACAGGGGAACTCATCAAACCGCCTTTCATTAATTTTGATTATACTTTAAACAATTTTCATGTACTAAAACTTATTGATTTGTCAGAAAATTCTTGGTCAAAAGTGGCATAAATTTTGGAGAAACTTTTTCAGCAAACCCTAGTTAGGGCAGAACAAGTGTTAGAATTAACCTCAAATTCTACGCCAACGGAACCGTTATCGGTTATTGTTGTTAGTGATCAAACGAATCGTTATGGCTTAGTTATTGATCGCTTTTTGGGGGAAAAAAGCTTAGTGGTTCGTCCTCTAGATCCTCGCTTGGGTAAAGTTCAAGATATCACTGGGGCTGCTTTTTTAGAAGATGGTTCGCCGATTTTAATTATCGATGTTTTGGATCTAGTCCGTTCTCTTGATAAGATTTTAGCCAATATTTCTATTAATCATGTTAAAACTAAAGAGGAGACTGCTTGGCATCAATCTAGCAAACATATTTTAGTGGTTGATGATTCGATTACTGTTCGAGAAATGGAAAGAAAATTGTTAGAAAATAAGGGCTATAAGGTTGATATTGCTGTTGATGGCATGGAAGGGTGGAATGCAGTTCGTGTTGGTCATTATGACTTAGTTATTAGTGATATTGATATGCCCCGTATGAACGGAATTAAATTGGTTCATAATATCAAAAGTAGCCCGCAGTTGAAATCGATTCCTGTCATCATTGTTTCCTATAAGGATCGAGAAGAGGATCGATTACAAGGGTTAGAAGTAGGGGCAGATTATTATCTAACAAAAAGCAGTTTTCATGATGATACTTTAATCAATGCTGTTATTGACTTAATTGGGAAAAATGATGATTAGTTAATTACCAATACTTTCTTTATGTCCCATCATTTGTAATTGATATAAACTATGATACAACCCTTTTTTATCGAGTAATTGTTGATGATTTCCTGACTCGATAATTCTCCCTTGTTTCAAAACAAAAATTCTGTCCACATCCCGAATAGTTGATAAGCGATGGGCAATAATAACTGCTGTTCTATTGATTAACAATTTTTCTAAAGCTTCTTGAATTAAGGCTTCCGTTTGTACATCTAAACTTGCTGTTGCTTCATCTAAAACTAAAATATGGGGGTTGCGGATCGCTACTCTGGCAAAGGCTAATAATTGTTTTTGTCCCCCAGATAAATTCGTTCCTCTTTCTCTTAACTGGGTATGATAACCTTGGGGTAGTTCTTCAATTAAATGATTAATATTGGTTAGTTTGGCAGCTTCTTGTACTTGTTCTAAGGAATAATTTTCCCCCAATGTAATATTTCTTTTCACATCTCCGGCAAACAAAAAGCTTTCCTGTAAAATCATCCCTATATATTGTCTTAATTCTTTCTTGGAAATATCTCTAATATCTATTCCATCAATAAGAATTCTTCCCTTTGTTGGTTCGTAGAGACGAGAAAGAAGACGGATCATTGAACTTTTACCAGCGCCTGTTGGACCGACTAAAGCTACTTTTTCACCAGGAGAAATGGTAAAGTTTAAATCTTTGAGAACAAATTCGTCAGGTTTATAGCCAAACCAAACATTATCAAAACAAATTTCTCCAATTTTATCTCTATATTTTACACTGTCTAAGAATTGAATATTTTTGTCACTTTCTTTAATCTCAATGGGTTCTTTCATTAACTCACTAATCCTTTCAATGGCGGTAAAACCTGCCTGAAACATAGTAAATTTATCGGCAAATTGACGTAAAGGGTTAAACAGACGTTGAGCGTATAAAATAAAAGCTGATAAAGTTCCAAAGGTAATATTATCATTAATAATAAAGATGCCACCTAAGCCAAGAACTCCAGCGATCGCCACTAAACTAACCCATTCTAATGTAGCAGAAACCGCCGATTCATGGAAGATTGTTTTATCAGTTGCCCGACGATAATCATTATTAATAACACGAAATAACTCACTATTAAACTGTTCTCTTCGGAATAATTGAACCACATTAATTCCGGCTAAATTCTCCTGTAACATGGAATTTAGTTCCGATAGTTTTTCCCTAGACTGATAATTTGCTTTACGATATTGTTCCTGAAAATATACAATTAATGCGGCAATAGGTAGCATCAGTGATAACAGCATCAAGGCTAACTGTGCCTGAACTGTGAACATAGTAATAATGATCAGCAGGATATAAATAGCGTCACTAATAACCCCAATAGCCCCACTAGCAAAAACCCCCCCCAATGCTTCAACATCACTGGTTAAACGGGTAATCAAACGCCCAATGGGGGTTCGATTAAAAAAACTGGTTCCTAATGAAATAACATGGGTAAATAAATCATCTCTAATATCTGCTGTGATATTCTGCCCTAGTTTCTGAACAATAAATCCTTGGGAAGAGGTACAAACTAAACGGATAATAATTGTTACTAATAATAAGATAATTAAAAATTGTAATCCTTTGTCTAAGGATAATTGTTCTAAAAAAGGCCAAGTGCTTTCTTGACGTAACAACGATACTGCTTGTCCAATAATCAAAGGTTGGATCGCCCCAGAAATTGATAAGGGTAATAATAAACTAACCGATAACAACAATAGCTTAGGATAGCGACGAAGATAGGGGAGTAGTTTGAGAACTAAACTCCCATCATTTTCTCTTGAGGACTTGACAGATTTTTTAAACTGTGGGTTAGGGAAAACAGCCATAGGAAAGTTAGAAAGAGACTAATAATTGTTACTTAACTTAACAATAACAAAATAAGTTGATTAATCATCGAACCTAATCTATATTTTTTCTTCCATAGAAGGCTCAAGGAAAACGTTAGCATAGGATCAGGTCGCATAATCTCGGCACAATCTAATGAGTATGGCTTCAACTGAACAGGTTAAACAATATCTTGCCCATTGGTTTCAATTGGGTAAAGGTGTCGTTTGTCCCAAACGACAAGAAAGGATTTATCCCCAAGTAATTTTTAAAGAACATCATTATTCCACGGAATTTGAAGAATGTTGGCAAAAAATCATTTATACTGACGCTGATTGTTATTTAGAAGGAACAGATCAAACTATACAACAATTATTAAGTCCTGCTTGGGAACTTATAGACTGCCCTCGCTGCCACTTACCCATTCCGATAACAATGACTGGTGTTCCTTCTCCCATATGTATTTGTTTTGATTTATCAAATTGGCCCAACGATAAATTACCATCTCCCAGAATGCCCACCAATAGTACAAACCATTTACGTTGCTTACTGGAACGACTACGGGACAAAAAAGAAGATAACTAAGCTGTTATTTTTGTTTCATCTGGTCTGTAAATCGTCTCAACACCCCGTTAATAAAACGATAACCATCATCGTCGGAATAACGTTTGGCCAATTCCACTGCTTCATTGATAGCGACTTTTTCGGGAATATCAAGAAACAAAATTTCTGCCACAGCAAGACGTAAGATATCTTGATCTATTTTGGCTAAACGCTTTAATTGCCAATCTTTTAACACCACTTCTAATTGTTGATCGATGTCGTTTCTCCGTCGGGCAACTGTTGCGATAAGTTCAATGGCGTATTGTCGAACTTCGTGTTGAGTAGCTAGTTGAACGATTTCAGGAAATTCTACAGCACTGGCTAAACGATTAATAGCAGTTTGTGTTAGGGTGAGAGCGTCTTCAATCATGGTTTTCGCACTCTCTACAGTGGTGGCACGGGTTTCGGACTGAAACAGTTGATTATGTCCCCTTTTGACTTCTGCCGATGCGGTTTCTAAGGTATCTTGTACCTCGCTAGTCAGGGTACGAATAGCGGCTAAAGTTAGCTCACTAAGGTCAACCTGTTCTAGTTTTTCGGGGTTTCCTTTAATTTGACTAAGACTCAATAGGGCTAGTTCGCGGGAAATACGACGAGGTTGCTGACGAGGAGGCATAAGCAGTTAAATAACTTAAATTTTTAGATTTGAGAAGGTTTTGTCGTTTCTACGGCTCCGCTTTTTTCGGTCAAAGAAGCATCCATAGTAGTAGGATTATTCTTATTGGGTTGAGATAGGTGAGGAACAGGGTTGGGAATATTGGGGCTGACAATACCCCCAGAAATTAACACTTTAAAGGCATCTTCGATGGAAATAGGCAAATTAATCACATCATCAGCAGCAACAATGGCGTACCATCCTGATGTGGGGTTGGGAGTGGTGGGAATAAACACACTTAACATGGGTTTCTCTAAATGGGTTTGTAGAGAGGGGCTTAAAGTACCTGTAACAAACCCTAAACTCCAAACCCCCTGACGGGGATATTCCACCATTACCACACGCCGAAATTTACTTTTAGAGTCTTGAAAAAGGGTTTCTAATATTTGTTTTAGGGTTTTATAAACGGCACCAGCTAAGGGAATTGATTGTAAAATCCGTTCTCCTACGTCCAATAGCCATCTGCCAGCAATATTACGGGCCATTAAACCAATAATTAAAATAAATAGCAGAGGCACAGCTAAGCCCACACTGAGGTTGAAAACAGAACTTAAAATTGGATCGAGGCCGTCGAAAGGGTTAAGTTGTTTGGGAATTTGAGTTAAAAGATTAACAACCCAAGTGGCAATAGTAATGGTTAACCAGATAGTTGTTGCTAGGGGAATAACCACTAATAGGCCAGCAATTAAATCATTTTTTAAATCTTGTCTAAAACGTTGCAGCACAAAGTACCAACTCTCCACTTAGTTGACGCTATCCTTAATAAATTAAGGAGATTCTTGAGGTATCCCTATCAGGATGGTTATTATCTTGTTTTCACAAGTTCCCAGGCTGTTGGGCGTAAACTTTCCGAGAGTTCCTCGGTAGGTTGTGAAGTCTTATAGTTCATAAAAATATAGTCAAATATGACATATCCTTATTTTGCAGGTGTTACCCTTACTGGGTTAACTACAAAGCCCTCTATCCCATAGTCCTAGACATTTGGGACTGCTTTTTTCGGGAGTAGATTTGGTTTTTTATTTTTCTTGATTATCTCGATCTGATGTGATCTGCTTTCTAGTACCTATAGAGTCGGATTGTTTACCGACTTCGCACCCCAGAAGGACTTTCACCTTAACAATTCAGATGTCATCGACTCTTAAAAACCCAATCTACCCAGATTATATATTACCATAGATGACAGTGTTTGACTATATTTATGTTGAATAAGATGGATACTGACCCCTCCCATTGTATCATATTCACGGCATTTCTACCTTTACTCCTTGAGTATCGATGGCTAAAGAACGCACATCTGCTGTTATTTCCAGTTGCGCCCAAGCATTTTTCATGGCGTTTTCAACCCCTTGAATCTGTTCATGACTGGTCAAAGCTAATAATGTGGGTCCTGCTCCACTAATAACCATGCCATAAGCCCCGGCGTTGAGGGCGCATTCTTGCACAAATTCATAGCCGTCAATCAGTCCTTGGCGATAGGGTTGATGAAGTTTATCGGCCATGGCTTTTCTTAACCATTGTCCGTTACCGCTTTCTAAAGCTCTGATCAATAACCCCATACGGGCTATATTGTAGATAGCATCACCACAGGGTAAAGTTTTCGGTAAGACAGATCGGGCTTCTTCCGTGGATAATTCAAAGTTGGGTATGGCTACCACAGGTATGATATCAGGGTGCCAAGGAATAGGGCAAATTTCCCAGTCTTTGGCTTCTCCCACCGATAATTGACAGTTTCCTAATAGGGCCGGCACTACATTATCAGGATGGCCTTCTATATCAATAGCTAATTCCATTATTTCTACTGTGGAAAGGGGTTGACCGGCTAAGGTGTTAGCAGCCACCAGCCCACCAACAATGGCGGTAGCAGAGCTTCCTAACCCTCTGGCCAGGGGGACTCCCAATTTGATGTCAATAGCTATTTTTGGGGGTGTTTTATCGAGATGGTGGTATAGGTGAGTAAAGGCTTGATAGAGTAAATTACTGCCATCGCCTTTAATACGATGGGCTTCGGTTCCTGTTACTGTGATAGTTAGATCGGTGTCTGCTTCTGGGTTTTTCGTAAACTGAAATTGATTGTAGAGGCTAAAGGCTGCACCAATGCAGTCAAAACCGGGGCCAATATTGGCGGTTGTGGCGGGAACCGTAACAGTAACACTAGACATATAAGAAGCTTAGTTGATGAACTCCCAAACTTGATTTATGATAGCCTGAAAATCCTCTCAAAAGTAAGACTTTCTTCTGACGTGGGAGGATGTGACATACTTTGTTAATATTGTTGGCATAAGCAATGCAATTTAGAGGAACACTATTAATATGATTCAATCGACTAAATCTACTGTTATTTCCCCTTCCATCCTTTCGGCTGATTTTAGCCGTTTAGGCGCTGAAATTAAGGCTGTAGATCAAGCTGGCGCAGACTGGATTCATGTAGATGTTATGGACGGTCGTTTCGTTCCCAACATCACCATTGGACCATTAATCGTTGATGCTATTCGTCCTTATACACAAAAGCCTCTCGATGTTCACTTGATGATTGTCGAACCCGAAAAATATGTGGCTGATTTTGCTAAAGCAGGGGCCGATATTATCTCTGTCCATGCAGAACATAATGCCTCACCCCATTTACATCGGACTCTTGGTCAAATTCGTGAATTAGGGAAACAGGCAGGGGTAGTTCTCAATCCTTCTACTCCTTTAGACTTAATTGAGTATGTTCTCGAATTGTGTGATTTAGTTTTAATTATGAGTGTTAACCCTGGTTTTGGGGGTCAAAGCTTTATTCCTGAAATGGTCTCTAAAATCCGTAAATTACGTCAGATGTGCGACGAGAAGGGTCTAGATCCCTGGATTGAAGTAGATGGTGGACTTAAGCCTAACAATACTTGGCAGGTTCTCGAAGCCGGAGCTAACGCTATTGTTGCTGGCTCTGCTGTTTTTAAAGCTGCTGACTATGCCGAAGCGATCGAGGGTATTCGCAACAGCAAACGTCCTGAACGTGAGTTAGCTGCTGTTTAAGAATTCCTCGGATAAATCCACAGACATTCTCAATATTATCTAAACGGGTGGATTCATCCCCTGTTTAGATAACTTTGTTAGAAACTATTTAACAGAAGAAGAAAATAAATCTACCTGCCAAAAACTAGGAATAACCAGAAAAAAACTTAAGGAGAAATTGGTAAAATATGATATTTACCGGCTGACTCCCCTGATTTAACAAAATTGAACAAAATTGAAACCGTTCGAGAATGTGTAGATGATAACTAACAGTAGAATGTGTTAAACCTAAACATAATATAACCTGCTAATAAGAATATCCAAATCATAATGAATTCTCATAATAAACTAAATTGGGATGATAATAGCTATAATCGCCCATACCAAAGCAATAAACTCCTAGAAGAACCCATTGATGCAGAAATAATTGCAGAAATGCCCGTTAATACTTCCTCATACCATGAAGATGAAAACATAATTAACTTGACTTATGATCCGGTTTTAGAACCCAACCAACCTATCCAACGAAGAAGCAATGAGTCTTTATCCTTATGGTTAGAACAAAAGTTAACACCCCTATCTACCAGTTGGGGACTGGGATCATTTTCATTAATTTTGTTGTCTAATCTGGCCATCGTCGGGGTACAGATATGGAAACTACAGGAAACCCCTCCAGAATCGCCTACAGCAACCCTTAACCTAGAAATGGTTTCCCCTGACATATCCATCCCCAACAGTCTTAATATTGCCAAAAAGTCCCCGGATAAGTTCACTTTAGACAGACTAAGTACGGTTTCTAATCCTTGTATTTCTCCCCAGTCTCCTCAAAAACTCCAGAAACCCTCTCCTCTACCTCCGGGACCAACTCAAAATGTGGTTAACGTTAATCAACCTTTAAGCCTGACTAACGCCATTTTCCCCCCTTCTCTACAACCTCAAATCTCCACCCCTCTAAAAGTTCCTCAACCCCCTAAAACTGCCCCCTTAGCTTCTACTATTCCGGTTGCAGAAATTCCTCGTCCCCTTCCTTCTTCTATTCAACCCCCACCCCCTCCCATCAGTAGTCAACTGCTTTCGAGAGATGAGTAAGTTCGTCAAATGATGCAACAACAGTTAACACAAACTGCTCCTCAACTGGCAACCTCTCCCACTGTCACCATTCAACCCCCAGCACCTCCGGTAAATAACCCACCTGTGTCCCAAAATGAACAAGTTTGTCAAGTGATGCAACAACAGTTAACACAAACTGCTCCTCAACCTCCCTCTGTAACCATTCAACCCCCAGCACCTCCGGTAAATAACCCACCTGTGTCCCAAAATGAACAAGTTCGTCAGTCTATTAAACAACAATTAAATATGGAAGAAAATAATCAAAGTGATATTCCCTTGGGATTTAATCATAAAACCCGTTTAGAAATGCAAAATGGGATCAATCAAGTTCCCTCACAACTATTACCCCAACAAGTTAAATATCTGGAACAAATGCAACAACGAGAGGTTTTAGATTCCCAGGTTTCACCCAGTATGAATATTAAGTAATCGTTATTATTAACAACTTTTTCTGATTACTTAAGACTAAGAAACTTGGTAAACTGTTATTAGAAACTATAAAAGAAGATTAGGAGAACAAGAATGGGATGGTTAGAAAGAGTCGGTCGGGTTGTTCGGGGTCATCTGGATAGTTTAGTTAATGAGGCAGAAGATCCCGAAAAATTATTAGATGAAGCCATCAGTAAGATGGAACAAGAATTGATTGCTATGCGTCGGGCTTTGGCAGAGGCGATCGCAACCCATAAAAGTGCAGAACGTCAATTATCTCGTTATGAAAAAGCTGCCGCAACTTGGTACGAACGGGCTGAGTTAGCTATGGCCAAAGGCGGCGAAAGTTTAGCGAGAGAAGCTTTATTTAAACGTCAATCTTATCAACAACAAGCTGATAGTATTCAAAGCCAACTTATAGAACAAAATGAGATTATTCAAAAACTGAAAAATGAGTTAAGAACAATTGAACATAAAGAACGGGAAGCTAAGGCCAAAAAAAGTCTTTATTTAGCCCGACTTCGTTCTGCTATGTCCTCCCAAAAACTCCACGAAGTTTTAGGAGATTTTGATCCTTACAATTCTGATAATCTCTTTGAGAGAATTGATCAACAAATCTTAGAATTAGAAGTACAATCTACTACAATTGGAGAATTTTCTGATCCTCTAGAAAGTAAATTTAGGGAGTTAGAAAATAATAAAAAAGTAGAACAAGAAATTGCCAAATTAAAAGAGAAAAATTCCCAAGCTGAAATTGATGATATCAGGTCTAAACTCGATAAATTATAAAATAACAAAATGAATCAAGCCTCAATCCATGCTCAACCACCTTTAGAGTATATTCCCCCTAATTTTAACCCCTGGCTTTACCGTGGTGTCAAAAATTGTTTACCTTTATGGTTACAATGGCAAACCACAATTCAAGAAATTGAAGGTAATAATGTTGAACAATTAGCCTATTTATATCAACAATTTCAAGAGAAAAAAATTCGCTTTTTAATGGCTTTTCGTCACCCCAGTATTAACGATCCCTATTGCATGGGACATCTAGTGTGGACACTGTTGCCAAAGGTGGCTAAAGAAAAGAAAATTAGTTTAGAAAATCCCCTTCATTCCCACTTTATGTATGATCGAGGGATTCCTCTATGGGCAGGTTCTACTGTGGGTTGGTTATACTCTAATTTAGGGGGAACATCCATACAAAGGGGTAAGTTAGATATTCCTGGTTTACGTTCAGCAAGAGAGTTATTTGTTAATAGTCAATTCCCTATTTCAGCAGCACCAGAAGGGGCAACCAATGGGCATAATGAAATTATTAGTCCCCTGGAACCAGGGATCTCTCAATTGGGGTTTTGGTGTGCAGAAGATTTACGTAAAAGTAACCGCAAAGAAGCGGTTTTTCTTGTTCCTATTGGCATTCAATATTTCTATGTTTCTCCTCCTTGGCAAGAAATTGAAAAGTTATTAACCCAGTTGGAAAAAGATGCTGGTATTTCTTCTAACAATCATTCCTTGGAAACACCAAAACTGTACGAAAGATTATATGGATTAGGGCAACATTTTTTAGTGGTAATGGAAAACTTTTATAGGCAATTTTATCATCAAAATTTAGGAAATAACTCAGAGCAAACCTTACAAGAAAGGTTACAAAAATTACTCAATACTAGCTTAGAAGTAGCAGAAACTTATTTTAATCTTAAGCCAAAAGGAACCGTAATTGATCGCTGTCGTCGTTTGGAACAAGCGGGATGGGACTATATTTATCGGGATGATTTTAAGGAGATAAATAAATTATCTTCGGTGGAAAAAGGTTTAGGCGATCGCATTGCTGAAGAAGCGAGTTTAAGAATGTGGCATATGCGTTTAGTGGAGTCTTTTGTGGCAGTAACTGGTTATTATGTTAAGGATAAACCTAGTGCGGAAAGATTTGCGGATACCGTATTATTATTGTGGGATGTTGTCGCAAAAATCAAAGGGGAAAATCCTTTCTTTCGTCCCCAACTAGGTAAACAAAAAGCCTTGATAACTGTGGGTGATCCTATCTCGCTTAGTGATCGTTTTGATGCCTATAAAAAAAGCCGTCGTCAAGCTGTAACTACCTTAACCCAAGACTTAGAAAATAGTTTAGATAGGTTGATAATTCGTTCCTGAAAAGTTCAAAATATAAGTATGTAGTAAGTCCTTTAGGACAAAAAAACAGTTACATTGATGGCTAAAGCCTTCACTACGAACTTATAATAAATCCTTAAACTCCTTTAAACCCTACGGATGAAGAAACACTGGTTTTTGAGGGTAACTTATTTTCTCTAACAATTCCAATTTGATTAAGAATAATTCCTCCTAAAATCACTAAACCTCCTATATATTGCGCTGCTGTTGGGGTTTCTCCTAAAATAAAAAAAGCAGCTAAAACACCGGCAATGGGGTTGAAAGAGTTAGCTAAAGATACCTCAGAAGCGTTGCTACGTTTTAAACCAGCAAACCAAGATAACTGGCCGATAACAACGATAACTGTTCCATAAAAAACCATCCATTTCCACAGCAAAGGGGAGGATACATCCATGAAATGTTCTATCCCAAATAAATACCATGCGATCGCAAAGAAAATAATTGTCCAAAATGCAGTTCTCACTACATTAAATAACCCCAAGGGTACATTTTTTAAGCTCACTTGACTGATAATATTAGCGATCGCTGAAAATACTGCTCCTGCGGTTGCCATTAACTCTCCTCTTCCTAGTTGAAAAGCTGACATCTGGATCATCTCGCTTCCAGGGGGTTGTAAAACTACAGTGAGGACAACCCCAACTGCTGATACAATTGCACCACTTACTACCCAACTATTAACCCTGGCCTGTAAAAATATAACGGATAATAATAAAATTAAAGGGGGTTCAATGCGACTAACTAAAATAACATTATTGACTGCTGTTTGCTCAAGGGCGCTAAAAAATAAACCCGGTGCCAAAGCACCAGATAATAAAGCTACTAACAACAAATAACACCAATTTTTTGAGGATAGATGACGAAAAGCTGTGGGGTTTAGTTGACGAGAATAAACTCCAATCAAAGCTATTAAAGCGCACAAATTTCCTACAAATAAGACATTACACAAAGAAATAGGGTTACGACCATCAATAAGATTTTCTGCGCCTATTTCTGTCAATTTACGGGTGACAGAGTTGGCCACACCGAATATCATCACTCCAATCAATAAATAGGCACGACCAGGCATTTTGTTAAACCAGGATACCATAAGAAAATTTATCTCTTAAAATCGTTGTTCAAATTGAATACTTCCCCGATTATCATCAGAAAAATTACTAGATCCTCTAATAACTGTACTCTCATTAATACGGTATTGTAAACCTAACTTGGGAGGACTATCGCCGTTAACAATAGTTTGAATGGACAGAGAAAAATCTTCTGTTAGATCGAGTCCAGCTTCGGCGGCAAAACCGATATTAGAGGTATCAAGGGAGTCTTCTTTGTTAATTAAAGGAGTAGGAAAAATCCGAAATTCACTTAATCCTAATGCTTCGCCAATTGCCCCTTGAACAGTTCCTAAGACTGCATTTCCTGCTAAATTTGCTAATCCTAGTGTGGTTTCTCCTGTGCCTAATGTATTAAGAAAAGTTCCTCCTAAAAGGGTGACAATTTGCTGTTGACTTCGTTTGGGCTGACTACTTAATTGAATTCTTTTAGTAATTTTACTGGCAAATCCTTCTACGTTTGCCTTGATTCTTACTGTCTCTAAACTATTTTTAGTTGCGCTAAAAGTATCTGGTATTTCTGGAGAATTCGGATTAATATTAACAGTATTTTGTGTGGTTTCTGTTGCAGAGGCAAATAGTTTAATATTCAAGTAAGGATCAAATCCTTTTTCTGGTATAAATTGTGCGGTATTATTTTTCCCTCCTGCTAATCGTAACTGACTGGCAAAGAGATTAACTAGACCATTTTCTAAGGTAATAGTTCCTGTTGGTTTTGGTTCTGCTAATGTTCCGTTTAAGGCTAAATTTCCTGTGGCAAGAAAGTTTAAAATAGGCAAACGATTTATGGTCAAGTTCTCTCCTAAGTTTACTTGCAAATTATTGAGTTTTGTGCTACCAAATAAAGCCTTGTTTGACCGAGGTTTCTTCCCATTTTCTTTGAGTAAAATTTGTCCAGAAAATAGATTGACTTCTCCCCCAATTTCAGGATTAAATACACTGCCACCAATGTTCAAATTTCCTTGTACCCCCCCTTGATACATTTGCGGGAGGTTAAGGGCTATATTGTTCATCTGAACGGTTACAGATGGGTTATTTTGAGTTAGTTTTAATAGGGGTAAAGAACCATTAATATTAAATTCACCACCACTAAAACTCCCTTGTAGGCTATCAAAGGCAATGGTATCTAAGTCAAAGAAAATTTTGCCCTGAACCTGTTGAAACGGGCTTTTAGGAATCATTTTGGTAGCAATAGTGGCGTTTTTAACTAGGGCTAAACCATCTGCTTGTAGTTCATAGGGAATACCCCGTTTTGGGTCAACTTTTCCCGATAAGTTTAATTGTACTTCTCCTCTTCCTCCTAACCAAGCGAGTTGTCCTCTAGTGAGGATATTGAGTAGGGTTAACCCTTCGTTTCTGGCCTGAAACTTGAGGGAGAAGCGATCGCTTTGGGGTTGCACTTTGGCCAAGGGGAAAATGTAGGGAAAGGTTCCTTCTATGGTCAAGGGTTCACTCTGGCGATCAAGAATACTACTTGCGATAAAGTTAAATTGACCTTTTTCGTAGGTAAATTGTCCTTGAGTAGAGTCTAACAGAGTTTGATTGATGCTAGGTTGTTCAATAGCTAATTTTCCCGATGCTTGAGGGTTGTCACGGGTTCCCCCTAAGTTCATATTGGCGTTAAGTTTTCCTCCCAAGGTGACAAGGGAGGGAAGGTTAACCCCTTGTGACAGGGTTTCTAGGGGAATATTTACTACCTGTAACTGTCCCTGTTGGGTTGTCTGGCCAATACGACCGACAAATTGAATTACACTATCTTTTAATTGTAGATTAAACGGTTCTAGGGTCAACATTCCTTCTTTCCAGTTTCCTTTGGCCTGAAACTGGGTGAGTTGATATTTTCCCCATTCCCATTGTTGTCCCATGAGATCGAAGTTTAGTTTTAATCCAGTGTTTGGGGTAATATTTACGGCAATTTTTCCGGAAAAGTCTCCTTTTAACAGTTCTAACTCAGGTAAAGTTTTATTTTCTTGTTTTTCCTCTTTATTTTTTCCTAACCATTTGGTAATTTGGTCGAAGGTTTCTAGGCGATCGCCAAGAGACTGTTTTGCTGTTTCTACTTGAAACAGAGGAGTCTGGGAACTATGATCGTTTTGATAAAGATCGGCTGCTTTTGCGTATTCTGGGGGGTTTAATCCCCGTTTTAGGTCTTCTAGATCAAAAATTTGTAGTATTTCTAGAATATCCTGGAGTTTACCCCTATTAATGTTCACATTAGCTGCTATTTCTGGACCATTAGGGGTTTGTTTAAATTGTCCATTTAGGTCGTATTGACTGTTATGAGTGGAAATTTTAGTATTATTGACTGCTAAGGTTTGGTTTACATAGTGAAAGTCTCCCTCAATTTGTTTCGCTTGAATTGTCCCTACAATGGGATTGAGAATAGCAACCTTTTCCCCGGCCATCGCCCCACTATCTAAGTCTAAAGTAAATTGACCGGATAATTTTCCTGTCATGGGTTGCAGGAGTAAAGGATTATTTTTGAGCTTTGTTTGAGCAATTTTTTGGATAATAGGTAAGGAAAGGGAACTAATATCTATTTTCCAACGATCGTCTTCTTTATTAGCGACTAAATCTATGTTTTCCTGTTTAATAGTTACAGTAAGGGGGTTGAGTTGGGGATCAAGTTGCAAATGGATCTGGTCTTTTGTCCCCTTTAAAGTTAATTCTAGTCCTTTTTCGGGATTTTTGAGAATATTTCCGCTTATTACAGGCTCGAAAGTAATATCTTCTACTTTTAAGTTAACTAACGCCATTTCTCCCTCAATATTAGGGGTTTGAGGTGTTCCGGCGATCGCCCCTTTAAAGTCTAGTTTTCCTGAATAGTTTACATTTTCAACGGGTAAGGATAAGGGAAAACTAGCTATATCAAAACTTTTTCCGTCAATATCGAAAGAAAATCCTTTAATTGATGATAATATACCTTTCTTGTTCTTTAAATCAACGTCTAACCATCCTTTTGCTGTTAACCCCGATGCTGTGATCTCATCTAAAATTAATCTTTGTCCATCCCATTGTATAGCTGTGGTTAGAGAACGGTTGATATAGGGTAATCCTTGACTAAATTGTAAGTTTCCTTTAGCTTGTATATATTCTGGGGATATTTTGTCTAATTTTCCTGTAATCTCTAAGTTTCCTGCTAAATTTCCAGTTAAGTTAGTAGATATTGTTTTTAGAGGGAGAGAAGTAGGGATCAAGGTAGTAGTAAAGTCACCTTGAGTAATGGTGAGATCCTTAGCTGCGATCGCCCCTTGAGATAGGGATAATGTGATGTTACCTTTTCCTTCAATACTATTTAGAAAAGTTTCAGGAGTAATATCTCCTGTTAGAGTTAGATTACTGTTTAATTTTCCCGATAATTTTGCAGGTACTTTATTGGTTAAACTCTTAATATCAACATTCTGACTCGTTATCTCAGTTGACCATTTACCTTGATTTAAGTAAAGATTATTAGCAACAATTTTTCCTCCACCTATGGTCAAACTTCCCTGACCTTGACCTTGAATATTGTTAAGATTAGATTCTAGATTACCCGCAACATCAAAAAATCCGTTGAATCTACCTTGTAAACCAGTTTTAGGCAATAGTTGCCTAATTTCAGTATTTTTTACCCCTAGTTTAGCTTGCCAGTTTCCTTGGAAAAATTGTATATTTTTAGCATTTATAAAACCATTATTAACTTTTATTGTTAATTCTCCATTGGCTTTTAAACTATCTTTAATTGTTTTTTTACTGTTTCCTGAAACAGCAAATCTGCCTTGTATTTTACCCTTTTTAATAGGAAGATTAAAATTATCTACATCAATACCTGAAACAATAACATCTCCTCCCCAATCACCATTACTATAACTAAAATTTTCGGCTTTTATTGTTCCGCTTTTTGCTTGGAAATTAGCATCACCTCTGGCTTTAAAACTTGTATTATTCTGGAGATTTCCTGATAAATTAACACGAGTAGAAACTTGATGAATATAGCTAGGAATATCTGTTTCATAGAGACTAGCCAAACTAGCTGTAGGAATACCTTTACCTTCAATATCGATAGAATATAAACGAGAAGATGAATTAAGATTTATATTGCCTTTTCCTATTACTTGTCCACCCATTGTCGGAACAGCTTGAAAACTATTAATAGTAATTTGATGCTTATTGATCCCTAAATTTGCTTTTACATTACTAAAATCAACCCGATCAATTCTTATTTTATCTTTGTTCTTTAAAGATATGAAGACCTGCGGATTTTTAAAGCCCCCTATAACCTTTAAATCTCCTTCAACCTTGCCAGATACTGACATATTTTTTGGGTCTTGCTTAATAGTTTTAAAAACATCTTTAATTGAAGTTACTTGAGTATTTGCTGTTAAGTTCAAACCCTCATCTAAATCAATATTTCCTTTAACAATACCTGTAACTTCTCCAAAATTAGTAGTAACCTCATCAAACTTAATTCTTCTACCTTTAAACATTAAGTTTCCTTCAGCAACTAAAGATTGAGGTAAACCCTTAATTCTCGTACTAACTTGGTTTAACCTAGCGACACCTTGTAAATTTTTTATTTTTTTGTTGCCGTATGATACTTCTAAATTAGCATCAACTTTACCTGATTTTAACTCTATAGGAATAGGCAAAATTTGACTAACTCTATTAGCATTGATTTGGTTTCCCCTAACCAATAAATTAGTAGCTTTCTCATTTCGATCATATACTCCAGATACATTTAACTTTCCACTATCAACTATCTGAGAATTTACTTGAAATTTTATTTCTCTCCTCTCATGAATGACTTGAATAATTCCTGATAAGTTTTGTAAGTTTATAGGATCTTCTTTCTCCCCCTCAGCAGAACGAGAAACAACAATAGCTTGACCTTTTTCGATAGTCAAATGTTTGAAACGGACAGGACTATTAGGATTTAATTTATTAAACTTAGTTACTAACCAATCACGGTTTTTACCTTGTTCTAAATAAGCAGAAGGTTCGATAGCAGTTACTTCAATTTCTAATTTTCCATTAATAATATAGCTAAGAGGATTATAAGAAATTTTCAAAGCTGACATAGACACCTTAGCCGGATCAGTTGGTGTAGATAAGAGATCCGTAGAACCAAAGCGAATATAATTGAAAGAAAATGTTTCTAATGTTCCCAACTCTACAGGACGATTAAGAAAACGGCTAAGTTGCTGCTCAACCATAGGAGTCAGGTTTTGTTGCACCAATAAACCCCCGGCAACCGTTCCCCCACCAAGTCCCAACAAAACAACACCGACACCCCAACCCACCCAAGAATGATGTTTTCTGTGAAGTTTAAACTTTTTAGGACATTGTAAGCCATAGTCCCGTCGCTTCGGAGAACTGTTTATTTTCATAATACTTACCCACACCACCAAAGATTTGCACTGATTACTAATCAGATTTTCTAGGACTATTATAGTTCCTAAAATCAACATTAGCAGACGAACCCCTTTCCCAAAACCCTCAAAATTTGGTAGCCTAATTTAATACTTAGGGAATGGAATATAGAAGTGAATATTATTATTGGTCGCAACAAAACAGCCCGACGTGCTTACGGGATAGACGAAATCGCTCTTGTACCTGGCAATCGTACCTTAGACCCTAGTTTAGCCGATACTTCCTGGACTATTGGTGGTATTGAACGGAGCATCCCCATTTTAGCTAGTGCTATGGATAGTGTGGTGGATGTGAAAATGGCCGGGTTACTCTCAGACTTAGGAGCGATCGGTGTTCTTAATTTAGAAGGGATTCAAACTCGTTACGAAGATCCTAAGCCAATTCTCGATCGCATTGTTTCCGTAGGTAAATCTGAGTTTGTGGGGTTAATGCAGGAACTATACGCAAAACCCATTCAACCAGAATTAATTAAACAGCGCATCATTGAGATCAAAAACAACGGTGGTATTGCCGCAGTCAGTTTAACCCCTGCCGGTGCATCTAAATATGGAAATATTGTTGCAGAAGCCGGAGCGGATCTATTATTTGTACAAGCAACGGTGGTATCTACGGCCCATTTATCCCCAGAATCGATTACGCCCCTTAATTTAGAGGGATTTTGCCAAGAAATGCCCATGCCTGTCATTTTTGGTAACTGTGTTACTTATGAAGTGGCTTTAAACTTGATGAAAGCAGGAGCAGCCGCCCTTTTAGTCGGTATTGGTCCGGGGGCAGCTTGTACCTCTCGGGGAGTGTTAGGGGTAGGAGTTCCCCAACCAACTGCGATCGCAGACTGTGCAGCGGCCAGGGATGATTATCAACGAGAAACAGGCCGTTATGTTCCAGTGGTGGCCGATGGAGGTATTGTCACCGGGGGAGACATCTGTAAATGTATCGCCTGTGGTGCCGATGCAGTGATGATCGGATCTCCCATTGCCCGTGCCGCCGAGTCCCCTGGCAGGGATTATCATTGGGGTATGGCCACCCCTTCCCCTGTATTACCCAGAGGAACCCGTATCAATGTGGGAACCACAGGCACCATCCAGGAAATTCTCACCGGCCCTGCTAAATTAGACGATGGCACCCATAATTTATTAGGAGCCTTACAAACCAGTATGGGAACCTTAGGAGCCAAGGATCTCAAAGAAATGCAGGAAGTTGAGGTGGTTATTGCACCCTCCCTATTAACGGAAGGAAAAGTTTATCAGAAAGCTCAGCAGTTGGGTATGGGTAAGTAGATCGCACTTTTCAAGTGGGTGTCTAAATATTTTGGTTGAGTGAGTGTCCCGAGGATCCTCACACTGCCAGTCACCCAGTCACCCAGTCACCCAGTCACCACGTCTCCCAGTCACCCCCTATAGTCAAGATTCAAAATTTCAATGGAACGATCCTGACCCTTCAACGAAAGTTTGTGTTAGCCTAGAGCGATTTACAAAAGTAATGGGAACCAATTTATCCTGTTTTGGTTCTTTTCTATCTATGAATTGACAATTACTCCTCAATGACGGCAATCTAAAAAAAAGCTAAAATAATTAACTCTGTTTTAAAATTGCTGGTTTTATATCTATGCTTTCATTACTATCACCACTTCTAATCGCACAAACAGCCTCCTATCCTTTGACCTACAGGGAAAGGAACCCTCAATTTATCACTCAACCTCAAGAGATACGCCCTTTACCTGGGCAACTCAATGATGTTTTAGTTTTCAATAGCAATAGCCCGGAAGTTGTTTCTAGGGAAGGGGTTTTATTATCCACCTTTCCTGTTAATGGCAAAAGAAACCCTAGAGCGCATCTCAATCATGCGGTAGAAGGCCGTTTTGACGTTTTCACCCATCATATTTCCCGACCGGCTCAAGGGAATAAAACCCTTTATCAAGGTCTTTTGGTACATAACCCTACCTCTAAGACCATAATGGTCAATATCAAGCAAGGAATCAGTTATATTAACTCTTCTGATGCACCGTTCATTAATCTTCCTCCTATCGTTGAAGATCCATCGGGGCAAGTTTTTTCCGGTCCGGGTTCCCGTTTAATGGGGGACATTTTACGAGGGGTTAACCAAAAAGAATTATCCCGTCTTATTTCTATTCCACCTTACCAAAGTCGGATGTTGTTTGCCCTCCCCATTCAACCCAGTGGTGCGCGCTCAACTTTTTTACGGGTACATAGCGATGGACCACTTTATATGGCTAATTTAGCCCTGTATGAAGTTCCAGAACAAATTAAATATCAGGAAGGGGACAAAGAAAAAGTCAAGATTTCTTATCGACAACCCAACCTCAACGAATGGCGAAGAATTATCACCCAAGGCGCTTTAATCTATCCCAGAGATTTAGCCCCCACCCCCCTAGATACTGACTATGGGGATAAAACCATTTATGGCCGTGTTGCTGGTATTTCTGTGGGATCGGAATGGGAAGCAACACTGAGCGATGGAGCGGATAAACCTTACCTGAGTATTCCTGGACGAGGTGGGGCGTTTTCTTATCCCCTAAGTACGGTAACAACCGGAACCCACGGCACTCGACAGATACAAAGCGCACCCATGTTAGTGCGTTATCCTGATACTGCTTATAAAGCTCATGGTAACTATGGGGTACACTATAGTTTAACTTTGCCTTTGGTTAATAAAACTAATCAACCCCAAACCGTTGCTGTAACCTTGCAAACTCCTTTTAAGAAAAATGAATACGCCGATCGCCTAATCTTTTCCCGTCGTCCCGAAGGTCAAGTATTCTTTCGGGGAACAGTACAGGTGAATTATGAAGATCGGCAGGGAAAACCTCAAGAACGTTTCTTTCATCTAGTACAGCGACAAGGACAAAAAGGAGAACCTTTGGTGAGATTTAATTTGAAACCAGGGGAACAAAGAAAGGTTGAAGTTGATTTTCTTTATCCTCCCGATGCAACTCCTCCCCAAGTTTTAACCGTGGAAAGTATGCAACTTTTCTACGGTAATCGTCCTCAATAAATATGTTGGTGTAGGGGGTGTGATGTGGGTTAATTTGACACTCCCCGACCTAAAGGCACGGGGATTCTTCAATCAACGACTCGTCTTGCTGATGCAGGATTGCTCCAACAAAAGTAGAGGACAAATCTCCTGAAGTGTTCGGATCTAAGATCCAGGTTCCTGTATGCCCTACAGTACCCAAGGCTCGATTAAGAATATTTATGGCTGCGTTTTCGTCTCTATCTAATCGACATCCACAAGCACAAACATGAGTCCTTGTAGATAAGGATTTTTTAACGACAGCCCCACAATTAGAACAAATTTGGCTTGTATAAGCAGGATTAACTGCAACAGTTACTCTGCCCATTTTTTTTCCAAAATACTCTAACCATTTTCTAAATTGATACCAACCAGCATCATTAATTGACTTAGCCAAACAATGGTTTTTAACTAGGTTCCTAATCCTCAAATCTTCGTAAGCGACAAAATCGTTAGATTGGATTACGCAACGCGCTAGTCTCTTAGCGTGTTCTTCACGTTGCCTACTTATTTTGAGATGTTTACGACCAAGTTTATTAATGGCTTTTTTACGGTTGGTTGAGCCTTTCTTTTTTCGAGAAATACGCCGTTGATGAAACTTTAATCTTTTTTCTCCTTGACGATAAAATCTAGGGTTTGGTTCAGTTTGCCCCATTGAATCAGTATAGAATTCCTTTAAACCAACGTCTAAACCAATGGTTTGATGAGTTGGTGGTAATTCTTCTTTGATATCAACAGAAATGCAGAATTGACAATAATAACCATCTGCTCTACGCACTAACCTAACTCTTTTGATCTTATCTTGAGGATAAAAAGCTAAATCCCAAGTTCCAATTAGCTTGAGTTTACCAATTTCTTTTTTATCAGTAAACTCAATATGTTTCGGGTCTAAAAGTTTCCATCCACTGGTTTTATACTCAACTGAACGAGTATTTTTCTTGAAACGTGGATAACCTTTTTTGCCAGGGATTTGTTTTTTACAATTATCAAAAAATCTAGCTATAGATGACCAGCATCTTTCTACAGAAGCTTGGCAAGCATGAGAGTTTAGGTCTTGAACAAAAGAAAATTCAGATCGCAGTTTAGTATTGTACCGATATAGTTCGGCACGATTAACCTTTTGACCATCCATCCAATAACGCAAGCACTTATTGCGAACAAATTGGAATGTTCTGATGGCTTCGTCGATGGCTTGATACTGCTTTGTTTTCCCTTTTATCTTAAACTCTAAGACTATCATTTGACGCTAGATTTATTGGCGTACTCTGAGTGTAACATAAAATCTTAGACTGTGCGCCGTAAAGCGATGCAGCGCGGTCTTGGTGGTTCCCATCAAGGAGCGACTGCATCAAGACAGGCGGGGAACCTGCACCCCTGATTTTCTGGTCACCCCCAATTTTATTTTTTAAGATCAGTAATTCTTCGTTTCAGTCTCCAGATAATTTGAGATGATATAATTCGGATATTGTATCGATGTTCAAGGACAAGGAGCAGGGACAGATAATAATAGTACTTATTATTATCATTCGGCTTCATTTCCTCCACACCCTAAGATAGAAGAGAAAACATCAGAAAAAACAGATACAAATCTTTCTTCTTCTAAGAAAACTCCTGATGAATTTTCAAGAGTAATTCTTAACTCTATGTCTCGGACTGAATCCCTTGACAAATTCGTTGGTTTAGCTACTTTAACTATTCTGTTAGTTGCTACAGTATCTATGCTAGTATCTGTAATATTTTCACCGAATATAAAAAATACTAATAAATCTAATGAATTACAAATAGCTCATAAACAATTTTATATTGAGAAAGAAGTTGAAACAATGGAAATCTTGAAACAAGAGTATTTAACAAATAACTCGTTAAATAAGTATGAAAAGCGAATAATTCTAAACTACATACACCAATTCGATCCTAATCCAAAATATAGAGAGTGGGCTAAGCAAGAAATGGAAAATTTATAAATCAAACTACTTTACAGTTTCATCTTTGGGACAAAAAATAATCAAATTCAAGAAAATTTTAACCAATTAAATATTTGTTCAACGGTTAACTGTAAATCAATTCCCGTTAATATAGGTAATTGTTGCTTGCCTCGAAATAATTGTACTTTTTGTTCGGGAAAAATCCCTAAAATACTTTCTTCTCCGGGATCAATTAACCAACCCAATTCTGTGCCATATTGAGAACAATATAACAGATTTTCTAATACTCTCGTGTAACTTTGACGAGGGGATAAAATTTCAATTGACCAATCAGGATGTATTTCAAAACGATTGGCAATTTTTCCTGCTGAAGTTTTAGGAATTCTTGACCAACGAAAAACAGATACATCAGGAATAATAGAATTTCCCTCAAAGGTACAACGTAATTCTGGAAATGCTCTAGCTATTTGTGGTCGTTTTGCTGCAAAATTAATGGTTTCACAAAGTTCGCCTTGTAATAAACTGTGTTCTCCTTGTGGCATAGGTTTTTGTCTAATTTTTCCTTTAATAAATTCCGTCCCGGGTTTTGTTTCAGGAAGGATTAAAAATTCTTCTAGGATTAAAGGTTTAGATGGTGTTTTAACCACTGTTTTATTTGTCTGACTTTCTTTTTATTATATAATCATCTAATAACATTTGAGCAATAAAATTTTAACTCACGCAAACTATAGTAAGGAGACTTGGAAAAATGACGATTGGTTTAAAAGAAGCTAATAATTATTATTTACAGTTGGTAATGGAGTTTCCCCCTCGTCCCATTAAAAATGATGAGGAATTAATGGCAACTCAAAATAGAGTTAATGTTATTTTGAATAAAAGAATATTGCAAGGTGATTTCCAAGAAAAAGTTTCCCACCCATTCTCAGAATCTGTTTGTAGAACATCTCAAATAAGCGAAAAGGGAAAAATAAAAAGTTGTTCGCGGATACTTTCCGCGAACAAAAACCTCCCTATCTAAAAGAAAGAAATACGCTAACTTTTAAATTAGCTTTGACTATTTTTAAAAAGGAAATTCACTTAATTTTACACTCTTATTAACTTTTTAGACTAACTGGGTCTAATCAAAATATCCCATTTAGGTAAGTGAGGATTACGTTCTAAACGTTTCTCAATTTCCTTCATCTCTTTTTTCGTTAAAGAAATGCCTTTTTGATAAACTTTTTTACTTAACTTAACTATCGGATTTAAGCCTTTCCATGTCATAGTTTTTACCCAAGCTAACATCGTTTGAGCATTTCTCAGAAGTGTTCCGTTCCAATGCCTCTCTAAAATTCCCCAACATCTTTCTATGGGATTATATTTACTGTGATAAGGAGGAAAATATAGTAATTGAATAGATTTCTTAGTTTGGTCGGCAAACTCTACCATTCTCTTCAAAAATTGCCTTCTTCTTCCACTATTTTCTGGTCCATTATCAACTTTAAATTGGATGTTCTCTAGTTGCTGCTTTTCAGTTATACTCAGACTTGTCCACCATTGCTCCAAGTTATCTACCATGAAATCACTCGTTTTATAAGAACTTCCAAAAGTTACATAAAGTTGCCCTGTCTCTTTATCTACAATCCCACAAGGAACGTATTTTTCTTTAGTTCCCATATCATGATCTTGAGCTTGATTATAACCTCTGGTTTGTCCGCCACGTGAATATTCTCCTATTTCCACAGTTGCTTTACAATCCATACTTAAACGTTTCACAGAAGGGTCTTTTTTTCTATCTTTTTTCTCTATATTCTCGAAGATAGCGTCCGTCTCCGAGATTTTTTTTTAGGTTTAGCTTTTACCACTTTTCTTAATCGATAGCCCAAACGATTTAAAATATCTGCCATTGTCGAAGCAGCAGGAACCTCCTCTCCATTATATCCTAGATTTCTTAATTGTTTAATGGCTTCAGCCGCCGTTAATCTTGTATAGGCAATGGGGTTATTAAATGTGGGGTTTTGTTGTGCGTGAGCTTCGGCTATTTCTTTCAATGATTGGGCAACTATTGGGTATCTTTCCTCCCATTTTTTACATCCACTATTGACTGATTGTAATCCTAAACACACTATCCCAGTTCGTTTTTCATGTAATCCAAGTTGAACATTTTTTCTCCCCCAACCAAACACGATTTCGGTTTGTCTGGCACTTCCTCCACAATACTTGAGACACATTTCAGCTTGAAATGAACGACGCTCTGCTCCCGTCATTTTTGAGGCTGCTAAACGTAAATCATCGACCATCGACGGGGTTAAGGGATGATTTGTCTGTTTTAGCTTCAATTTACTCTCTCTAATCTTTTTACCTCTTCATTTTAATCTATTTCTTCTGTTTTTTCAGACAAGCCAATTATGAAATTTTAAAGTTGTGTACCAAGATCCGCTAACTCTCTGTTCCTTTTATTTCTTGAAAGCCTTTAGTCCAAGCGATTACCCCCTATGGGAAAAGCTTTCTCGGAAATCACCTTATTAATGGACATCCAGCGATCGCCATTGCCTTATTAGTGCGATCGAATCAACGTATCGACCAATGGTCACAACAAGTTTATCAAACCTTAGATCGCTTTCAGGAGAATCTTCCCAGGGGATTAGGGCTTAATATTGTCTTTGATCAAACCCCTTATGTTGAAGATCGCCTCAATAGTTTGATTATCAATCTTTTACTCGGTGCAGGTTGTGTATTTGCTGTAACTGTATTGATGATGGGATGGCGATCGGCGTTAATTGTGGGATGTGCTTTACCCCTATCAGGGTTGATGGTATTTGCCGGGATGCAATGGTTAGAGATTCCCTTTCACCAAATGTCAATCACGGGATTGATCGTGGCCTTGGGGTTATTGATCGATAATGAGATCGTTGTAGTGGATGAGGTACCAAATAACCTAAAAATGGGCTTAAAGCCCATTAAAGCCCTTAAAAAGTCCGTAAATTATCTATTTATTCCCCTACTTGCCTCCACATTAACCACTGTCTGTGCGTTTTTACCCATTGCCTTATTACCAGGTCCATCGGGAGAATTTGTGGGAACAATTGGTGTTAACGTTATTATTGCCCTAACTTTCTCTCTTTTAATCTCTTTAAGCATTATTCCTGCTATTACGGTTCATTTTCCCCCACCAAATTCTGATCCCTCATCTTTTTTACCCTTGCGATGGTTTAATGAAGGATTTTCTTGGGGATGGTTAACCCAAAAATATCGCTGGAGTTTACATCAACTGTTTAAATATCCTATCCTGGGGATTTTATTAGCCCTTTGCTTACCCATAATTGGTTTTATGCAAGCAGGAACCCTTCAAGAACAGTTTTTCCCTACTGCGGATCGGGATCAATTTAATCTGGAGTTAGAATTTCCTGCTTCTACTGCCCTCGCTCAAACCCGTAGTCAAGTTTTAGAAGCGCGTCAGTTGATTTTAGAACACGAAGGGGTGAAAAATGTACAGTGGTTTATTGGGGAAAGTGCGCCTAGATTTTACTATAATTTGGTTGAAGGGCGTAAAAATGAGCCAAATTATGCTCAAGCTTTGGTGGAAACAGAATCTCCAGAAATTTCTCGCGCTTTAATTCCTGTTATACAAAAGGAACTGGACAAAGTTTACCCTAATGCTAGGGTATTAGTGCGTCCCCTTGAACAAGGGCCTCCAGTGGATGCACCAGTGGAACTTCGTATATATGGCTCTGACCTAGATATTCTAAGCGATTTAGGCCAAAAATTTCGACAAGAATTAAGTCAAGTTTCCCACGTTACCCATACCCGTGATAGTCTCAGTGAGAATTTAGCGAAATTGGGGCTACAAATAGATGAAGAAAAAAGCCGTTTAACCCAGTTTAGTAATGCTAATATTGCTAACCAGTTAAATTCGACCTTAGAAGGGGTTACAGGAGGAACAATTGTGGAATCTTCCGAAGAACTACCCGTAAG
This sequence comes from Crocosphaera watsonii WH 8501, assembly GCF_000167195.1. Lineage (GTDB taxonomy): Bacteria > Cyanobacteriota > Cyanobacteriia > Cyanobacteriales > Microcystaceae > Crocosphaera > Crocosphaera watsonii. The sequence continues at coordinate 137,687 of NZ_AADV02000004.1, read as the reverse complement.
AGTGCGAGTCAATGGATTACAACGGGGAGACTTAGATAACATTCGTTCCCTTTATTTAACCGAAAATAGGCAGTCAGTACCCTTCACCTCTCTAGGAAATGTGACCATCTTACCCGAAATTAACCAAATTACTCGACGTAACGGACAAAGAGTTAATACAGTTCAAGGATTCGTAGAAATGGGTATTTTACCTTCTCAAGTTTTGTCAGAATTTCAAAAACGCCTAGAAAATGCTAATTTGGTCGTACCCAGTGGGTATACCCTAGAAATTGGCGGAGAATCAGCGGAGAGAAATAATGCAGTGGGAAGGTTACTGTCCTTGGTTGGGGTATTAACTATTATCATGGTGACAATCTTAGTATTATCTTTAGGATCCTTTCGTTTAGCCGCAGTCATTGGTGTGGTGGGAATTTGTTCGGTGGGGTTAGGATTATTTGCATTATGGTTATTTGACTATCCCTTCGGGTTTATGTCCATTATTGGGTCCATAGGTCTAGTGGGAGTGGCAATTAATGATTCTATCGTTGTTTTAACTGCCATTAAAGATGATCCCGAAGCAAGATTAGGTAATTCTCGCGCTGTAAGAGAAATCGTCATACATTCTACCCGTCATGTCTTAACCACAACTTTTACTACCCCCATTGGTTTTGTTCCTTTGTTATTAGGAGGAGGAGGATTTTGGCCTCCTTTAGCCATTGTCATTGCCGGAGGGATTTTTGGGGCAACTTTACTGGCACTCTATTTTGTTCCCTGTAGTTATTTATTAATTAAAAGAACTTGATTAATTGAGTTTGTAGAAATGTCTCATCTCTAATCATCTTCAAAAAAAAATCTGTACAATATAAAGGAATATAAGTGACCCATTAAACAAATACTATCGCTAACTATTTCAAAAACTTAACAGTGACCGACAACACCACCGACCAATCAATCCAAAACCTAGCTTTAACTATAGTCCAAGCAGCCGACGATCGCAAAGGCAGTGACATTAGTGTACTCAAAGTTACAGAAATCTCCTATTTAACCGATTACTTTGTAATTATTACAGGGTTTTCTCGCACCCAAGTCAAGGCAATAGCAGAGGCAATTGAAGAAAAAGTTTATCAGTCTCATCAACAAGTTCCCCGACAAACCGAAGGAAAACAAGACGGGAACTGGATTTTACAAGACTTTGGGGATGTGATCGTTCACATCTTTTTACCCGAAGAAAGAGAATTCTATAATTTAGAGGCCTTCTGGGGTCATGCAGAAAGGCTAGAGTTTTCATCACTAGAAGTTACACAAACATCATCATCATGAGGCAATCGTCCATACAAGTCTGTCCAGTGCCCCTAGAGCAACAACCGGTTAATGAATACGAGGAGTTAAAGGAATCCTGGTTTTTTCGGTGGGCAACCCTAGATAACCGTCTTTTTGTCCGAAAAATAACTTTGATTTGGATTATAGGTTGGCTGATTAGTAGTCCTATTGCCGCGGCCAGTTTTTCTCCCAGTAAATCTGCTTTACCTTTCGTCCTCTTCAGTAATCTAGGAGCAGGATTGGTTTTAGCTTTGATTCTACTACAATTATTTTTCGGGTGGCATTATGTTAGCGATCGCTTGAAAAAAGCCACTATCTTTTATGAAGAGTCAGGATGGTACGACGGGCAAACTTGGCCTAAACCCCCAGAAATGTTAACTCGCGATCGCCTGATTGTCTCCTATCAAATTAGCCCAATCCTCGGACGCTTAACCCGTACGGTGGGACTTTTGGCCCTATTGATGGCAGGGGATAGCTTACTTTGGCTATACTTATAATTATCTTAGATGTCGGGGTGAAGACCCCCGTTACACGAATGCGCTTCGGTGGGATGAAACCCCGACCAAATATATTAACTGCGTGGCATCGACACTTTCAAGAAAGTTGTGCTAGTCTAGTAGTGTCTTCAGGTTGAAACACCACCGAAAAGCGTGAAAATCTGCTGAAACAGTGCAGCACCGTCGAACGGAAAAAAAAGACAGTGGTAGCGAAAACTACGAAAAACATGAGGTCGCGTCTTTTGATGGAACCTCAAAAGCCTGTGACGACCGTAACCGATAAAAATTGGTGAATGAAAAAGCAAAAGGCTTTTGTCGTGAGACAGGTAGGGTCGGGCAGTCCCAAACCTTGGCTTAAACGCCAAAACGCTTGAAGAGTGAACCACAAAAAGGGTGTCTAGATAGCAACTGATATTCTAGTAAGCTCGGTTCAGACATAATCGTGTAAGACCTAAGTAGGGGTAACTTGAAAGGGCTGTGATCAGCTTCAAGAATCTCCCGTTACAGCGACGATAGGAGCTTAACGGCGAGAGTGTCAATAGTTAATTTTCTATGACCACCAGAGTGAAACGTCATCTAACACCAAAACTAGAAGTTCACCTACTGCGAGAGGGGATCGTCGAATCAACCCATTATGTTGAGGCCACTGTCTGTGATGATCGGGGTCGAGTCTTATCTGCCGCTGGAAACCCAGAAACCACGGCCTTTGTTCGTTCGGCCCTTAAACCCTTTCAAGCTTTGTCCGTTACTTCCACGGGAACCTTAGAAAGGTATGACCTTAACGATAAAGACTTAGCCATTATTTGTAGTTCTCATCAAGGAACCGTTGAACAGGCAAGACAAGTCTTTAACGTTCTCTGGCGGGCTGATATAGACCCCAGTGCTTTACAATGTCCCATTCCTAAAGGGCGCAATAGTCCCCTGGAATATAATTGTTCAGGAAAACACGCTGGAATGTTGGCTGTCTGTCAGCAACGAGGTTGGCCGTTAAAAACCTATGTGAAGCGATCTTCTCACGTACAAAAGTTAATTTTAGATAAAATTGGGGAGTTATTGGGTATTCCTGGTCCTGAGTTGATTGCGGCCCACGATGATTGTGGCGCACCCACCTACTCAATGAAACTCTCCCAAATGGCTCATTTATATGCTCAGCTATCCTCTGGGAACCGTCTTGATCTAGAACGTATTTTGCGAGCCATGACCTATTATCCTACGATGGTGGCTGGGGCCGGCTCTTTTGATACGGAGTTGATGCGTTTGACAGAAGGGGAGTTAGTGAGCAAAGCAGGGGCTGAAGGGATTCAATGTATTGGCCGTGTGGGAGAAGGTATGGGACTAGCTATTAAGGTACTTGATGGTTCAAAACGGGCTAAGTCTGCTGTAGCTATCCATATCCTAAGACAAATGGGTTGGATCAGTCCTAGTGTAGCCGAAACCCTATCTGAAACTTTTATGATTCTGAGCGATTATAAACGCTTAGATGTGGTAGGAGAGTTAGTTATGTCTTATTAGTAAGGCTCCCACCCTACTACGTTGAAGGTGGTGTTTAACAGTGTTAAACCCCTACAAATCGGTATTTGTAGGGATATAATAATATGATTTCCTACTAGCAAAAATTTATTTTTTAGGTTTGTCTTTAGCAACTTTTCGTTTAAATATTGTACCAAAACTGATAGCAGTTACTGCACCTAAAATTGTTAAGGGTTCGGGAACTGCTGTTGCCTCAAGGGTCACATTATCAAAATTAGTTTGAATACCATCAGAACTTAAACGAATACCTAATGATTGTCCTATTAATGGGTCATTATCACTGCTAGTATAATAAACATTTTCTTTGGTAAATGTTCCAGGAGCAGGGGTAATACTATTATTAGAAGCTAAAACGGTATTACCTGCTAATAATTCTATATTATATCCTGAGAAGCTTACATTATTCCTTCGTCCAACAAATACACCTAACGTATATTTAGTATTAGCTTGTAACGTTACTGCAAGTTCTTGAGAAATATCACCACTACTAATAGCAAGTGTTTGTAGTCCGTCAGGAAGAGACTGACTGAAATAAGTATTCAATCCTGTGTTATTTTGAGATGCAGTGGGGTTAAAGACAACAGCCGCATTTGAATTTACTGTCCAATCATCAATATTAGTGGTAAAAAATTCTCTGTTAAAAGCTAAAGGTGCTTCTGGTCCTTCAAAACTATGGTTTAATATGTTGATAGATGCTGCTTTTACTTGTGTAGGTATAGCAACAATTAAGCAAGAGGAATTTAGAGCTATCTTTAAGGTATTTAAAGCATTATTAGAGCGTTTCATGAGTTGTGTTGATTTCATAGTTATCAAGTAGATAATAATTTTATAAATTATTTTTTATGTTTGTCTTTAGCAACTTTTCGTTTAAACATTGTCCCAAAACCAATGGCAGTTACTGCACCTAAAATAGTTAAAGGTTCGGGAACTGCTGTTGCCTCAAGGGTTACATTATCAAAATTAGTTTGAATACCAAAAGAACTTAAACGAATACCTAATGATTGTCCTATTAATCGGTCATTATTACTGCTATTATAATGAACATTTACCAAAGAAAATGTTCCAGGAGCGGGTGTAATACTATTATTAGAGGCTATCACTGTATTACCTGCTAATAATTCTATGTTATATCCTACAAAACCTGATCTATTTCTTTGTCCCACATATACACCTAAAGTATATTTAGTATTAGATTGTAGGGTAGCTGAAAGTCGCTGAAAAATAGTTCCTCCTTCATTCCCCCAAGCAACTTGAACACCATCAGGAACAGGTTCATCATAATAACTATCAAATACTATGCTATCAGATGTTACGTTAGCATCAGATTTACTAGGATTTAGAACTCCTGTTTTTGAACTAGCTACCCAACTATTAATATTACCATTACCAATAGAAAATGCCCCAAAACGGTTTAAAGGTGCTTCTGGTCCTTCAAAACTGTGGTTTAATATGTTGATAGATGCTGCTTTTACTTGTGTAGGTACAGTAACAATTAAGCAAGAGGAAATTAGAGCTATTTTTAAGGTATTTAAACCATTATTAGAGAGTTTCATGAGTTGTGTTGATTTCATAGTTATCAAATGAATATATCAAGTAGATAATAATTTTATAAATTATTTTTTATGTTTGTCTTTAGCAACTTTTCGTTTAAACATTGTCCCAAAACCAATGGCAGTTACTGCACCTAAAATAGTTAAAGGTTCGGGAACTGCTGTTGCCTCAAGGGTCACATTATCAAAATTAGTTTGAATACCAAAAGAACTTAAACGAATACCTAATGATTGTCCTATTAATGGGTCATTATCACTGCTAGTATAATGAACATTTACCAAAGAAAATGTTCCAGGAGCGGGTGTAATACTATTATTAGAGGCTATCACTGTATTACCTGCTAATAATTCTATATTGTACCCGACAAAACCAGTTCTATTTCTTTGTCCCACATATACACCTAAAGTATATTCGGTATTAGATTGTAGGGTAGCTGAAAGTTGCTGAGAAATAGTTCCTCCATTACTCCAAGCAACTTGAACCCCATAAGGAACAGGTTCATCATAATAACTATCAAATACTATGCTATCAAATGTTGTATTAGCATCAGATTTACTAGGATTAAAAATCCCTGTTTGTCCTATTGGTGAAGTAGCTATCCAGTTGTTAATATTACCTCTTTCATTAAAAAATGCACCATTACGTTGTTGAGGAGCAGTCGGACCCTCAAAACTATGATTTAATATGTTAATAGATGCGGCTTTCACTTCTCTAGGTAAGGTAACAATTAAGCAAGAGGAAATTAGAGCTATTTTTAAGGTATTTAAACCATTATTAGAGCGTTTTATGAGTTGTGTTGATTTCATAGTTATCAAATAAATATATCAAGTAGATAATAATTTTATAAATTATTTTTTATGTTTGTCTTTAGCAACTTTTCGTTTAAACCCAGATCCCGCACTTCAAAAAGTAGCATTAAATACTACAAGCCTGGGGTTAATAATTAAGTATAATTGCTTAAGCTCTTGAAGACAAAAAAGTGGGATAATTGCTTAAGTTGTTTCCTCTGTAAAAAAAGAGCGAAAAATGTCTTATTTAGAAGAAATACAAGTTAAAAATTTAGACCATTTAGGGATAGTAGCTGGTTTAATTGATGAAATAGGAATAGTCAAAATAATTAATAATAAATTAGGAATAGATGTTAGAGAAAAAATCTCAGCAGGTACAGTAGTTAAGTCTATTTTAATCAATGGACTAGGATTTGTTTCAAGACCTCTATATTTATTCAGTCAGTTTTTTCAAGATAAAGCCATTGAGAAATTGTTAGGAGAAAGAATTAAACCTGATTACCTTAATGGTGATAAAATTGGGAGAGTAATGGATGAATTATATAAATATGGACTAAATGGATATTTTTATTGAAGTAGTTTTAGAAGTAATTAAAAAATTAAAATAGACCTTAAATACTCCCATTTAGATTCCACATCATTTCATTTAGATGGAGAATATAAAAGGGAAGAAGATAAAGAGAAACAGGAAGAAGAAAAAATTATTAAAGAAAGACCAATTTTTATTAAGAAAGGATATTCTCGGGATCATAGACCAGACTTAAAACAATGTGTCTTGGATTTAATAACAAGCCAAGATGGAGATATTCCATTATTTGTGAGAGTAGGAGATGGAAATGAATCTGATAAAGCTGTATTTGGAAAAGTTTTAGTAGAATTCAAAAAGCAAATAAAGTTTGATAGTATCATGGTTTGTGATAGTGCTTTATATGATCAAGAAAATCTCCAACTAATCCAACATTTAAAATGGATAACGAGAGTTCCAATGACAATAAAAAAAGCAAAAGAATTAGTGCAAAATATAGAGGTGGAAGAAGTAAAAGATGAAGATAAAGAAAAAAGAAGTGACCTAAATTTAGAAAGTTATACCTGGAAAGAAGAAATTGTTACTTATGGTGGAATCAAGCAAACTTGGTTAATAGTCTTGAGTGAAAAAAGACAGAAAAGTGATTTGGAAAAACTAGAAAAACAACTTTTCCAAGAAGAGAAGAAATCCCAAAAATTTCTTAAAGAAATACAATCTGAAGAATTTGAACATCCTCAAGCTGCTCGATATAAATTAAAAGCTATTAATAAAAAATTGAGATTGTTGGAAATAAAAGAAGTTGAACTGATTGAAACTTACTCGAAAAAAAGGAAAAGATTTATAAAATGATTAGTCTGATCATCAAAAAAGATGAAGAGATAAGTAGAAAGACTAAAGAAGCAGGAAAATTTATTTTAGCAACTAACTTAGTAGAGGAAAATAAATTAGAAGCTAGTGAAATTCTGATAACTTATAAAAACCAGCAATCTACGGAAAGAGGATTTCGATTTTTGAAAGATCCCTTATTTTTTACTGATAGTTTCTTCGTTGAAAAACCAGAAAGAATAGAAACAATGTTATTTTTAATGTCTTTGTGTTTGTTGATTTATAACTTGGGGCAAAGAGAATTAAGAAATTGTTTAAAAAGAGTCAAAAAAGGAATAAATAATCAAGTAGGGAAAGTAACATTGCGTCCGACTTTGAGGTGGATATTTCAATGTTTTCAAGGTATTCATTATGTGATTTTAAACGGAGTTAAACAAATTGTCAATTTAACAGAAGAAAGGCGTTTTATATTGAGTTTATTACCTGCATCTTGTCAAAGATATTATCTATAAATTGAATTGGATAAAGCAAAAATAATAAAAGAATAAGAGTCTAATGATATCAAATGAGAAGAGGAAACTCTCCTTCGTTTGTGCTGAGTCTTGCTAAGTTTTCAATGAGTATAAATCTTCTTAATTTGATTATTTTTCCTAAAAATTTAATGAAAAGAGAAATATTCTTGCCCAGGTATGATTTTCGGACTTTTTAAAACTATGTATTTTTTTATACTACATTTTGAAGTGCGGAATCTGGGTTATATATTGTTTTTCAGAATATCAATATTTAGTTTAGAAACAAATTTGAAAAACCCTATCCGTTTATACGGTAGGGTTTTCTAGGAATCTATTAGGATAAAATACCCTGTTTCTTTAACCTTCTTTCAACCAGCTAAACATCGCCCGTAAATCTTTACCCACTTCCTCGATGGAGTGTTCTGCTTCTTGACGACGCATAGCAGTAAACCCGGGTTTACCGGACTGATTTTCTAAGACAAATTCCCGTGCAAATTGACCGGATTGAATTTCTGCAAGAATTTGTTTCATTTCGGCGCGAGTTTCATCGGTAACGATCCGAGGACCTCTTGTTAAGTCTCCATACTCTGCTGTATTAGAGATACTGTCACGCATTTTCGCCAGTCCACCTTCTACAATCAAATCTACAATTAATTTGACTTCGTGGAGGCATTCAAAATAGGCTAATTCTGGCTGATAACCAGCTTCCACTAGGGTTTGAAAACCAGACTTGATCAAAGCGGATAAACCACCACAGAGGACGACCTGTTCCCCAAATAAGTCTGTTTCTGTCTCTTCTCTAAAGGTGGTTTCCAGAATACCTGCACGGGTTCCGCCGATACCTTTAGCATAGGCCATGGCGCGATCGCGAGCTTGTCCACTGGCATCTTGATAAACGGCGAATAAACAGGGAACCCCTTCCCCTTGTTCGTAGGTACGACGGACTAAATGCCCTGGTCCCTTGGGAGCAACCATCACCACATCCACGGTTTCCGGGGGAACAATCTGACCAAAGTGAATATTAAAGCCATGAGCGAAGGATAATACCTTACCGTCTCTTAAGTTGGGTTCAATTTCTTCTTTGTAAATCGTTTTTTGTACCTCATCCGGTAACAAAATCATGATCCAATCGGCAGCACTAGCAGCTTCAGCCACACTGAGAACTTTTAACCCTGCTTCTTCAGCTTTTTGTCGTGACTTACTACCTGGATACAGCCCCACCACCACTTTGATGCCACTATCTTTTAAGTTGAGGGCGTGGGCATGACCTTGAGAACCGTAGCCAATGATCGCCACGGTTTTATCTGCCAATAGATCAAGGTTGGCATCTGCATCGTAATACATCCGAGCCATGAGGCTGTCTCCTAATTTTTTTACAAACTCTCCATTATATAATCTATAGTCCCTAGGGTGCTGATTCGGGGATTTTGTAATCTTTACTTTTGTTTTTAGCTAGGATTCACCCACATTAGGGTTTGACCATATTCCACTGGTTCCCCGTTGGTAACAGCGATTTCCATCACCTCTCCGGTAACTTCCGCTTCGATTTCGTTCATCAGTTTCATCGCTTCGATAATACAGACGGTTTGAGTGTTTCCGACACGATCTCCTACTTCCACAAAGGGTGGTTCATCGGGGGCTGGCGCTCGGTAAAAAGTTCCTACCATGGGGGAGGTAATCGCTACCCATTCCTTGTCTGCTGGAGAGGGGACTGGTTCGGGAGGTGGGGTTGCTGTAGGAGCAACAGAAGGAGGCACTAACACTTCTGGGGTAGTTGCTGTGGGGGATTGAATGGCCGTCGTTGTTATGTCTCGACGGACTGTTAACTCAAAGGTTTCTGTTTTTAGGCTGACTTCGGCAATATCGGTGTGAGCGATCGCCCCTAACAACTCTCGTAGTTCGTTAAAATTAATTGACACAAATTCTCCATCCCATAGTCTATTAATCCAAAGAGGTTGTCTGCCCGGAGACAACCGTTGCCACTTTAGGTTTCTCGTCCCAAGTAGGAACCATCACGGGTATCTACCTTAATTTTTTCACCAATAGAGATAAACAGAGGTACCATTACTTGCGCTCCTGTTTCCACAGTAGCTGGTTTTGTTCCTCCGGTTGCGGTATCTCCTTTAACCCCTGGATCGGTATCTGTTACCTCTAGGAAAACCGAGGTAGGTAGTTGTACTTCTAAGACAGTCTCGTTCCAGAAGAGAACATCCGCTTCCATTTCTTCTTTGATATAGTTCACCGTTGTTCCCATTTGGTCAGGGGTTAAACGCACTTCCTCAAAGGTTTCCATATCCATAAAGACATATTGTTCTCCTTCTTTATAGGTATGTTGCATGGTGCGTTTTTCCAGATTGGCCGAGGGTACGGTTTCTCCTGCACGAAAAGTCCTATCAACCACGTTTCCGGTTTGAGCATTTTTTAGTTTGGTTCGCACAAAAGCCGAACCTTTACCCGGTTTAACGTGGAGGAATTCAACAACGCGCCACACTGAACCATCTAATTCAATGGTAGTCCCAGTCCGAAAATCGTTACTAGAAATCATGAAAGGGTTTTAGAGCTTATAAATTCAAGATTTATTTTACAAGAGTTTGGGAACTCTGGGACATTTCACCCTTATTTAGTCACTATATTTAACATCTTTTTGGATATCACCCTCATTTCAGATATTCAGAGAAAAATTCTCGGGTTTTTTCCCAAGCATCGGCTGCTGCTTCTGGGTTATAACGTTCCCCTGATGGGTTAGCGAAAGCGTGATCGGCGTTGGGATAAATATAAACGTCAACTTCTTTGTTAAGAGACTGCAAAGCCGTTTCAAACTCTTTAACGGTTTCAGGAGATGGCCGTTTATCTAACTCCCCGAAAATCCCTAAAATTGGCATTTCTAGGGGTTTTAGTACCTCTGGCTCTGTTTCCAACTCTCCCCCATAATAAATAACCGCAGCATCTAGGGTTTTAGGGAATAATAAGGCGGTTCGCAAGGATAAACTACCCCCGAAACACCATCCAATAGAAGCTATGGTTGGGGCGTTTGTTTCTAGTTCTAAATACTCATAGGCTAAGATAAGATTCTCTTGGAGGCGATCGCGATTATTTCTGGCTTCGGTGACTAATTCTCTGGCTTTCTCAGGGGTTTGGGCTGTTTCTCCCCCATACATATCTACTGCTAAGGCTGTATAACCCTGTTCTGCAATTTTACGGGTCATGGCTTTGATATTATCATTTAGTCCCCACCATTCGTGGATGACAATAATCCCAGGTAAGGGGCGATCGCTATCTTTGGGAGAGGCCAGATAACCGGCGATCGCTTCTCCTTCTAAAGTCCCATAGCTTACCATCTCTGCGCTCATGCCATCATCTTCCGTTGGTGCTTGCGTTAAAATATCCGTAGGAAGGGGTCGCTCATTTTGATGAACTTGCCACATATAGTCTGCATAATTATCTCGAGGAGGTAACTGTGTCTCCGTAGCAAACAGATTTGATTGCCACCCCATTACCACTAAAAAAGTTCCTAACACCAGGGCAATAAATAAACGCATAGATAACATTGATAAATAACATTTTTAAGTTATCATAACTTTTAAAATTTTGCCTGTATAAACTATTATCTTTTAATTAAAATTGACTCAACAAGATACTCATATTCAACAAACTCGTGCTAGTCTTCAACAAGCTTTATCCTGGTACACTAGCATACGCCGTCATTGGAATTATCCCCCCAATTTAGAACTTCAAGCTGCTGTAAAACAAGATTTACAAGCGTTAAAAGCTTCTCTAGAGAAAATAGAAAATAATGTTATTAAAATCGCTACCTTTGGCTTAGTTAGTCGGGGTAAATCTGCTGTTATCAATGCCTTGATTGGTCAAAATATTCTCGAAAGTGGACCGATTCATGGGGTAACTAAATGGCCTCAATCTGTTTGTTGGACTCCTCCCAACGGTGAGGTTAAAGTTGAGTTTATTGATACTCCTGGATTAGATGAAATCGATGGTAGAGAACGGGAAATTATGTCTCGAAATATTGCCGATGAAGCTGACTTAATTTTATTTGTTATTTCTGAGGATATTACTCGCAGCGAATACGAGGCATTATTAGACCTTAAAAAAGCACTGAAACCTATCATTTTAGTCTTTAATAAAATTGATCTCTATCCTGATAAAGATATAGAAACTATTTACAAACAATTACATAAAATTGGACTAAGTTCTAATATTGACCAGAAATTATTGATTGCTGCTGAAGATATTGTTAGGGTGGCAGCTTCTCCTAAACCTATACCTATTTTAGTTAAATATCCCGATGGTAAAACAGCAGAGAAATGGGAAACAACCCCACCACAAATTGATGAATTGAGAAGCAATATTTTGTCTATTTTAAATAAAGAAGGAAAGTCTTTATTGTGTTTGAATGCTTTACACAAAGCGAGAAAGGCAGAGGAAAGTATTGCTCGAAAAACAATAGAAAATAGAGAAAAAGAAGCCGAAAACATTATCTGGAAATATGTTAAATACAAGTCTGTAGCTGTTGCTTTTAACCCTATTGGTTTTCTGGATATTATGGGAGGAAGTATAACAGATTTAATGTTAATTCGGTCTTTAGCTCGATTGTACGGACTACCAATAACTAATCATGAAGCAGGAAAATTATGGCGCAAAATTTTACTAAGTTCTGGGGGTTTGTTATTGGGAGAAATCGCAACAGGTTTAATCTTAGGTTTAGGAAAAACAGCTTTAGCAGTATCAAGTTTTATCGAAAATCCTGCTATTTTAACCACTTATGGAAGTACCGCTATCATGCAAGGTGGTTTCGCAGCTTATGGGACTTATATTATTGGGAAAGCAGCACAAGAATATTTAGAAAAAGGATGTAGTTGGGGAGATATAGGACCAAGTATGGTTATTAAAAATATTATTAATCAAGTTGAACCCAATACTATTATTTATCGACTACAAATAGATGAGTAAAATAAATATATTGTTATCTATCTTTACTCAATAAATATTTAAAATAAATTGTTTATAACATAAACTATCATAATAATTCTATATATTCAAGATCAATTTAGCGATAGAAAAGTAAACAAAAATACCCAAAATATCAACAACGGTTGTAATAAATGGCGCAGACATCAAAGCAGGATCAAATCCCATTTTATTGAAAAGAAAAGGTAACGCTGCTCCTGTTGTTGCTGCAATAATTGTAATCGCAATTAAACTAAATCCTACTGTTAAACCAATTTCTAGTTTACCCAACAAGAGGAAAATCAAAACGATCACAAAGATAGCCAAAATAATTCCTAATAGTCCCCCCGTGATTAACTCTTTAATAATAATAGGAAAAGGTTGCTTATCTCTTAATTCATCTGTGCTTAAACCTCGAATAATAACAGTAGATGATTGTGCGCCAACATTTCCCCCTGCATCGATTAATAATGGCGTAAAGAAAGCTAAAGTTACAACTTCTTCTAATACTTCCTCAAAATTACTCATTAAAAAGACAGTAACAGAATTAGTAACTAATAAGATCAGTAACCAAGGAATACGTTTTTTAGTAACTTTATAAAATCCTAGTTTAAAGTAATTTTCATCTTCCTCTGCTGCTTCAATGGCACCCATTTTATAAATATCTTCCGTTGCTTCTGCTTCTAAAATATCAATAACATCATCAACAGTAACAACCCCTAATAAGTTCTCATCTTGATCAACAATTGGTAAAGCAATTAAATCATATCTTTGAATTAATTTAGCAACCTCTTCTTGATCTGTATTAGTATAAGCATAAATAATATTTATGGTCATAATTTCTGAAATAATTGTCTCCGGATTAGCGATAATTAAATCTTTTAATGATAAGGTTCCTTTAAGCCTTTTATTGTCATCCGTAACGTAAATATAATAAGCAACTTCGATTTCGTTAGCGAGATTTCTAATTTTAGTTTGTGCTTCGGTGACTGTAATATTTTCCTTCACATAAATGTACTCAGGAGTCATGATTCTACCTGCTGTATTGGCATCATAACCCAACAATAAAGCATTAAATTCCCTTTCTTGTGGGGTTAATTGTGCCACCAATTTTCTCACTAATTGAGGGGGTAATTCATCCAATAATTTTACTCTCTCATCAGGAGACATATTATTAATTATTTCCACCGCTTCTGTGTCTTTAAAATCTTCAATTAGTGATTGCTGAGTTGCTTTGTCTAAATATTTATAAACCTCAATCGCTTCTTGTTTATTTAAGAGTCGAAAAGCAATAATTTGCATAGTTTTTGGCAAATCTGCGATCGCCTCAGCAATATCCACAGAAGCAACAGGAATTAATAAAGTTTTAGCTGCTTCGTAGTTTTTAGCTTCTAAAAATATTAATAATTGCTTATTGATAACATCCCTTAAGTTACTCCTTGATCCTTGAGAAAAATCCAAGACTCTATCATTCATAACTTAATTAACTAGAGAAGATAAACAACTCAAAGATTATATCAAATATTCTTTAGAAAAAATGCGCCTTGTGTTCAGCAATACATCAATGTTGTGACTAAATTGATAACTTGTTATATATCTTTACTCAATAAATATTCTACTACTCTTTGTATAAGATAAATTGTAGGGTGGGCAAAATTAATAACTATTTAAAATTAGCTGAGAGATTGTTAATGTTTGCCCACCACATAACTATTAATTAATTAATACTAGGAACCTATATTTGTCTGGCACCTCCGTCGAAAAGCGGAACAGTCATGGTAAAGTTTTCCCCAAAGGTGAATTTCTGTTCTTCGAGGATACCGATGGCAATTTGTTCTCCTAAGCGTAAGGATTCAATATAATCTGTAAAGTAGTGAACACCTGCCCAGTTGCGTCCAATAGAGATGTTAGCCGCTACTTTGTTCAATTCCCCCTCAACGGTTAAAGGTTGCTCTAAGAGAACCTCAACTAAACCGCTCCCATCTGCATTAGGTTCGTAGGCAATATATCTACCTGTAGTTTCATCTTTACCAAGGGGTAATTGCCAACCATGATCAAAGAAAGCTTTCAGTATAGTTACACAAGCTCCTGCAACAGTAGCATGGCCTGCGCCATAGGAGGGGTGCATCGGTGAACCTTCAGGAAATGCCATTGGTAATAGATAGCTTTGACCATTATTAAATTGATTAACCCTATCCAGTAATCTCTCATTCCGTAAAGCTTCAACAAGAGGAGCAATGGGTTTTAACTCTCCATCCTGTAAGTTAGGAATGGTCAAATAACGATCAATTAAGCCACCCACCCCTTCAGGGCGCAGACGGCTATGCACGTTGAATTTTTGGTAGCGCATCGCTTTCAATGCCCTTGTTGCCACTTCACAGACAAGGGTTAAAATGACTGGCCCCCCAAAAGTGGCAAATCCTTGTTGTTTGTCCTCCACGTCGGGATCTTGGAAAGGAATACCAGGATCAAAAGGTGCCCTCATGCCAAGTAAAATTAAGCAAGCATTCAAATAGGCTTCGTAAAGAGCATCATAATGAACATAGGTGGCTAAATCCCGAGGCGTGGTAATAAAACGATAAGGCGCATTCGCCCCAGTTCCGTTAGTGTAGGTCTCCAATCCTCGAACATCCGCCCCATTCTGCACATCTAACCATTCAGGGAAAGTGGTCATATAGTTTTTGCACGGAGTTGCCGTCCGAACCCGATGATCAATCCGAACTGAACCATAGCGGATGAGGCCATCAGTGCGCTTGAGAACTGTGTCGTTTCCGTTAACCCCACGATTACCCACCAAAAGAAATTGAGATAAATAAGGTCCCACCTCATCCCCGGGCGCAATTCCTCGAAATAGGTTATTAACAGTCACCCTTGACCGTTTTCGCTTGGCTTCTGCTTCCGTTAAATTGATACTTCGGAAAAATAAATTCCCCACAGCGGCTTCTAGCTTGGTATTGTCGAACAAATCACGAAAATCAGTGCCATCGGAATTAAACCAGTTACGATTGTCAATTGTGACTTTATTTAGGATATGAATGGCATCGGCAATACTGGTATTACTATTTTCACAATCAACTGGGGGAGCAAATTGCGTGCCTAAACTAGTGCAGCTTAGCAAAAATAATCCACCAGTCACTTATGATCTTTAAAGCCCTTAAATTTCCAAACGAACGGCTTAGCAAAATGTTGATTAAAGTAATCAATAAAATTGAGAATTTTTTGGGATAGTTCTTCAGTTGAACGGACAGTAATTCTTTTGAGTAAACGCCTGACTAAGATCGAAAACCAACACTCAATTTGATTAAGCCACGATGTATGTTTGGGAATATAAACAAAGCGAATTCGATGAGATTCATCTGATAAAAAATCTGCTCTGCTGTCCATAGATTGCAAAATCCCCTCCTTTCCTTTTCTCCCCAAATCAATAGTAATTCCACAGCTTTCTGCTACTAATTTGACTAAGCTTTCCGATTTATGAGTGTTGAGTTGATCTACAATAAAAATCCATTCTGCTTTTTCATCAATCTTAATCGTTCTCTGGATATATTCAGAAAAATCTTGTTCTGTTCTTGTCGGTCCAATAGAGGGACTAACAACTTTTCCTCTTGCCACATCCCAGTTCGCAATCAAGCTTAAAGTTCCGTGTCTTTCATATTCAAATTCGATTTTTTCTACTTGTTTAGGCTTGATTCTTTTGTTCGGAAATAATCTCTCAAGAGCTTGAATCCCTGTCATTTCATCTGTACTAATTAAATGAATTCCTTGTTCTAACAAAATTTTAGCTTCTTGATGAAGTTCACAGATATATTTGACTTGCTTTTTAAATTTTAAGGGATCATCAATTTTGGCATTTAACCAGTAACGAACGAGATGTGGGTGTAATGTCGCTTCTTTTTAAAAAACGCCCCACACTACGGGGGGAAATCTTTTCGACAATTCCTCTTTTTATGGCTTCATCCGCCAACTCTGAAGGTGTCCAATGGCTCACTGGTCTGTCTGATTTTTCACATTCTTCACAAGCGATCTCTACAATCTGGACTACTTGTTCGACCGTAAAGGATTTTGTTGTTCCAGGTCTTGGGCGATCGCTTAAAATTCCTTTGATCAAGACCATCAATGCTTTCTCCGTTACCTGTTGTTCTTCGGCGGCACTCAGTTTTTCTCTCTCCTCAAACCATCGCGATCGCCACTGACGCACTTGTACTCGGTCTAATTCTAATCTTCGACTAATCGAACTATTGCTCTCTCCTGATGCTGCGGCTAAGATTAGCTTGGCTCGTCTAACAAGGCGATAGGGGTTTGTTGTCCCTCTCACTATTTGTTGGAGTACTGTTTTCTGTAGGTTGGAGAGGTTAATTGGCAATGCTTTTATCATGGACATCAACTTCGAGATTCTTCCGTTAGTTTCATTGAAACACATTGTCGTGGCTAGTCACGAAAGTTTTTGTAAAAATCTGGTGGATTACTTTCGCCAAGCTGCACTAGATAAACTACCAGAATAATTCCGAAATAAAGTTGGAAAATTAAAAACAGTAGAGCATACGGTAAAGGAAATACTAATAATAGGAAAACAGTCAAGGTTAAAAAAGTCAAGGTAAGAATAGATGCTACATAAATTGCTAGACTCACAGAAATTGCGACAGAAGTAGAGCCTATAATTGCTCCCAAAAATCTCTCTTGGCCAGAAATTCTAGCAGAAAAGACTCCCACAATTATTCCTGAAAATATACCTAAAATTAGGGTAATTAGTGGAGGAAAAAATAAAGTCATAAGAAAATAAGTCTTGTAAAAACTCATAGAATCATTGATCGTCAAAGGTACAAGATAGACAATACTAAAAACGACAATACCAAAAATCCAACTACAAAAAAAAACAACACCTAAAAAAATAAAAAAACAATAAGTAATTTTTTTCTTTTCAGGAGGAGGTGCTGTTTCTATTTGTACTTTAACAGGATACTCTTTTAATCCTAGATTACTCTTTAAAATTATTGTTCTTTCTCCAGTTTTGTTTGATTGTAATTTACTGGTATCTACTGTTACTTGACATTGAATATTATTCCCTTCAAAATATTTAGGACTAAAACTAATAAAAGCATGATCATCAGGAGTATGAGGCGGATCATTTTGATGAGGATAAACAGTCCATTTACCCTTTAATGTACTATCAGGAATATTATTAGTAACAGTTAAAGTTTTGGTTAGTATTTGTCCGCATTCCTGTGCTTGAAATACTAACTGAGACTGATCAATATTAACCTCTGGACTACTAGTGCAGCTTGGCGAAAGTAATCCACCAGATTTTTACAGAAACTTTCGTGACTAGCCACGACAATGTGTTTCAATGAAACTAACGGAAGAATCTCGAAGTTGATGTCCATGATAAAAGCATTGCCAATTAACCTCTCCAACCTACAGAAAACAGTACTCCAACAAATAGTGAGAGGGACAACAAACCCCTATCGCCTTGTTAGACGAGCCAAGCTAATCTTAGCCGCAGCATCAGGAGAGAGCAATAGTTCTATTAGTCGAAGATTAGAATTAGACCGAGTACAAGTGCGTCAGTGGCGATCGCGATGGTTTGAGGAGAGAGAAAAACTGAGTGCCGCCGAAGAACAACAGGTAACGGAGAAAGCATTAATGGTCTTGATCAAAGGAATTTTAAGCGATCGCCCAAGACCTGGAACAACAAAATCCTTTACGGTCGAACAAGTAGTCCAGATTGTAGAGATCGCTTGTGAAGAATGTGAAAAATCAGACAGACCAGTGAGCCATTGGACACCTTCAGAGTTGGCGGATGAAGCCATAAAAAGAGGAATTGTCGAAAAGATTTCCCCCCGTAGTGTGGGGCGTTTTTTAAAAAGAAGCGACATTACAACCACATCTCGTTCGTTACTGGTTAAATGCCAAAATTGATGATCCCTTAAAATTTAAAAAGCAAGTCAAATATATCTGTGAACTTCATCAAGAAGCTAAAACTTTGTTAGAACAAGGAATTCATTTAATTAGTACAGACGAAATGACAGGGATTCAAGCTCTTGAGAGATTATTTCCGACCAAAAGAATCAAGCCTAAACAAGTAGAAAAAATCGAATTTGAATATGAAAGACACGGAACTTTAAGCTTGATTGCGAACTGGGATGTGGCAAGAGGAAAAGTTGTTAGTCCCTCTATTGGACCGACAAGAACAGAACAAGATTTTTCTGAACATATCCAGAGAACGATTAAGATTGATGAAAAAGCAGAATGGATTTTTATTGTAGATCAACTCAACACTCATAAATCGGAAAGCTTAGTCAAATTAGTAGCAGAAAGCTGTGGAATTACTATTGATTTGGGGAGAAAAGGAAAGGAGGGAATTTTGCAATCTATGGACAGCAGAGCAGATTTTTTATCAGATGAATCTCATCGAATTCGCTTTGTTTATATTTCCAAACATACATCGTGGCTTAATCAAATTGAGTGTTGGTTTTCGATCTTAGTCAGGCGTTTACTCAAAAGAATTACTGTCCGTTCAACTGAAGAACTATCCCAAAAAATTCTCAATTTTATTGATTACTTTAATCAACATTTTGCTAAGCCGTTCGTTTGGAAATTTAAGGGCTTTAAAGATCATAAGTGACTGGTGGATTATTTTTGCTAAGCTGCACTAGGCACTTATCAAATAAACCCTGGTTATTATTGTTACATTGGTAGTGCTTTTGGAGCTGGGGGAATCAAATCGAGAATTAACAGACATCTACAGATTAATAAACGAAAACACTGGCATCTTGATTATCTTAGACCTTATTTAGGGTTTGCTGAATAAAAGCAAAACCCTATTCTTTAAAAGGTTACACCCATATTCGCGATCGCAAAAAAGATCAGCTTTGTCGGCTACAAACCGCTATAATTGGTAGAAACACCTCCCAGTTGTTGGTCAAGAACAAATGTATCGAAAAGAGGAGCAACCTTTACCGCCCCCAGAAAAATTTGAATTACCTTTCGAGGGCAAATTGTCCCCCAATAATCGTTGGGTAATCATGGCAGAGTTGATACCTTGGGATGATTTTGAGGAAGAATATGCTAAACTTTTTTCAGCAGAAAAAGGTGCGCCAGCCAAACTATTTAGAATGGCATTAGGGACATTAATTATTAAGGAAAAATTAGGAACAAGTGATAGAGAAACTATAGAACAGATTAGAGAAAATCCCTATCTACAATACTTTATAGGTTTAAATTGTTATCAACAAGAGCCACCACTGGAATCTTCAATGCTAGTTCATTTTAGGAAAAGAATTGATGGAGAATTGATAAACAAAATCAATAAAAAAATAGTAAAAAGAGAAATAGACAAGAGTGATAAAGAAGTAAAAAAAAAGGATTGTCTCCAATAAAAAGGAGAAAAAATAAAAAATAAAGGTAAACTAATTTTAGATGCGACTTGTGCGCCAGCAGACATCAAATACCCAACGGATTTAGGCATATTAAATCAAGCCAGAATTGAGACAGAAAGAATAATAGATAATCTTTATAAACCATTAAGAGTAAAATTGAGAAAAAAGCCGAGAACTTCTAGAATAATTGCTAGAAAGGAATACTTAAAAGTAGCTAAAAAACGAAAAGTATCTTATCAAGAAAGAAGAAAAGCTATCGGGAAACAGTTAAAATACCTTAAGAAAAATTTAGGAAATATAGAAGACTTAATTCAAGCTGGGGCTTCCCTGGAAAATCTGAGTAAAAGACAGAAAAATTGTCTAGAGACTATCAAAAAAGTTTATGAACAACAACAGTCAATGTGGGAGAATAAGACCCAGAGTGTTCCTCAAAGAATTGTAAGTTTAACTCAACCGCATATTCGTCCAATAGTGAGGGGAAAAGCAGGAAAACCAATAGAGTTTGGAGCTAAACTCTCAGTAAGCTGTGTAGATAACTATGTGTTTCTAGACAAAATAAGTTGGGAAAACTTCAATGAATCTTGTCATTTTAAAGAACAAGTAGAAAAGTATAAAGAAACGTTTGGCTATTATCCCGAATCCGTCCATGTAGATAAAATTTATCGAACTAGGGAAAACAGAAATTGGTGTAAGGAAAGAGGGATAAGAATCAGTGGTCCGAAGTTAGGAAGACCTCCGAAAAATGTCAGTGAAGAAGAAAAGAAACAAGCCCACTCCGATGAATGCTTCCGTAATGCTATTGAGGGAAAGTTTGGACAAGCTAAACGAAGATTTAGCCTAAATCTCGTGATGACAAAACTCCCTGAAACCTCCATTACATCTATTGCTATTACATTTTTAGTTGTCAATCTTTCTAAACTTCTGAGGCAGTTTTTGTCGCTTTTTTTGTCCTTATTTACTAATAATAGAACAGGAGAACTCATCAAACCGCCTTTCATTAATTTTGATTATACTTTAAACAATTTTTATGTACTAAAACTTATTGATTTGTCAGAAAATTCTTGGTCAAAAGTGGCATAAATTTTGGAGAAACTTTTTCAGCAAACCCTAATTAACTCATGACCTGAAGCGAAATCGTTATATTCGATTTCGTAGCCGTTTAATTCGTAGAAGTCTTCTGCTTCAATGTGTATTGTCTCGGAAGTTAACAACTCTTGAACAGTGTCAGTTGCAGAATACTTCCAGGTTTCACCAACGTCTAAGAAGTTATTTTGGTTAACATCTCCAACGTTAAATCCTCCATCAAGGACTTGTTCTGGGTTGAAGTCATCGTTGCTATCATCAGCAGTGCCATTGTCATCAGTGACGATTACATCAGCAGCAGCGAATGCCACATTACCTGTGTTAGTTACATCGTAGGTGAAGGTAACATTACTCCCAGGATTTAACTCAGGGTATTCATCAGGACTATTTGCATCGATACCGTTGACAAACTTCTCAATATCAATGTCAGGATCTGGGGTTAAGCTAACGTAATGGCTATGATCAGAATCTTCAACACCATCAGCAACAACCGTACCGATGTTTTTATAGATGCCATCGCTGAAGGTATCAAAATCTAAGCCAGAAATAGCACCGCTACCAACAAGCTCAACTTCTATCTTGACAACATCACTGTCATTGATATTTAAAGTTTGGAGACTACCATCACCGGGAGCAGGAATTGCCGTAGTCACTACATTTCCATCACTATCGGTCGTGCGAACTTCACCACCTGTTTCCTCAATATCTACTAAATTAATTGAGTTGAAATCCACAGGGTTATCTAGATCTAAGGTGATTACACCACCACCAGCATTGTCATCAGGATCGTTACTATCACCGTCTTCGGAGATGATTAAGATGTTGCCTTCACTGTCTGTTGCTAAATCAAAATCGCCACCGGTTGGGTTCGCACGGTCAAAGATCATGGCACCAAATTTAGTGGCAGAAATCGTCAATCCTAAATTCTGGTATTCATCATCAATGACGGTACCTGCCGGTAAAGCATTACCTTCACCGTCGGTCTCAAAATCAATAACATTGTTAGTAGCAGTAGATAAATCTTGAGCGGTTCCTGTCTTCTGATAAATCCAGGTTTCACCCGGGGCTAAAGTATTATCCCCATCTGCTTGATCAATGATGTCGGTGATAGTTCCTTCTTGGTCATCTGTTACTAAAATCTCACTTTCGTCAAACGGAACATCACCTGTGTTAGTAACCTCATAGGTCCAAGTTACTGTGTCACCAACAATGATTTCGGCTGCTGCGTCTGGGGTGTCAGCATCTACACCGTTGGTGAATTTTTCAATGTCAATATCTGGGATGAGTCGAATTAACCCTGCGTCTAAGGTGCCGTTAAAGTCTCCTGATTCGAGAATAACGGTTTCAGTCATGCCGTTGTCGGGGTCTGCATCAGAGTCCACTGCGTTGTCATCACCCACATTAGGAGTGGTGAATTCAAAACCTTCGGGTGCGACAAAGGTGACTTTGTATTCTCCTGGGGTTAAACCAGTGAAAGCATATTCTCCATCAGCATCGGTGGTGGTGGTGATGGGGTCGCCATTGCCATCGGTTACAGGAGTACCATCGGGGTTTTGTAGTTGAACTTCTACTCCAGAGACACCTGCTTCTCCTGAGTCTTGAATACCGTTACCATTTGTATCTTCAAAAACGAAGTCTCCTAATCCTGCTGTTTTGAAGAAACCAGCATCGATGGTGGGGTTAAATTCTCCTGAAGCTAAGACGACGACATCAGACATTAAACCATCTGAGTCAATGCTGGGGTCATTTCCTGCTTGACGGGGGCTAACACCATCAAACCCACCGGGTTGAGAAAACATCACTTTGTACTCGACACCAGGGGCTAAACTAGGAAAGAAGTAACTACCATCGGCGGAGGTGGTGGTGATACCAACCACATCGTCAATTAGACCATCGTTGTCGGTATCGGCTAAGAGTTTCACCTCAACTCCGGCAATACCTACTTCTCCTGCATCTTGAATACCATTGGCGTTGCTGTCTTCAAAT
The DNA here is from genome assembly GCF_000167195.1 of Crocosphaera watsonii WH 8501. Taxonomy (GTDB): domain Bacteria; phylum Cyanobacteriota; class Cyanobacteriia; order Cyanobacteriales; family Microcystaceae; genus Crocosphaera; species Crocosphaera watsonii. The sequence goes on along the minus strand of NZ_AADV02000004.1, from coordinate 114,752 downwards.
ACGAAGTCTCCTAAAGAAGCAGGTTGAACTAACCCTGCATCTAAAGTACCGTTAAAGTCCCCTGACTCTAAGATCACGGTTTCGGTCATGCCGTCCATGGTGGGGTCGGCATCAGAGTCAATGGTGTCATCGTCTCCCACATTGGGGGTGGTGAACTTGAAGCCATCGGGTGCCACAAACTTGACTTTGTATTCCCCAGGGGTTAACCCTTCAAAGGAATAGAAACCATTAGCATCGGTGGTGGTGGTGATGGGGTCGCCATTGCCATCGGTTACAGGAGTGCCATCGGGGTTTTGTAGTTGAACTTCTACTCCTTCAACGCCGGCTTCTCCTGAGTCTTGAATACCGTTACCGTTTGTATCTTCAAAAACGAAGTCTCCTAAACCTGCTGTGTTGAAGAAACCAGCATCAATAGTAGGATTATTTTCTCCTGATGCTAAAACCACAACATCAGACAATAAACCATCGGAGTCAACGGCAGGATCTCCTCCTTGTTGACGGGGACTAACACTATCAAAGCCACTGGGTTGAGTAAATTCAACTTGGTACTCTACACCAGGGGTTAAACCAGTAAATTCATAACTGCCATCCGGTGCAGTGGTAGCTGTATCTACTACATCGTCGATGTTCCAATCGTTATCGGTATCGGCTAAGAGGGTAACTTCTACTCCTCCAATACCAGTTTCTCCTGTGTCTTGGATTCCGTTAGCGTTTGTATCTTCAAAAACGAAGTCTCCTAAAGAAGCAGTGTTGAAGAAACCAGCATCAATAGTAGGATTATTTTCTCCTGAAGCTAAAACCACAACATCAGATAATAAACCATCGGAGTCAAGAGCAGGATCTCCTCCTTGTTGACGGGGACTAACACTATCAAAGCCACTGGGTTGAGTAAATTCAACTTGGTACTCTACACCAGGGGTTAAACCAGTAAATTCATAACTGCCATCCGGTGCAGTGGTAGCTGTATCTACTACATCGTCGATGTTCCCATCGTTATCGGTATCGGCTAAGAGGGTAACTTCTACTCCTCCAATACCAGTTTCTCCTGTGTCTTGGATTCCGTTAGCGTTGCTGTCTTCAAAAACGAAGTCTCCTAAAGAAGCAGTGTTGAAGAAACCAGCATCAATAGTAGGATTATTTTCTCCTGAAGCTAAAACCACAACATCAGACAATAAACCATCGGAGTCAACGGCAGGATCTCCTCCTTGTTGACGGGGGCTAACACTATCAAACCCACTGGGTTGAGTAAATTCAACTTGGTACTCTACACCTGGGGTTAAACCAGTAAATTCATAACGGCCATCTGCGGCAGTGGTAGCTGTATCTACTACATCGTCGATGTTCCCATCGTTATCGGTATCGGCTAAGAGGGTAACTTCTACTCCTCCAATACCAGTTTCTCCTGCGTCTTGGATACCGTCAGCGTTGCTGTCTTCAAAAACGAAGTCTCCTAAACTGGCTGTTTGATAAAAACCCTGATCAATCGTAGGGTTACTTTCGCCAGAGCTTAACGTCACCACGTCGGAAATGAGGCCATCACTATCAACCGTGTCATCTGTGCCTTGGTTCGCTGGACTGACTTCAAATCCTTCTGGTTGCTCAAATTCAACTACGTAATCCCCAGCAATTACTTCAAAATGATAATTACCATCGGCATCGGTGGTGGTGGTATGAACTACATCGTCAATTTGACCATCGTTATCGGTATCGGCCAAGAGATTGACTGTGACTCCTTCAATACCATTTTCTCCTGCGTCTTGGATGCCATCGGCATCAGAGTCTAACCAAACTCTATCACCCAATTTGGCTAACTCAACCCCAATGATTAAGGGTTGTTTATCAAAAGGGTTATCATCCGTTGTATTTCTATCGGGAAAGAGCAAGACCCCCAGTTGTCCGGTTACCTGTTCCCCAAAAACCGTGGTGTAGTCATATTCGGGAACAAATCCTCCTCCATTAGCCTCGGCTAATTCTACAATTTTGTCCACTCTGGCAGAGGCATTGGGGTCTGTTGTATCATTACCCAAGTCGGGGAGGTCATTTCCGTTGGGGTTAAAGCTTTCTCCTAAAACGGTCTAGATGGCAGCCTGAACGTCACTAAAGGTAAAGGTGCCTATGTCATCACCAACCGCAGAGCTATCTTTGCCAGCAAAACACTGGTTGAGAATCCAAGAGGCTAACTCTAAGTTGGCAGGATTGTCGATAGCAGATAAAAACTCTGGAGGGATATCATCGTAAACAGAAAAAACCTCGGCTGTTAAGTCGTTTTCTCTCCGACCAATCAGGGTGTCTGTATCCACACAATAGCCATCAAAGGCTCCAGCAAGAATACTATCCTCAATTGTAATATCGGCATAGCTATCTTCCCCGGCCTGATTGCCATTGAAAGCTTGGGAGGATTCGTTACAATTTATTGTCTTAGCAACATGGTGTTGCTTAATCTATCGTTATCATCAGGAAAAAACTCTTATTAGTGTCGATTTTGATTCTTTGAAGACCCTAGAAGGTAATCAATCCTATTTTGAATTTTCCCCGATTACTCTCCCAATACTCAAATCGACAACTTTTGAGGAATTATTAAGCAATATACAACAGAAAGTCAAAGAAAATAAAGTCTTTACTAAATCCAATCAACAATCAAATGTTGGTTTTATTAATTCACACCTAGTCAATATAGATGCTTTAGGAAATAAGTTGAATTTTGATTTGCTATTATGTACAAACTGTAAAAAAGATTATAAAAAAGATAGCTATCAATTTCAATTATTTTATGATGATAATTTATTCGAGCATAAAACAATTAATCGGATTATTAGTCATTTTAAGGTGTTATTAGCTTCGATTATAGATAATCCTCAGCAATGTATTGACAAATTACCTTTATTAACAAAATCCGAAAAATACAAACTATTACATGAGTTAAATCAAACAGAGAGAAAACATCTCACAGATAAATGTATTCATCAATTAATTGAAGAACAGGTTGAAAAAAATCCTGAGCAGATTGCAGTAATTTTTGAAGATGAGCAACTTACTTATAGAGAATTGAATCAGAAAGCTAATCAGTTAGCCAATTATTTGCAAAAATCTGGCATTATTCCTGGGGACTTCATTGGTTTATTTCTAGAACCATCTTTAACAAGAATTATTGGATTATTGGCGATTTTAAAAGTAGGGGGAATTTATCTACCTTTAGATCCCAACTATCCTTTAGCTCGTTTGAGATTCATGATAGAAGATTCACAGATATCAATTTTGTTAACTCAAGAATCTTTGCACTATAAGTCGTATATAAAATCATTAAGAACGATTAATTTAGATACAGATTGGAATGAAATTGCACAAGAATATTCTAATAATATTGTAGCTAATATAGCAGAAAATAATTTAGCTTATATAATTTACACATCTGGCTCCACTGGATTGCCAAAAGGGGTTCTAATTGACCATAAATCCCTATCCCATCATTGTCAAAATATAATTGATAATAATCACTTAAATATTAAAGATCGTATTCTACAATTTGCTTCTTTTAGTTTTGATGTTTCTTTGGAGCAAATTTTACCAACCTTAGGGGTTGGGGCTAGTCTAATTTTAGTTAATGCTAAAAATTTAACTATCTTCAATTTAAACAAAATAATAATTGATTTAGGTTTAACTATTGTTAATTTTCCTCCTTCTTATTTAACTCAATGGTTAGAATTTATAGATAAAAATGAATTTAAACACTCTCTTAATCAACTCAGATTGGTAATTTCTGGAGGGGAAGCTTTACCATTAAATACTGTCAAAAAATGGAATTTGAGTCCTCTCAAAAATATCTCTTTAATTAATGCTTACGGTCCTACAGAGGCAACGATTACAGCCATTACTTTTCCTCTTCCCAAAAATACAAATTTCATAAAATCATGTAAGACAATTCCTATTGGTCGTCCATTACCTAATCGTACAACATATATTCTTGATGCACAACAAAACCCTGTTCCTATTGGTGTTTCTGGAGAATTATATATTGGAGGAGAAGGATTAGCTTGTGGTTACTTAAATCAATTGGAATTAAGCAAAGAAAAATTTATTGACAATCCATTTGGAACGGGAAAATTATATAAAACAGGGGACTTAGTTAGATACTTAACAGACGGAAATATTGAATTCTTAGGACGTATTGATAATCAAGTGAAAATTCGTGGTTTTCGGGTTGAATTAGGAGAAGTTGAAACTATCTTGAGTCAGCATTTTCAGGTAAGAGAAGCTAAAGTAATGATTCGAGAAGATAAACACAATAATCAAAGATTGGTAGCTTATATCATTAACGACTTAGGTAAAATATCTCCATCAGACAGATCCCATGAAATACGGGAATATCTTAAGAAGAGACTTCCAAATTATATGATTCCCTCTGCATTCATATTTTTAGAACCTTTTCCATTAACTCCCAATGGAAAGATTGATTACGCTGCTTTTCCTGAACCTGATTTTTCTACTTTACAAAGTAATTATGTTTCACCTAAAACTCCTACGGAAGAAATTATTACTAATATTTAGAAGCAAGTTATAAAACTAGAGAAGATCGGCATTAATGATAATTTTTTTGAGTTTGGAGGAAATTCTTTACTCGCTATTCAGGTTATTTCTAGAATTAGAGAAACTTTAAATATAGAAATATCAATTAGCTTACTATTTGAATATCCAACCATTGCCCAAATTGCTGAAAATATTGCTTTAAAAGCAGCGAATAATAATGATTTATTTATATCAGAAATTAAACCAAGAAAACAACAAGAAAATCTTATCCTTTCCTTTACTCAAAAGCGTTTATGGTTTTTGAAGCAATTAGAACCTAATAACACAGCTTATAATCTTTTCTATCGATTTCGTCTTCAAGGTTTCTTGAATATCAATGCTTTACAAAAAAGTCTCGCAGAGATCACAAAACGTCATGAAATACTACGCACAAACTTTATATCAGTGAATGGACAGCCAAACCAAAGAATTAATAATGATGATAAATTTAACCTACCGATAATTGACTTACAAGCATTCCCTAATGAAAAAAGAGGAAAAGAATTAGAAAAAATAGTTAAACAAGAACTTGATTATAATTTTAATCTAAGTAAAGATAATCTCTTTCGGGTTAAATTAATACAATTAAATACCCAAGAAAATCAACTATTATTTAATATTCATCATATTATTTTTGATGGCTGGTCTTTTGGACTATTATTCTCAGAGTTAGAGTCACTTTACACCGCTTATTGTCAAGGTTTAACTTCTCCTTTATCATCGTTACCTATTCAATATGCTGACTTTACATTATGGCAAAAAAAATATTTAAGCAAAGATGTTTTAGAAACTCAATTGAATTACTGGAAAAAACAATTAGCTGGAAGTTTACCTATACTAGAATTACCAACAGATTATACTCGTCCTAAGATACAAACCTATAAAGGAGCTACAAAAACCTTTATTTTATCATCAGAATTAACAAAAAAAATCAAAGCATTTTCCCAAGGACAAGGGGTAACAATATTTATGACTTTAGTGGCAGCATTTAAAATATTATTGGCTCGCTATAGTGGACAAGAAGATGTGATATTGGGAACAGCTACGGCGGGACGTAGAATTAAAAAGCTTGAAAGTTTAATGGGATTTTTTGTTAATACTTTAGCTTTGCAAAGTAATTTAAGTAATCATTTAAGTTTTGAAGAATTCTTAACTCAAATTAAACAAGTTTGTTTGGATGCCTATGCTCATCAAGATGTTCCTTTCGAGCAATTAGTAGAAGTATTACAACCAGAAAGAAATTTAAGTCACAGTCCAATATTTCAAGTAATGTTTGTCTTGCAAAATACAGCGATGGAGGAATTAGAATTACCAGGTTTGACGGTAAGCAGTTTAGAGACATCGAGAAAAACGTCCAAATTTGATCTAACATTATCTATGGAAGAAAATGACGAAAAACTAAGAGGAGAGTGGGAATATAATACAGATTTATTTCATTGTTCAACCATTGAAAGAATGACAACCCATTTTCAGGTTTTGCTATCAGAAATATTAACTAATCCTCAAGAAAATATTTGGGAATTACCTTTATTAACACAAGGTGAAAAACAACAATTATTAGTTGAATGGAACCAGACTAAATTACCATTAACTGAAAATCTTTGTCTTCATCAAGTTTTTGAAGAACAAGTAGAAAAAATACCAGAGGCCATAGCTTTAATCTTTGGGGAAGAGGAAATATCTTATCAACAATTAAATCAAAAAGCTAATCAATTAGCCCATTATTTAAGAAGTTTAGGAGTACAAACAGAAACACTAATTGGGTTATTTATAGAGCGTTCGCCTATAATGATTATAGCTATGTTAGCTATTCTTAAAGTAGGGGCGACTTATGTTCCTTTAGATACTAAGTATCCCCAAGAAAGATTATCATTGATTTTAGAAGATTGCCAAATATCGCTTTTATTAACACAAACTTCTTTAGAGAAGATTTTAGATGAGGAAAATTATAATATTAATCAAGTTAATATAGATAATCTTTCTCTGGATGATTATTCAGATTATAATATAAAAAATAGGGTTAAATCTCACAATTTAGCCTATATAATTTATACATCTGGTTCAACGGGAAAACCTAAAGGTGTAGCCATTGAACATCGTAGTCCTGTGGCGTTGGTTTATTGGGCAAAGGAAAGGTTTTCTCCACAAGAGTTTTCAGGAGTTTTAGCTTCGACATCAATTTGTTTCGACCTTTCTATCTTTGAAATATTTGTCACTTTAGGTTTTGGAGGCAGCATAATTATGATGGAAAATGCTTTAGAATTACCTGAATCATTACATCGGGATAAAGTTACACTCATTAATACTGTTCCCTCAATTATTAGTGAACTGATTAAAGTTAATAGCATTCCTCAAAGCGTAAAAATAGTAACCTTGGCAGGGGAACCTCTAACAGTCAATATTGTCCATCAACTATACAAAATTGACACCATTGAAAAGGTATATAATCTTTATGGTTCATCAGAAGATACCACTTACTCAACTTGTGAGTTAATTAGTAAAGAAATTACCGATAATCCCTCCATTGGTCGTCCCATTACTAATACAAAAATTTATATTTTAGATAAGCATTTTAACCCCGTTCCCTGCGGGGTATCTGGAGAATTATATATTGGTGGTGATGGTTTAGCTAGAGGCTATTTTAATCGTCCTGAATTAACTAAACAGAAATTCATAGATAGCCCTTTTGAACATGGTCAAAAGCTCTATAGAACTGGAGATTTAGCCTCTTATAGAAAAGATGGAAAAATCGATTTTCTGGGGCGTATTGATAACCAAGTAAAAATTAGAGGTTTCAGAATAGAATTAGGAGAAATAGAAGCAGTATTAAATAACTATGTCTACATCAAAGAAGCTAAAGTTACTAGCAAAAAAGATAAGCAGGGATGTCAACAATTAGTAGCCTATATTATTCTAGATAACAAGCAAATTTTGTGTCAAAAAATATCCCAGGAAATTCGTGAATATTTACAACATAAGTTACCAGCTTACATGATTCCGTATGTTTTTGTTCCCTTAGAATATTTTCCCTTAACACCTAATGGAAAAATTAACTATAGTGCTTTTCCTGAACCTGATGTTTCAACTTTTCAAAGTAATTATATTGCTCCTAGAACTCCCACAGAAGAGATTATTGCTAATATTTGGGTACAGGTTCTTGATATCAAAAATGTCGGCATTAATGATAATTTCTTTGAGGTAGGAGGACATTCTTTACTAGGAACACAAATTATTTCGAGAATTCGAGATAGTTTGAATATAGAAATCCCATTAAAGTTATTTTTTGACTTTCCAACAATTGCTAAACTTGCTGAGCATATCGAAAGTAGAAAAAGTCTCAATATTTCTGGATTATCACCCATAATTGAACCTAGAAAAAAGCAAAAACAGCTACCCCTTTCTTTTGCTCAAGAAAGACTTTGGTTCTTAACAAAACTAGAACCGAAGAGAACGGATTATAATATGCCATTTATTCTAGAAATAAAAGGGTTACTAAATATAGTTGCCTTAGAAAAAAGCATTAATACAATCATAGAGCGTCATGAGATACTGAGAACCAATTTTAGTTCGATGGATGGAAAACCAACTCAAATTATCAATAAAGATATTAACTTTAAATTATCGATTGATGATCTCAGAAATAAAAAAGAAACACAAGCAAACAAAATTGTTAATCAATTTACAGAACGTCCTTTTGATTTGGCTAAGGGTCTTCTATTTTCTGTGAAATTATTACAATTAGACACAAAAGTATATTGGCTTATATTTAATATTCATCATATTATTTTTGATGGTTGGTCTTATGAAATACTACAAAAAGAACTATTCACACTTTATCAAGCTTATGGTCAAGAAAAAAAAACAGAATTAGGGCAAATTCCTATTCAATATGCAGACTTTTCATTGTGGCAACGTCACTGGTTCACAGAGCAAAATTTAGCATCTCAATTAAATTACTGGAAAGAACAATTAAAGGGAACTTTACCCATTTTACAATTACCCACAGATTTTCCTCGCCCTTCGTTACAAACTTATCAAGCAGATTCTTATTCTTGGCATTTATCTTCAGAGTTAACGACAAAAATTAAATCTTTTTGTCAACAAGCAGGAGTCACTTTATTTATGACTTTTTTAACGGTATTTAAGCTGTTACTCTCTCGCTACACTGCTGAAAAAGATGTTATTGTAGGAACGCCTATTGCATCTCGTAATCGCACAGAAATAGAAAACTTAATTGGCTTTTTTATCAATACTGTAGCTTTACGAACAAACTTAGCTGGAAATCCTAGTTTTCAGGAATTACTTAGTCGTGTTCGACAGGTTACTTTAGATGGTTATTCTCATCAAGATTTACCGTTTGAAAAGTTAGTTCAAGAATTAAAACCTGAAAGAAATTTAAGTTATAATCCTATTTTTCAAGTTTGGTTTAATATGATTAACTTACCTAGAAAGAGGGTTAGATGTGATGGTTTACAATTCAAATCTATCCCTGTTTTTGACACAATGGCTAAGTTTGATATTAGTTTTTACCTAGAGGAAGAAAATCAAGAAATTAAACTCAAATTTGTTTATAATAAGTTACTTTTTAAGTCTAGTACCATTGAAGGAATGTCAAGACATTTCCAAACCTTATTAGAGCAAGTTATTATTGCTCCAGAAAACAATATTGCTAGTTTCTCTCTACTCAGTGAAAAAGAATGTTATCAGTTAACTCATCAAGTTAATAAAGTTACTCCTACTAACTCATTCTTAAACTTTCCTAAAACAGATATTGAGCAATCTATCCCATCTCGGTTTGAAGAGCAGGTTAAAAAGTATCCTGATAAAATTGCTGTTCAAAGTAAAGATAATCAATATACCTATCAAAAACTGAATACTGAAGCTAACAAAATTGCTAAGTCATTGCTCAATCTAGGGATTGATAAACAAGCTAAAGTCGCTCTATTTTTTGATCACAATGTGTCGATGATAGCAGCAATGCTGGGAATCCTTAAAGCGGGAAAAATTTATGTTCCTATTGATCCTAATTATCCTCAAGATAGGGTTATATATACTCTAGAAGATTCTTGTGCTGAAGTCATTTTAACCAATCAGATAAACTCAGATAATATTAAAGCTATAACTCACGGAAAACTGCCTATTATTAATATTGATAAGCTTAATGATGTTGCTGTTGAAATCAATTTAGAAATATCTCCAGATACCCTTGCCTATATTCTATATACTTCTGGTTCAACAGGACAACCTAAAGGGGTTATTCAAAATCATCTTAATGTTCTACACTTTATTAGAAATCATACTAATAATCTTCACATTTCTGCTGATGATAACTTAAATTTATTAGCTTCTTATAGTTTTGATGCTGCCGTGATCGACATCTTTTCGGCTCTTTTAAATGGTGCAACTCTTTTTGTTTTTGATATTAAAAAAGAAGGATTAAACAGTTTATATAATTGGTTAGAAACGCACAAAATTACAATCTTTCATTCTACTCCAACGGTTTACCGATATTTTTTAGAGAAATTAGGCAGTAAGGTATCACTAGCTAAAGCGCAGTTATCTCACATTCGATTAGTGGTTTTAGGAGGAGAGCCTGTTCTTAAAAAAGATGTAAAATTATATCAACAATTTTTTGCTGATAATTGCATTTTTGTTAATGGTTTAGGAGCAACAGAATCTTCTTTTTATCTCCAATATTTACTCAACAAAAAAACTCAAATACAGAAGCAAATTATTCCCGTTGGTTCTACTTTTGAAGATACAGAAATTGTTTTACTTGATGAGGAAGGAAACATAACTGATCTCTATGGAGAAATTGCCGTTAGAAGTCCCCATGTTGCGTTGGGTTATTGGCAAAAAGAAGAGCTAACACAAGCGGTATTTTTGAAAGATTTTCAAGGTAAAGATAAAAGAATTTATCGCACTGGAGACTGGGGACGTTTACGAAATGATGGCGTGATAGAATGTTTAGGTAGAAAAGATAATCAAGTTAAAATTCGAGGTTTCCGTGTTGAATTAGGAGAAATAGAAGCGTTATTAAATAAGCATCCCCAGATAAAGCAAAGTGTAGTTATTTATAAAGAAGATAGTTTAAGGGAAAAACAACTCATTGCTTATATTGTTCCTCAAGATATCTCTTTAGTCTCCAATTCTCAACCCCAAATTATCAAACAAGTCCGAGAATTTCTGCAAGAAAAACTTCCTAGTTATATGATTCCTGCTAAGTTTGTCTTATTGGAAACCTTACCCCTTACTCCCAATGGAAAAATAGATCGCCGAATTCTTACTGCTAGGGAAGAAAGTGAAGTGGTAGTTAAAGAAAGCTTTATCCCTCCTCGTAGCCCTTTAGAGGAACAAATTAGTAATATTTGGCAGAAAATGCTAGGAATTGAATTGATTGGAGTAAATGATAATTTCTTTGATTTGGGAGGACATTCTTTATTAGCTATTCGTCTTTTAGCGAGAATAGAAAAAGATTTTAAGGTTAATATCTCTTTATATACTTTCTTGAATAACCCCACTATTTCTAGTCTTGTTAACTTGATACAAGGCTCAGAAGATAGGATTACTGAATCTTCGGTTGTCCCTATTCAAACTCAAGGTAATAAACTTCCTTTATTTTTTGTTAACTCTATAAGTTATGCTCAAAAGTTTGCATCTTATCTCGATAAAGACCAACCTTTTTATATACTCAATATTTTCGGAATTACAGACTTTTTGACTCCTAAAATTAAGCAATTAAAATTAGAAGATATTGCAACTAAATTTATTGAAGATATGGAAAGTATTGCTCCCAACATTCCTTATTATCTAATCACTTACTGTGGAGATTTATCCCTTACCATTGAAATGGTAAGACAATTAGAAAAAAAAGGAGTTGAAATACCTTGTATTTTCTTAATTGATGCTTTTTGGAAACCTGAAGATTGGGGATTTCATTTACACTGGTATAATCTGGGTCAATTTGGGATAAGTTATTTAGTTGAAAAAATCAAAAATAACCTATTTGTTAGAAGAGAAAAACTAATTATTTTTGTTAATCTTATGCTTGGTAAACTTTCTTTTTCTGATGAAAAGAATTCATCTAGTGCAGCTTGGCGAAAGTAATCCACCAGATTTTTACAGAAACTTTCGTGACTAGCCACGACAATGTGTTTCAATGAAACTAACGGAAGAATCTCGAAGTTGATGTCCATGATAAAAGCATTGCCAATTAACCTCTCCAACCTACAGAAAACAGTACTCCAACAAATAGTGAGAGGGACAACAAACCCCTATCGCCTTGTTAGACGAGCCAAGCTAATCTTAGCCGCAGCATCAGGAGAGAGCAATAGTTCGATTAGTCGAAGATTAGAATTAGACCGAGTACAAGTGCGTCAGTGGCGATCGCGATGGTTTGAGGAGAGAGAAAAACTGAGTGCCGCCGAAGAACAACAGGTAACGGAGAAAGCATTAATGGTCTTGATCAAAGGAATTTTAAGCGATCGCCCAAGACCTGGAACAACAAAATCCTTTACGGTCGAACAAGTAGTCCAGATTGTAGCGATCGCTTGTGAAGAATGTGAAAAATCAGACAGACCAGTGAGCCATTGGACACCTTCAGAGTTGGCGGATGAAGCCATAAAAAGAGGAATTGTCGAAAAGATTTCCCCCCGTAGTGTGGGGCGTTTTTTAAAAAGAAGCGACATTACAACCACATCTCGTTCGTTACTGGTTAAATGCCAAAATTGATGATCCCTTAAAATTTAAAAAGCAAGTCAAATATATCTGTGAACTTCATCAAGAAGCTAAAACTTTGTTAGAACAAGGAATTCATTTAATTAGTACAGATGAAATGACAGGGATTCAAGCTCTTGAGAGATTATTTCCGAACAAAAGAATCAAGCCTAAGCAAGTAGAAAAAATCGAATTTGAATATGAAAGACACGGAACTTTAAGCTTGATTGCGAACTGGGATGTGGCAAGAGGAAAAGTTGTTAGTCCCTCTATTGGACCGACAAGAACAGAACAAGATTTTTCTGAACATATCCAGAGAACGATTAAGATTGATGAAAAAGCAGAATGGATTTTTATTGTAGATAAACTCAACACTCATAAATCGGAAAGCTTAGTCAAATTAGTAGCAGAAAGCTGTGGAATTACTATTGATTTGGGGAGAAAAGGAAAGGAGGGGATTTTGCAATCTATGGACAGCAGAGCAGATTTTTTATCAGATGAATCTCATCGAATTCGCTTTGTTTATATTCCCAAACATACATCGTGGCTTAATCAAATTGAGTGTTGGTTTTCGATCTTAGTCAGGCGTTTACTCAAAAGAATTACTGTCCGTTCAACTGAAGAACTATCCCAAAAAATTCTCAATTTTATTGATTACTTTAATCAACATTTTGCTAAGCCGTTCGTTTGGAAATTTAAGGGCTTTAAAGATCATAAGTGACTGGTGAATTATTTTTGCTAAGCTGCACTAGATGGTAAAAGTTCAAGGGATCGTGTGAAGAATGATGTGCAGGTTAAAAAGTTTGCCCCTGGCACTAAACCCCAGAATGGAATCTGTCGGAACCCAGCCTCTTCGAGTAATATATAAGCGAGATCGTAATCGCTGCGATTACTGTTATCCAAAATAATGAATCCTGTGGGTTTAAGGTAGTTGACTGCCAAAAAAGTACAGAGTCGCCGTGCCATTCCGTCAATAACGATAAAATCGAATAACTCACCGATCTCAAGAATATGATGGGCATAAGCAAGGAAGCGTTCGTCAGCCAGTCCTCCGCGAATAATCTTCTCTGGATCATAATTGGACTTTGGATAAAAAACAATTATTAGCGTAAATTTTACGCTAAACATACCTCCAGAGCTAAAATAGAGAATTAAGGTGATTTTAAAAACTCTCTTTCCATCTTTTTAGGGGATTTTAAATATTAAATAGCTTCATTCAGTTTCGGTTCCAATATAGATATCTAAGTAGCTTTCCGTTAGAGATTGAATGACTCGTTCTAATTCATCAATGAGATTTCTTCTAGTGAGTTTTTCTACAGCATCAATATGAGCAGAACTTCCGGCTCGTCCTAAATATTTATATTTGGTTTTTTTCTCATTATTAGTGGCCATAGGAAAAATTGATTCAGCAGCCTGTAGTTTATAATACCAGTAGATTGTTCCCTTTCCATTAACCTGATAACGAATAATATGACAATTAGCTGGTGCTACTTCCCCTTCCCGTTCAATTTTCTTTATTTTCTGTTTAAGAGAGCGAATTAGACTCTTAATTTGTTTGGCTCTCAGGTGGACATCTTGACTGGTCTTAAGTTCGGAATGTTATGACATTAGCCTTAACTGTAACAAACAACCTTTTTTGATGTTAGCGTATATATTACGCTAATTTATAAGGTAATAAATTTTAAAAATGACCAAAAATGAAACGGCTACGTCTGTCGAGGAATTCCTGGTGTGGAGGTCTAACCTCTTCCAAGGACTAAAAGCTAGAAAAGAAACTATTATAGAATTACTCGATGCCCTCTCCAGTAACCAACAAGCTCACTCAGTCGTTGAATTGTCTCTCAATCCTTTATTTAGAAGAGATTATAACAGTTTATATAGAGGAATTCAAGAGTTTTTACCCACTCAAACTGACCCTAATTATGAACAGAGAATTGAGACTTTATTTTCAGCGGTATCGAGAACAATTCCTCCCACTTCAAAACATTATAACTTATTTGGTATTGACAGAACTCCCTGTCCACGACGGTTTGCCGAAACGTTAGCGGATAAAACCTTTATTCATTACCCCAATCCAATTAAGGGAAATAAACCCATTAATATTGGACATTGTTATTCCGTTGTCTGCGCTTTACCTGACCAAATAGACACAGAAAAAGTCCCTTGGGCTGTCCCCTTATCAGGAGAGCTAGTCCCCTCTAAACATAAAGGAGTAAATCAAGGCAATCAACAACTAAAAAAAATCTGGCAAAGTTCTTTATTTTCTGATAAATTATCTGTCTTAGTGGCTGATAGTGACTACAGCCAAAAGGATTTTATTGGGGAACAAGTTAAGCATGAAGACGTAGTTACTATTACAAGAGTTAGAATTGACCGAGTTTTTTATCGTCAATTTATTCGGGACCAAAATCAAGCCAAAACTTCGGGACATCCCCGTTGGTATGGGGATAAATTTGACCTTAAAGATGACCAAACTTGGACTGAACCTGATGAAGTTCATCATGTTCCCTTTACAACGAAAAAAGGTCGTCAATTAACAGTGACTATTTCGGGATGGAAACAGATGTTAATGAGAGGAACTAAAAACTATAAAATGAAAAATCACCCCTTTACTTTACTCCAGATTGTTGTCAGAGCTCAAGAAAGAAATAGTATTTGGAAACCTATGTGGCTTATTGTTATTGGTTCTCGGCGCGATGAGTTAAGTTTAGTTGATTGTTATCAGTGTTATCGACAACGTTATGACATGGAACATCTTTTTCGATTTGGTAAACAAAGATTATTGATGACATCTTATTTAACTCCCGATGTACATCATGAAGAAAATTGGTTTAAACTAACACTTCTTTCTTATGTAAATTTGTGGGCTGCCAGAAAATTAGCTGTGGTTTTACCCCGTGATTGGGAACAGTATTTGAAGACTAATAAATCCATCAAAATCACCCCTAGTCTAGTTCAAAGAGACTTTTCAAGAATAATTACGACCTTGGGGACTTTTGCCAAATTTCCCAAACGTCGAGGTTTTTCTTCCGGACGTATTAAAGGTTACAAAAAAGCCCCACGAACTCGTCATGATGTTATCAAGAAAGGGAGCAAAAAATCAACTGAAAACTTAAAAGCTCCTTAGTTTTCCTCAGAATCTATAGATTAGCCCTATTTGTCAGCAAATTTTATTGACTGATACAGAGCCGATATTTTGGGATTTTAGTTTAGCGTAAAATATACGCTAACAAACTTTTTTTGTCCAAAGTCCAATTCATTGGTAACGCCAATTTGGGTGACGGTGCAATTCTCAACATTGCCACCAATCAAACCATTAATAACTCTGTAATTGACTTAGGAGGTCCAGGGGCAAGATTTGAAGTTAGTGGTGACAACAATGTTATTCTCGGTGCCGGTTCTCAACTTATCCTTGGTAACTCCGACACCAGCATTAGTAGTGATGTTACAGTCAACGGTAACGATAACTTCATTAACCAAGGTACAATTATCGCCGATGGTAGTAACGGTAATCCTAATCGTTCCATTGATGTAGCCGTTTTCGATAACCAAGGAATTATTCAAGTTGCCAATGGTTCAATCCTCAATATACTAGGTAACTGGAGCAATACAGAGGGAAGTATCGACATAGATAAAGACTCCACCCTAATTGTTAGTAATAGCTTCAATACCATTGACTTAGGAGACATAGATAATAGTGCCGGAGGAAGATTCAGCCTAGAAAACTTTAACTGGGATAACAGTAATAGTAGTTATACCTGGAATAACAGCACAGGAGATTGGGAATTCAACGGAGGGACGATTACAGGAGGAAACCTGATCTTTAGCGAAGGTAGCTGTTTAGTCTTTGGTAATGGCAATAATGTTCTTAATGATGTGGATGTTGATGGTAATCTCAATCTTAATAGTCTCAATGGGGCAAGACTGAGACTTACCAATGGTTCTAGCTTTACCGGCAACGCCAATTTAGGGGACAATGCAATTCTCAGTATCGAAAGTGATCAAACCCTCAACGATTCTGAAATTAACCTTTCAGGAAGTGGTGCAACCTTCGGGGTGAGTGGTGATGCTAACCTTATTTTAGGGAGCAATTCCCGTTTAGTCTTAGGAGAAGCTAATACATCTATTAGCAGTGATGTAGAAGTGGATGGGGATGGTAATGTCATTAACCAAGGAACAATCGTTGCCGATGGACCAGGCGATCGCACTATTGATGTGGATGTATTCAATAACGAAGGGGTGATTCAAGTTGCTAATGGTTCAATTGATTTAGGGGATATAGATAATAGTGTCGGTGGTAAAGTTTCCCTACGAAATTACAATTGGGATAATAGCAATAGCAACTATACTTTCAATAACAATACAGGTAGCTGGGAGTTCAACGGGGGAACGGTTACAGGAGGTTCCCTTACCTTTGAGGATGACACTCAATTAGTGATCGGTAGTGGTAATAATGTTTTAGACGATGTGGATGTTGATGGTAATCTCAATCTTAACAGTGTCAACGGAGCAAGACTTAGCCTAACCAACGGTTCTACCTTTACCGGAAATGCCAATCTAGGGGAAAATGCCATTCTGAGCATCGACAGCGACCAAACCATCGATAATACAATCATTAGGTTAGAACAACCCGGGGCTAAGTTTGATGTTAGTGGGGATGGCAATGTCATCATTGGAGCCAATTCCAGAGTAAGTTTGCTAAATGTAAATACCTCTATTAGCAGTGACATTGATGTGGATGGAGACAGCAATATCGTTAACCAGGGCTTAATTGTTGCCGATGGACCAGGCGATCGCAGCATTGATGTGGATGTCTTTAATAACGAAGGGGTGATTCAAGTTGCCAATGGTTCTATCCTCAATGTTCTCGGAGATTGGAGTAATACAGGAGGCACTATTGATATTGATGCTACTTCAACCCTGCAACTCAATAATAGTTTTAATACCGATGATTTAGGGGATATAGATAATAGTGTCGGTGGTAAAGTTCCCCTAAGAAATTACAATTGGGATAATAGCGATCGCAACTACACTTTCAATAACAATACAGGTAGCTGGGAGTTCAACGGGGGAACGGTTACAGGAGGTTCCCTTACCTTTGAGGATGACACTCAATTAGTGATCGGCAGTGGTAATAATGTTTTAGACGACGTAGATGTTGATGGGAATCTCAATCTCAACAGTGCCAACGGAGCAAGACTTAGCCTAACCAACGGTTCTACCTTTACCAGAAATGCCAATCTAGGGGAAAATGCAATTCTGAGCATCGACAGCGACCAAACCATCGATAATACAATCATTAGGTTAGAACAACCCGGAGCTAAGTTTGGTGTTAGTGGGGATGGCAATGTCATCATTGGAGCCAATTCCAGAGTAAGTTTGCTAAATGTAAATACCTCTATTAGCAGTGACATTGATGTAGATGGAGACGGTAATATCATTAACCAAGGAACCATAGTTGCCGATGGACCAGGAGATCGCAGCATTGATGTAGATGTCTTTAACAACGAGGGAGTTATTCAGGTTGCCAACGGTTCTATCCTCAATGTTCTCGGAGATTGGAGTAATACAGGTGGCACTATTGATATTGATGTTAATTCTACTGTCGTACTTCAGGGTAGTTTCAATACTGTTGACCTTGGCACCATCGATAATAGTGAGGGAGGACAACTAATATTCCAAGACTATGACTGGGATAATAGTAATAGCAGCTACACATTTAATAACAACACAGGTTCCGGGATCTTCAATGGTGGCACCATAACCGGGGGGACTATTACCTTTGGTGATGACACTCAGTTAATTGTTGGTAATGGTAATAATGTTTTAGACGATGTGGATGTTGATGGTAATCTCAATCTTAACAGTGTCAACGGAGCAAGACTTAGCCTAACCAACGGTTCCACCTTCACAGGTAATGCCAATCTAGGGGAAAATGCCATTCTGAGCATCGACAGCGACCAAACCATCGATAATACAATCATTGATTTAGACGGACCAGGGGTTAAGTTTGGTGTTAGTGGGGATGGCAATGTCATCATTGGAGCCAATTCCAGAGTAAGTTTGCTAAATGTCAATACCTCTATTAGCAGTGACATTGATGTAGATGGAGACGGCAATATCGTTAACCAGGGCTTAATTGTTGCCGATGGACCAGGCGATCGCAGCATTGATGTGGATGTCTTTAACAACGAAGGAGTTATTCAGGTTGCCAACGGTTCTATCCTCAATGTTCTCGGAGATTGGAGTAATACAGGTGGCACTATTGATATTGATGTTAATTCTACTGTCGTACTTCAGGGTAGTTTCAATACTGTTGACCTTGGCACCATCGATAATAGTGAGGGAGGACAACTAATATTGCAAGACTATGACTGGGACAATAGTAATAGCAGCTACACATTTAATAACAACACGGGTTCTCCAACCTTCAATGGTGGCACCATAACCGGGGGAACTATTACCTTTGGTGATGACACCCAGTTAGTTGTTGGTAATGGTAATAATGTCTTAGATGATGTAGATGTTCAAGGCAATCTCAATCTTAACAGTGTCAACGGAGCAATACTTAGCCTAACCAACGGTTCCACCTTCACAGGTAACGCGAATCTGGGTGAAAATGCGATCTTGAGCATCGACAGCGATCAGACTATAAATAACAACATCATCCGCTTAGATGGAGCAGATGCAGTGTTTGGGGTAAGTGGCGACAGCAATGTTATCCTTGGACCCAATACCGAAGTCTTCCTCAGCAATTCCAATACATCTATTAGCAGTGACATTGATGTAGATGGAGACGGTAATATAATCAATCAGGGTTTGATTGTCGCAGACGGCACTGTGGGAACACCTAACCGCAGCATTTGCCTGGATCAATTCACCAATTCTGGCAACCTACAAGCTATAAATGGGGCTGAACTCCACATTTGCGGTAGTTGGTTCAATGATGATGGCACCGTTACCGTTGATGGTACATCGGCGATCGCAACGGATGGGACTTACACCCAACTTAGGGGAACCACTGCTCTGTCAGGGGGAACGTTTAGCGCGGCTGATCTTGTCTTTGAGGGTGGTACTCTAACAGGTTTTGGCACCATCAGTGGGGATCTCAATTTCAATGCCGAAATTGCGGCAGATTTGAATACAGGTACCTTGGCGATCGCAGGGAACTACACCCAAACAGATGACAGTATCCTCAATATCGAACTGGGCAGTACAACCGCTTTTGACCAACTGGCCATCACTGGTGCTGCAGTCTTTGACGGAACCTTACAGGTGTCATTCTTAAATGGTTTCAGCGCCCAACTAGGGGATGTATTTGAGATTGCCACAGCTAGTAGTATCAGCAACAGCTTGGACTTTACAAATATTGATCTGGGTAATGGCTTAGAACTAACATTAGTAGCTGATGGTGATAGTTTATCTCTAGTCACTCAGGAAAAACCGAGTGAGCAACCCACAGAAATTTTAGGAACTCCTAATCCTGACATCCTAGTGGGAACCAATAATAATGATGTGATTATTGGAAAAGGTGGAGGTGATATTCTCACTGGTAATGGTGGTGACGACATCTTCAAATATGAAACTTTTGGCGATGCTGGCGACATTATTACAGACTTTGATAATGGAGACAAAATTGACCTAAGCGACATTATGACGGCGTTAGGGCAAGGCGGTAGCGATGGTTTAGCCACTGGAGTTGTCGGGGTTCAACCCTTGTCAACGGGAAGCAGCGTAACCATTTTTGGCATCCCATTTATTATTCTCCAAAATACATCCGTTGCAGAAGTGAATGATTCAGCCAATTTCATTTTCTAGATAACTTAATTGCTCTTGAACACAAGAGCATTATCCTTTATACTGTTCGCTCATAAAACTTTACTATTTAATTACATTATGAAAACTCTTGGTTCTTACCTCACACCAGTTATCACAATCACTACCCTTAGCGGAGTTATTGCATTCACAGAAGTAGCAGAAGCTGCTGGGATAGCAACTCGATGGAACTTTAATTTCACAGGAGACATCACTGGTGGTGGTTTCATCGAAATTGAGGGAGATCAACAAACAGAAACCTATGAAGTCATTAATATTCAATTTACCTTAGATTTTGGTACAGGTTTAGTCCCTCAAAATGTGACTTTAGATAACTTTGGACTAATACCAACACCTTTACAATTTTCTCCCCATGATACCTCTAATGAATTATCGCACACTAACCCTTTTGCCCAATTATTTCCTAATTCCGGGTTGTCTGCGATCAACCCTGGATGGAACCAAGGAATGAGTGAAGGAGGAAACTTTACTATGAGTGGTAGTGGTGATGGGGTGAATACCCCTAATGATCCTTCGGGAGTTGGTGGGATTATTCTTTTTAGTACCTCTTCTGAAACACTCACTGGAACCTGGACTGCACAAGCTATTCCTGAACCTCTAACTATCTTAGGTTCTCTAACAGCTTTAGGTTTTGGAACCTTGTTTAAACGCTCCTTAAAAGGGAAAAAATAACGCTTGATTCTTCTGATCTGAGTTCGATATAAGGAAATTTATAGACAACTGGTCTTTCATCAAGAGTCTTAAACCCTGATTATCTCATGGACAAAACTCCAACTCCGAACTCCGAACTCCTAACACCGAACTCAGGTTACTGGGTAATTTTCCATTGTCCATTGTCCATTGTAAATTGCTGCCATACAATAAAAAAGATGTGTCAAAACAGTTCAATATGAGTCAATCAACCACAATTTATCCAGGGGAAGTTTTTGCCGATACTCAAGTATTTGATATCGGTATTCGTCAATTACTGCCCTATTATGATCTCATGCTTGATACCTTGGTTGCTTGTGTTCCCTCAAACTCTAGTCGTATCCTTGAACTTGGCTGTGGTACAGGAGAACTTAGTTTAAAATTACTTAAACACTGTCCCAATGCTCAGATAGTAGCTGTTGATTATTCTCCCAGAATGATAGAGATGTCCAAATATAAACTAGGAAAAACTGAATTTTTGGAGCGTATAACCTTCATTCAAGGAGATTTTGGAGCATGGGCAAATGGGGAACTAAAAGAGGAAATAGGGACTAATTTTGATGCTTGTGTTTCGTCTTTAGCCATTCATCATCTCATTGATGAAATGAAACATAAATTATTAACTTATATCGGTAAAAATTTAGTAGATGGGGGCAGTTTTTGGAATGCTGATCCTATTTTACAAGAATCCCCACAACTACAAGAAATTTACTTAAAAATAAGAGAACAATGGACAATTAATCAAGGCACAACTATAGAGAATGTTCGCTCAAAAATTGGTAATAGTCAACCCCAAGGTTATTCAGGGCAAGATCGTCTAGCGACATTAGAAACTCATTTAAAGATGCTATCTTCAGCAGGGTTTAAAACCGTTGCCAACCCTTGGCGATTGTTCGGATTAGCTATTTTTGGAGGTTGGGTTTAGCAATTAACAATTATCCGGTCAGGACATAATAATCTTAAATTTAAGATAAAATCAATAAGAGAATAATCAATCAACAATATTTTTTTGAATGCTTTTAATTCTTTCTTCAGCTAAAACCTTAGTATTTGAGGATGCTTTTACTGTTCCTGAAACCACACAACCTATTTACCAAGAAGATGCTAATATTTTAGTTAACTCACTTAAAACATTTTCTTCTGAACAATTAGAAAAATTATTAAAGGTTAGTGAATCATTAGCAAACTTGAATCATCAACGATTCCAATCATTTTCCAACTCTCAAAAACGAGCTTCTATTTTAGCTTACCGTGGGGATGTTTTTAAACAAATAGAATTAGAAAACTTTAAGGATAATGATTATTTATTTGCTCAAGGACATTTAAGAATCATGTCAGGATTATACGGAATTTTAAGACCCCTTGATGAAATTAGTCCTTATAGACTAGAAATGAATACTCGTCTGAAAACGGAAAAATATAATAATATTTATCAGTTTTGGGCAGAAAAAGCAACTCAGCAGTTAAATAAAGAATTAGAAAAACATGACAATAAACTATTACTTAATTTAGCTTCTGATGAATATTCTCGGATAATTAAAAGCGAACAGTTTAATTATCCTATCTTAAAAGTATCCTTTAAAGAAATGAGAGATGGTAAACTAAAAACCATTGGAATAATGGCCAAGAAAAGTAGAGGATTAATGACCAATTGGATTATTAAGAATCAAATTGATGAACCATTAAAACTTAAAGATTACTCAGGTTTAGGGTATCATTATGACCAAAATTTATCCAATGAACAAGAAATAGTTTTTGTCAAATAAATCTAATATTACGCATTTTTTACTACTATAAGAAATAGAAATGTTATAACAACACACGGGATGTTCAAAACGCCTGTTTTTAAACAGGTGATGTAGAACCACTCGGCATCGCAGCGCATTCCCTTGCGCCCTAAGACGGCGCGGGGTCGCTGCTCATTTTTAAATGCCGTGAATATGGTCAAATAAAGTCAGTCAGTACAAGACTTAAAAACCTACCGGGGGACTCTCGGAAAGTACACGCCCAACACCTGAATTGGCAGGGTTTAAGGAAATATCACTACGCCCTTTGAGGCAAACGTGGTGAGCCTGGGAACTTGTGAAAACAAGATAATAACCATCCCGACAGGGATTCGTTATGAATCTCCTGCGCTTCAGCCAGGAGAGCGTCAAGTTCCGAATCTAGCCCCTCCTGGGAGGGGTTAGGGGTGGGGATGTCAATTAACCCAATGCCTTGTCAATAGCAGCTTCAAGTTGAGCATCATCAGGAGCGGTAGCTGGTTCAAAACGTGCTACCACTTCACCATCACGACCTACCAAAAACTTGCCAAAGTTCCAGGCAATATCTTCACCATCCTTGACTAGAAACTGATAAAGGGGACTACGATTACTCCCATTTACATCTTGCTTTTCCAGTAAGGTGAATTCAACATCATACTTGGTACTGGTAAACTCTTTAATCTCAGCAGGAGTTCCTGGTTCTTGTTCGCCGAACTGATTGCAAGGAACAGCAACCACCTTAAATCCACGTTCACCATATTTTTTGTCCAGTTGGACTAAACCGGAATATTGAGGGGTTAAACCGCATTTACTGGCAACATTGACAAAAAGAATCACTTTATTCTCTAATTCGCTGAGAGGGAGTGCTGTTCCCTCAAGTGTAACGAGACTGGTTGGTAAGGGCATAGTCGTTGATCGGTAGAAAAGAAAACATCGTTCTTTATTATCCTTCTTTGGGGACGCTTAAACAATGATTATCTTTTGAACCGGCCTTGGCCTTCATCCCTAGATTTTCCTTCCTCAATGGGATATTTCTCGCCGCCAAGTGGGATCAGTAATTTTTATTTTTCTGGGAACATCTGGGAGGAGAGTAACGACTAGATGAGAAAGCTGTAAAAACTCCGAATAAGAAAGGTTAACTTTTTCATAAAGTAACTCCTTAATCTTATCATCAAGACCGAGAAAAAACAGCAAATCAATGGGATATATTGTTGCCAGAATCCTATGAGAATAGGAAGCTAAAAGAGCTATCTATCACCAGACCTAAACCGCCTTTTCTTAATAACGCTTTGTAAATTCAGTGAGATGTCAAGATGATTTTAGATAAACTAAAACGCTGGGCCATTACCGAACCAGTAGAAGATGATTCTGAATACGATGATCCCAATTATGTCGAAATAGATGGTAACTCAGACTTTGATGTTGAAGAGCCAGAAAACACCTCTATGCCCCAAGAGACTGAACCCCGTCCCTGGGCCACACCAATGGCATCCAATCTGAATGCAGAATTAAACATGAGAAACAATAAAGGTAATGTCGTCGCTATGCCTGGAATTAACAACATTGCTGAAGTGGTAGTCGTCGAACCCCATTCCTTTGATGAAATGCCCCAAGTTATCCAAACCCTTCGTGAACGCAAATCTGTGGTTCTTAATCTTAATGTAATGGAACCGGAAGAAGCACAAAGAGCAGTTGATTTTGTTGCGGGTGGAACCTACGCTATTGATGGTCATCAAGAACGAATTGGGGAAAGCATCTTCCTTTTTACGCCTAACTGTGTCAAAGTTAGTAACCTCTCTGGTACAGTTCATGATGTCCCTGATATTCCTGTTAACCCTTCTCGTACCCCCTCTCCTGTTGCTAACTGGGGAGAAAGACTAACGGTTTAGTTCGGTAGTTATCAATTAATAATTAATAATTAATAATTCATACAAAGCCAAAGTTTAGTCTTTATTTTTTTAGTTAATTTTACCATTGAAAACTTGTGTCTATCAGACTAGGTATCATTGGAGGCGGGGTGATGGCAGAAGCGATACTTACCCGTCTTTTAGAATCCCAACTTTATCAGGCCAACACTTTATTGGTTAGTGAACCCCAAACTTCAAGAAGGGAGTTTCTGGCGCAAACCTATGGGGTTAACGTAACAGATAGCAACCAAGAGACTTTACAAGCTACTGAAGCCCTTTTGTTGGCTATCAAGCCCCAAATATTAGATAAGGTTATTTCTCAGTTAACCTTGGATGGAGTGGAAAATTACCCTTTAGTTTTGTCAATTTTGGCAGGAACTCCTTTAAGCCGTCTAGAAACCGCATTTGAGAACTTTCCTGTTATTCGGGTGATGCCCAACACTCCTGCTACAGTGGGGGTAGGAATGACAGCGATCGCAGCCGGAACTCGGGTTAAACCTTCTCATCTAACCCTAGCTACCTCCCTGTTTGAAGCTGTGGGGGAAGTGGTAGAAGTACCAGAATCATTAATGGACGGGGTTACAGGTTTATCTGGTTCGGGCCCTGCGTTTGTGGCCTTGATGATCGAAGCTTTGTCCGATGGGGGAGTGGCTTCTGGTTTACCCAGAGCGATCGCCAATAAACTCGCCATACAAACGGTGTTAGGAACTGCCACCTTAGTCAAAGATACCGGGTTACATCCTGGCCAGTTAAAGGATCAGGTTACCAGTCCCGGAGGAACCACCATCGCAGGAGTGGCTAAGTTGGAAGAGAAGGGCTTTCGTTCTGCTGTTATCGAAGCTGTTAAGGCAGCTTATAGGCGATCGCAAGACTTAGGAAAATAACTAATAACTAACGATGGATACTGATTTTATTTACACCTATCCTGCTCTCATTCCTGGCATTCTTAAGAAACGCTATAAACGTTTTTTAGCGGATATTGAATTAGAATCGGGGGAAACAATCACAGCCCATTGTGCCAACACAGGTCCCATGATCGGGGTGTGTGATGTTGATAGTCGGGTTTATCTTTCTAAAAGTAATAATCCCAAACGAAAGCTGGCTTATAGTTGGGAATTGATTGAGGTAGACAATACATGGGTGGGGATTAATACAGCTTTACCTAATCGGGTTATTAAACAAGTTTTAGAACAGGAAAAATTTCCTCCCCTACAAGGAAAATACAATCAGGTTCGTCCAGAAGTTCCCTACGGAAAAAACAAGAAAAGTCGCATTGATTTTCTCTTAAGCAACGAATCTGAGAAAAACCCTATTTATGTGGAAGTAAAAAATACTACCTTAGCCACAGAAAAGATGGCATTATTTCCCGATACAGTTACCACTCGGGGACAAAAGCACTTACAGGAGTTAATGGATTTATTGCCAGACGCTCAACCGATTATGTTATATTTTATTAATCGGGGAGACTGCGATCGCTTTTCCCCTGGGGACAATTATGATCCAGAGTATGGCAAATTGTTTCGGGAAGCCGTTGAAAAAGGGGTGAAAATTCTACCCTGTCGCTTTGATATTACACCCCAAGGAATTCGTTATTTAGGACTCGCAGAATTAGTTTTATAAACAAGTCAAAATTAAATCAATGACTGGAACCATTGAGATAATAATCCCTAGTTCCTTTGGCATCTTATGCGTCCCCTAAACGGTTTAAGGCATGAATATAAGCTGCTGTTCTCATAGAAACCCCATTTTGTTGTGCGATAGAATTAGGGGTCGAAAAGGTAATCACTTACCTCTCCTCCCAGTCCGAACCGTACGTGAGACTTTCACCTCATACGGCTCTCGGCAATTAGTCCCTTGTCATGGGTACTGTTAATACGTCGTCTTTCCATTCATAGCCATTATCTAGCCAATCATAGAGATAATCATTTTTGCTTTTGACATCATGACAGTGACGATGTAGAGCTTGTAGATTGTTGAACTCATCCTTTCCACCTTTCGATTTAGGGATAATGTGGTCAACTTCTATCAAGTCATCAGGTGTAAAGTGTTGCTTACATTGAGGACATATACCTTTTTGTTTCTTTAAGAGTTTTGCTACTCTAGTTGGTGTCCCAGTATATGTACCCCTTCTTTTACTCCAATAGGTCCAATTTCCGTCATAGGGTGATGCTTCAGGCTTTACCAGTGTATGTCTCTTTATTTCCGTTTCGGCATGATGGTAGAGGATTGCTCCTGTTGTTTGGAAGGTCCAAAATCCGTGTTTTCCGTGTGAGAAATATTTTCTGAGAGCTTTAATCAATGGTGTCTTTTTCTTTTTCCTGCTAACTGTCCATGCTCTAAGCATCTCCCATAGTAAATAGTCTTCGGATGCGAACGTTACTTTGCTTGTTACAGTTCGGTAGTAGTTACACCATCCTCTTATAATGGGGTTTAATCTTGCGATTAGTGCTGATTGTGGGGCTTTCTTATGGGCTTTGATAACCTCTTTGATTGCCTCATGATGAGCTAGTATTTTCTTTTTGCTAGGTTTGATTAACGTTTTGAATCCAATTGTTGTGGAATTATTTCCCCCTGTTCTACCAGAGTGGTGTTCTCCTACAGGGTATGACCTGACATTGAATCCAAGAAACTCAAAACCTAGTTTAATGGTTTTTCCGTCATGTTCGATACTTTTTAAAGTATGTCTGATGGAGGTCTTTTCTGGTTTTAATTCCAGTCCGACTTTTTCTAACCATTGTGCAATCAGTTTTTTACATTGTAGAATAACGTCGTAGTCCTTATGAAGAACTACGAAATCATCGGCATAGCGAATGATTCTAGGTTTATAGTCCCATACGATAGTTCCATTTCCTTGGCGTTTTGTGCGAGGGAAGTAGTTTTCTACGTCTTTTATCATTCCGTGTAGTGCAATGTTTGCCAGTAATGGGCTTATTACACCGCCTTGAGGTGTACCTGAGTCGGTTTCCTCAAAGATGCCTTTGTCCATAACACCACATTAATCTTTGGTTAGGTCGTAGTGACTTTTTCCCATCAACGCCAGCCGTTTTCTTGCCTTGGTTGTCTTGGGTCACTTTGCGTATGGCTAAGAGCTTTGCATAGTGTGACTTTAATAGTAACTTCTGGAGCTTTTTAGCTTTGACTTTATTACCTGATTTAACAGCTTGAAATATTCTTTTTTGAAGCTTAAACACTTTTCTTTGGACTTTTGCCCAGTTTATAGTGTTCCATTCCGGCGTAGTCTTGGTTATACTCGCATTTGACATTTAACTACCTCTAGTAGAGACTATTTCATCTAATCCACCAGTAATACGTCGGCATATCCGTACTCGTTACAAGTAGGCGTTTGCTTCTTATTACTTCTCACATCCATGACCCTTGCGCTTAAGTTTGTTCCTACTTATCTACTCGACCAGTGATAAGAGCAGTCATGGACTTAATTCGTTCCGTTGGCTTGGGTATATCGGTTTTAGGTTTCATCTCTCCCCCAGGTTACTTTTCAGGAATCGGTGTGGATGTCACTCAGAAAACTCCACTTTTCACCATGTTCTTTTTGAACGCAGCCTATCAAACAGTTTTGGCTACTTCCAGGTCTTGAGGGTTCAAGTCAATGATTCAACGTAATGTTTAACCATGACCGATTGACTTGAGGATTTCTTGTGCTGTTTCATAGTGGTTATCCCCTTTTAACCCTGCTTCCATCCTGGTTTTACTAAGTCCAAAACGGAGGGTTATGTCGTTACTCTTAGGATTTTACTCCTTTGATTCCGAGTTTGGCTCCTTTAGCCAACAAACCAACAGTTATTCTGTTATAAAGGTACAGAACGGGCTACACACTTATACTTGGTACAAGCTTTCTAGCCCAACGAATCACACCCAAACTTCCTGGGCTTCACTCATCATTTTATCTCTCATTCGTTGATTAACTTCTGTCTTTGTCCAATATAAACCACTCCGATTTTGTACCCATTCAAAATAGCTAACTGTTACCCCTCCGGCGTTGACTAAAATATCAGGAAAGACATAGATTCCTTTCTCATCTAAAATCGTGTCAGCAGCAGAATTAATCGGACCATTAGCAACTTCAAAGATAAACTTTGCCCTGACATTATCTGCATTTTCCTCTGTTATTTGGTTTTCTAAAGCTGCCGGAATTAAAACATCTACATCTAACCCTAATAACTCCTCATTGGTGATACTTTGATGTTCACCAATATTGCAAACAGTATCTTGACAATAAATAGCTGCAATACCTTGATGTTCTTCTTTATAGTTACGAATACTAACAATATCTAATCCCTGTTCAGCATAAATTCCTCCTTTAGAATCACTAACTGCTACTACTTTGTAGCCAACTTTTCCTAATAATTCTGCTACCACTGCCCCTGCTTTTCCAAACCCTTGTACGGCAACAGTTGTCTTTTCTGGTATTAGTTCAAACTTAGGGAGTATGGTTTGAATCACATAATAAGCACCTGTTCCTGTTGCTGTATCTCTTCCTTGACTACCTCCCATAGTTTGGGGTTTACCAGTAACTACACCAGGACTTATTTTTCGTTGGATAATATTATATTGATCCATCATCCAACCCATGATCATTTGATTAGTATAGACATCCGGTGCAAGGATATCGATATCAGGGCCAATAAAGTCTGCGATCGCCTCAATATACCCCCGACTGAGCCTTTCTAGTTCTTGTTTGGAAAGTTCTTTCGGATTAAGGGTTATTCCCCCTTTTGCCCCCCCAAAGGGTAGGTTTAATAAAGCACATTTAAAAGTCATCCAAAAGGCTAAAGATTGCACCTCATCCATGGTAACATTGGGATGATATCGAACCCCACCTTTTCCGGGTCCTCTGGTGTCGTCATAACGCACTCGGTACCCTTGAAAAAATTCTTAATGAACCGTCATCCATCCTCACAGGAATAGAGACACTTAAACTGGTTTTAGGATATTTTAATCGTTCAATAGCATCCTCAGAAATTCTGGTATATCTTAAAGCTTTTTCCAGTCTTGTACTAGCATCGGCAAGTAATCCATTCATAATTTTTTATTCCTTATTTTTTAGCAACTTTTTCCAGGGAAATGTAGCAACTCTTAGGTGATATCCACTCTTAAATATACCTCCTTTTCCAATTATTCCCCCCTTAAAAAGGGGGGTTAGGGGGGATCTTAAGGGATCTCCTTTATCAAAAATCACCTTAGTTAATAAAAAGCAACAGACTCTCAACATTCCTTGGCTGACTAATAAAGGAACAAAATTCGGAAGTTAAGATTTAGAAACTGTTACTCTTGACCCAATCGACAAGTTATTTTAAGCAAAGAATTTCGCTTCTTAATTAAATTTTAAGATATTAAAAGAATAATGGTCAGCCCAACTTAGCAATTGTTCATTATTTGACGCTTTTCGTAACAAAGTTAATACTTATTTTTTGAGTGTACCTGGTTCAATTTGGTGAATAATTGAGCCACTTTACCTATCTCTTTATCTCCAGGCGATCGCTCAACTCCACTGGATAGGTCGATGCCATCCGGTGCTAAATTGTCAAGAGCTTGTAAAATATTGTTAGGGTTTAGTCCTCCTGCCAAAAACCAGGGACGATCGGGCTTAAAAGTGGCTAAAATATCCCAGTTTAAGGTTTTTCCGGTTCCCCCTAACTGTTGAGGATCATAAGCGTCTAAGAGTAAAGTATCGATGGCCTCCACATATTGAGGAATATTTTCCAAAGAGCCAACGGTTTTAATTCTAAAGGCTTTAATAATTTCTAAATGAGGCCATAATTGTTTAACCTGAGCGCAAAATTCCGGTGTTTCGTCTCCATGTAGTTGTATTGCTGTTAATTGCGCTACCTGTAGAACTCCTTTAATCTTTGTTAAACTGGGGTTGGCAAAAACCCCAATAAGGTCTATATTTGTTGGGATAACTCGAATAATTTCCTGAATTTGTTGAGAGTTGATATAGCGGGGCGATCGCTCAACACAGATAAAACCGAGAGCAGTTGCACCCAGTTCTGCGATCGCCTGTCCTTGTTGGACTTGAGTAATGCCACAAATCTTAACACGCATTTTTATGAACCCCCAATAATGGTTTTGTAATCATCTCTTGACAGTGAATGACGAATAATAATCAACAAATTTAACTGATAACTGTCCACTGCTCACTGATAATGGTATTACTCAATTTTTACAAGAAGTCTTGTCTAAGCTTAACAAGGATTTATTATAATAATAGGTTTAAATACTGTGTCATACTGTTTTTTGAGCCAGGCAATGAAAACTCAGTGGTGAAACACTCTCTATAAGCTAGAATTTCGGTGATTACTCTAACTTTACTGCATCCGACCAAAACCACTCCTGTCCAAAGTTGGACATTTAAAACAACAGCGACTATTCGTATTGGTCGTTCCACTGATAATGAAGTAGTTCTCTACAGTGCCGTGGTTTCCCGTCATCATTTAGAAATTCGCCACGAAAACAATCACTGGGAAATAGTTAACTTGGGAACCAATGGGACTTATATCGAAGAAAAATTAATTGAGCAAAAACAAGTCACCGATGGTATGACGATACGCTTGGCGAGTTCTGGACCGACAATTAAAATTTGTCTTTCTTCAGAAGATTCACCCATTAAGGGTCAACTTGCTCGAATGAATCAATCTAATTTACCCCCTCCTGTTCAAAAGAGACACCCATCGGCGCGCTGTAATCATAATTTTTCTCCTTGTTGCTTTGTTTTATCCCCCAATTTTTTTTACTCGCTATGGATGTTAATTACTAGATATATAGAATTTCTATAAGCATAAGTATCTCTGAAATTCAACCAAATTCTGACGAGCAATTAGTTATTACTTCGAGAACCTATTGTGATTAGTTTAACTGATTAATACCCTAAACATTGTGATCATAGTCCATCACCGCCGTGATCGTAATCACTGGCTTTTTGTTAACTTTATATAAGTGCTTTATTTTGCTTAAATTGTTGCGTATTCATAACTATGTAATTACCATATCTTAATATCAAAAAAAAATCAACAGCTAAGATTAGAAGAAATATTAATATTTTGCTCCCCTCTCTGCCCCGTCACCCAGTCTCTACTTAGGTTAGTGAGCATCCTGCTCACACTCCCCAAACTTAATTACGGCTATCCTCACTCCATTCCTGGCCAAAAAACGATACAGTATGAATTATAGTGTTAAGAAATGTAACAAACTGTCACCCAGAAACTTATGTTTGAGAATTTTACCGATAAAGCCATCAAAGCCATCATGTTGGCCCAAGAAGAGGCGCAGCGTATGGGACAAAACTTAGTGGGAACAGAACACCTATTATTAGGGTTACTGAGTCAAGGAAACTCTTTGTCTGCTAGGGTTTTACAAAGTATGGGCTTAAACTTAACAAGCACAAGACAAACCATCGAACGCTTAAGGGGTAAAGGTGCAGGGTTTAGCCCCAGTAATTTGCCATTTACTCCTACAGTCAAACAAACTTTAGAAAAATCCTTTGAAATAGCCAGTAAAGATAATAGTTTTGTCACCCCAGAATACATTTTGATGGTGCTGTTGAGTGATGCCAACACAGTAGCAGTAAAGGTTTTAATTTCTCAAGGTATTGATATTCAGGAGTTACGCACTACCCTGGTGAAAAAGTTAGGGGAAGAGGAACCTGTACCAGTGACCGCAGGGGAAAAATCCGCTCCATCCCCTAGTTTTTCCCAATCTAAGGCTACTTTGGAGCAGTTTGCTACGAATTTGAAACAAAAGGCTAGAGACGGGCAAATAGACCCAGTTGTAGGGCGATCGCAAGAAATTGAAAGGGTGATCCAAATTCTTGGCCGTCGTAGCAAGAATAATGCTGTATTGGTAGGGGAACCTGGGGTGGGTAAAACGGCGATCGCCGAAGGGTTAGCCCAACGGATCGTAGAGGGTGATATACCCGAAATTTTACAAGATAAGCAGGTATTCGCCCTGGATATGGGGTTATTAGTGGCAGGAACTCGCTTCCGTGGGGACTTTGAGGAAAGATTAAAATCAATTGTTAAACAAGTCAAAGAGTCTGGCAACATTATCCTGGTTATCGATGAAATACACACCTTAGTCGGTGCCGGAACTATGGGTGGGGTAATGGATGCCGGGAACCTCTTCAAACCTGCTTTAGCTAGGGGTGAATTACAATGTTTAGGAACAACTACCCTGGATGAATATCGTCAGCACATCGAAAAAGACGCAGCCTTAGAAAGACGCTTTCAACCAGTGATGGTAGGAGAACCCTCCGTAGAAGAAACCATAGAAATTTTACAGGGGTTATGTAAAGAATATGAAGCCCATCATCAAGTCAAGTTTTCCCCCAAAGCTTTAGAAGCGGCCGCCAATTTAGGAGATAGATATATCAGCGATCGCTTTTTACCAGATAAAGCTATTGATCTGATCGATGAGGCTGGATCTCGTATTCATTTACGGCATTCTTTACAAACAAAAATGCAGCCTTCTTTTGAAGCAGAAAATGAAGCCCCAGTTATTAATCCTGACTCTTTAATACCCGTGGTTGATGAAGAAGATATTGCTGAAATTGTCACCGCTTGGACTGGTGTTCCTGTTAATCAACTAACAGAAACCGAGTCAGAATCTTTGATGTATTTAGAGGATAATTTACACAAGAAGATTATTGGTCAAGATGCAGCCGTTGAAGCTGTTTCTCGTGCCATTCGTCGCGCCAGAATTGGTTTACAAAATCCTAAGCGTCCCATTGCTAGTTTCATTTTTGCGGGTCCCACCGGAGTAGGTAAAACTGAATTAACCAAGGCATTAGCTGAGTTTTTATTTGGTTCAAAAGATGCCATGATTCGTTTAGATATGTCGGAATATATGGAACCTCAGACAGTATCTAAATTAATTGGAACTGCCCCCGGTTTTGTGGGTTACGAAGAGGGTGGACAATTAACCGAAGCAGTTCGCCGTAAACCTTATAGTGTGGTTCTCTTTGATGAGATCGAAAAAGCTCATCCTGATGTCTTTAATTTACTCTTGCAACTGTTAGAAGATGGACGGTTAACCGATAGTAAAGGACGGACGGTTGATTTTAGAAACACTTTAGTTATTATGACTTCTAACCTTGGCTCAAAAGTAATTGAGAAAGGGGGTTATAACTTCGGTTTTGAAACAGAAAATGATGATGACAATGTTAACTATAAACGTATTCAAGAAGCGGTGAATGATGAGTTAAAACAGTATTTCCGCCCTGAATTTTTGAACCGTTTGGATGAAATGATTGTTTTCCGTCAACTAACTAAATCTGAGGTGACAGAAATTGCTGATATTTTATTAGCAGAAGTTGCTCAACAATTGCACGAACAACGGCAAATCACTTTAACAGTTAGCGATGATTTCAAAGCTTTAGTAGCTGAAGAAGGCTACGATCCTAGTTACGGTGCAAGACCTTTACGCCGTGCGATTATGAGACGCTTAGAAGATAGTTTAGCTGAGTCAATTTTAGCTGGCAATATTCAGGATGGTGACACTATATTAGTGGATGTTTCTGAAGATAAGCAAGTAACAATTGAACCTGTTTTCCAAACTAATTATGCTTATGTTGAGGGTTAGATGATTGTTTTAAAAATCTTGAATATATAATTAATAATGCACCATGTTTTCTCTATAAATATGGTGCTTTTTTTATAATTAAATTGTAATATAAATTAATTACAATTTAATTACAATCACTGGTCGCCATTTTAGTTAGGTGGGCAACCGATACATATTCTAGATATACTGAATTAAATTATTACTTTGCCCACCCTACAATTCGTTTGAATTTATAATAATTATTTGCTCTCCCCTATTTATGGTGATCAGGAAATGTTATCCTATCGTAGGGTGGGTTAGGTGCGGATTTAATTTTGATAAAAACATCATAAGTTTTTATCTGCACCGTAACCCACCAGTTTAAATATGTAGTCTGTTATATTTTTTACATCACACTGTCGGGAGAGCAAATCTATTTTTTTATACCAATTTACTAAAGTAGGGGTTAACGGCCGTTAACCCCTACACATCCCCTACAATATAAAAATCTGTAGTCTCAGTTGATGAAAATAGTATTACAATCATTAGTCGCTATTTTATCTAGGTGGGCAACATCTCTATATTCTAGATACACTGACTTCAATTCTAATTTTGCCCATCCTACAATTCGTCTGACTTAATAATAATTATTAAACTAGCAAAATCTATTTTTTGATAATCATTAGTCGCCATTTTATCTAGGTGGGCAACATCTCTATATTCTGGATACACTGACTGAAATTCTAACTTTGCCCACCCTACAAGTTTCTACAATTTTCACAATTAATGTAAACTGTATAAATATTTACAAATAAAATTATAATCCCCGTGACACAACAATCCATCGAAACCATCAAGCGAGATTACCCTTATCAATATTTCGGGGCCCATCCTAGTCAGAATGAAACTATATTCCGAGTCTATGCACCTCGTGCAACAAGGGTTAGTCTCTTGCGTGAAGGGAACGGATGGGATTGTTTTGCCGAGACAATGACCAAAAATGATGAGGGAGTTTGGGAGATCACTATTCCTGAAAATCTCACTTGGAAGGAGTATAAGTACTATATTGAGAATCATAGTGATTATCTAGGCCAACCTTACGAAATGTCTCGTATTGACCCGTTTAGTCCTCAGTTGGCAGTCACTTGGGGAAACGATGACACCCGTAATTTTAATAGTATTGTCGGCGATCGCAACTATTTTAACTGGAGTCATAAGCATATTGATCTGCCCCATGAACCGATGAGCATTTACGAAATGCACCTATCTACCTTTCATGATGGCAACTATCGCGACATTGCCCATAAAATTGTTGGTCATTTGGGTTATATGGGTTTTACCCATGTGCAAATTATGCCCCCATTTCAAACCCCTATCCATCAATCTTGGGGATATTTGGTAGGTTGTCCTTACGCTATTTATGAACGTCACGGAACGGTAGACGACTTCAAATATTTAGTTAACCACTGCCATGCTCACGGTATTGGGGTTATTGTCGATGTTCCTTTAGGGTTTGGGGTACAAGACTGGGACTGTGGCCTAGCAAACTACGACGGCACGGATCTCTATCATCATTCTGGGTCAAAAGGTTGGAATAATCAATGGAATAGTCGTATTTATAATGTGGGGGATGTTTATGTTCAAAATTATCTCATCGGACTTTGTACTTATCTGTATCACGAGTTAGGGGTTGATGGGGCCCGTATTGATGCTGTCGCTGCTCAAATCTTTTTCGACTACGATCGCGGTTTTTGGGACTGGCCCAAAAATGATCGTGAACAGGTGGACTCAGAAAACTGGGATCTCTTTAACGGTTTAGGAGGCGATCGCTATTTTGAGGAGCGAGGATATTGGTTATCTGAGGCGGTAGATTTTGCTGGAATGCGTTTTTTAAAGGACTTACACGCCCGTTTACAGCATACTGCACCTAAATTTATTACCATTGCGGAGGAGTCACGACGGGTATTCCCTAGATTAGCTTGTCCCGTGCATGAAGGGGGACTAGGTTTTACTTACGCCCAAAATATGGGGGAAATGCACCGAGTCCGCAGTTATTTACAAATTCCCATAGAACAGCGTTTAATTGAACATATCGAGATTCTTATCCACAATAACAGTGCGGAAACTATGGTTAACGCCATGAATACCCACGATGAGTGTGCTAATGGTAAGGTACGACTAATCACAGAATTGGGGAATCATGTTCCTTTGATTGGTTTAGCGGCACTTTGTTGGTTTCGTCCCGGCGCACCCATGATTTTTCAGGGGGATGAGTTTGGAGAAGAGGGTTATTTTGATGTTTTTCAGGGGGTTGACTGGTCAAAAACTGGGGACTATGCAGCTATTCATCAACAACAAATTTCTAACAATTTTCACGATCTTAATCAGCTTCTTCGTAATGAACCGGCCTTAGCTCGTCATAACATCCATTCTATGATTCGTAATGGTTCTAATAATGAGCGAAAATGGTTTAGTTTTATCCGATGGGGTAGCGATGTTGGTTTTGATTCTGATAAGTGGGAAGATCACAAGGATGATATTATTTTTGTGCGTAACGAAACTCCTTATCAAGTTGAGTGTAATGTAGAGATTTATGTGCCGGTAGTTGGAGAATACAAGGTTATTTATAATTCTATTGATCAGCGTTATATTGGTTCTCAACACTACAACCAACACGATCCTTATTGGACGATTCATAGTTCAGGACAATTCCTTTATTTTGATGTTCATCCCTTTCAAAATATTGCTTTTAAATTGAAATGATATGATAGCAACCTGTAGGGGTTAACGGCCGTTAACCCCTACAACATTAAAGTGAATGCGATCGCACCAAGGCGTAATAATGGAAAAATTGATATTGCCATTAATAACGTCGGCTTGATGCCCCTTTCAATGGGTTAGTTTTCCACAACTACCTTGCCTATCGCTTGTCGGCTTTCCAAACGAGCATATGCCTGTGCGACTTGTTCAAGGGAATATTTTTCTTCATCAAGTACAGGCCTTAGTCCACCTGACTCGACAATCTGACTTAAATTACGAAGGATTTCCCCATGTTTTTCTCTTTTGAAATTGTGCAGCATTGGAATGAGCATAAACACGACATGTAAAGACAACCCTTTGAAGTGGGCTAACGTCAAATCTAGCTCACACATCGAAACAGTTGATGCAACTTGACCATTAAGTGCTGCTGCTTCAAATGAATTAAGCATGTTGGCACCCCCAACAGAATCGAAGACCAGGTCAAAACCTGTCCCGTCTGTGTGTTTTGAAACGTACTGTTCAACTGATTCCGTCTTATAGCCCAGATTCCGCACTTCAAAAAGTAGCATTAAATACTACAAGCCTGGGGTTAATAATTAAGTATAATTGCTTAAGCTCTTGAAGACAAAAAAGTGGGATAATTGCTTAAGTTGTTTCCTCTGTAAAAAAAGAGCGAAAAATGTCTTATTTAGAAGAAATACAAGTTAAAAATTTAGACCATTTAGGGATAGTAGCTGGTTTAATTGATGAAATAGGAATAGTCAAAATAATTAATAATAAATTAGGAATAGATGTTAGAGAAAAAATCTCAGCAGGTACAGTAGTTAAGTCTATTTTAATCAATGGACTAGGATTTGTTTCAAGACCTCTATATTTATTCAGTCAGTTTTTTCAAGATAAAGCCATTGAGAAATTGTTAGGAGAAAGAATTAAACCTGATTACCTTAATGATGATAAAATTGGGAGAGTAATGGATGAATTATATAAATATGGACTAAATGATATTTTTATTGAAGTAGTTTTAGAAGTAATTAAAAAATTTAAAATAGACCTTAAATACTCCCATTTAGATTCCACATCATTTCATTTAGATGGAGAATATAAAAGGGAAGAAGATAAAGAGAAACAGGAAGAAGAAAAAATTATTAAAGAAAGACCAATTTTTATTAAGAAAGGATATTCTCGGGATCATAGACCAGACTTAAAACAATGTGTCTTGGATTTAATAACAAGCCAAGATGGAGATATTCCATTATTTGTGAGAGCAGGAGATGGAAATGAATCTGATAAAGCTGTATTTGGAAAAGTTTTAGTAGAATTCAAAAAGCAAATAAAGTTTGATAGTATCATGGTTTGTGATAGTGCTTTATATGGTCAAGAAAATCTCCAACTAATCCAACATTTAAAATGGATAACGAGAGTTCCAATGACCATAAAAAAAGCAAAAGAATTAGTGCAAAATATAGAGGTGGAAGAAGTAAAAGATGAAGATAAAGAAAAAAGAAGTGACCTAAATTTAGAAAGTTATACCTGGAAAGAAGAAATTGTTACTTATGGTGGAATCAAGCAAACTTGGTTAATAGTCTTGAGTGAAAAAAGACAGAAAAGTGATTTGGAAAAACTAGAAAAACAACTTTCCCAAGAAGAGAAGAAATCCCAAAAATTTCTTAAAGAAATACAATCTGAAGAATTTGAACATCCTCAAGCTGCTCGATATAAATTAAAAGCTATTAATAAAAAATTGAGATTGTTGGAAATAAAAGAAGTTGAACTGATTGAAACTTACTCGAAAAAAAAGGAAAAGATTTATAAAATGATTAGTCTGATCATCAAAAAAGATGAAGAGATAAGTAGAAAGACTAAAGAAGCAGGAAAATTTATTTTAGCAACTAACTTAGTAGAGGAAAAT
Organism: Crocosphaera watsonii WH 8501; assembly: GCF_000167195.1. Taxonomy (GTDB): domain Bacteria; phylum Cyanobacteriota; class Cyanobacteriia; order Cyanobacteriales; family Microcystaceae; genus Crocosphaera; species Crocosphaera watsonii. The sequence continues at coordinate 76,053 of NZ_AADV02000004.1, read as the reverse complement.
AAATTAGAAGCTAGTGAAATTCTGATAACTTATAAAAACCAGCAATCTACGGAAAGAGGATTTCGATTTTTGAAAGATCCCTTATTTTTTACTGATAGTTTCTTCGTTGAAAAACCAGAAAGAATAGAAACAATGTTATTTTTAATGTCTTTGTGTTTGTTGATTTATAACTTGGGGCAAAGAGAATTAAGAAATTGTTTAAAAAGAGTCAAAAAAGGAATAAATAATCAAGTAGGGAAAGTAACATTGCGTCCGACTTTGAGGTGGATATTTCAATGTTTTAAAGGTATTCATTATGTGATTTTAAACGGAGTTAAACAAATTGTCAATTTAACAGAAGAAAGGCGTTTTATATTGAGTTTATTACCTGCATCTTGTCAAAGATATTATCTATAAATTGAATTGGATAAAGCAAAAATAATAAAAGAATAAGAGTCTAATGATATCAAATGAGAAGAGGAAACTCTCCTTCGTTTGTGCTGAGTCTTACTAAGTTTTCAATGAGTATAAATCTTCTTAATTTGATTATTTTTCCTAAAAATTTAATGAAAAGAGAAATATTCTTGCCCAGGTATGATTTTCGGACTTTTTGAAACTATGTATTTTTTTATACTACATTTTGAAGTGCGGAATCTGGGCTTTAATGAGGTAGGCTTTAATGAGGTTGGCGTAACTGAGGTTGGCGTTACTGAGGTTGGCGTTACTGAGGTTGGCGTTACTGAGGTTGGCGTTACTGAGGTTGGCGTTACTGAGGTCGGCGAAACTGAGGTTGCGTTACTGAGGTCGGCGAAACTGAGGTTGGCGTTACTGAGGTCGGCTTTAATATTGACTTTAAAAATTCCTTATTTTCCTTCTTATTAACCGCTTCAGCTAAAGCAAAAATCTTCTCACTCGCTTCCACTCCTCCCTTAACCGTCTCACTCCAATTAACATCATTATCCGCATTAAATATCCCCCAAATACGTCGCCAAAAACTCATAAAATGCTCCTTTTTTAGCCATTATTTGATGATACACCGAAACCATCCCTATGGGTTTAACACTGTGTTTTACCCTTACCCCCATCATTCATAATCAAAACTTATCAAAAAACAGAATAACTTAGAAAATAAAAAATTTTGAGCTTGTTTACATAACGAAATGTGTGAGAATTACTTGCAATAAGCAACGAGTTTACTGGGTTGTGGTATGATCGTAGAGACTGATAATCGAGGGAAGGTTTATCTCAAAAAAAATAGCTCAATTTATCCCCTATCTCTCGTTCCCAATATTTGACTAACTGCTGAAAATAACCTCAACTTACCCATTAACCCTCAAGATTTTGAACTTCTGTACTAAGACAAAGTAAACGAATGTAAAGCTGCTCTTGAAAGAAACATATAAATATGGTAGTGGTGCAATCCAAAAACAATTTTTCTCTAACTGATTAGAATGTTTGGCGTTTGGGTACTGTTTTATTTCTTTTTTTCCTTTCCCCAAAAAGGTAGGTTATAAGCGCACACCTTTTACATCATTCTTAGAATACCATGTCAAGTCAATCAAAAGCAAGCATTTTTAACATTAATTTATCATCAGTCTTGCCTAACTATTGCCTGGAGTAGATATAGCACTACGCATTATGGTGTTTGATGTTGACAAAGTTGCACAACCCCGTAGGCAGATGCACTGCCCACCTTACAGTGATGTCCTAACTAATTTTTGTAGTGCTATAACTGGTTAACCTGTGTTTCTAATGTTGGAAATCCATTGTCCATTGTCCATTGTCCATTGTCCATTATTGAAAGCGCGTAGCAACATCCGCGCTTGATTCCAGGGTGTTTTAACCCCTGGAGAACTCAATTACATGGATAATTGATCAACAGACTGACTATTAGCTATAGTTTCCTGGGGTTGATTAGACTTGAGGAAGACGTATAAGTTAGGGATCATGTAACCTTTTCTTTCAAAACTAATCATTTTAGTTTCTTTAACCCCATATTCTTGCTCAATACTGTTTAGAGCTTCATATAAAACCTCTCCTGTAGGATCGCCTTTAACCTCTGGATCGGGATGGAAAAAGTAACCGTAGTTGGGTTCAACAATGGCTATATTGGCTTGACGATCAACTTTAACGAAGTAATCTTGCTCTTCAATACGGGATTGGGCTAAGTTTCTTAAATTTAAACCTAAAATGGTTAGATTTGTAATGGCAAAGGCAAGTACAAGGATTGGTGCAATAACTTTTTTTAACATAATTGGTTTATTAATTTGATTAAAGTATCACGGACTTACTGTCCGTAGTTCTTATTTCTTATTATAACTCAATAAAACTTAATGATAAAGATAAATAACTCCTACCGAGATTCCTTCTCACCCAGAAATCAGATCACTGGTAACTGCTCACTGATCACTGTAGGTAATTTTGTATTATCTGACTTGGATAAGATGTAGATCCCGCCATCTCCTCCCCTACCGATGCGTAAAGTTTCATCCAGATAGGTAATATCAAAAACTGGTACTCTTCCTTTAGGATTGCGGGCTGGTACAATTTTGAAAGGATTTAACTTAGGGGTTGTTACTCCGGCAATTTTATCGATAGCCAAATAACGTTTTTTGAAGTCGATATTCAATCGTTTATCAGGGAGTGGGGAACTATTTTCTTTCGCTGATTCAAAAGTGGCAGTAATGAGAACATATCCTGATATTAATCCTAAGCGATGTTTAACAAAAGCCTGATTAAAGAAAGATTGAGTTTTCAGATCAATAACTTGATAAACCGAGCCAACTTTTAAGCCATATTTCAACTTGCTTAAGGAACGAATTTCCCTGGAAGTTGAGTATTGCAAGTGCCAAATTCCATCGAGAACGTCTACCGCATAACGTAGGGGAAATAAATGAGGGTTTTGGCCTTCTAGTTTTTCGGTTAATCCCCCAATTTCTTTGATGGTCTCTTTTTCTAAGTTAACATCAGTAATTGGAGAGCCAAAATTAACATCTGTAGCAGTTTTAAGCTCTCCAATTTTGTCTAGCAGTTCCTGTTTTAATTTCGCTTTGTCTTCCAAAATTTCAACCCATCCCTACTAATTAATTTTCCTGATGTTTCCTGTTTAAACTTTTATCTACAGTCCAATTTGTTGAATCAACTCTTGAACCACTGCCAAGTTAACCGTGTCACGAATGATAATAAAGATAGCCAAACTGAGTAATAAAACCAAACCTGTTTGCATAATTCCTTCTTGAAGTTTTAGGGGTAAAGGTTTACCAAATAATCCTTCTATAATAAGGAATACCAATTGTCCACCATCTAATGCCGGTAAAGGTAAGGTATTAATAACAGCCAAATTTATGCTAATTAAAGCACCAAACTGAAACAAGTTACCTGCATTATTTTGAGCAATGCTCGCACCATATTCGACGATTTTAACAGGGCCGGCAACCTGTTGGGCATTTTCTTGAAAATTACTAATTAATTGCCAAAATCCTTGTAGGGTTAATACGGTTACATTTTGATAAGCTTCTGCACCGTAGCTGAAAGCTTGGAGGAAATTTTGAGCGCGGTTTAATCGAACATTGGGTAATAATCCAACTCCAATTTTCCCCTCTCCTTGTTCATTACTTTGGGGAATTACAGTTAAATTTACAATCTGTTCTTCTCGTTTAACTTCTAACTCCAAAGGTTGCTCAGCAGCGTTTTTAACCTTATCAATAAAGACGGTGGTTGCTTCAGGAAAGCTGCCTAAAGATTGATTATCCACGGAGAGGACGATGTCCCCTGATTTCATTCCTGCCACCATAGCTGCGGAATTTTCATCTACTTGAGGGATCATTAAACCAGGTTGTAAATCTTGAACTCCTACGGTGGCTGTTTGTCCTACCAAGAGAAAATAGGCAAAAATAAGATTAGCGATGACTCCAGCACTAATAACGATTGCACGGTCAAAAATAGGTCTATTTCGCAGTAAATCTGGGTCATCAGGGGCAATATCGCTTTCAGGATCGTCATCGGGAATAGCGCAAAGGACAAATCCTCCTAAGGGAATAGCGCAAAGGGTGTACTCTGTTTCTTTGCCTTCGTATCGAGCCAAAACAGGTCCAAAACCGATGGAAAAGCGGGTTACATGGATTCCTTGTAACCTAGCTGCCGAAAAGTGACCCAACTCATGAACAAAAATCAATATAACTAAAACTGAGATTGCCGCCAGAACTGACATAATAAATTAAAGGGTTATCAAATATTGAACAAATTTTTTGGTAAGAAAGCAGTGAAAATTATTGGGTATCTCCACTGCTAGGAATTTTAGGTTAGTTTAAGGGACAGTGGCCTGATAAAAGCCCTATTTTCCCTAATCTTCGTAAACTCGACATTCAACGGCATCAGGATTATCATCACAATATTGTTGAAAACCGGTTTTGGGGGTTTCTTTTTCCCTTTGATGAGAAGCTTCTGCTTGAAGTTCTTCTACTGCATCCCAAGCTGCAGCACAGTCTCCAGAGCTTGCTCCCTCGGTACTACAAACGTTTCTAGCTTCTTCTGTTTCTTTTTTGATTTGTTCGTTAATGTTGCTCATAATTGCTAATCTCTTAAACACTCCTATTGATTATAGTTCATAGGGATGGTTTAACCTCTACTGTGGCAAATTATTAGCTTACTTTAGCCTGTAGGGACTTCAGATATTCTGTATTAACTCCAGATTCACGGGTTAAGGCAATTTTTCCGGTGCGGGCTACTTCTCGAATGCCAAACTTGCTTAACATTTTCATAATGGCGACCATTTTCCCAGGATCACCCACAACTTCTATGGTAACGGTATCATCGGAAATATCGACAATTCTGGCGCGGAAAACCTGAGCGACTTCTAACACTTCAGCGCGGTTAGCCGCACTCACATTGACCTTCAATAGCATCAATTCCCTTTCCACGCAAGGGGTTTGGGTGATGTCGTTAACCTTAAGAACGTTAATCAATTTGTAGAGTTGTTTAGTTAACTGTTCAATGGAGTTATCATCTCCAGGTACTACCATGGTAATACGGGATATTCCTGGTTGTTCGGCAGGCCCAACTGCTAGACTCTCAATATTAAACCCACGACGGGCAAATAAACCAGCAATACGGGTTAAAACACCTGCTTCATCTTCAACTAAGACAGAAAGGGTATGTTTCATAGTTTTTGTTTCAATCTTCGAAAATTATCTCGGTTAGGGGTTCGGGTTGAGAGCAGAGGATGGACTAGGGGAATAGCCATTTACCAATGGATAATTGAACCCATCTTCATCTTAAGCTAACTTGCTCCTGTTACAATTATGAAAATTCTATAGAAAATCTCTAGATTTTTAAAACTAAAACTTACAGTGAGTATAAAAATGAAATCTAAATTATCCATTCATTATTTATTTTTTCCGGCCAAATAAACCAAAAAACCCTCTTCCTTGTGGTTTGTCAGAGGATTTTGACTGCCCGGATTCAGGAAGAACTTTATCTAAAGCCAGTTTTGCTTTAATGACAATGGGACCTTGGGGACTGACTTTTCTGGCTTTATTAATATGAATTTTAGCCATTGTTAATTGTTCTTGTTTCAGATAAGCTAACCCTAATAAACCGTGACACTTGCCATTATTGGGATCTTGTTTGAGAATCTCTCTTAATTCAACAATTGCCTGAGAAAGATTATTACGTTCCATATCCTGCTCAGCACGTTTTAAGGCATTCTTAATCCCTGATTTATTATCGCTTTTTCTCGTTTCTTCTTTAGTTTTTTCCTGTTTTGAAGGTGAGGATTTTTTTGCTTTAGGTTTCGGTTCAGGTTTTGGCTGGGGTTTGGGTTTTGCTTTTTGTTTAACTTTCTCTCCTTGAGAAAGCATTAAATAAATTAAATTTAATTCACTAATTTGTGCAGTAATAACAAAAACATCGTCTAAGTTATCATATTGTTGATTAACTAAAGGTCCTAAAAGTCTATGATAAGTCAATTCTCGATCTTGGCTAGTTTGTAGAAGTTTCTGCGCCTCATCTGTGGCGATAGTAATACTGCTTAATTCATCGGCTAAATTTTGTCCCATTTGGGATAATACTAATTTGTATTCCTGACGATAACGATCTTTTGATAATGTTTCGTATGCCGGATTAACTAACTTTGATAAAATTTTGGTAGCTAGTTTTTGTTCTTGCTCTGTCTTACCATGAAAAGTATCAGGATGGAGAATATAAGCTATTTTTAAGTATCGCTGACGAATCTGCCGAGAATCAGCGTTAATGGGTACTCCCAAAATAGCATAGTGATCGGTTATATCATATTTAAAAAGTCCTTGTTCTATAGGAAAAGACATAAATTTAGTCGCTTATTTTTAAGATTATATTCTCTATTTCCAGAGGATTATTCTGCCATATAACAGTACAACTTAAGAGTTGGTTTTTAGATTTATGACATCATTTTTGTGGTGCTTTCAACAGTGCATTTTAGCTCAAGTTGATAGATATTTTGTTCAATTATATCAATATCAAGCTGCTTTAATGTTTTTGACAAGGTTCCACTGCTCAAGGTTCTGTCCTCTGATCATAGCATTTTCTTGGGGGGTTCGTTAATTTGTCAAGCCATAGTTTCACAAAAGTCTGATTTTTTTAAGCGTAAAACGCTTTTAACCATGATAATGCTTCTGCCAATGCTTGACTCAAACTATGATGAATCTTTCCATTAGTAGCTAATAAACGTCCTGACTCTAATTTTAGGGGACTTTCATCATAGGCAGTCACTTTGCCCCCTGCTTCCTCTAAAATGATGATTCCTGCTGCTATATCCCAGGGACTCAACCCTCTTTCCCAATAACCGTCTAATCTTCCACAGGCCACATTGGCAATATCTAAAGAAGCCGATCCCCCTCTCCGCACTCCTTGAGTAAGATGGGTTAAATAACAAAATTCTGGATAGTTAGTGTCTTTGGTTTCTCGGCGATCGTAAGCAAACCCTGTTACTAATAAACTGTTGCTTAACTGGTCGGTTTGTGATACCTTGATGGGACGATAATTGAGTGTAGCCCCTAGTCCTTTTGCTCCTCGAAATAACTCTCTATTAAAAGGATTATATACTGCACCTACAATGGGTTTTTCTTGCCACAATAAACCCACAGAAACCGCTGAAGCAGGATAACCATGAGCATAGTTAGTGGTTCCATCTAAGGGATCAATCACCCATAAGTAATCACTATCATTATCTCCTATCTTCCCTGATTCTTCAGCTAAAATTTGATGGTTGGATACTCTCTTTTTTAGGATATTTAAGACCGTAGCTTCGGCTTTTTTATCCGCTTCTGTAACGAGATCCCCTGGACGACCTTTTTCTTCAATTTTCTCTAACTTATCGACCAAATCCTCTAAAATAACTCCAGCAGTCATGGCTGCTTCTGTGGCAACATCTAGAAATATTTGTAATTCTTTTTTATCTGGTAAGTTCATAAAGATTTTTAGGATTGAGGGTGCTATCTTTATTATTCCCCATAATTGAACAATTGGAAATACTGTCTAGAATTTTAGCAATTTTTTGGGGCTTAATCATATTAAGCCCCTACGGTATTTTAATCTGTAAACTCTGAAGATTTAATCATCGTCTATGGGGAATCCTAATTTAACTTTTCCCTTACCAAAGTAGCGTCCAAATTGTAGTTCATACACTTCATCTTCGTCTTGGGTTTCTACTTCTAAGTCTGATTGAGCATAACTAACACATAACAGAGCATAACCTTTTTTTCTCAGTTCAGGGGACAAGCCTACTGCTTCGGGTTGGTCAACTTCTCCTGATAAAATACGTACAGCACAAGCGGTACAAGCTCCATTACGGCAGGAAAAAGGGAGTTCATGCCCTTGAGCTTCTGCACTATGAAGGATGTAGCGATCATCAGGCACTTCTAGGTTATATTCTCGATTAACTTGACGATGACGAATGCGAATGGTGTGATAACAACTCATGAGGCAATTTTGGAGTGATTAATTCTTATTATAAACTTTTTTTCAAGGATTGAACCAAAAATTATTTAATTGAACATTTATCAATTTTGGTTTTCTAATATTTTTAAGAGTATATTAATTTTTCCAAATTTCAAGCATTAAAAAATATTTTAAATAAATCTCTAACTGAAAATTTATTATAGAATGGTTAGTGTAAATCTGAGAAGAGAAAAATGGCAGCTAAAGATAGATTTCATACTATAGTTAGAATCGCCTTAGAAAAAGAGCAGTGGAAGATCACCGATGATCCATTGCGACTTGATGTTGGTGGAACTAAATTTGAAATTGATTTAGGTGCAGAACAACTATTAGGAGCAGAACGAGGTAAAGAGAAAATCGCTGTTGAAATTAAAAGCTTTTTGAGTGATTCACCATTAACTGATTACCATGCTGCATTAGGATAGTTTTTGAATTATCGTCTTGCCTTGGAAATCAGTGAACCTACCCGCGTTCTTTATTTAGCTGTTCCCATAGTTGCTTATGAATCTTTTTTTAGGCGAGAATTTACCCAAATATCCTTAGAAAAATATCAAATTAAACAAATTATTTATAACCCAGATTCCGCACTTCAAAAAGTAGCATTAAATACTACAAGCCTGGGTTTAATAATTAAGTATAATTGCTTAAGCTCTTGAAGACAAAAAAGTGGGATAATTGCTTAAGTTGTTTCCTCTGTAAAAAAAGAGCGAAAAATGTCTTATTTAGAAGAAATACAAGTTAAAAATTTAGACCATTTAGGGATAGTAGCTGGTTTAATTGATGAAATAGGAATAGTCAAAATAATTAATAATAAATTAGGAATAGATGTTAGAGAAAAAATCTCAGCAGGTACAGTAGTTAAGTCTATTTTAATCAATGGACTAGGATTTGTTTCAAGACCTCTATATTTATTCAGTCAGTTTTTTCAAGATAAAGCCATTGAGAAATTGTTAGGAGAAAGAATTAAACCTGATTACCTTAATGATGATAAAATTGGGAGAGTAATGGATGAATTATATAAATATGGACTAAATGATATTTTTATTGAAGTAGTTTTAGAAGTAATTAAAAAATTTAAAATAGACCTTAAATACTCCCATTTAGATTCCACATCATTTCATTTAGATGGAGAATATAAAAGGGAAGAAGATAAAGAGAAACAGGAAGAAGAAAAAATTATTAAAGAAAGACCAATTCTTATTAAGAAAGGATATTCTCGGGATCATAGACCAGACTTAAAACAATGTGTCTTGGATTTAATAACAAGCCAAGATGGAGATATTCCATTATTTGTGAGAGTAGGAGATGGAAATGAATCTGATAAAGCTGTATTTGGAAAAGTTTTAGTAGAATTCAAAAAGCAAATAAAGTTTGATAGTATCATGGTTTGTGATAGTGCTTTATATGGTCAAGAAAATCTCCAACTAATCCAACATTTAAAATGGATAACGAGAGTTCCAATGACCATAAAAAAAGCAAAAGAATTAGTGCAAAATATAGAGGTGGAAGAAGTAAAAGATGAAGATAAAGAAAAAAGAAGTGACCTAAATTTAGAAAGTTATACCTGGAAAGAAGAAATTGTTACTTATGGTGGAATCAAGCAAACTTGGTTAATAGTCTTGAGTGAAAAAAGACAGAAAAGTGATTTGGAAAAACTAGAAAAACAACTTTCCCAAGAAGAGAAGAAATCCCAAAAATTTCTTAAAGAAATACAATCTGAAGAATTTGAACATCCTCAAGCTGCTCGATATAAATTAAAAGCTATTAATAAAAAATTGAGATTGTTGGAAATAAAAGAATTTGAACTGATTGAAACTTACTCGAAAAAAAAGGAAAAGATTTATAAAATGATTAGTCTGATCATCAAAAAAGATGAAGAGATAAGTAGAAAGACTAAAGAAGCAGGAAAATTTATTTTAGCAACTAACTTAGTAGAGGAAAATAAATTAGAAGCTAGTGAAATTCTGATAACTTATAAAAACCAGCAATCTACGGAAAGAGGATTTCGATTTTTGAAAGATCCCTTATTTTTTACTGATAGTTTCTTCGTTGAAAAACCAGAAAGAATAGAAACAATGTTATTTTTAATGTCTTTGTGTTTGTTGATTTATAACTTGGGGCAAAGAGAATTAAGAAATTGTTTAAAAAGAGTCAAAAAAGGAATAAATAATCAAGTAGGGAAAGTAACATTGCGTCCGACTTTGAGGTGGATATTTCAATGTTTTCAAGGTATTCATTATGTGATTTTAAACGGAGTTAAACAAATTGTCAATTTAACAGAAGAAAGGCGTTTTATATTGAGTTTATTACCTGCATCTTGTCAAAGATATTATCTATAAATTGAATTGGATAAAGCAAAAATAATAAAAGAATAAGAGTCTAATGATATCAAATGAGAAGAGGAAACTCTCCTTCGTTTGTGCTGAGTCTTGCTAAGTTTTCAATGAGTATAAATCTTCTTAATTTGATTATTTTTCCTAAAAATTTAATGAAAAGAGAAATATTCTTGCCCAGGTATGATTTTCGGACTTTTTAAAACTATGTATTTTTTTATACTACATTTTGAAGTGCGGAATCTGGGTTATAAACACTCGAAACCCTTCCCAGGCTTGAGAAGGGTTAAAAAATTTTTTCTTAAACTTAAACTGATTCTGTCCGTAAATCTTCGATTAGTTGAGCTAATTGATTACTATCTGCTCGATAAACTTCTCCACAAAATTCGCAAGTCGCTTCGGCACCATCGTCTTTTTCAATCATGTCTTGTAATTCTTCTTCTCCTAATAGTTTTAAAGCCCCTAAAACCCTACTAAAAGAACAAGGACAATTAAACCGTAACATTTGAACATCAGGAAAAATAACTAAACCTAAATCTCCTAATAACTCTTCTAAAATATCTGGTAATGTCTTCCCTTGTCGTAATAAAGGAGTAAACCCCGAAAGCTTACCAATACGAGATTCTAAGGTGGCTACTAACTGCTCATCTCTGGCTGCTTTGGGCATCACTTGTAACAATAAACCTCCGGCTGCTGTTACTCCGTTTGCCCCCACAAATACCCCCAATAATAACGCTGAGGGGGTTTGTTCGGAGGTGACTAAATAGTGGGTTACATCGTCCCCTATTTCTCCTGACACCAACTCTACGGTACTAGAGTAAGGATAACCATAGCCCATATCTCGCACCACATACATAAAACCTTCTGGGCCAACCGCTCCCCCAACATCTAACTTCCCGAGGTGGTTGGGAGGTAGTTCAATACTGGGGTTGGCAACATAACCCCGTACTGTTCCGTCTAACCCTGCATCCACTAATAACCCTTTCAATGGACCATTTCCTTTAATGCGAATATTGACACGGGAACCTTCTTTTTTCATGCTAGAAGCCAGTAATAAACCGGCTGACATGGTACGTCCCAAGGCCGCTGTTGCCACATAAGACAGTTTATGCCGTTGTCTTGCTTCTTCTGTGAGTCGGGTGGATGTTAGGCTAACGGCCCGAATACCCCCATCTGCTGCTGTTGCCCGTATAAGTTGATCCGCCATGAAAATCCTTACATTTCTTGATATATTTTTTCTTATCTTAATCAAACTGTACAATATCAAACAAACAATTCTGGTGTATTAACGTGGCCAAAGTTACTCTAAAGGATATCAATAAAAGTTTTCCCCAGGGAGAGGGAAAGTCAAAGGGAGATCAGATCAAGGTTTTACACCATATTGATCTAGAAATAACCGATGGTGAATTTATGGTTTTGGTGGGTCCTTCTGGTTGCGGAAAAAGTACCCTTTTACGGATGATTGCTGGACTGGAAACTGCTACTTCTGGCAACATTTTTGTAGGGGAAGAAAATGTTACTCATTTACCACCTAAACAACGGGATATTGCTATGGTATTCCAAAATTATGCTCTTTATCCCCATCTCAATGTTTATGATAATATTGCTTTTGGGTTACGTCGTATGAACCAAGGGCTAAAGGAGGGGAATAAGTCGGTTTTGCCGGCAGGACTGGAAAAAGGGTTAATGGGTTTAACAAAGACGTTTCCTAAGCAATTTCGTTATCATTCAGCAATAGAAACAAGGATTAATCAAAAAGTTTATCAAGTTGCTCAATTATTACAGTTAGAATCCCTATTAAACCGCTTGCCAAAAGATTTATCAGGAGGTCAAAAACAACGGGTGGCTTTAGGACGGGCGATCGCTAGAAATCCTCAAGTTTTTTTGATGGATGAACCTATGTCTAATTTGGATGCAACTCTCAGGGCTGAAACTCGTTCTCAAATTGTGCAATTACAGCGTAAACTCGGCATTACTACTGTCTATGTTACTCATGATCAAGTAGAAGCTATGACCATGGGTGAGCGCATTGCTGTTATGAATAAAGGTAAAATTCAACAGGTTGCTTCTCCTTTGGAACTATATCATTATCCTGCTAACTGTTTCGTAGCTAGTTTTATTGGAACCCCACCGATGAACTTTTTACCCGTTACCATTGACTATCCTTTACAAATTAGTCACCGTGAATTTAGCTTGAGTATTCCTCCAGCTTGGCAAGAATATTTAAAAGAATATAATAAAAAATCTGCTATATTTGGTATTCGTCCTGAACATATTACTCTAGGGAATTCTAGTCCTCAAAATTTACAAGTTAAAGTGAAGTTATTAGAAAATTTAGGGAATGAAGTTTATTTATTTACAGAGACTTTGCAAGATACATCTTCACAAATTATTGTCCGTCTCCAGGAAGAGCAATCAGTCAAAATAGGGGAGACATTATGGTTGTCTTTTAATCAAGAAAAAATACATCTTTTTGACCGAGAAAGTGAACAATCTTTATTAAAAAGTGAAATTTTAAATTATGCCTAAATCAAACAAGTTTAAACAAATCAGTGCTAATCTTTTATTAGGATTAGGAGGGGCAATTTTTGCTCTAATAGTTGGAGAAATTGCCTTGAGAATTATGGGTATTGCTTACCCTAGTTTCTATCAAGCTGATCCCCATCGTGGCCATGCTTTAATCCCAGGAATATCGGGATGGTGGAAACACGAAGGAAAAGGTTGGATAGCTGTTAATAAAGATGGATTGAGGGATAAAGAATATAGTAAAGAAAAGCCCGACAATACCTTGAGAATTGCTCTTATTGGTGACTCATTCGCTGAAGCAATACAAGTCAATGCAGAGGATACTTTTTGGTCATTAATGGAAACTAAATTACCTCAATGTCAAAGATTTCAAAACCAAAATATTGAGGTGATTAATTTTGGTGTGGGGGACTATGGTACAGCACAAGAATATATGACTCTAAAACATCATGTTAGTGAATATTCTCCTGATTTAGTTGTCCTAGCTGTTTTCACTGGTAATGATATTATTAATAACTCCAAAAACCTAAGTCCTGATGATAGATTTAGTCCCTTTTTGCTTAAAAAAGAGGGTAAATATGTTATGGATTTATCTTTTAAGGAAACAGAAACCTATCAATGGCGAAATAGTTTGACCAGAAGAGCTATTTTCTCAACCATCAATAACTCTCGTATTTTGCAATTAGTCAACGAAACAAGAGTGGCGATGAAAAAACGTCGTCAGTTATTAGGTAGTCAAACAGAAACAGAGAATAAAGATGTACTTCAATATCTAGATTTTAACCCAGAACTATACAAAAATAGCGATCCCAACTGGCAAGAAGCATGGAATATTACAGAAGAATTAATTAAATTAATTCAACTAGAAACCCAGTCCATGAACTCAGATTTATTGGTAGTAACATTAAGTAACCCTGCTCAAGTTTATCCTGATGCTGCTTATCGAGAGCAATATTTTAAGCAAGCAGAGGTCAAAGATACCTTTTACCCCGAAGAACGTATTACAGACTTAGGAAAACAACAGGGGTTTGAAGTGCTAAGTTTAGCCCCTTTATTTCAATCCCATGCGGATAAAAACCAAGTATTTTTACACGGGTTTGATAACACGATCATGGGGAGTGGTCACTGGAATAAGTCCGGCCACAAACTAGCAGGAGAAATGATCAGCGAAAAAGTTTGTACAAAACCAGACTAAAGATTTATGATTGAGCTAGGAACGGAATTGATTTATGTTTATATTTTGAAACATGAGTAAATATTCCTAGCTGATATTTTGAACCCTACCCGATCCCCAATCAAGAGCAAAGCGGATATTGGTGATCCCCGTGCCGAAAATTCTATTGCCAGAATAGGGTAAATGGATGTAGTATAGTTCAAAGTATTTTATAAAAAGAAGATAAACACAACTGAATCAATGATGTTGTCTGTTAACGATCGCAATTTTTCCCACGTTGTTCTAGAGTCTCCTAACCCTGTTCTCGTCAACTTCTGGGCCCCGTGGTGTGGGGTATGTCTATTAATTAATCCCTTTCTCGATAAGATTCAAAAGGAATGGGATAACCCCCTAGAAGTGGTTAGTATTAATGCTGACAATAATTTTCAATTAGCTAATACTTATCGCTTAAAAAACTTACCTACTTTAATTCTGTTTAATCAGGGAAGAATTATTCAGCGCATCGAAGAAATAAAGGGAAGAGATGAACTGATACAACAGTTAAATCAGGTTAGAATGAATACTTGGCCTCGATCTGCATAATATTTGACCTAAAAATTTTTCTATAATGTCCCCACCATAGGTAAAGGGGACACATTTTAGTTGTGGCTAATGGTTTTAAGAATGGTTGCAATAGTTAGGAAAGTATTTCAATAGCTACGTTTTATATAGCACTTCTCATACTTTTGAGGTACACAGTTTTCTAGTTTTAGGAGTTCGGAGTTCGGAGTTCGGAGTTCGGAAGCGCGATATTAGGTGTACATATTGAGTCCGAGAAACGCTATATAGCACTTCTCATACTCGTGAGGCTTCGCCGTGAGCGCGGCTCCGAACGGTACATAGTTTTTGGTAGAGACGTTGCATGCAAAGTCTCTACAGGAGGGTAGGGTGTACCTCATAAGTCTAAGAAACGCTATAAGCGATCGCGCTATGGAAAAAAAATTTGCAGTAGTTAACATGAAAATATCATGCTTAGCCTCAATGAGATCCATCCTCAAATTTATATTATGTTGATGATAATTGATTTAAACAATAAAGATGTTCATAAGCTTCAAGAGGATCTTGAAAAGCAAAACGATTAGTTTCTGTTATAATTTGAAACTTTGTAGGGGTTCTTTTACACTTATAAGAATTAGTTTCTTCTGCAAAAGGAAAGTCACGGATTTTGCCAATATTAAAATACATATTAGGATCATATCTTTTTGTATCAAAATTTTCACCAATAGCTGCTACTATAAAACTTCCATTACTAATATAAAAATTAGGGCATTTTTCATCATCTGAGTAATATTTTTTAAGAAAAAGACAAAGCCAGTTTTCTACTAAGTGTTTATATCCATAAGAACTTCGATTTGTATTAATATTTTTAGTTCTTGGACAGTGCCTAAGAAATTCTCTGCATCTACTAATTTGGATAAAAGCCTCTTGAGAAGTAGAAAAATCATCACCTTTTCCTAGCCCAAACATACTTAAAGATGGATACATTCTTTGTGCTTTAGTAATGCTCTGTGTACACCACTCTACATCTACAGTGTCTAATATTTCTCTGATCATGACTTGTTATGTTTCAGATAGGGACATGGAGTTTTTTGCAGCTTGTTCAAGTTCACTTTCAGAACAGTTGTGAAGAGTTTTGAATAGTAACATATAAGTTACTGCCTGTGTCAAATCAGAAACGCCTACTTCAGCGTAGGGAGTAGGCGTAGTTTATGCAAACTATAGTTTAACTTCGATTTCCACACCAGCCGGAAGATCAAGTTTCATCAAAGCATCAATAGTCTTAGAAGAAGGCTGATAAATATCGATAATGCGTCTATGGGTTCTCGTTTCAAAATGTTCCCGTGAGTCTTTATCAACGTGGGGCGATCGCAGAACACAATAGATCCGTCTTTTTGTCGGTAAAGGTATTGGTCCGATGGCCGTTGCGTCGGTACGGTTAGCGGTATCGACAATTTTTTCACAAGAAGTATCTAATAAACGACGGTCAAAAGCTTTTAAACGGATGCGGATTTTTTGTTGTGCTAAAGTGGCCATAATGTTTAATTGTCAAGGTTCAAGAATTTACAGCAATAGATATTTTGAGAAAATTAAGTGACCAGTTAAACTTACCTTAACTGGTCACTTATTCAATGTTTGGTTGTCCTACTCAAGAATCTTAGAAACAACACCTGCACCGATAGTACGGCCACCTTCACGAATCGCAAAACGCATTCCTTGTTCAACAGCAATAGCATTAATTAACTGTACAGTCATTTTAATGCGATCGCCAGGCATAACCATTTCTACGGCACTACCATCGTCAGCAGTGTAGTCTTCAATGGTTCCGGTTACGTCGGTGGTTCGTACATAGAACTGAGGGCGATAGTTCTTGAAGAAAGGTGTGTGACGACCCCCTTCTTCCTTAGTCAGAACGTAAACCTCTCCTTCAAACTTGGTATGAGGAGTAATAGAACCGGGTTTAGCGATAACCATTCCCCGTTCGATGTCTTCTTTTTGAATACCCCGTAAGAGTAAACCAACGTTATCCCCTGCTAATCCTTCGTCTAGGGATTTTTGGAACATTTCCACCCCAGTTACAGTGGTACTACGAGTTTCTCTAACTCCAACAATCTCGACGGTTTCGCCCACTTTCACTTTACCCCGTTCAATCCGTCCGGTGGCAACAGTTCCCCGTCCAGTAATGGAGAATACGTCTTCCACTGCCATTAATAAAGGTTCATCAACTTCTCGTGGAGGTTCTGCAATATAGGAATCAACATTTTCCATCAGTTTGAGGATTTGATCTGTCCATTCATTCTCTCCTGGACCGATGTTAGGATTCTCTTTGAGAGCTTCCACTGCCATTAAAGCAGATCCAGAAACGATAGGAATATCATCCCCAGGAAAATCATACTCACTGAGAAGTTCTCTTACTTCGAGTTCTACGAGTTCGAGCAGTTCTTCATCATCCACTTGGTCTTTTTTGTTCAAGAAAACCACAAGACCAGGAACCCCAACCTGTTTAGCTAAGAGGATGTGTTCACGGGTTTGGGGCATGGGACCATCAGCAGCAGATACTACTAAGATTCCACCGTCCATCTGTGCTGCTCCGGTGATCATGTTTTTCACATAGTCAGCGTGACCCGGACAGTCAACGTGAGCATAGTGACGGTTATCTGTTTCGTACTCAACGTGAGCAGTGTTGATGGTGATACCCCGTGCTTTTTCTTCGGGGGCTGCATCAATATCTTCGTAATTACGGGCTTTTGCTTTACCTGCCGCCGCTAATGTCATGGTAATAGCAGCGGTTAAGGTTGTTTTACCGTGGTCAACGTGACCAACAGTACCGATGTTAACGTGGGGTTTAGTCCGTTCAAATTTTTCGCGTGCCATGAATTAACTGTTCCTTTTTTTTGTCTTCTGTATTCTAAGCAGTGATCTTTTTCAGTCACCAGTGACCCATAGTCTATTATCCACTATCAATGGTTAACTATGCACTGATTCCTAAATAATTAATCATTCACTGTCGTAAATGTAGGCGTTCCCTGTGTTTCTAAGGACGATCGCTTCAGCGACGTTGCGAGGAACTTCTGCGTAATGGCTAAATTCCATGGAGAAGATTCCCCGTCCTTGGGTTTTTGACCGAATATCGGTCGCATAACCAAACATTTCTGCTAGTGGGACGTTAGCAGAAAGCTTGGCAAGTCCGTCTTCCGTGTTCATCCCTTCGATGTTACCGCGACGGGAGTTGAGGTCTCCGATCACATCGCCTAAGAAGTCTTCTGGGACTTCTACTTCAACCTCCATCATGGGTTCGAGGAGAATGGGAGAAGCTTTTTTGACTGCATCTCGAATGGCCATAGAACCGGCGATCTTAAAGGCCATTTCTGAGGAGTCAACGTCATGGAAAGAACCATCCACTAAGCTGACTTTAACATCAATCAAGGGATAACCGGCAATAATACCTGAGTCACAGGCTTCTTTCATAACTTGTTCGGCCGGTCCTATAATTCTTTGGGAATTACCCCCCCAACAATTTTCGAGACGAACTCAAAACCACTGCCAGCTTCGNCCGGTTCTAGTTCGACCACCACATGACCGTATTGACCTTTCCCTCCGCTTTGACGAATATATTTGCCTTCTGCTTCGCTGGGTTTACGGATGGTTTCACGGTAGGCTACTTGGGGTTTACCGACGCTGGCTTGGACTTTGTATTCTCGCAACATCCGATCCACCAAAATTTCTAGGTGGAGTTCCCCCATTCCTGCGATCACGGTTTGATTGGTTTCGGGGTCAATACTAACTTTGAAGGTGGGATCTTCATCAGATAGGGCCTGCAAGGCTTTGGAAAGTTTTTCCATATCTTGCTTGGTTTTGGGTTCTACAGCCACAGAAATGACCGGTTCTGGGATGTATAAAGATTCTAGGAGAATGGGATGTTTATCATCACATAGGGTATCCCCGGTGATGGTATTCCGCAGGCCAATGGCTGCACCTAAGTCTCCGGCCCGCAGTTCGTCTACTTCGATGCGATCGTTCGATTTCAGGACAATTAAACGAGATATACGCTCTTTTTGGTCTTTGGTGGCGTTGTAAACATAGTTGCCTTTTTCTAAGACTCCAGAATAAACTCGCATGAAGGTTAAACGACCGTAGGGATCGGAGGCTATTTTAAAGGCTAAGGCAGAAAATGGCTCATTATCGTCCGCTTTGCGGCTGTCTTCTGTTTCATCTTTTAATAACCCGGTGATGGGGGGAACATCTAGGGGTGAGGGTAAATAGTCAACTACTGCGTCTAATAGCAGTTGTACCCCTTTATTTTTGAAGGCAGAACCGCACAACATGGGAATAATGGTTTTATCTAAAGTACCTTTCCGTAGTCCCTGTTTAATTTCTGTTTCGGTGATTTCTTCCCCTTCCATATATTTCTCTAGGAGGGTTTCATCGATTTCTGCTACAGCTTCGACGAGTTTTGCTCGGTATTCCTGGGCCTGTTCTAAGTATTCGGCAGGAATTTCTGTATCTTCGATGTTTTGTCCTAAATCATCTTGATAAATTTTCGCCCGCATTCTCACTAAATCAACAATGCCACGAAATTCGCTTTCTGTGCCGATAGGTATCTGGATGGGAACCGCATTGGCTTTGAGGCGATCGCTGATTTGTTGGTAAACTTTGAAAAAATTAGCCCCTGTACGATCCATCTTATTAACAAAGGCAATGCGAGGCACGTGATAACGGTTTGCTTGTCGCCATACCGTTTCTGACTGGGGTTGAACTCCTCCCACGGAACAAAACACGGCGATCACACCGTCTAACACACGCATAGACCGTTCAACTTCGATGGTGAAGTCTACGTGACCTGGGGTGTCGATGATGTTGATGCGGTGATCGAGCCAGTTGGTACTAATGGCTGCTGCTGTAATGGTTATGCCCCGTTCTTGTTCTTGAGCCATCCAGTCCATTGTTGCTGTCCCTTCGTGGACTTCACCGAGTTTGTATGCTATTCCTGTATAGAACAGAATGCGCTCTGTGGTGGTTGTTTTGCCCGCATCAATGTGGGCAGCAATACCAATATTTCGCACCCTCTCTAGGGGGATATTCCTAGCCACAGCTACCTCCTTACTGCTTTGCCTTGTCTCTGTTTGAGGCGGTTTATAAGTTTACACTATTTACAATTCTATACTTTTCTTTGGAAAAATTTACCTTAGAGGAGCAAGAATCTGGGGGTTAGGGTTAAAATTTAGTAGCGGTAGTGAGCGAAAGCCTTGTTAGCGTCTGCCATACGGTGGGTTTCATCCCGTTTTTTCATGGCTGCTCCAGTTTCATTGGCTGCGTCCATAATTTCGTTGGCGAGTTTACCGGCCATGGTACGACCGCCTCTGATCCGAGAGTAGCGAATTAACCAGCGTAATGCCAAGGTAGTGCCTCTGGATGGACGAACCTCCATAGGAACCTGATAGGTTGCACCACCAACCCGTCTCGCTTTCACTTCTACTAAAGGGGTTAAATTTTTAATGGCTTTTTCAAATACGTCTAAAGGCTCTTCTCCGGTTCTCTCTTTAATCATAGTCATGGCATCATAAACGATACCAGCAGCCAGAGATTTTTTACCGCTTTTCATGACCCGACGGATGGTCATGTTTAATAAACAACTATTATAAATGGGATCGGGGGGAACGGGCTTTCTTTTGATATTTCCTCGGCGAGACATAGTGGTTTGTTCCTTTGAACTAAGTTGACATTACGATTTTCTTTATCGAACAACCATGAGGTTATTTATGGTTTTCAAGGTTCAGTATTGCTAATTCAAAGAGTGCTTATTTTACCCTTTAGGTTTCTTGGTTCCATACTTAGAACGACCCTGTTTACGGTCTTTTACCCCTTGAGCATCCAGGGTTCCCCGAATAATATGATAACGCACCCCAGGTAAATCTTTTACCCTTCCTCCGCGAATTAAAACCACAGAGTGTTCTTGTAGGTTATGACCAATACCAGGAATATAAGCTGTTACTTCAAACCCTGATGTTAAGCGAACCCTGGCCACTTTTCTTAGGGCGGAGTTGGGTTTTTTAGGGGTGGTGGTATATACTCTAGTGCATACACCCCGACGTTGGGGACACTGCTTCAGGGCAGGAGATTTCGTTTTCTTTTTCGCTTTGGAGCGTTCACTCCTAATTAATTGTTGAATAGTTGGCATAATTTCTCATATAACAAAGCTGCTGCAATTTTTAGTTTAATAAAATCGCTCACAAATTGCCATCATACCAATATATCCTATGCCCTGTCAAGGTTAACTGCTACAGGTTTGATGTTTTGTTGATTGTAAAGGATAAACCGCAACGACAGGAGGTAGTAATTAAGGAGTTATGGAAGCGAAACCCTCCTCCCATCAAGTCTTCTGCGTAGTCTAAGCGCAAGTCTGATAAATAGTTTAAACTTTGTTCATCTATGAGTAGGGAAATGTCTTCTATGGTGTGAAGGCGATCGCTGTTTTCTTTGGTATAACATAAGTCAAAGGTATAATACAGTCCATCACAACCTCCTGGTTTAACTCCTAAACGAAAGTAACTATCGGGTTGTTGACGACTATTTTGCATTCGTTTTATTTCTTTGATGGCTGCGGGTGTCAGTTCGATCATAATTTGGCTATCATAACCTATCAGTTATTAATTGTATTATGAGTTGGTCAGTTTTATTAGTAGGTGATGATCAATCTGGAATTAAAGAGAAATGCTTTAGGTTGGAATACGTTAAGAAATGTATCTTCTCCAGTACGTTGGGATACAGAATACCCAGAAATGTTTTCTAAAAAAATTATTTAGGATTATGACGAAAATGAAGGTTAACACAAAACAGGATATAATCACCTTAATTAAACAAAATCAAGAACGCTTTCAAGAGTTTGGAGTGTACCGTTTAGGGTTATTTGGTTCATTTATCAAAGCGCAAGTTAATCAACATAGTGATGTTGATGTATTGGTCACATTTCATCCTCATTTAAAAACCTTCGATAACTTTATGAGTTTATCAATTTTTCTTGAAGATTTATTAGAACGAAAAGTTGATTTAATTACCACTGAATCATTAAGTCCTTATCTCGGTAAAGAAATCTTACAAGAGGTTGAATATGTCCCCATCTTCGAGTGATTATTTAAGACATATTCTTGATGAAACTAATTACTTAATTACAACCTCTCAAGGTTTAAATAAGAAAGATTTTATCAATGATCAAACCTTAAAACGAGCTTGGGTTAGAAGTCTTGAAATTATTGGAGAAGCTGTCAAACAGTTACCCCCTAATTTTCGGACTGATTATCCAGAAATTGAATGGCGAAAGATAGCAGGAATGCGAGATAAATTAATCCATAATTATTTTGGTGTTGACTATGACATTGTTTGGGATGCTGTTATTAATGAAATTCCTCACCTTGAACAGAAAATTATGCAAATTTTGGAGGAAAATTAAACAGTATTCTTGCTATTTTTGCAGCTAGTGAGCAAGATGCTCACATTCCTATTGCCTCATTTTAGTTGAGAAAGTCCAGTATGGTGTACCTCATAAGTCCAAAAATGCCATAAATTAACTTAAAATATCTATTCTGGAAACCAATCTTTTTGTAATAATTCTTCTAAAGAATAAGGACATCTATCGGGTAAATTAGTTAACTGTACTTTTTTATTGACAATTAAACAAGCATTTTGATAAATTTTGTCTAATTCACTCCTTAAATAATTTCTAAGATTAGTTGTTAAGCGATCTTCTAACTGAACTCGAAAAGTTATAATTTCTGCTGACCAATGGTTAGAGTTTCTTTCTTTTTCTTCTGTCCAAAATTGGAGCAATAAAAGATGAATAATCACCTGTAAAAGTAAACTTTTTACCGCATTTTTTTCAGAACGTCTCAATGTTTCTAATTCCTCAATTAAATTATCATAATCTAATTGGTCTAATTGACGATTTTTTAAAATTTTTACTGTTTCCTCCAACCATTGATCATATTCCTGTTCGTAGAGTGTGTTTAAGTCAAGAGTTTCTATTTTCATCTCTAGTATTCTCTTTAAAAAATAATAGATTTAATAATGAATTATTTAGGGATTATTCATTATTAATCGTTAATTATTCTTGAAATTAAACAAGTTAACCTAGTTTAGCTTTAACTATTTCTTGAACTTGTTTACCATCAGCTTTACCTTTAAGTTCTTTCATAGCTGGACCCATAACTTTACCCATATCTTTCGGGGAACTTGCTCCCACAGATTCTATGATTTTATCGATAATAGCTTCTATTTCTTCAGGAGAAAGTTGAGCCGGTAAATAGGTTTCTATAATTGCTAATTCTTGAGCTTCTTTATCAGCTAAATCATCTCTACCACCTTTACGGTATTGTTCAATAGAATCTCTCCTTTGTTTAGCTTGTTGTGCTAATAACTCTAATTCCTGTTCAGGAGTTAATTGATCTTGTCCTTTGGGACGTACTTCGGTTTCTTTTTCTACAATAACTTTTTTAATACTTCTAATAGTTTCTAGACGAATTTTATCCCTAGCTTTCATCGCTGTTTTGATACCCTCACTGATTCTTTCTTTTAAGGTTCCTGTTGTTGGGTTAGATGTTTCACTCATGGCTTAATCACTGAGAATTAAAAATTTCCCTTATAGTATAACAGTTTGGAGGTTAAAGTTGCTAAAAATGTTTAAAGTAAATTTGCGATCGCCTGAGCAATATTGAGAGATCCTCCTGGTTTCCCGACTCTTTCTTCTCCATTTTTACGACATTTTTCTAAATAATCTTGATCTTGTAAAATAGATTGAATTGTTTTTGCAGTTGCAATAAAAATGTCAGAATTTTTATAACTTTTTCCCATAGTTTTAACCGATATTCCTAATAGTCTCATTTGTGCTTCGGCAAAAGGGTATGTAAACTGTGGACCTTTTCCTGGTAATTGAATCACTGGTTTCCCTAAACCTACAACTTGTTCTACAGCAGTTCCTGCCATACCCAAAGCTAGATCACAATGATTAATAATATCAGAAAATGCTTGATAATAACATTCAACTCTAATGGTATTTTCTTCTTGTTTTTTGATTAAAATACCACAAGATTGATATTGCCATCCTAAATTTTTAGCTAAAATTTCTAGCTCATTTTCTTGTATGGCTTTAACTAAAGCAACCCGAAATTGTACTTTTTCTAAACTAGCTAGAGATTCGCATACTTTTAACAATAATTCTAAATTATTAAGAGCTTCAGGAATACGACTTCCCGGTAATAAAGCGATGGTGGGGATATTATCATCAAGATGTAAATTTTTTTCCGTCGGGGTTAAAATATCCATGATGGGATAGCCTAAAAAAGAAGCTTGTTTAAATCCTTGTTGCTGTAAATCTTCTGCCGTAAAAGCATCTCTAGTAAAAATAGCTAAACAACGAGGCGATCGCAAACACAAACGGGTTAACCAAGGTAGATTTAATTTACCTTCATAATAACTAGAAGTAGACACAAGAAAAGCTACAAAAGGACGATTAGTTATGTAGGCCATGGTAACAGGAAAAATGTCCCCAACAGCAACAATTAAATCATAGCGAGAACAGTATTTAAGAAGGGTACGAATTTGATATAAAGTGAAACCAATCAATCCGGCACTGACATCCTTTAATAAAGTCAGGGGATTCATATAAAAAATGCCCCCAGAAGGTAAACTTTTGGGCTGCCCGATCAAAGGTAAATTAAGAGAACGATAAGTATTTCCTTCCCCCAACCAAAAGGCATTCCTGTAATGTTTATGTTAGGGGGCAATTTTTGGCAACTCTTGGAGAATTAAACTAGCATTTAAGTCCTCTCCATGGCCGTTACTCATAAATAAAATTTCTTTTTTCATTTATTTAATTAATAATTGAATAGATGTTGCTTTGGTTTGACTAAAAGGTAAATCTATGGTAAGTATAGATTAAGGATATAAAGTAATAATTCTTTAAATAAGAGGTTAACAAGGCTAAGGTTATTCTAGAATAGAAAAAGTTTGAAAATCATTCTAGCCCTCAAGGAGTCACCATTACCGATGACACAAGCCACTCAAACCCCCACAAAAGGAATTCAACTGACTGAAACAGCCCTCAAGCAAGTTCTCATGTTAAGGGAACAAGAAGGAAAAGACCTCTGCTTGCGTGTTGGGGTTCGTCAGGGAGGATGTTCCGGAATGTCCTATATTATGGACTTTGAAGACGTTAGTAATATTGGTGAACAAGATGAAGTCTATGATTATGATGGCTTCAAAATTGTTTGCGATCGCAAAAGTCTTCTTTATCTCTACGGCCTCGTCCTAGATTATAGTAACGCCATGATTGGGGGTGGTTTTGAATTTACTAACCCCAACGCCAACCAAACTTGTGGCTGTGGTAAGTCCTTTGGTGTTTAATCCACGAAATATATTGTATCTTGAGACTCCCTGGGTTAAAACCGCAGGGATTCTAGAGGTTGTCTAATCAGGGGATAAATCCACCTGATTAGACATTACTCTAGTTCAGGGGACTCCCATTGACCCCATCCTTTAAACCGTCTGCATCCATTACAAATACAGTTTTCTTAAGGTCTAAAGGACATGAAAACCCTAACCATTGACCTATATTTTGACTAGCATTCCAATCGCTATTACATTGATAACCGTCAAAACCTCGGAACCAATGTCCATTTCTTTTCCCAATCACACCGTTGCGATGGTCAGATTTAGAAGTATAAGGTGCTGGTATTAATTCAAAAGGTACACCATTTTTGATAGCTTTATAACGAGTTAGCGTTTCCAACTGAAAATATGACCAAGTATGGCGATTATTTTCAGCGTCAGACCTAACTTTTCTGGATTGCTTTGAAGTTTGTCTAATATTAAATAAATCTTCAAACCTTAATCCCATGCCATAGTCTTTAGCAAACTGAACTAACTGTTTAGAAATGCAATGGTTAATATAGGTAATAATTCGTCTTTCTTTTGATTCTAACCGTTTAATTACTTTGCGTTTATTGGCTTTTTGGAGTTGTTTTCTAAGTTTTTGATAGCGTCTTCTTAAATGTTTGATTTGACCACCATTCCAAAACTTACCAAATCCACTAGGCAAACTAGCAACAGCAATCTGGTTTTGCCCTCTATCTACTCCAATCCAGTTTTTTACTGGTTCAGCATCAGGAACATCCATTGACACTGACAACAAAACATACCAGATATTTTTCTTCGATTTCCATAGTTTAAGACTGCCTTTTCTTGGTGCGCATTCCCTAGGCGATTGCGAATCGCCGGGGTCGCACCGCTTTTTAGCTTCTTTTGCTATGACTTTATCTAAAGTATTAGTATGATTAGATTGGTGAATAGCTAAAGGAATGCGTTTTTTAACTCCTCTAATAATTGAGAAAGCCACTGAATAAGTATCACCTTTTTTCTCAATTCTCCATCCTTGATTGTTAACTTCAAGTGGCAAACATTTAAACTTTTTTACTTTAGTTGCAGCACAACTATTGCGGATAGTTTGATTAATCCAACCTGACCCAATCTCAACATGGTTGAAATCTTTACTGGTGTATTTTCTTCTATCCGTTTTAGGTACTTCTAATAACTGATTAGCAATACCCGTGTTCAACTCAGTTAATCGGTCAAACTCTTGCGCTTTGCATTGGTTTAACCGATAAAAAGGAAGTTTAAGTGTCAGAATTAAAATAGCCATAGACACATACTAACACATATCTTACACAAGTGTGCAAAATAAGATATAATTGGTTAAAACCAATTCGTAAGCATTTCATCCATCGCGCTATAGATGATGGCTTTCATGCTCCCGTGTTATTTTAGGTAAGTAATCGGGGCAGAAATAGGCTTTATGTCCCATTCTGTATTAATTTCATCGCTAAAAATGACTGAAACTGTTGAAAACGCCTTTGAGCAAGGGTTAGAACGTTATAAAGAAGGGGAATCTATTGATACTTTAATCCCTTATTTCAAAGAAATTTGCGATCGCTCCCCCAAAAACCCCACCGCTTGGGCCTGTTTAGCTTGGTTATACCTCTTAGCAGATAAACCAGAGTCGGCTCTCAAAGCAGCCAGAAAAAGCGTTAAAATCGATAGTAGACCGCCCCAAGCCCGAATTAACTTGGCTCTAGCTATGTTAGACACCGGCGCAAAAGGAGTGCGGGATCACATCGAAGCGGCCCAACAATTAATCTCCCTTGATGAAGATATCCGTAACGATATCATGGAAAACATCGAAGATGGATTAAGCCGTAAACCAGGCTGGAAAAGTCTGGAGCGTGTGAAAAAATGGTTAGTATCCCCTGAATAACAATGCAATTGACAAAAACCCCAGTTAATAGGCTTAAAAGCCGACGATTTTCGTCATCCTTTAGATTTAGAAGCCACCACAACGTTAAAACAACTCCCTGGCTTAGATATGATTGTGAGGAGTCTACTGGGTTCGGTGGCGGAACAGTTTTTCTATCTCAATAACATTGCTTCCTCGGTGTTAGTCAGTGAAAAACAATTACCCCATCTTCATAAATTATTAGTGGAAGCGTGTCGTATTATCGATCTCGAACCCCCACAACTCTATTTACAACAAAACCCTGTACCTAACGCCTACACCTTCGCTATGCAAGGGAAAAAACCTTTTATGGTGCTGCATACCTCTTTGGTGGAAATGTTGACCCCAGAGGAAATACAAGGGGTGATGGCCCACGAGTTGGGACACCTCAAATGTGAACACGGGGTTTACCTGACTTTGGCTAATATGATGGTCTTGGGTGCGAGTTTATTACCCAACTGGGGGGCAGCCCTCGCCCAATCTTTACAAGCGCAAATGTTACAATGGGTACGCTGTGCTGAGTTTAGTTGCGATCGCGCGGCTTTATTGGTGGCACAAGATCCCAAAGTTGTCATGTCTATTTTAATGAAATTGGCTGGCGGTTCCCCTACTATTGCCCCCCAGTTGAACCTAGAGGCATTTATTGAACAGGCGAGGCATTACGAAGCCATGAGCAACACTGTTTTAGGAGAAATGTTAAAACAGGCTCAAACTGAACAATTGACCCACCCTGTGCCTGTTTTGCGGGCTAAAGAGATCGATCGCTGGGCCAGTTCCCAAGATTATCACCACTTGTTAGAAACAGGCAAAACAGAGTATAATCAGAAGGCAACGACTAAGGGCGGATGGCGAAATTGGTAGACGCACCACACTCAAAATGTGGCGGCTTCGGTCATGGGGGTTCGAGTCCCCCTCTGCCCATTAACTCCTCTTACAAAATGTTAACCACTAAAACTCGTTTTCAAACATTTGAAGAGTATTTAGAATATGACGATAATTCAGAAAAACTCTATGAATTATTCAATGGAGAATTGATTGAAATGCCTCCAGAATCAGGTTTAAATATAGAAATTGCTAATTTTCTTTTTCTTAAATTTGCTTCTTTGGTAGGACATCGTAGGGTTAGGGGTCATGGGTTAGAATTAGAAGTGAGAGGGGAACCCAAAAACCGCTATCCTGACTTAACTATTATTCGAGAAGAACATATACAACAACTCTCAAAAAGGAATACTATTCGTCTGTTTATGTCCCCTCCTTTATTAGTGATTGAAGTGGTTAGTCCTGGTGACATTCAAAGGGAAAGAGATTATATTGCCAAAAGAATACAATACCAAGATTGTTCTGTTCCCGAATATTGGATTATTGATCCTCAAGCACAAAGTATTTTAGTCTTAGAATTGAAAGGAGATAGTTACCAAGAAGTTGGTAATTTTAGTAAAAATGGTTTGATTCAATCTCCTATGTTTCAAGAACTAGAATTAAAAGTTTCTGAAGTATTTTAAATAGACTCTTAACTAGGGATCCGATAAATAATCTAATGTCTTTTAGGATTAATTGTCATTATTGTCTAATCCTTCACCGTCTAGTTCAGAAAATAGATTTAATTCAGGATCATTGTTAACATCTTCAGCAATTTCTTGTATTATTGGTGATAATAGTTGATGTCTTTCTTCTAAATTATTAACTTGGGGGATAATTTTTAAGTAATTTTAAAAGGGGTAAATCTTGAATAGGAGTCTTATCTGTTTTTAATCTGAATATACAATCCTCTGTTTTACCTTTTTGTTTACCATTTCCATCAGATATAAAAAATAGCCAATTAGGGTTTGCTGAATAAAAGCAAAACCCTATTCTTTAAAAGGTTACACCCATATTCGCGATCGCAAAAAAGATCAGCTTTGTCGGCTACAAACCGCTATAATTGGTAGAAACACCTCCCAGTTGTTGGTCAAGAACAAATGTATCGAAAAGAGGAGCAACCTTTACCGCCCCCAGAAAAATTTGAATTACCTTTCGAGGGCAAATTGTCCCCCAATAATCGTTGGGTAATCATGGCAGAGTTGATACCTTGGGATGATTTTGAGGAAGAATATGCTAAACTTTTTTCAGCAGAAAAAGGTGCGCCAGCCAAACTATTTAGAATGGCATTAGGGACATTAATTATTAAGGAAAAATTAGGAACAAGTGATAGAGAAACTATAGAACAGATTAGAGAAAATCCCTATCTACAATACTTTATAGGTTTAAATTGTTATCAACAAGAGCCACCACTGGAATCTTCAATGCTAGTTCATTTTAGGAAAAGAATTGATGGAGAATTGATAAACAAAATCAATAAAAAAATAGTAAAAAGAGAAATAGACAAGAGTGATAAAGAAGTAAAAAAAAAGGATTATCTCCAAGAAAAAGGAGAAAAAATAAAAAATAAAGGTAAACTAATTTTAGATGCGACTTGTGCGCCAGCAGACATCAAATACCCAACGGATTTAGGCATATTAAATCAAGCCAGAATTGAGACAGAAAGAATAATAGATAATCTTTATACACCATTAAGAGTAAAATTGAGAAAAAAGCCGAGAACTTCTAGAAAAATTGCTAGAAAGGAATACTTAAAAGTAGCTAAAAAACGAAAAGTATCTTATCAAGAAAGAAGAAAAGCTATCGGGAAACAGTTAAAATACCTTAAGAAAAATTTAGGAAATATAGAAGACTTAATTCAAGCTGGGGCTTCCCTGGAAAATCTGAGTAAAAGACAGAAAAATTGTCTAGAGACTATCAAAAAAGTTTATGAACAACAACAGTCAATGTGGGAGAATAAGACCCAGAGTGTTCCTCAAAGAATTGTAAGTTTAACTCAACCGCATATTCGTCCAATAGTGAGGGGAAAAGCAGGAAAACCAATAGAGTTTGGAGCTAAACTCTCAGTAAGCTGTGTAGATAACTATGTGTTTCTAGACAAAATAAGTTGGGAAAACTTCAATGAATCTTGTCATTTAAAAGAACAAGTAGAAAAGTATAAAGAAACGTTTGGCTATTATCCCGAATCCGTCCATGTAGATAAAATTTATCGAACTAGGGAAAACAGAAATTGGTGTAAGGAAAGAGGGATAAGAATCAGTGGTCCGAAGTTAGGAAGACCTCCGAAAAATGTCAGTGAAGAAGAAAAGAAACAAGCCCACTCCGATGAATGCTTCCGTAATGCTATTGAGGGAAAGTTTGGACAAGCTAAACGAAGATTTAGCCTAAATCTCGTGATGACAAAACTCCCTGAAACCTCCATTACATCTACTGCTATTACATTTTTAGTTGTCAATCTTTCTAAACTTCTGAGGCAGTTTTTGTCGCTTTTTTTGTCCTTATTTACTAATAATAGAACAGGGGAACTCATCAAACCGCCTTTCATTAATTTTGATTATACTTTAAACAATTTTTATGTACTAAAACTTATTGATTTGTCAGAAAATTCTTGGTCAAAAGTGGCATAAATTTTGGAGAAACTTTTTCAGCAAACCCTAAATAAACACAAACATCCCACTCTTACCCCTTTGCTCTATATCGTGCCGTCATATCAAAGAAAAGGCAACGAAGATGTATCCTCACCGTGAAACAGAGAAGGATAGATGGTACTCCCAACTTACAGATGATTGGAGATATTGAGAGAAACCAAAGGAGTGTCTAAGAAATCAATTTATAGCAAAGCCACGGGGCCGATTAGGGGTCGAAAAAGTAATCACTTACCTCTCCTCCCAGTCCGAACCGTGCATGAAACTTTCATCTCACACGGCTCTCGGCAATTAGTCCCTTGTCATGGGTACTGTTAGTACATTGTCTCTCCATTCATAGCCATTATAAGTGCCAATCATAGAGGTAGTCATTTTTGCTTTTGACATCATGACAATGACGATGTAGAGCTTGTAAATTGTTGTACGTATCCTTTCCACCTTTCGATTTAGGGATAATGTGGTCAACTTCTATCAAGTCTTCAGGTGTAAAGTGTTGCTTACATTGAGGACATATACCTTTTTGTTTCTTTAAGAGTTTTGCAACCCTAGTTGGTGTCCCAGTATATGTACCCCGTATGTATGCTCCAATAAGTCCAATTTCCGTCATAAGGTGATGCTTCAGGCTTAACCAATGTATGTCTCATTATTTCCGTTTCGGCGTGACTGTAGAGGGCATATTTCCCGTTTTGGAATGTCCACTTTCCGTTTTTTCCGTTTGAGAAATATTTACTGAGAGCATTTTGTATTGATGTTTTTCCTTTTTTCCTGCTCACTGTCCATGCTCTGAGCATTCTCCATAATATGTGGTCTTCGGATGAGAATATTTCACTACTGGCAGCAGTTCTATAATAGTTACACCATCCTCTGATTATGGGATTTAATCTATTGATTAATGCTGATTGTGGGGCATTTCTGTTGGCTTTGATAACCTCTTTGATTGCCTCATGATGAGCTAGTATTTCCTTTTTACTTGGTTTCGTTAGGGTTATGAATCCTATCTTTTCTCTGGTTCTACCTCCGGTGTTACCACCTCTTGAACCAGATTTGTGTTTTCCAACTGGGTAGGACCTTATATTGAATCCAAGAAAGTCGAAACCTGCTTTTTCTGTCTTTCCATCAATTTTTATGTCATTTAGTGTATGACATATTCTGGTTTTTGATGGTTTGATTTCAAGTCCGACTTTTTCTAACCATTGAGCAATTAGTTCTTTACATTGTAGAATAATCTCGTACTCTCTATGAAGAACTACGAAATCATCGGCGTATCGGACGATTACTGGTCTGTAGTTATGTTCTGTTTTCCCGTTTCTATATTTAAATCTGGGAAATTTGGTTGTGATGTCGTTAATCATTCCGTGTAGTGCAATGTTAGCCAATAATGGACTTATTACACCGCCTTGGGGAGTTCCGGTTTTAGTTCCCTCAAATACGCCGTTATCCATTACACCGCATTTCAACCATTGTTTAATGATTCTTTTAATGTTGTATGGACAATCTACTTTGGACAGTAGGTAATCATGGTTAATCTTATCGAAACATTTGGCAATATCAGCGTCTAGGACATATCTTGCCTTCTTGTTGATGGTAGTATGTATCCTGCTTATTGCATCATGTGTGCTTCTGCCTGGGCGAAAACCATAGGATGTTTCCTCAAATTGGGCTTCCCAGTATGGCTCTAAGGCTGATTTAACCAAGGCTTGCATTGCTCTATCTTTCATGGTGGGTATCCCCAATCCACGTTTTTCGTCTCTTCCAGGCTTGGGAATCCAAACTCTTCTGAGTGCCTTTGCTTTGTAACCTTTTAGGGTAAGTTCGTTGACAAGCTTTACTCTTTGGTTAGGGCGTAGTGCCTTTATCCCATCAATACCAGCAGTCTTTTTACCTTGGTTATCTTGGGTCACTTTGCGTATGGCTAAGAGCTTTGCGTAATGTGACTTTAACAGTAACTTCTGAAGCTTTTTAGCTTTAACTTTATTACCTGATTTAACAGCTTGAAATATTCGCTTTTGAAGCTTGAACACCTTTCTCTGGACTTTTCCCCAGTTGATAGTATTCCATTCTGGCGTAGTCTTGGTTATACTCGCATTCGACATATTTACCTCTAATTGAGACTATTTCATCTAATTAACCAGCAATACGTTAGCTTATCCGTACTCATTACAAGTAGGCATTTGCTTCTTATTGCTTCTCACATCCATGACTCTTGCGGTTAAGTTTGTTCCTACTTACCTAATCGACCTTTTGGTAAGAGAAGTCATGGACTTAATTCGTTCCGTTGATTTGGGATTATTGGTTTTAGGTTTCATCTCTCCCCCAGGCTACTTTCAGGAATCTGTGTGGATAAGCGAAGAAGTTTTCCACTTTTCACCTTGTTCTTTTGAACACAGCCTGTCAAACAGATTAGGCTATATGGCTATTGTGAGGGTTCAAGTCGATGATTCAACGTAATGTTTAACCATGACCAATTAACTTGGGAATTTCATGTGCTGTTTCACAGTGGTTATTCCCTTTTAACCCTGCTTCCATCCTGGGTTTACTAAGTCCAAAACGGAGGGTTATGTCGTCACTCTTGGGTTTCCCCTTGATTCCGAGTTTGGCTCCAGATGCCAACAAATCAACAGTTATTCAGAAATCTTGGTGTATGTGTTGTTCGGTTATCCCTACTTAACTTGTTCGGTAAGTCGTTAGTTTTTTTTGTAACTTTCCGATTTTCTTACCTCCCGTTAGGATTTTTATCCGTTTGACTTTCTAGTTTTATTCCTTCGAGGATGCCCTTTGGGGGGTTTGTTCTTCTTAGGTCTAGTAGGTCGTTTACACCTTATTTTTACCCCTTTTTTGGGTTTCTGAATGAGCTACACGGTAAATCCTTGTCTAAGACTGGGTATTAGCTTTCTAGCTCAACGAATCGCACTCTTCAAATAGCCAAAGATAAGTGGTGAATAGACACCTCTATCGGTTTTTCAGAAGGGTTTGAACATGACCTTACTACCGCTACAAATTTATCAATTAAACGTTCAATAATCACCTTGGTTTCTCTTAATATCGCTGTTTGTCCCACTTTAAACTTGGGTTGGGCTTTGAGATCCTCCAAAAATTCTAGTAGTTGATTATCGGTTAACATCTGACAAGATTTTTTCCCATACTTTTCAAAGATGTACTGTTGACCTTTTTGCACATCCCATCCTAGTCGCTCCATTTGCTTATCGATGCCCTCAGTAATGTCATCCCACTCCACCATATTCACCTCCTCCTGTGGTGAGTCGGTGTTAGGTTGATGTTCCTCTGTAACCAAGGCAGGAGAACACTGTGGTGAGTGTGGTGGGTTATTTTCTAAATTTTCTATTTTTGTTTGAGACTTACTTGAGGTTAATGGTTGATCTAAAAGTGCAACAGACGATGGTTGATTTTTTTGGGAAGTTCCAGAAAAGTCTCCACAGTCTCCACATTCAACACTGATAGGCGTTTCAGCCATCACCTCCAGCACACAACTCTTCACAGACTCTCCACTAGAGAGAGTATAAATACCTTCAATCATTGGGGGACGATCCTCATCCAAATGATCACGAATTTTTAAACCCTCAATATAAGTTTTAACGTTATTGCGGTCTTTAATGATTGGTAAGCCTAGTTGATTGTTACACAGGTCTAATACTAGGTAGGAAAATCGGGTTAAGGAGATGGTGTTTATCCCGGCTGATGCACAATAAGCACAATAACTGGCATACAACCAAATTTCCTCTTTCGATTCTCCCAATGGTGATTTACACCCTACTTGGGTTTGGTATTTGGGCTCATAGATGATCTTCTCGTTTAACCATGCTGCTATACTATTGGTATCCATTAAGTTATCTAATTTGCTTTTGAGGAGTGCCGGGGCATAGTTATAGGGATCTTTAATGATTTGCGTCGCCATTTCACTATCCATCTCTAAAACCCAGTTCAAAAGTCCTGGGATGTGGGGGGCAAATTCTCCAATGATGTTATTTTGACGATCATGGTCGATTAATTTCTTTTGCTCTTTATCAGGAATTCGTCGGTTCATCGATAGGGGAATCTCTCGACGATATAAACCACTGGTATAGTCCCCTGTCTTTATGGGTTCGTTGGAGGTGATAATTACTAAGGCATCGGGATAGAAGCTGGCTAATGCTTGTTTATATTTCTGCTCGAATCTTAAGCGATCGCCCCCCGTCAATGCCTTTAATTTCTTCACCCCTTTATAACTGGTGGCTTCATTAATGATTACCAACCGTTTATCTTTAAGGTTAGAGGTTTCAAATTTATCTTTCTCTAATATATCTAAATCGGTGACGTGGACGTTCTCGAATCCCACTAGGGCGATCGCCAGTTTGATTAAGGTTGATTTCCCACTTCCCCCTGGCCCGCACAAGGCTAAAAATTTCTGCCAATCTGTCCGTCCAGTAACAATACCATGTAAGTAGGCTCTGATTAAGTTTACTAGGGATTCGTCTCCTTCCATCATCTCTAATAACCATTGTTTGATGGGGTTACATTGTGCCAAGGGGTTGTAATCGTAGGGTAAACTCCAGGTAAAGTAGTTTTGGGGGCTATGGGGCAGAAGTTCCCTTGTGTCTAAATCTAGCACTCCATTACGGAATGGAATTAATCCTTGTTGAGAGTTGGTTGCCATTTCTTTGACTAGCAATACTCTAGATAACCGTTTCCCTAATGCCTCCACAAAGGTGAATTTATAGTCTGATACTTTGGGTAATTGCTGCTTTAATTGTTCAATTATGTCTCCTTTCTCTGTTTTATCTCTGTTACTGGTTTTGACTGCATTTATGGCTTTGATGATTTGGTTGGTGATGGTTTGGGCTTTATCGATTAATGCGTCTAGTTCGAGCATTAATCTTTGTTCTAAGCGTTCTTTGCTTATTTGCTCCCAGATTCCATCTTTTTCTGCATTGTATAAATACCAGTCTTTTGTTACCTCTTCATAAATTAGCCTGTCTTTATATAAGTCCGCTAAATATTCACAGACCCTCTTTTCGTTCCATTTGGGTAGGTTATGCTCTAGGGGAGCGATTTTAATTGG
Source organism: Crocosphaera watsonii WH 8501 (assembly GCF_000167195.1). Taxonomy (GTDB): domain Bacteria; phylum Cyanobacteriota; class Cyanobacteriia; order Cyanobacteriales; family Microcystaceae; genus Crocosphaera; species Crocosphaera watsonii. Next base: position 40,652 of record NZ_AADV02000004.1, on the reverse strand, counting down.
GGCGGGCTTGATTCCACGTTTGGCCCATACGAATGTGAACCATTCTGAACCGTTGGCGACGATCGCATCATCTATCCCTTTCTCTTCTGTATCCCAACTCAGAAACAAAACTTTACAATAAGCTGACCGGAAACAATTGGCTAACCTCTCCCTCGCTGCTATGACACTGGCTTGGGTTTTTAGTTTACAGTCCTGGTCAAAGATAATCACTATCTCTCGTCCTGGTTGCGCAAAGTATTGTAGTTGTGGCAATAGTACGGGGTTTCCCTTATCGTCTTTGGGACTTCCGTTCCATATTCCGGGGATGCTAATGGCTGCTATTCCTTGAGATAGTAACGCTCCTGCTTTCTTGGTTCCTTCTACTACTGCGATCGCCACCTCCACATTCTCCTTCACCCATTTCCAGAATAACTTGTCCTTTTGGCGTAAGAATTCTTTATATGTTATCCCTTCGGTCATTATCCATTTTTCTCGGATACGCTCTCGGTATTCCTTTAATAGTCCTGCTTTTTTAGCAACTTTTAACCCAATACGATGAGACACTTTGGGACAGATTGCTTCAACTGGTTCAAAGGGGGGACATTCGTATTTTCGCACTTTTCCATCATTCGTTACTTTCGGTTTGTTGGGTTTGATTTGGCCCCAGAGGAGATCCTCTCCTGTTTCTGGATCAATGGCATTTACCCCCCATCCTCTGTCATCTAGGTGCTGGTAGGCTTTAAGGGTGTTTCCGTTTAGTCTTCCATCGTTTCTTCTTTTGAGTTGGTCTGAGTATAACAGGAAATCGTAGGTAGCAGGAGGGATTAGCGATCTCACATTCAATTTCACAATTTCTGGGTCAACACCGGAACCTGTAACCCATTCAAGGAGGTGTTTGTCATCAATTCGGTAATTATTCATGATTTCTCTAGATTTCTACAATTTACTAAGGTTAATTCGAGATTACTTGGTCAAATAATTTTTGAGACTAAAAGAGGAAAAGCATGACTCTATAGTTAGATAGTGAACTTACAGATCATGGGGTAGTTATCAAGCCATGACTACTCAAGGCATTTATGGCGGAGGCCATCTCCTCATTTCCACGCCTACGGCGTATGGCCTTTGGTTTTCAACTGTGTTTTTCAGGAAAATGGTCAAAGAGATCCTGTGACGACGTTAGTTAACGTCACCAGAAGAAGAACACAGCCTGAAAACAGAGGATAATCGAATTCGTCTAAAAATCATTAAAAACTGCGATAGATAAACAACGGAGTCAATCAATTGTAGGCTTGTGCTGAGGAACGAAGTATTGCATTCGCACGCCTGAAGCAATCTGCTTTTCGACAATCTCTTTGTCCAATCTTTGGGAAAATTTGCACAAAGAGAGTGCATGTCCCGCAAAATTTGATATGATATACTCATTGCGGGTTACATTCCGTTGTTCAATTCGATCTTACTTTTAACTTTTCATTGGATACCTCCTTTGAGTAACGAGTTTGAATCGATCATCTGTCACCCCCTTTGGCTTCTAGCCAAGTTACTTGACAAGGTAGAGAAACCCAGCACATAAGCTCTTTTAGAAACGTCCGTCAAACTTCCCCAAGCCGACGGCGTTTCGCTGTTTATAGAGCTTCTGTAACAAGTTGTTCTCTGTGTGAACATGATTAATCCTAATTTTTAACTAGGGATGTCCTTAATTATACTGCTAAAAGTAAAATGTTTGTAAGCATTGACTGTTAAAAAGGGATAGACAAAGATTGAACAGTCAAGATAAACCGCCGCCGGATGAAGAACCAAAGGAATAGGAGTTAGTAACGATAGGTCATCACTGCTCGCCAGTAGGGGGGACATAAATTACTCTCAAGAACAGCAGTATCTAAGAGTAATTATGCCTCAACTCAACAGTGGCCTGACATTAAGAATTTTGTAGCGATTACTTGGATTGACACTATCTATGAAAATCTGACAACGAATCGTTGTCAAATTTTACTAACAGCGAGAGACTCTTTGACGGAGGGTACCCGAATTTCTCACAAAATCTGCGATCGCCAAACACAGAAGCCTTACAGGAAGTGGGTTTGAACAGAGCGATCGCAGATTTCCCCAACCAACAGTCTGTTGTCAGATTTTAAGTTAAAATCAACCCGAATTAGACAAAGATGAAAAGATAAATCAATCACTCATTTTTCCAAAAAAATTATTAATAAAATGTAACTGCTCACCGCAACAAAAAAGTCTTATTGAAAAGCACTACAAACAACATCAGTTGAGTCAACAAAAATATAAGCCCTGTGATTTAGCGTAAAATTTAAGCTAATTTATTACGGCTATTTTAATGACTAACATTCCCAGAATCAAGTCTTTTAAAAACCTCAAATAAAAACAACAATATGAGAAAAAAAAATAGTAAGATAGTTTTTTGTTAGCGGAGATTATCCGCTAACCCTGTGTATTTTTGTGCAGAGAGATAGGGGGATCAAGAAAAATCTATCCCCCATCGGCTCCGGAGCCTTTTACATCTCTAATCCTGGGGGACTCCGACCAGCTAATGAAAATAATTCGCATAATTGGACAATGGCATTTTGCCCCTGTAATCTCATGGTCTCTAAAAAACTGAACATTTGGGTGACTAACTCTGCACCCCAGTCGCTTCTTGCTCCCCCACTTACTTTGCGGTGAATGACAATGGGACGTAAAGCTCTCTCAGCATCATTATTATCTGGTTTGACTTCAGGATAAGTTAGAAAGGTGAACCACTCTTCCCAATGACGTTTGAGACGGTTAATCAATCTTTGTGCATCATAAGGCCATCCTTTTTTGGGAGTTGCTTTAAAAATCTTTTGCAGTGAGTTCTCGACTTCTGTTCTTTTGGAGCCTAAGTCTTCAAGGGTTAAATTTCGAGCATGATAATGACGATAATGGATACGGGCGGTTGCTAAAACTTGCTGTACATCGGCAGCAAATTCTCGATTCGCTTGAAAACGACTGGTTTTAAGGGACTCTAACTCTCGTTCTAAATGTGCCAGACATTTCTGTTTGGCCATCGCACTTTGTCTAAAGTAGGCACTATAGCAGTCACTGGTGAGGATGCCCTTAAAATCTGCTCCTAACAATTTCTCGACTTCTGCGGAGCTTCTAGTGGGAGCCAACATCAACACACAGACCTCATTTGATGTGGCTACCCAAACCCAATACTTGATGCCATCGATGCAATAACTGGTTTCGTCAACACATCGGATTCCTGGCTGCTGGATGTACTTTAACCACTGTTTGGTCAAGGGTTCTAAACTTTCTTGAAACCATTTGTGCATTTTGGCAAGGCTCCCTTGAGAAATGGGAATGCCAAAGACATACTCTATAAAATGTTCCTGTTTACGCCATGTAAGATTACCCCCATAGCCAAGCCAGCCCACGATGCTACTTAATCGCGCCCCATAACTGAATCCTTCTTTAACTCCCAATGGAACAGGACTGTAATCTGACCATCCACAACTAGGACATTTATAGAATCCGCGACGATATTCCCTGATTTCTATGGGTTGGTCTACTACTTCAGCCACTTGCTGGACTTTTTCGGGAACTACTTCATCTCGTTCCACTGAACCCCCACAAACAGGACAGTTTTCTAGTTCTAAAGGGACTATCTTATCGGGCTGACCAAAACCATTACGGGTCTTCCCTGGGTGGTCATATTTTGGTCCGCGTTTAAATCCTTTTTTGCGTTTCTTTTTGTCAGAAGGCTTTTTTAGTGGGTCTGATGATGGGGGGACTGAACTGTTTTTTGAGTTACGGTTTTTTAGCTTATCTCTCTCTTCTTTCAATTTTTCAATTTCTTGCTGTTGTGTAGAGATTTGTTGTTGTTGCTGGTCAATCAGTCTTTGTTGAAGAGATAACTGTTGTTGTGCCTTGACTAGCCACTCAATCATGAAGACATTGTTCGCCAACTGTTCATCGGCGATAGCTCTAACTAGCTTTGAATCAATGGTAGCATTTGTGGTCATAACCCCCACTATACATAAAAATCCCCGATTTTACCTTTATGTTGTCAAGACAGATTCTTTATTGCGGTGAGCAATTACTAAAAATGCGCCAGGTGGTGACATCTTTGCCCGCTTCAAAAATTCCACCCTCAAAACTTTATACAAAAAAATACTGTCCGAGAGGCGAGATGGAAAATCGGATTAAAGAACAACAATTAGACTTGTTAGCTGATAGAACTTCAACTCAAACATTTCAAAGTAATCAACTAAGATTATGGATACATTCCTGGGCTTATGTTCTCATAAATGCTTTTCGTCAACACTGTTTAAAAAAAACTTCATTGGCTAAAGCAACTGTGGGAAGAATACGTCTAAATCTTCTTAAGTTGGGAGCCAGAATAAAGATTAGTTGTAGAAGAAATATTATCGCTATAGCTAGTGCTTGTCCTTATCAAGATATTTTGTCTATTGCTAACAAAAGAATTAAAACTATTCCTAATACTGGATAAGTAGAATAAGTTGTTTTTTAAAAAAGATATCTATCATAAGTTGTTGACTTACTGATACTTTCATTTAGTCTTATTTATCGTGGAGAAAATCAAAAGTTAATATAATTATTCCCTCTTAAACTCAATTTTTGGATAATCAAAGTCAATTTTTTTATTCATCTATATTCAAAATTTCTATTAGTCCTAAAAATTATCATTTTTCATCTCTGAATTGGGCTTTCAAATTAATTTGTGAGAAATCCGGGTATTGATGCTTACGAAGATGGAGGTTTAAATGCTTGGTTAAAAGCGATTGATAAATCATTAGGAATATGGAGAGAAGAAGTACAAGAAATTGTTAATGAGTATTTATATGAGCCAGAAATTATCGAAGTTGCCAAAGAATTAGAAATTAATCCGCAAAATCTTGAATTAGATGAAAATGGTAACATTTATTTTCTTACTTCTGATAATAATAAAATTTTAGTAAAAGTTAAATTTAGTCAAGAAATAAAATCATTAGGAGATGAAATTGATCAGCTTTCTTTCTCGGAAATGAAAGAAAAAATAGACGCTTTACCAGATGAGCAAAAAGAACAAGTTATCCAATATTTACGAGATAAATATGGTTCCGCAGAAAATTGGGAAAATGAACATCCTGTTTTAGTAGCTGATGGTGGAAATGTCGTCACAGATGTTGGGACTGATCCAGGGATAGAAGAAAGTTTAAAACAACAAGAAGTTAAAGATTTCATCTTTAATCCTTTCCTAACAGTTCCCAAGGGACAACTAACATTTGATGCAGAGGGAAATGATAATAAAAATAGCATTTATTATTCCCGTATTCCCCATGTTCCATTAGTTGGTAAATCAGGAGTAACTATTGGACGAGGATATGATTTATCTCAACATACAAAAGATACAATTATTAAAGACTTAACTAGCATTGGTTTATCAGAAGACGATGCCAAAATTTATGCAATTTTTTCTCAAGAATCTAACCTAACTGGAAATCAAGCAAAAGAGAAACTTGAGCAATATAAAGATCAATTACCAGAACTTACTCTTGAACAACAACACAAACTCTTTAATATTGAATGGAAAAGAAAAGAAGCAGTCGTTCTGAGTATTTACGAAAAAGCTGATACGGTACAAGAATATGGAAAAGTAGATACAGAAAATTTACATCCAGCAATTCATCAACTTATTGTTGATCTTACATATCGAGGAGATTACAATTCAGCAATCAGAAAACTTGTTCAACCTTTTGTAGCTAATAATGATTTAAAAGGGTTACTAGGATTAATGTCTGATGAAACTTGGTGGCAAAACAGTCAAATGACCGGGTTTGATGGTGAAACTTATAAACAAAAAATTCCTCAAGATAGATTTTATCGTAGAATGGAGTTTCTAGAAGAGGCAATTTCAAACTTAAATCAATCTGGTCAATCAAATACTTTAACCCAAGCAACATTAGGTTATAATAAGATAGACCCATTAACAGGAATTAATCTGTCAGATAATAGCTATCCTGGAAGAGATCGCCTTGATCCGATAACAGGTGCAAGCAGTTTAGACGTATTTGTTTTAGGAAATACTACGAATGTATTTTATAACGATAGTAATAGTACAAACACAACAGAATCAAAAAATGGCTATGCACAAATCAGAAACTTTGACAATAACATAGATAAAATACAACTTCATGGAGAATCTAATGATTATGTCTTAGGTTCAACCAATAAAGGACAAGCAATCTACCTCAAAACCTCTGGAGAAGATGAACTAATTGGTATTCTTGAAGGAGTCAATAACTTTGACTTAAATAAAAATGTAATTTATGTCGGAAAATATCAATGAACATTAATGTCAACTTAAGCAAGTCTAAACTGTCATTGCGAGGAGGCAAAACTTTTATTGAAGCTTGGTTTAAGACTTAATTCTGCCTCCGAAGCAATCTCTATTTTTCTGTTCAGTTGTGTTATAGATTGCTTCGGGGGGATAATGAGGACAAATCAGGATATAGTAGTAATTCACTCCCCTCGCAATGACAATCAATGAATAACTCCTATAATTTTCCGAAAAAATCAAGACTTTGTTATTAATCTTAATAACGAATTGACACTAACAGAAGCCGACTTTATCTTTTAATTAAGACTATCTTAGTAACAATAATACAGTTTGAAAAGTTCCCACTAAAAACCCTAAAATTCCCCCTAAATTAACAATGGCTTGTAATTCACTTTTAACAATACCTTGGACTGCCATTTCTAAATTTTGGGGAGTAGTGGCATTAACCCGATCAATAATAACTTGATCAATAGATAAAATAGGAATTGCTTGAGCAACAATTTTTTCTAAATCTTCCTCTAAATATCTTTCTAAAATTAAAGCTAATTCTTCACTAATAGTTTCCAAAGAAGAGGCGATCGCAGAAGAATCCTGTAGTCTATTAATAATTAAAACAGATAGTTTTTCCCAATCAACAGTTTTCCCAAAATCTTGAACAAATTTTGCCCCACTTTGTTGAATATAAAGTTGTACGGTTTCACGGGTAGTTTTGCGAAGTTGTCTAACAGTAGAAACAGGTAAATTCTGTAAGGCAAGACTCTGTAACCACTCTCGTAAACGACTGCGAACCTCTAAAGATAATAACAGTTCTTTCAAGCGAGTATTCGCCATTTCTTTGTCTTCCAAACAAAAACTTCTTAACCGTAATAACGTATTGCGAACCCCGAATAAATTAGCAACAACCCAATAAGTTCCACTGGTTTTTTCCCTAATACCTTCATCAATAACTTGAATATTTCTTTCCGTTAAAAAATCCACCAGTGTTTGTCTTATAGTATCAGGAGGTAAAACCCCTTCCAATAACCAATCAGCGAACTGTCTAGCTTGAGCATTATTGAGTTTAAAATCTAAAAGAATTTGGTCAAAAATTTGATTAATTTGACTTTCTAAAAAATCCTGTCTACGGGCTAAAGTTCTTAAAAGTCGGGGTAAAGATTCGCTAAATAAATCCTCTAAAATTCCTGATAAAATTTTAGCTGTTTTTTGCTGTTTATCTAACTTCACCTGTTTAATAGCTAGGTTTAAAAGCCATAAAATAGCTCCTTTTACCCTTTCCGTTTTTAATAAACGTTTGGCTAATTTTTGTAATTCATCAGGGGTTAATAATGACCCCATAATTGTATCAGAAACCTTCTGAGCTAATCGTTCTTGGTTACGAGGAATTAAACCAGGTGTAAACGGTAAACGACGCTTACCAATATAAATCGCTTTGTAAGGGCGAAATAACATATTAATAGCAATATCATTGGTAAAATAACCAATAATAGACCCCGCAATCGGCGGAATAATAATAGTAGAAATTAGAGATAAATCAATAGAAGAAATGTCTAACAAAGTCATGATCAAAAATCAATTATTTCAACTCATTTTTAAGAGTTACCAGTTATCAGTTATCAGTTACCAGTTATCAGTTATCAATGAGCTAGACACTAAAATTAAATTTACTGTTCACTGTTCACTGTTCACTGCTCACTGTTTTACTGCCAACCAAAACCCCCATAAATCCTCCAGCAATGGGATAATGAATAACAGAATTAAACCCCACTTCCTGAGCTAATTTTACTTGTTCTGTTCCGATAGGAAATCTCTCTAAACTAGGCATAATATAGGCATATTCGTCCTTTAGCCCATAATATTCTGCAAGAGGAACCACTAAATTATCAAGATACCATTTTTGGAACCCCTCCTGCCAAGGTTGGGAAGGACGATGGAAGTCCAGAATAGCAACTTTAGCCGATGGTTTCAAAACACGGTGTATTTCTTGTAAAGAACGAGAGATATCCGTGACATTTCGTAACCCATAGCCCATAGTGGCACAATCAAAAGTATTATCCTCAAAGGGTAAATTTAGGGCATCCCCTTGTATCCATTCTAACGGTAACGTAGGATACTTGTCATAGGCTCGTTGGGCCGCGATCGCCAATAATTCTTGAGAAAAATCTAAACCGATAACCTTCCCTGTTTTACCCACTTTACGGGCTAATAGTTGGCTTATATCACCACTACCACAACAGATATCCAAGCCAATATAACCCTCCTTAGGTTCACTCCAGTTTACGGTCATTTGCTTCCAGATACGATGCTGCCCAAAGCTTAACCAGCTATTAAGTTGATCGTAAACCGGGGCAATGCGATCGAAAATAGTTTGAATATCGTTGGGAGAATACCAAGTATTAGGGTTCATAAATACAAAAATTCAAAGTTAGAAATTAACTTAATGCAAATGTTTTGCTAATTATTTATTAAGCATCATTGTTTATCTCAATATCTGAAGATAAATGTTTTAAAAAAGCCTGAAGTTTCATCCGTTCGATGTAAGGCCATCCTCCTGTCTCGTCAATATCCCGTAATAACTCATACAAATCGTTGCGACTATTGGGTAAGGAAGGTTCTAATAAATTAACCCGAATATCTCTATGTAACGCCTCCAGGGTTCGCAGTAACTCAACTAACCGTTGGGGATCGTCGTCACACTGAGTTGAAGCAATATTGACCCTAATAACAATCTCTTCTAGAGACGCTGGAAAAGAACCATGTTTAGGATTAAGGGACGGATCGGTTGTTGCTGATAAGTTGGTTTGTTCCATTCTTTTTTTGCTCTTTTCCCTCGCCATACCAATCATAAAAGATTTTCGCCTCAAAAGAATTGCAAACTTAAAAGAGATGTGGGGGACGAATTTTGGTAGAGTAGATCCCGATGTGATTGCCTAACTCGTCCACTAGATGGCAAGCAATAGCCTGTTATGAGTGATGGCCAGAGGGACAAGACATTTGAATTTGAAATTAACAAAACGAGGATGATTATGAGATTTCGTGCATTACTGATTGCTTTTTTTGCCCTATGTTTAGGGTTAATCACCGCTTGTAGCGACGGACCCGATAGTACAGCTAACCCCCAAGACCTAACCTACGACGAAATTTTAAACACCGGAATTGCCAACAACTGTCCGCAAATTTCTGAGTTTACACGGGGTTCTCTTGCTATTGAACCCGGTCAAACCTATTTCGTTGACGATCTGTGCTTGCAACCCCAAGAGTATTTTGTCAAGGAAGAACCGGTTAACAAACGTCAAGAAGCAGAATATGTTCCTGGTAAGTTATTAACCCGTTATACCACTAGCTTAGAACAAATTAGCGGCAACATTACCGTTGATGAAGAAGGAGTTGTTACCTTCAAAGAAAAAGGTGGTATTGACTTCCAACCAGTGACAGTTCAACTTCCTGGAGGAGAACAAGTTCCTTTCTTCTTCACCATCAAAAACTTAGTGGGTAAAACCGAACCCGGGTTCAATTCTATTAATACATCCATTGACTTTGTGGGTGATTTCCGAGTCCCCTCCTATCGTGGTGCAACTTTCCTCGATCCGAAAGGTCGTGGGTTAGCTACTGGTTATGATAACGCCGTTGCTTTACCTGCTACTGCTGATAAGGAAGACTATGCTAATGTGAAACAAACTCCCATTGGTAAAGGATCTATTTCTCTTCAAGTGACCAAAGTAGATAAGGAAACAGGAGAAATATCTGGAGTATTTGAAAGTGAACAGCCCTCTGATACAGATTTAGGGGCGAAAGAACCTGTTGATGTCAAGATTCGTGGTATTTTCTATGCTCGTCTCACCCCCGAAGTATAAGGGGCAAAAGAATATAAATTGTCTCAGATTATTTCTATGAACCAAAGGGGCCAACAGCCCCTTTTTTTAATAAGACCGCGCCGTTAACTGCGGGGTCTAAATTCATTTACATTTTTTAATAATTAAACCCCATTTGTTGTAAAAATTCTTAATAAAAAATCCCTTTAAATTAGGATATGCTACACAACTAGGCGGGATTTTAAGCTTTTGCCATGAAGCCACCGGTCTAGTGTTCACTCAAAAATAACAGGAAAAGATAGGATGAGCGTTAATTTAGCAACCATGTTACGTGAAGGTACAAAAAAGTCCCATACAATGGCGGAAAATGTTGGTTTTGTCAAATGTTTTTTAAAAGGAGTTGTTGAGAAAAATTCCTATCGAACATTGGTGGCTAATCTCTATTTCGTATACAGTGCGATGGAAGAGGAAATGGAGAGATTATCTCATCACGAATTAGTTTCTAAAATTTACTTTCCCGAGTTAAATCGTAAACAGTGTTTAGAAAAAGATTTAAGTTTTTATTATGGAGCTAACTGGCGCGATGAAGTAGCCCCTTCAGAAGCAGCACAAGCTTACATAGCACGTATTCATGAGGTTGCTGAAACTCAACCTGAGTTATTAGCTGCACATTCCTATACCCGTTATTTAGGGGATTTATCTGGCGGGCAAATTCTCAAAAAAATTGCACAACGGGCGATGAATTTAGGAGAAAATGGCACAACTTTCTATGAGTTTGAAGATATCCCTGATGAAAAAGCCTTTAAAGATAAGTACCGTAAATCACTAAATGAAATGCCAATTGATCAGGCAACAGCAGAAAAAATAGTTGACGAAGCTAATGCTGCTTTTGGTATGAACATGAAAATGTTTATGGAGTTAGAAGGTAACTTAGTTAAAGCTATTGGAATTATGCTCTTTAATACCTTAACCCGTCGTCGCAGCACAGGAAGTACCGAGTTAGCAACTGCTGAAAATTAGGCTTTTTTGGTCTGACAGTAATTTTGAAATAACAATCCTGATAACTTGGTTTGGGTTATTCTTCTCTTTATCAAGTTCTCGGGATTGTTGTTCTATGTTTTTAGTATAATTGAATTATCTGGAAAAATTGATTGATGAGACGATAAGGAAGATAAATCAAGCAACGATGAGTCAAGTTCAGAATAAACAACTAGAATTATTTAACCATTCTAAACCATTAGAATTAATTTTTAAGCAAACCAGATTTACTTTTATTGACTTTTTTGCAACGGTTTCTATTAATTATGACAACCCTGAAGAGTATAAAAAGAAATTTATCCAAAAGATTTATAAACCTCAAAAATTTAAGCCCATAATGGCTCAACATTGCTGTAAATTACAAGGTTTTCCAGATTGGTTTGAATTCCATCATAAAAATAGTATTGCCAAAAAAAAGTTTGGAAATTCTGTTCCTATTCCTGTGGTTTATCATATAGCAAAAGAACTCATAAATTTCCTGACAATACCATAGTTTAACGGCTGAGTAAACTACCCCCTCTTGAAAGTAACTATTTTTTATTTTTCTCTTGGCTCTCACTTTTCTTAATTCTCCAACTGTTATTAGTCGAATCTATGATAAATTCACAGTTTTTAAGAATATCTTGGCCGATAATAGCATCCTCTTTAGGAATAGCTATTACTTCTATGTCTTCAAATAGATAATCATTGATTTTGATATTGATATAGTACGTTTTCAGAGATAAATTTCGTCCTTGAAAATCTTTCAATGTAATCTTACTATAAGTTAAAGCTCGGAGAGAATTCAGTGCAGCCTCGGGAACACAAGTCATAACTGCATCAGTATTAATAAAAGCATTAATTTTTTTTGTTAAAGAAGCATTTGATGGATTACATATTTCTATATAGGTTTTTGAGTTTTGATTTAATTTAGCTTCTTGTTGTTCATGACTGTACATCGATTTTTTTTGAGTTAAAAATTCAGCTTCATAATATTCAAGAGACATTCCAGTTGGTAAATTTACCTCCTTGCCTGAGACTTCTTCAATACGAATCTGTTGATTTCGATATTCTTCAGTCTGATATATTGATTGTAATAGATCATGTTTATTGTAACCTTCTTTGACTAATTTATTACCAATAAATGCCAAATATCTATTTTTGTATTCTTTTTGTTCTTCTTGATTAAATGATGACTGTTCATCCCTGGAAGTATTCTCTTTAACTTGAGGTTGAATATAAGCTCCTTGACTTAATAGATAATTCTGCATTGCTAAAGATAACCCTTGGTTATATCTAAAGATAGCATTTTCTACATTGGCATTAGTTAATACACTATTCCCTAAGTTAGCATAACTTAAGTCAGCATGACTAAGATTGGCCTCGCTTAAGTCAGCATAACTTAAGTCAGCATAGCTTAAATCTGTTCCTGTAAAGTCAGCTTTTCTTAAGTCAGCCCCTTTAAGATCACCGCCTTTCAAGCTAATTTGACTTAAATTAGATCCTGCTAAATCTCTCTTAATATCAAGTTTACCAATTTGCGCAGCTGCAAAAAAATCATCAGTATTGGCTTCAAGAATAGCTTTAATAGTTTGTTCATATTCTTGATCTTCAATAATTAAATACTCTTCTTCATTCATAAGACACCTCCGCAAAGCTTAGTGATCCAGTGTTTCTTTCGTAAATCGACTTTTGAGTAACAATTTCCATAACTCTTTGGCTACTTAAGTTAATATTGTTCTCATTAGCTCTTAACTCAAAAATATGAATATCACTTTTATATTTTAAGTTAAAAGTGGCTTCAATTCTACAAGGTTTAGCATTTATTCTGAATATTCCTAGTTGTTTTTTCTTGAGAAGTCCTAGTAATGTGGGTTGTTTACTTTTCACCTGAAACACCCAACAAGGACTTACTTCAATGGTTTTGTCTGGTGTTGCTCCTTTAGCGTAAACTTGACAAATTTCTTGTTTCTGTTTTTTCGATGATTTATAATTTTTTGTTATTTTCCCGTCAATTCCTGTTTTAAAACCAATTAACCCACCCAATTCTTGATTTGTTCCCTTTTCTTTTACTATTTCAATTTCTAAAATTTGACTAAAAGAGGGGGTTAGACCTAATGTTTCTAACAATAAAATTGAATTATTACAATCTAAGCGCAATTCAGCACTCTTGATCCCAAAAAGAACAATAGTTTTGCCAATTTTAAGATATTGTTGTCCAAAAAGAATCGTTGGTTTTAATTTTATCTTCTCAGTTGATGCTGATAGTTCAGTTTCTGTTCTATTCTCAGTAATAATCTCCCCCTGCAATTTCATAAATACACAATTGGGATATAGATTTTGATATTTCGAGGTTATCATGAATTATTACCATTTAGACGATTATCAAATTTAATGAAGAAGTTAAGGGGTGATGGTGAAGTGGCTGATCATTGCTAGTTAAAAATTAATATCAAGCTCGTCAAACCATAAAGAACTTGGTAAATCAATAGTTTTTTCTTCTACTTCCTCAACTTTTTTTAAAAATCTTGGTTTATCAGGGTATTCAATTCTTATTCGCTTGAGTATTTCCGACTTATTTCCATCGCTATCAACCAATTCACCATCAACAAACACAACATATTGATTTTTATAGTTTTCCAACCATTGCTGATCTTGTCTTTTGATGTTGTAAGCAATTAAATTAATATCTGACTTTAATATATCTAATTGAGATATTTGTTCATCAATTATCCCAATTCTATTATTCAATATCTTCTTCTTATGCTCCAACATAGCAGATGCTACTTCTTCAATATCCTTCCGACAGTTATACGGATCTACTGATTTTTCCTTGTATAAATCAGCCTTAAGCCTTTTTGCTATCGTCTCATTTCTTGGGTCTGGATGCCCAGTTAGAATGGTTACAAAAGCCTGTTTATCCCATTCTCTAATTACTTCCAGTGTATCAAACCCTTCTTGCTTATTGTGATTAATCCAATTATCTAAAATAAAATAAGCAGCTTCTCCGTTTTTTACTAGCTTAAGTGCTTCAGTTCTGTTGTCAACAAACCTAGTTTGCCAACCAATACGATCAATTACTTCTTGAATGGTGTTTTTCATCACTGTACTGTCTTCCATGACAACTACTTCGTCTATCATAAAAGGATTCAAATTGTGAGTACGATTGGCAATACTTGAAATCATTGAAACTTCTCCTAAAACAGGGTGATTTGACTAACTCAGTACGACGTTTTACAGTATGTTAAGGAATGTTTTGTATTTTGTTAACGTCTGCAGTCGAAATCCTTGTGATAATTGTACAACATAAATCCTAAATTTGATATCTTTTAAGGGGTAAGCACATATAAAAAGTTGTCCCTTTACCTACCTGAGACGTGAAGCTGAGTTTTCCTCCATAGTCACTAATGATTTCACGAGAAACAAATAAACCAATCCCCGTACCTCCTGACTCTGGATGACTTGTATAACCTTGTTCAAATACTGTTTCTTTGAGTTCATTAGGAATCTCAATACCATTATCTTCAATAATAACTTGAATGTATTGTATCTCATCAATTGTAACAATATTTGTTGTGATATTAATAGATTTATCTTTTTTGTTTTTTTCATTAATAGCTTCTACAGCATTATCAATTAAGTTATAAATTACATCTTTAATTCTATTTCCATCTATTTCTATCAAAGGAATGGTTAAATCGTATTGTTCTTCGATTTTAATTCTGTTTCTAGTCGATGAAAATAATTGAACGACCGCTCTAATGACTTCATTAACATCAATAGGACCTAAGTTATCGTGAGTTACTTGAAAAACCTCTTTCATTTCTTGCACTCGACTGTCAATCCAATTTTTTCTATTTTGAATAATTCTCCTTTTTTGCTGATTACTCTTTTGACTTTCATCAGAAAGTTGATGTAAGTCGTAACCAAATTCAATCAGTTCATTTTTATATTTATGTAAAAAATTTTTCATAACAGAATCAAATCCCAAAGCACGAGAAATACTGGTAAATTTTCGTCTTTCATGTTCAAGTTTAGATTGAGTCTGTTTAAGCTGATTCTTATAACGATCTATAGCGAAAATACCCGCAGTTAACAATGCTACGTTTTTTTAAAATAAATTTCACTATTATAAAACTTATGTTTATATCCAACATAAACAGAGAGAGTCCCGACTGGTTCGTCTCCTAAAGATAAAGGGAGACAAGTAAAAGACTGTAACTTATTTTTCTTAATTCACTTTTTATGAAAAAACATATCAAGTTTTTCCCCGATATTTTGAATATTTAAAGGTTCATTTTCCTGAAAAACTTCAGCACCAATATTATCTCCCATTTTAACAGAATCTTTTGTTCTATATTTCCAGGATATATCTTCAGATTTTGCTTTTTCCGCAATTTCAAGTTCCTTATCATCATTAACAATCCTTATAATAGCAACTTTATAAGGCGTTGTACTATCTACAAGATTATCCACAACAAATTGATAAACATTTTGAATCATAAAATTATTTTTCTCTGATTCTAACTTAATCAACATTTCAGTCATTTCATTGTAAATACGTAGTTTATTTCTTGTTCTAAAGTTCTCAATTATTCCAGATATAATTGTACCAATAAGCATGAGAATATAGACATCATCATTATCAAAATCGATCAATATATTATTATCTATTTTATTAAAAACTTCTATGGTCCCAAAAGTTCCATTTACTCCATTTAACGGCACTGAAATTCCATTTTTAAATTGCCCTAATTTCTTTAGATAAAATTGTACATCAATAATATCTTTATATTCTTCCATTATTTGATTAGAGTAATGGGGTTCACCGTAAGTTGACTCTGCATCTGGAGAAGGCACTGCTTTTCCTGAAAAGCTTTCTCCTGGTAGATATTTTTTATTAGCTAACCAGTTTTTACTATTAATTAGATTATTATTTTGATCAACGCCATCAATACCACAACGCTGAATATATCCGTCTTTATTAAATAAAAATATAGAAGCTAGTGCAGCTTAGCAAAAATAATCCACCAGTCACTTATGATCTTTAAAGCCCTTAAATTTCCAAACGAACGGCTTAGCAAAATGTTGATTAAAGTAATCAATAAAATTGAGAATTTTTTGGGATAGTTCTTCAGTTGAACGGACAGTAATTCTTTTGAGTAAACGCCTGACTAAGATCGAAAACCAACACTCAATTTGATTAAGCCACGATGTATGTTTGGGAATATAAACAAAGCGAATTCGATGAGATTCATCTGATAAAAAATCTGCTCTGCTGTCCATAGATTGCAAAATCCCCTCCTTTCCTTTTCTCCCCAAATCAATAGTAATTCCACAGCTTTCTGCTACTAATTTGACTAAGCTTTCCGATTTATGAGTGTTGAGTTGATCTACAATAAAAATCCATTCTGCTTTTTCATCAATCTTAATCGTTCTCTGGATATGTTCAGAAAAATCTTGTTCTGTTCTTGTCGGTCCAATAGAGGGACTAACAACTTTTCCTCTTGCCACATCCCAGTTCGCAATCAAGCTTAAAGTTCCGTGTCTTTCATATTCAAATTCGATTTTTTCTACTTGTTTAGGCTTGATTCTTTTGTTCGGAAATAATCTCTCAAGAGCTTGAATCCCTGTCATTTCATCTGTACTAATTAAATGAATTCCTTGTTCTAACAAAGTTTTAGCTTCTTGATGAAGTTCACAGATATATTTGACTTGCTTTTTAAATTTTAAGGGATCATCAATTTTGGCATTTAACCAGTAACGAACGAGATGTGGTTGTAATGTCGCTTCTTTTTAAAAAACGCCCCACACTACGGGGGGCAATCTTTTCGACAATTCCTCTTTTTATGGCTTCATCCGCCAACTCTGAAGGTGTCCAATGGCTCACTGGTCTGTCTGATTTTTCACATTCTTCACAAGCGATCTCTACAATCTGGACTACTTGTTCGACCGTAAAGGATTTTGTTGTTCCAGGTCTTGGGCGATCGCTTAAAATTCCTTTGATCAAGACCATTAATGCTTTCTCCGTTACCTGTTGTTCTTCGGCGGCACTCAGTTTTTCTCTCTCCTCAAACCATCGCGATCGCCACTGACGCACTTGTACTCGGTCTAATTCTAATCTTCGACTAATCGAACTATTGCTCTCTCCTGATGCTGCGGCTAAGATTAGCTTGGCTCGTCTAACAAGGCGATAGGGGTTTGTTGTCCCTCTCACTATTTGTTGGAGTACTGTTTTCTGTAGGTTGGAGAGGTTAATTGGCAATGCTTTTATCATGGACATCAACTTCGAGATTCTTCCGTTAGTTTTATTGAAACACATTGTCGTGGCTAGTCACGAAAGTTTCTGTAAAAATCTGGTGGATTACTTTCGCCAAGCTGCACTAGTTTTTCTAAGTTTTTTGCTGCGTTTAAATCCCTATCTATTTGATAATGGCATTTTTCACAACAAAATACTCTTTCAGATAATAGTAACGAGTCTTTTTTCTCCCCACAGTTAGAACAAGTTTTAGAAGAAGGATAAAACCTATCTACTATCACCAGTTTTGACCCATATAATTTACTTTTGTATTCTAACTGTCTTCTGAACTCATAAAACCCCATATCTGCTATGGCTTTCGCCAATTTATGATTAGCCATCATTCCTGATACATTCAAATCTTCTATCACATTGACTGCGTGGTTTTTGCTTAAGTGTGATGTCAATTTATGTAATGTATCTTTTCTAAGATTAGCAATTCTTCTATGCAGTTTCTGAACTTTTAATTTAGCTTTTTGGTAGTTAGACGAACCGAAGCTTTTTCTGCTTAATTCTCTTTGAAGTTTAGCTAATTTAGCTGATAGTTTTTTATAAGAGTATGCTCCTTCAAAAACTTCCCCTGTAGATAGGGTTGCTAAGGTTTTTACTCCCAAATCTATCCCTACTACATCTACTTCTTTGTCGGTAGCTATGGACTCTACCTCTATTCTAAAGGAAATAAACCAACGGTCAGCTTCTCTGCTGATGGTAATATTTTTCGGTTGATGAATAGTCGGTAATCTCTCATAAGTTTTCAATTTTCCGATGACGGGAACTTGGATTAAATGAGAAGATAGAATGCGTATAGTTCCATCTAAAGTAAAGCTATCATGTCGTCCTTTCTTCTTGAATTTTGGTCTTTTCTTCTTTTTGCTGAAGCAATCACGCCAAGCAACTGCTAAATGTCTCAGGGCAAATTGTGGAGCGCACTTAGAGACCTCATAATACCATTGATTATCGGGCTTAACTAATTTGTTTAACCATTTGTGTAAATCAATCGCTGTAGGAAATTTGATTTTTTCAGAGTCTGAACAACTTTTATTATTGTCTAAAATAGCCAGACACAAATCATTTCCCCAATTATAAGCATGACGAGCGACACCTGCATGACGAGCCAGTTGTTGACGTTGGGTTTGATTTAATTTAAGTTGGGTTTTAAAGCCTAACAACATGGCATTTTTGAGATAATGACCAAAACTGTTGAGTTTAATTGTATCATATTAGGGTTTTAAACATAAAAAACTACCTATTTATGAACTTTTGCTACTAATATGAGTAGTTTTAGGCAATATTAGGTAGGTTTTTGGGAGTAGCATCAACCCTTTCTCTATTTTAATTCTCCATTTTAAGCTCTCCTTTAAACACCATTTGTTGTAATTCTCGATATAATTTCATTTCTTCCTCTGTTACTTTGTTATCAGCAGCGATCGCCGCTTTAATGTCTTCATCTTCTTGACGAGATAGACGGCCATCGGCGAGAACTCGTTCGATCATTTTTTTGAGTTTATTGGGATCAGCAGTAATTGTCCTTTCTCCTGATGATTGGGGTTATATAACCTTTAGTATAGCAATTAGTAATCAGATGTGAAAATTGAATAGTTATTAGGACATAACAGCATTATGTCCCTAGCTATACAACTTAAACCCGATTGCTAGATAATGTCTTTTCAAATAAATATTTTGTTCCCATTAAATTTTTTTTAAACTGATTGGCAACATCTTTATTTTTTCTGCGTCTTGAGAAAACAAGCTTGTTCATAATAACTTATTCCTCACTAATTTGAGCTATTCTCATGACCATTTTTAAATCATTTTTTGCTCTTTCTTCTCTAGCTAGTTTCTTTCTAATAACTGCACCTGGTCAAGCTGTATCACGTTTCAGTTTATACCTACCTAACAATGATTTTTGTGCGGTATATCAGGGGAGAATACACAATGAATATAAATTTGTTCTCTGGGTTAATCAAGAAGATGAATTAACCATTGAAGCGAATGATTATCTAGAAGTTGCTGTCAGTCATCAAGGAAATGTTATCACCCCTCATCAGGTAGACTCCGATCATCAACCCATGAGTTCCCAATGGTTTTATTATCCAAAAATGCAACAAAAACATACAATTTTAGTCAAAGGAAATACCCCTAAAGCGAATATCCGTTTCTGTCTTCGTGAAAAATAAGTTAAAGGGAAAAATAGGGTTTTTTCCTATTTCTCCCTTCAAGTTCCAATTATGAAATCGATTAACCTGAGTTCGATATAAGGAAATTTGCAGAAAACTAACTCAAATCAGAAGTATCAAACCCTCATTGTCTGGTTAAAAAAATCATAACTCCGAACTCCGAACTCCGAACTCCGAACTCACGTTATTAGGCTAAAGTCAACGGGAAATGATGGGTATTGGGCGCGTGCATAGAGCGAATTCCTAAATTAGCACGGTTGAGCAGATCCGCTTCTGTGGGAATAGCTCGGCCTTGACTATCAAGAATGGATTGATTAAAGTTAAACCCGTTTAAATTGAAAGCCATGACACTAATACCTAAACCAGCACACCAAATACCAATCACTGGGAAGGCGGCCAACAGAAAATGAACGGAACGATCGTTCTTAAAGCCCAAACTCGGGATGAGAAGACGGCCTAAGTAGCTTAAATGTCCGGCTACTAGGTTATAAGTCTCTTCTCGTTGCCCAAAATGATACCCTTGGTTAATTGACTCGGAAATACTGGTTTCTCGGATGAGAGTAGAGGTTACTAAAGAACCCTGCAATGCAGAAAGCAATGCACCAGCAAAGACACCTGAAACCGCCAACATATGCAAGGGGTGCATCAAAATATTGTGGTCAGCTTGGAATCCTAACATAAAGTGAAACGTACCACTAATTCCTAATGGCATTCCTTCGGAAAAACTACCTTGTCCTATAGGATAAATCAGGAAGATAGAAGTAGCTGCGGCCACAGGAGCAGAAAAGGCAACGGAAATCCAAGGACGCATTCCTAAACGGTAACTTAATTCCCATAAACGCCCTAAATAGGACAAAACCCCGATTAAGAAGTGGAAAATGATTAATTGATAAGGGCCTCCATTATAAAGCCATTCATCAACCGAGGCTGCTTCCCAGATGGGATAAAAGTGTAACCCGATCGCTGCGGAACTGGGTATCACGGCTGCGCTGATCAGGTTATTACCCCCTAAGAGCGAACCAATAACGGGTTCTCTGATCCCTTCCATATCCACTGGGGGAGCCACCATAAAAGCGATAATAAAGGCACTGGTAGCTGCGATAAGAGTGGGGATCATCATAACCCCAAACCAACCGATGTAAATGCGGTTGTTCGTACTTGTTATCCATTCACAAAAGTCAAACCACAGGCAACCAAAATCTAGTTCTTTTTGGCGAGGAAATACATTCGTCATCGTTATTCCTCCTAATTATCTCAATTTTTTGTGATGAGAGTAGCACATCAGTTTTTAACTAAAGCGATCTGATGGCATCGATGAGTGTATCTTAATTTCATTGTACGCAATCGAGACACACATTCCTCGGTTCTTGTACTTTTATTAAGTTTTCTCATTTACTCCCTCCTTCTGACTATTCATTGAAATCAGTAACTAAGACCCTCGCAGCTTCGTATGCTGCATCTCTAAAGGGTAATAAAACAAGATCAGAACCTGCATTTTTAAGAATTTCCATTTCTCTTTCGGTATGACTGGTTAAGGCAATTTTACCTTGATATTTTTGATATTCTAAGGTGTGTAATAAAGTTAGACCAATTCGTTCCCCTGGTAAGGTACTAATTACCCATTTAGCCTGATTTAAAGGGAGGGTTGCAGCAAATTCAGGATCTTCTGCATCTCCATAAAAAGCTAGTAGTCCTTTGTTCCGCCATTGTCTCACTAATTCGGGGTTAAAATCCACACCTAAAACTTGTAAATCTGAACCTTGTAATGCTCTAATTAAACTACCCCCATATCTTCCTAAACCAAACAAAATAATATCAACTCCATAAACATCAACTTCGTCTAAGTTACCTAGTTTTTGGTGACGATGGGGTATTAATTTATCAAAATGGGAGACAATAGGTAATAATTTTTCATAAATAATATGAGAGCCCATAATCATATAAGTGGAGACTCCCATAGTAATTAATCCTACCAACGTAATTAACCCTAAAACATTCTCATCAATATGACCTAAATCAAGTCCTAATGCCGCAATAATTAAAGAGAATTCGCTGATTTGACTCAACGATAAATTGGTAACAGTGCTAGTATGTTTTCCATAACCCATAATACTCATTAATGCCATAATCATCACAGTTTTACCTACTAAGACAAACAGAGATAAAACCACTGCAGAAATTATTTCCGCACCCAAATAACTGACATTAACATGAATACCTAAATCGATGAAGAAAAACAGTAATAAAAAGTCTCTTAAACTGACCAATCTTGCCCCAATGGTTGCCCGATAACTGGTAGATGCTAAAGACACCCCGGCTACAAATGCACCTACCTCTTTACTAAACCCTAAACTGTCTCCCATTGCTGCTAAAGTAATAGCCCAAGAAATAGCAAAAATTAACAATAATTCCGTTGAATAAGCCAAAGCGTGGAGTAATTTGGGTAAAATATAACGGGTTAAAAAAGCAATAAATAATAAAAAGATTCCGCCCTTTAAAACAACTGAAACAATTTCTTGACTTAAGGACTGTTGAGATTCCTCACTAAAAGCAGTTAACAAGATCATTGCAACAACAACTAAATCTTGAACACAGAAAGAATAATAGATAATCTTTATAAACCATTAAGAGTAAAATTGAGAAAAAAGCCGAGAACTTCTAGAAAAATTGCTAGAAAGGAATACTTAAAAGTAGCTAAAAAACGAAAAGTATCTTATCAAGAAAGAAGAAAAGCTATCGGGAAACAGTTAAAATACCTTAAGAAAAATTTAGGAAATATAGAAGACTTAATTCAAGCTGGGGCTTCCCTGGAAAATCTGAGTAAAAGACAGAAAAATTGTCTAGAGACTATCAAAAAAGTTTATGAACAACAACAGTCAATGTGGGAGAATAAGACCCAGAGTGTTCCTCAAAGAATTGTAAGTTTAACTCAACGGCATATTCGTCCAATAGTGAGGGGAAAAGCAGGAAAACCAATAGAGTTTGGAGCTAAACTCTCAGTAAGCTGTGTAGATAACTATGTGTTTCTAGACAAAATAAGTTGGGAAAACTTCAATGAATCTTGTCATTTAAAAGAACAAGTAGAAAAGTATAAAGAAACGTTTGGCTATTATCCCGAATCCGTCCATGTAGATAAAATTTATCGAACTAGGGAAAACAGAAATTGGTGTAAGGAAAGAGGGATAAGAATCAGTGGTCCGAAGTTAGGAAGACCTCCGAAAAATGTCAGTGAAGAAGAAAAGAAACAAGCCCACTCCGATGAATGCTTCCGTAATGCTATTGAGGGAAAGTTTGGACAAGCTAAACGAAGATTTAGCCTAAATCTCGTGATAACAAAACTACCTGAAACCTCCATTACATCTATTGCTATTACATTTTTTGTTGTCAATCTTTCTAAACTTCTGAGGCAGTTTTTGTCGCTTTTTTTGTCCTTATTTACTAATAATAGAACAGGGGAACTCATCAAACCGCCTTTCATTAATTTTGATTATACTTTAAACAATTTTTATGTACTAAAACTTATTGATTTGTCAGAAAATTCTTGGTCAAAAGTGGCATAAATTTTGGAGAAACTTTTTCAGCAAACCCTAAATAAATCCAAGGTAATTCTAATAATTCTCTACTGTAAATAGTGGTAATAAAACAACGAACAGAAGCCCCTCGAAAACTTTTATTTAATCGCTTAATTTGGCTACGAAAGGGACTAAAATAACGTCGATATACATAGTCATGTTTTGTTTGCCAACTTAATCTTTCACTTGTGGGGTCGTACGCTAGTTTTTTAGCTTCATCTTGATACTCAGTTATACAATGATCCACCTTATTCACACACAAGAGTAAATGTCGAACTTGGGGACAATCTTTCTCAAAAAACTTAATCCACCGCTCAAACCTTCTTGTCCATTGTTCACGAGTCATGTAATCATCTTGAACAGCTTTTCTAGGATCAATAATCTCTCGATAGGGAGGGAAAATCAATAAAATCCCCTCCGCTTTTTGAATAGAATCTAAAAATATTTCCCATTGATCACGATTATTTTGTTGCCAACTTGTACGCCAAATGTCTCCAGGGGTATCAATCCAATCGGAAGAGATTGTTTTCGGTTTTTCCATTCCTAACTTAACTTCAACTTCCATATATTCTTTATAAATAGAAGCCTCAGAGTTTGTCCCTCTTGTTTCTCCTTTATTTGAATCATAAAGAAGACTTTTGAGGATGTCATAATCTAAATTAGTCACCTCAACACATTTTTTGTCAGCTTTATTGGTTAATTCCATCGCTAGATAGGTTTTCCCTGCTTTGCGATCGCCGATATAGATCACCCCTCCCAAAATCAATTACCTCCTCTAGTCAGAATAGCCATTCCTCGGGTTCCCTCCCTAAGCGCGATAACTTATAACTTAGCTTATATAAGTTTATCGATCTATCTTAAGTCGTTTATGCAAAAATGGGGAAAGACATGGTTTTGATAAGTAGTGAAAGTCTGGTATTGGGGCAGTTGGAGAGACTCAGCTTAGCAGGATCTCACAAGTTTGACTATCCGCAATGTATAACTGCGATCGCTGAACAGCTAACTGACAGCGTTCAACACTGGGATCTCCTGCAAAAATTTTACGGTTCAATAGATGAGCAATGGCTATCATATCTGGGTTTGGTAACCAAGGGAAAATTATCATTTGTCCTGGTTCGGTGAATAAGGTAATTAATTGGGTGATTAAACCCGAATCACTTTGATTTTCAGGAAAAATTAGCACAGATTTGGCCTTGTCTACCAACCAATCGTGATCCCAATCGTCTGTAGTGATGGCGATGGCTAAGGAGGCATAGGGAATGTTGTCAACAAACTGTGAGGAGGCCGTATCACCACAAAAGAGAAAATTTTGGTACTCTAAACAATACCATCCTCTTTGAATATTCTGAATCAGGCTTGTGTTTGAGGGTTCAGAGAAAGTAGTTGCCTCTTCACTGCTAGAACAAACTGAATGGTGAACTTTTGGGATTATCTTCATAATCTCAGGCTTGATAGAGAGTGGTTTTTCTTCAACATTCTCAATCTCAACTGTTGCCTGAGTTGCAGATTTTTCTTTTTGAATAACTTCCGATAGTTGCTTATAGGTAATAGTTTCTCCAGACCGAGCTTTTTGCAAAAATTCCTCTCTCACTTTTTGCGAAGTCGATGGAGCAGACAGTAAATATAATGCTGAGGTGGCAATATTAACCTTTGCAAGATTGGCACGTTCCCCAAAAGTTTGGTAAACACTGATAAAATTATAGGCGGTACGACGACTCCAACCAAACTCCGTTTTTAACCAGGTGTCAAACTGCCCATATTTCAGGCGATCTCGCACATCAGCCAGTTTTTGCCCAATCTCCCAAATATCTTGGGCAGAGCGTCGTAAACAATCTCTGATTTCTTGGGTCAATTGCTGAATTATCTGTTCCTGCTCTTTCCCCAAAGCTTCATAATCAAAGCTTGCTATGGATTCAACAAAACTTTTTGATTCATTCATTTTTCACTTTACATAACTCAATAAAATATATGAGTTATGCCTATCCCTTACTTCATCCTTATCTACTTTAAGAATAGCCAAAAATTAATCAAACGTCCATTTCATATTTCACTAATTGCTAATAATTATCAAATTGTAATGAAGATTGTTCAACTAAAATTTGTATTAAAACCTAATTTCTGTACAAAGTCTAAACATTTCATCGCCAGAGGGAAAAGACAGAGGGCAACCCGCCCTATCTTTCCAGGAGGGGTAGACCGGAAAAACATTCTCTGACCCTTGAAAGTTTAAAAAATAAATTAAGTATAGGAAGTTACATTTTTTTCAACGAGATATTATGTTCGATAATCAGCAATCTTCTCAAAGACGAATACAACAATCAACCCAATCCATTATTCAGCAAGCTTGTTTTGTGGCTTATCCTTACTGGTTTTCCTCTGAAAAATGGCGAGCTAGAGGACTATTATTATTAGTTATATTTTTATCGGTAAGTAGTAGCACGTTTCTCGTTTTAGAAAGTTTACAAAGAGGAGAGTTGATTTCTGCTCTTGTTTCGGGAAGTAATCAACGTTTTTTCAGAGCGATTTCCCTCTTTTCTGTTTTAATTGTTTTAGGAGTCCCGTCACTGGCCTTAAATAAATATGTACAAAATAAGTTAAGTCTTTATTGGCGAAGATGGTTAACAAATTCATTTCTATCTCAATATCTTACGGACAATAAGTTTTATTATCTTAGTCTAGATAAGCAAGTAGATAATCCAGATCAACGCATTAGTGAGGACATTAATGTTTTTACTGAACAATCCCTCTATTTTGTTACCACATTTTTAGATTCTATTTTACAATTAATTGGTTTTACTGCCATTCTTTGGTCAATTTCTGAAACATTAATGTTTTTCTTATTGATCTATGCTCTTGTGGGCAGTGTATTTGCCATTATCAGTTTTGGTCCTGTTTTAACTCGGATTAATATTGAACAACTGAAACGAGAGGCTAATTTTCGGTTCGGATTAGTCAGAATTCGAGAAAACGCTGAAGCTATTGCTTTTTATCAGGGACAAAGTTCTGAAAAAAAACAAGTTAAACAGCAATTTATACAAGCTTTTGAAAACTTTAATAAATTTATAGGATGGCAATTTAATCTTAGTCTTTTTCAAAATAGCTATCAATATCTAACTTTTATTCTCCCCTTTATTGTCTTGGCACCCCGTCTATTTTCCGGTGAACTAGAAATTGGTGCTGTTAGCCAATCTCAAGCAGCTTTTGAGCGCATCGGCTTTTCCTTGAGTTTAGTTATTAATCAGTTTGATAAATTAAGTCTCTTTGCAGCAAGTATTAACCGTTTAGCTACCTTAAAAAAATCGCAAAAAATGAATCAAAACTTGGATTTACCTAGTATTAATATCCAGCATAGCAAGAACTTAAGCGTAAAAAACATGACATTATTTACACCTAATTATCAAAGAACTCTAATCGAAGATATTTCCTTAACCATTCCTCAAGGTCAATCACTATTAATTATTGGTGATAGTGGCGTTGGAAAAAGCTCATTATTACGTTCAATGGCCGGTTTATGGTTTTGTGGAAAAGGAATAATTGCTTTGCCTAAACGAGAAGAAATATTATTTTTGCCCCAACGTCCATATTTGTCAGTGGGATCTTTACGTCATCAACTATTTTATCCCAATCCTGTTGATAATATAAAAGATGAACAGATGCAAAATATTCTCAATATTGTTAATTTAGAAGATGTAACTAACCGCATTAACTCTTTTGATGAGGTTATCAACTGGACACAAATTTTGTCCCCAGGAGAACAACAAAGGTTAGCTTTTGCTCGTTTATGGCTAATTAAACCAAAATATGTCATCCTAGATGAAGCAACCAGCGCCCTAGATGAAACAAATGAAGCTTTCTTGTATGAACAACTTACAAGCTTATCTGTAACTTTTATCAGTGTAGGTCATCGTTCAACCTTATTTAAGTATCATAACCAAGTTTTAGAACTTTGTGGAGAAAAAAGATGGCGTTTGGTTGATGTTTAAGTTTATCAATATGAAAATTAGTGTGAACAATTTTAATTTACAATGGTTAAAAAAGTTTTGGTTTCTGGCAAAGTTATATTGGTTTTCTGAAGAGAGGTGGGGAGCAATAACCCTATTATTATTGTTACTATTATTATCATTTTTGGGTGCAGTATTATTAATTATATTTAGTATTTTTTTAGGAGAAGTAACATCTTCTTTAGCTAGTGGTGAAGCAGAAAGGTTTAGACAATCTATCCTTGTTTTTATAGGGATTATTGTCATAGGAGTGCCTATTTTATCTACTAAAATTTTTATTCAAGGTAAACTTAGTTTATACTGGCGACGTTGGTTAACTTTTAATATTTTAGAACGGTATTTAAACGATCAAGATTATTACAAAATAACCTTTTACCCCCAAGTAGATAACCCTGATCAACGCATCGCTGAAGACATTAAAAATTTTACAGAGCAGTCTCTTACTTTTTTAGTGATTATGTGTGATTCAATTCTCCAATTATTGGGTTTTCTTGGAGTATTGTGGTCTATTTCTCGGGTTTTAATGATTTTTTTGGTAATTTATGCGGTAGGAGGAACTATCGTTACTGTAGTTATTTTTGGAAGGATTTTACTGGGAATTAATTTTGAGCAACTAAAACGAGAAGCAAACTTTCGTTTTAGCTTAGTGAGAGTGAGAGAAAATGCCGAAGCAATCGCTTTTTATCAAGGACAAAACCAAGAGTTACAGCAGATTAAACAGCAGTTTATGGCTGTTTTTAATAACTTTAATCATTTAATTCGTTGGCAATTAAACCTAAATTTATTTCAAAATGGTTATCAATATATTACTTTTTTATTACCTGGTTTACTCTTAGCACCACGTATTTTATCAGGAGATTTAGAAATAGGAGAATTCAGTAAAGCTGCAACAGCATTTAGAAGTATTTTAATCGCTTTGACTTTGATTGTAACTCAGTTTGAACAGTTAAGTGCTTTGGGTTCTAGTATTAAAAGGATCGATAGTTTATTATGGGCTTTAGATAATTCTTCTAGTATATTTTCCAAAAATCAAGAAACGATAAAAATTTTCGATTCACCAGTTCTAAGCATTGAAAACCTAACATTATACACCCCTGACTATCAACAGAAATTAGTAACAGATTTAGCAATCAATTTTCAGTCTGGTCAAGGTTTATTGATAATGGGAGACAGTGGTGTAGGGAAAAGTTCTTTATTAAGAGTTTTGGCAGGACTATGGTTATCAGGAGAGGGAACTATAAAACGTCCCCAACGGCAACAGTTATTATTCTTACCCCAACGTCCCTATATGCCCATTGGTTCTTTGCGAAGTCAATTACTGTATCCTGATATTAATAATGAGATGGAAGATGGGAGACTCCTCGAGCTTTTAGAAAAAGTTAATTTACCCAACCTCCAAGATAAATTTGGTGACTTAAATACAGTAGAAGATTGGACAAAAGTGTTATCTCTTGGAGAACAACAACGTTTAGCTTTTGCTCGTTTGTTCGCCACAGAACCCCGTTATGCCATGTTGGATGAAGCCACCAGTGCCTTAGATAGCAAAAATGAAGAACAACTTTATCGACAGCTACAAAAGACATCAATTCCTTTTATTAGTGTTGGTCATCGTTCAAGTTTATTAAAATACCATCAACAAGTTTTGATACTCAAGAAAAATGGCCTATGGGAGTTAAAAAAGATTAATGAGGTGATAGAATCATAAATATGTTTACAATTAAAACAGACCAGCTAAAAAACTTTAATATCTAAAAAATGTAAATAATGGTATCAACAAAACCAAATCAAACAGAATGTCAATACTGTTCGGTCATTTCCCAAACCAACAGAGAAGATCCTATCGGGACAGCAAGGACTCATGATCATTGGTTAATTTTGGAGTTAAAACAACCCTGGTCCCCTGCTATGTGGGTAGAAGACGAAGAACTGCAACCCTTAGTTAAAAATCTTAAACAGCTAATCTGGAAAAAAGGGATTATGGTTCGACCTATTGCGATTGCTCCCGATCGGGAATATTCTCAACCTGGTTACGCTCGACTTTTCTACTACTATCGTCCCGCTAAACTATTTGCTAGATACCAAAAAAAGGAATTTTTAGTTCCTCAAAACCAACTAATTCCTTTAGCAATGGATCTAGTAAAATCATTGACCGATAAATCACAGTCCTTAAAACATTGGGACACTTATCAACAAGACAGTGAGCAAATTCGTGATATTTTAGTCTGTACCCACGCGAATGTGGATCTCGCTTGTGGTCGTTTTGGCTATCCCATTTATAAAGAACTGCGATCGCACTACACAAAAAATTCAACACAACCCCTACGAGTGTGGCGATCTAGTCATTTTGGGGGTCATAAGTTTGCCCCAACATTAATTGATTTACCACAGGGTCGTTATTGGGGACATTTAACCTCAGAATCTTTAGATACTTTGATTAATCACAGTGATAGCCCTGAAACTATGCCATCATTGTATCGTGGATGGGCAGGGATGGGAAAATTTGCCCAAATTGTTGAAAGGGAGCTTTGGCAACAAGAAGGTTGGTCTTGGTTTAATTATCCCAAAGCTGCAAAAGTGATTAAAATCGAAGCAAAAGGAATTATGCCTTATATTTTCCAAGTTTTACGATTTCTTCCTTTCCCACAAGTTAACCTTTTATTAGATCGCTTGGCACAAAAAGCCACAGGGGTCTGGATACATTTGGAATTTAGTAAAGATAACGTGATCAAGAAATATGAGGCCAAAGTTGAAATTAGTGGACAAGTGAACAGTGCGCCCTATTCAGGAAAAGAGATTATCCTGCGTCCTGTTAACCAGTATCATGTAACTTATCTCAAAGAAATCTCTACCCCATAGTAGTTTTTATCCCCGACAGAAAGTAAACCCCAATTATCAAATTTATGCCTACTTTTTTTTTAATTTGGTTTGGTCAGATGGTATCAACCATCGGCAGTTACATGACCGTTTTTGCCTTGACAATTTGGATCTGGCAATTAACTGATTCAGCAACTGCCTTAACTTTGGTCTGGTTTTTCTCCCAACTGCCTCGAGTTTTTGTTACACCGATAGCAGGTATTATTGTAGACCGCATCAACCGTAAATATTTGATGCTTCTAGGAGACTTGGTAGCAGGGATCTGTACTTTTTCTATCGCCCTTCTTGCTTTCTGGGATAGTTTAGAAGTTTGGCATTTATATGTAGCCGTAGGCTTTTATAGTGTTTTTGGTCAACTTCAAACCCTAGCTTATTCCACTTCCATTGCCCTAATGGTTCCCAAAGAGAACTACACC
Organism: Crocosphaera watsonii WH 8501; assembly: GCF_000167195.1. GTDB lineage: Bacteria > Cyanobacteriota > Cyanobacteriia > Cyanobacteriales > Microcystaceae > Crocosphaera > Crocosphaera watsonii. The sequence goes on along the minus strand of NZ_AADV02000004.1, from coordinate 10,190 downwards.
AGGGCTGAAAGTATGGTGGCCGCAGTGAACTATGGTTCCGCTATTATTTCTCCTGCCCTAGCAGGCCGTCTTTATCCGGTGATTGGTTTACAAGGGATTATTGCCATTGATCTAATCACCTTTACAATTGCCCTAACAACCCTATTTTTAGCCAAGATTCCTCAACCTGATTTCACGGAAGTTGAAAAATCAGAAACCGTTGTCCAACAATTAACATTTGGCTTGCGTTACATTACACAAAGACCAAGTTTAGTGGCCATGGTTATTGCCTTTTCCCTATTTGCTATGGCTAGTGATGTGGGTAAAGCCCTATATAGTCCCATGATTTTAGCTCGTTCTGGAGGAAATGCCGAAGTATTGGGGAATGTAACCGCAGCAGCAGGTATTGGCGGCGTTTTAGGAGGGATTTTGTTAAGTATATGGGGAGGGTTTCCCCGTCGTATTAATGGGATGTTATTGGGTTTTATGGGAGCAGGGTTGTTTAAAACACTGATGGGAGTTGGTCAAAATGCCTTTGCTTGGATGGGAGCTCATTTCTTTGCCTCCCTCAATATTCCTTTGTTCTATAGTTCTAGTAATTCTATTTGGTATGCTAAGGTTCCCCCAAAACTTCAAGGTAGGGTTTTAGGTGCTGATCAAACCATTGGTTTAATTATTGCTTCTGGTGCCACATTAATTGCTGGCCCTTTAGCCGATAATGTTTTTGAACCTGCTATGCAAATAGATGGGCCCCTGTCTTTTATGTTTGGATGGTTGTTTGGCTCTGAGTCAGGATCTGGTATTGCCCTACTCTATGCTCTATCGGCTATGTGGATGTTTTTGGTTGGTTTAGGGGGCTATGGTTTTCGCACATTACGAGAAGTAGAAGTTAGATTACCCGATCACGATCAATCTTTAAAGTAAGATTTTATGAGGCACTTTTTAGGAAATTTTGTTATCATGTCCTAATCCTTAAATAATTTTTCAAGGTTAAACAACAATGGTGTATCATAAACATTCAACAGAAATATAGTCATATATAGTCAAACAATCACAAATATACTTAGTTTATATGTACTTGTCGTTCTCCTGCTTAACAAAAATTAATAACTTGCTTGAGTTGTTTAATGGTACAATTAAACCTAAACTGAAAAACGTCTAAAAATACAGACTGATACCACATTAATTTTTCACGCTTTCCAAGACATTAAACAACATGAGTTAGAGTTAATTGATGAGATTAGTTGAGAGACATATTATTTAAAAAAATCATCGGTTTTATGCTGAAATTGACCGACTATGTTTCTTATCTAAAAATCTCTACAACTATGCTAATTATTTATGTCGTCAGTCTTTTATATTTGAAAATACTTACCGTAACTATTATGACATTCAGAAAACCCTGCAATCTCAATTAGACTATCAAGCTATGCCAGCTAAAGGATCTCAACAAGTTTTGATGATACTTGACAGAAACTGGATAAGTTTCAAGGAGTCTAATTTAGCTTACAAAGAAACACCATCAAAATTTAAAGCTCGTCCTCGTCTTCCTGGATATAAACATAAAATCAAGGGTAGAAATGTGGTGGTTTATACGGCGAAGCTATAAGCAAAAAACAGCTGAAACAAGGTATCATTAATCCCAGTAAGACTGCGATTTACCTGAAAACCAAGGTAGAACCTTCAAAAATCAAACAAGTTCATCTTGTTCCTAGACTTAACCATTATGTAATTGAGGTCATTTATGAAGCAGAAAAACAACAATACGAGTTAGAGGAAAATAGTTATGCTAGTATTGATATAGGTTTAAACAATTTAGCTACATTAACTTTTAATCAAGCCGGAATAAAACCGCTCTTGATAAATGGCAAACCGTTAAAATCTATCAATCAATACTATAACAAAGTCAAAAGCGAGTTACAATCTATTTTAGGAGAAAATAAATCAAGCCAGAAACTAAAAAAACTTTGTAATAAAAGAGAATTTAATATTAATGATTATCTCCATAAAGCATCTCGTTTGATTATTAATACTCTCATTAATCAGAAAATAGGAACTCTGATTATTGGCCACAATACTGACTGGAAACAGAAGATTAACTTAGGGAAAAGAAATAACCAAAATTTTGTATCTATTCCCTATAATAAGTTCATAGAAATGTTGTCTTATAAAGCAGAAATGGTGGGAATTAAGATAATTATTACCGAAGAATCTTATACATCTAAAGCTTCGTTTCTGGATAATGATCCTCTTCCGGTTTATCAGAAAGGTCAAAAAAATCAAGTAACTTTTTCTGGGAAACGAATAAATAGAGGTTTGTATCGTACTGGCAAAAGAAAATTAATCAATGCCGATGTCAACGGTTCGTTAAACATCATGAGAAAAGCAGTCCCAAATGCCTTTGGCCATGGGATAGAGGGTGTTGTAGTTCACCCAGTCAGGGTTACACCTGCAAAATAAGGATATGTCATATTTGACTATATTTTTATGAACTATTTACTAATAGAAAGATAAACCTATAGCAATCAGGTTTCAGTGGTGAGGAGAAAATCAGCTTTCTGAGTGTAACCCCTACACAGATGTATTTGTAGGGACATAATACTATTATGTCCTCATATCTTCTTGCTTCTGACATATTATTACTGATTCTTATTAAGTTTGATTTTAATTTACGTTAACTTTAGAAAAAAACTTAGAATAATTCTTATTAAGAATGACTTCAGCAATCCCACAAATAGAGCAATTTCTTAGCCAACACCCGATTTTTGGAGAACTTCCCCCCATAGCCATAACTGACTTGGCTCAAGAGTTACGTCCTTTTCGCTATCCCATGGGAGAAGTCATCTTTAGAAAAGATGAACAATTATCCTATATTGTTATTATCTATCAAGGACAAGCAAGAACTCTAGGGTTTAACCCCTGTAATCAAGAGTTTACCCCCCTAGAAATGGTAGGAGTCGGGGAAGTTTTAGGTTGGGTTAATCTAGCTAGGGGACAAGGTTGCGAGACAGCTATTGCCTCCACTGACATCATTGGTTTAGTCTTGGATGAACAGGATTTTAACGAGTATTTAGAAAAATATCCTAGTGCAGCTTAGCAAAAATAATCCACCAGTCACTTATGATCTTTAAAGCCCTTAAATTTCCCAACGAACGGCTTAGCAAAATGTTGATTAAAGTAATCAATAAAATTGAGAATTTTTTGGGATAGTTCTTCAGTTGAACGGACAGTAATTCTTTTGAGTAAACGCCGGACTAAGATCGAAAACCAACACTCAATTTGATTAAGCCACGATGTATGTTTGGGAATATAAACAAAGCGAATTCGATGAGATTCATCTGATAAAAAATCTGCTCTGCTGTCCATAGATTGCAAAATCCCCTCCTTTCCTTTTCTCCCCAAATCAATAGTAATTTCACAGCTTTCTGCTACTAATTTGACTAAGCTTTCCGATTTATGAGTGTTGAGTTGATCTACAATAAAAATCCATTCTGCTTTTTCATCAATCTTAATCGTTCTCTGGATATGTTCAGAAAAATCTTGTTCTGTTCTTGTCGGTCCAATAGAGGGACTAACAACTTTTCCTCTTGCCACATCCCAGTTCGCAATCAAGCTTAAAGTTCCGTGTCTTTCATATTCAAATTCGATTTTTTCTACTTGTTTAGGCTTGATTCTTTTGTTCGGAAATAATCTCTCAAGAGCTTGAATCCCTGTCATTTCATCTGTAGTAATTAAATGAATTCCTTGTTCTAACAAAGTTTTAGCTTCTTGATGAAGTTCACAGATATATTTGACTTGCTTTTTAAATTTTAAGGGATCATCAACTTTGGCATTTAACCAGTAACGAACGAGATGTGGTTGTAATGTCGCTTCTTTTTAAAAAACGCCCCACACTACGGGGGGAAATCTTTTCGACAATTCCTCTTTTTATGGCTTCATCCGCCAACTCTGAAGGTGTCCAATGGCTCACTGGTCTGTCTGATTTTTCACATTCTTCACAAGCGATCTCTACAATCTGGACTACTTGTTCGACCGTAAAGGATTTTGTTGTTCCAGGTCTTGGGCGATCGCTTAAAATTCCTTTGATCAAGACCATTAATGCTTTCTCCGTTACCTGTTGTTCTTCGGCGGCACTCAGTTTTTCTCTCTCCTCAAACCATCGCGATCGCCACTGACGCACTTGTACTCGGTCTAATTCTAATCTTCGACTAATCGAACTATTGCTCTCTCCTGATGCTGCGGCTAAGATTAGCTTGGCTCGTCTAACAAGGCGATAGGGGTTTGTTGTCCCTCTCACTATTTGTTGGAGTACTGTTTTCTGTAGGTTGGAGAGGTTAATTGGCAATGCTTTTATCATGGACATCAACTTCGAGATTCTTCCGTTAGTTTCATTGAAACACATTGTCGTGGCTAGTCACCAAAGTTTCTGTAAAAATCTGGTGGATTACTTTCGCCAAGCTGCACTAGGTAATAATTGGGCGTTTTACCAATTAAGACAATTCTTGACTTATCAGTGTGTTTTGGTAGGGGTAAAACTAATATTAGTAAATCCTGCATGGACATCACAAACTTGTCATAAATGCTTTGTTATTGGTAATAGAAAGGGTAAGAAATTTACCTGTAATACCTGTGGAAAATTTGATGCTGATTATAACGGAGCAAAAAATATAGAAAAACTTGCATTGGGGCAGATTATAAACCTGCCTGAAGGTTCAGAGATGGCTTGTAAGGTAAAGCAAAAAGAATCGTATCTTCAGCTTACCTTAGGTGATTTCTGATAAAGGAGATCCCTTACGATCCCCCCTAACCCCCCTTAAAAAGGGGGGAATAATTGGAAAAGCAGGTATATTCAAGTGTGGAAATCACCTTATTTGACGCTCTAGGGCTGTTGAAAACCCCAACTTCAGCGTAGCAAGTTGGGGTAGTTTATTTTCCGAAGTAGAATCTAACCATAAAAATACACAAAAAACCTGTGATGGGTTACGGCGCAAATCAAAACTTATAAGGTTTCTCGAAAAATCATCTCTGTTCCTAACCCATCCTACGAATCATAAGTTTTGCTTATCACCATAAGTTCAGGAGAGCCTAAAATTATAACTGTTAATGTTCATTCTTTTTTAACCCAGAAACTGCGTGTAATTTTACAGATTTATTGGAATCATGAGATAGTTTTTTAAGACAACTTATAGCTGTTTGATTACCTAATTCTCCAAAAGCTACTGCCACCTTTTGCTTTATTTTTGGTTCTTGACTAATAGGATTATTCGATAATAAAAAATCTTCTAAAATTTCACTGCTTTGATTTCTAACTGTTTCACGTTTTTGGTTTCCTAGTAAATCAATTATTATTTTACAAATCTCTAAATCATCAGTAAATAATGTTTGTTTTAGATAAATCAACGCTTGAGGTAATTCTGTCCAACTTAAAGCTTTAATAACTTCTTTTTTTAGTTCTATGGGAGTTGTTTTTTTCTGGAGAACTATGGATAATTCTTCTATCGCTTCATCGGTTTTAATTCTTCCTAAAGCTAGGGCCGTTTGTTGACAAATTTCTAAATTTATGTCATAAAGTAAAGGCTTTAAATGGGTAACAAGATTAAATTCTGTTGCTAGTTTTGACTGCATTCCTAGAGCAATAATAGCTTCTTTCCGAACAGAATAAACAGGATCGCTTAAAGCATTGATTAAGATAAAAATAAGTGGTTTATGATGAAAACTTCCCAAACATTCTAAAGCGATCGCCCGAATTTCTGGGTTATAATCATCAACCACTGTTAGTAGGGGTTTAATGGTATCTGAATGACGAATTTGTGCTAATGCTTTAACCGCTAATAATCTAGAATATTCATCTCTTTGCAGTAATATTTCTAAACTTTTTACAGCAGAATTACCCATTTTTGTCAACCCTTCTGCCACGACATTTAATATTTCTTCTTCCTCTGTCGTTTGTAACAATTTAGTAAAGGCAATAATGACTTTTAGATCATTAAATTCCGATAAAATACGGGCAACAAACCAACGATACTCAGTCTCTATATTCTCATTTTCTAAGATAATTAATAAAGGCTCTATTATTTTTTCCCCAACTTGAGGAAATAACTTAGCTACGTCCCAACGTTGCTGAAAATCTCCTGATTCTAATAGAAATAATCCTAATTCTATCACATCAAAATCATCATAGTTATTTTGATAAATTGCTGTTTTAAATTGTTGGAGTGCTTGCTCATTATCCATAGATTTAATCTTTTAATCTATAACAGTAATATTAAGTTCATAATTAACCACTTTCTTACTTTTTGAAACAACAGTAAATTCATAATAACCGCTTTCAATTAGTTCTCCAGACCATCGATGATTTCCAGAGTCTTCTAAGATATTATTTCTTCCTGTAGGAGAATAAACGGATAAAAGTAAATTGCGATCGCCCTTTAATTTCACCTCCATTCTTTGGTTAGCGTTTAAGTTAGCAACATAAGCATCTCCTTGACCAGATTTTAATGTTTCCTGCCGTTTAATTTTCCCATCTTGCTGTAATTCAAATCCTAACCTTTCGTAATTATCACCTGCTTGTAAGGATGTGATAGTATCAAAAATCATAGCCTTCCAGATTTGACCAATAGGTTCGTCAACAAAGTCCTCATTTTCCTGTTCAGGAAAAACAGCAAAAAAACGCCCATCAACCAAATCATATAAAGCACGACTACTTAAATATAAACCATTAGCTTGTTGCTTCCACCTAATTTGCTGATTTTTCGTGTAACTACCGATATTTTGTGATGATTGGGAACTCAAAGACTCCAAACTATCTAATACCTGAATGGCGATTTCATCCCATCTATTGCGCCAAGTAACATCGTCTTTGCCATTGCTCAAAATATTGTCTTTTTGCTCTGGATATTTATTCCAAAACAGTTCATCAACCACCCCAACAAACCAACTATGGTCTAATCCTAATTGACGACGACGAGTGTTTATTTCTGTTTTCCTTTCTAACTCTTGGTCGCTAATTTTCGGGGTCGAAAATTCCTCCGAAAAAATCGGTGTACTTTGGTTATTTTCTTGAGCATTAAGGATTTGAGATATCCATAATTTTCCTGCCCACCATCCCATTGTCCCTGAGCCTAAAATTAGCATCAAAAGTAAAAATAACTTACCTAAACAGCCAGTAATAGGACTATTTTTGCTGTTGGTTGCTGTCATAGTTTGTTCTGTTTTTTGCCTAGAAGAAACGATCTCTTTTGCCGGAGAAGTCTGAGGCATTATAGCAGACTTTACTACCAGGGTGGGAGGGGTAAGAGGTTGAGGAGAAGACTGATTGAGTAGTTTAATGATTTCTTGTGCCGAAGAATAGCGATCGCCTGGATTTTTGTCCAACATTTTCCCTAAAATTTGCCTTAAATACGAACTAATAGGCAAGTCTGAGAAAAAATTTTTGCCTAAATTGTCCCTATCCTGTAACTCTAGAGGGTCTTTCCCCGTCAATAAAGAGCAAGCAGTAGCAGCCAACCCATATAAATCACTATTGGCTGTGACGATCCCTTGTTCGATTTGTTCCTGGGGTGCGTATCCAGGTTGACCCACTTGTACGATTTTAGTGGTTAATAATTCTGGATTTTTAAAATAGGTATTAGCAATGGTTGATAACTGTTTAACGCTGCCAAAATCGATTAAAGTTGGTAAATTATCTGTTTGACGACATATTATGTTATTTGGTGTAATATCCCGATGAATAATCCCTTTTTCGTGGAGATAATGGAGAACGGGTAAAACTCCCAGTAAAAATTGTTGAACTTCTATTTCTGTAAAAAGGTTTCCTGCTTTTAATCTTTGTTGTATTTGTTGACGATATGTCGATCCTTCCACATAATCTTGTACTAAAAATAGGTTCATTTTCTCTCCCTGTTGACAGGAAAATAGTTCCCGAAAACGAGGGATTTGAGGATGGTCTAAAGTGTAGAGAATTTGTGCTTTGCGTTGAAATAATTCCTCTGTTTTTCTTAGGGCTAAAACATCATAGACATGGGGAGCAAATTCCTGAAGAACACAAGACTCATTAAAGCGATTAAGATCCTTAGCTAAATAAGTTCTTCCTAGCTTCCCTTGACCGAGTTGACGTAGAATCAGAAAACGGTCATTGACCATAGTTTGAGATTGTAACCCAGTATTCATAGGAGGACTCAAAAATTTTAACTATTATATTCATTAATTGCTACAATTATAAGCAATATTCGACCTTTGAATCTAAAAATATCCTGTTCCCTCCTAACCATCAGGTTGAAATATCTTTCAAAGAAGGAGAAGGAGAACTTGGGGCAGGGCGTTGCGATTGTATATCTACTTGATTGGGAACAAACATAAACGTCTTTTCAGCAACCCAAAAGGTTTGCCCATCAATGGCGCAAGCGCCTCCTGCCATCCAATCAACCACCCGTTGCGCTTTATCTGTGCTTAATTGATCCAACACTAAAATAACTACTTTGCGAGCTTGCAAAAGTTGCAAAGCTTCACGGGTTTCTTCAACTACCTTGATGTTTTTGACAACAACCTCTGATTGAATATTTTGGTTAGCAGACCAATCAAATCTAGGAATACAACTCATTGATTTTGCTTTCATAAGAAAGGTATAAGGACGATTAATAGTATCGATTACACTTACTAATCCCTCTGTTAATTTTAAGGATTTTAATTGATGGTTTCTGTTGAAGAAAATACATCGGTCGTAAGTTGATGATTTTAAAAGGGTTTATTAAAAAAAGTAAATCCTAGTATATCTGAATTACATAGGTAATTCAGTATTATAGGTAACATTTTGTATTTACATTTAGGATTCAGGCGGGTAGTGGCCAACAGCTAAAGCTCACTCTAGTCAGTTTACGGTGCAATTTTTGAGTTATTAGAAGCAAACTAGCCCTAATAGTCATATCTTAACAATTATTTCTTATTTTTATGTGTACCTCCTTAACACGCACGTGATTTACAAAACTCTAATAATTTTCTTGTTTAGTTGGGAATTTCCCTAGAAACCTTGTTATGGAAGGTAACATATTTTTAAAAAGTAGATCATTAAATAAGTATAAAGTTTGTTTGCGTTCTTATAGTGTGCCAGGGCAAAAATAAGCTAAAAACCCCAAAAAATTGCCCAGTAGCAGGGTAAATTGTCAATGATTGGAGGTGGGCTAAATAATACAGAGTCAATATACCGTAGCAGAAGATCATGCAAAGTTTTAATACAATTAAAGCTCAAAAGGTAATAAATAGATTAAAATAGGAGTAATAACAAAACTAAAAAACACCAGCTTTTATACTAACAATTCCATATCTAAAAAAAGTTTAATAGTAAGACAGGAGAAAATAATATGACTGTGGAACATCGCTGTCCCTTATCCCGGATTTCTCACAAATTAATTTGAAAGCCCAATCCAGAGATGAAAAATGATAATTTTTAGGACTAATAGAAATTTTGAATATAGATGAATAAAAAAATTGACTTTGATTATCCAAAAATTGAGTTTAAGAGGGAATAATTATATTAACTTTTGATTTTCTCCACGATAAATAAGACTAAATGAAAGTATCAGTCAGTCAACAACTTATGATAGATATCTTTTTTAAAAAACAACTTATTCTACTTATCCAGTATTAGGAATAGTTTTAATTCTTTTGTTAGCAATAGACAACATATCTTGATAAGGACAAGCACTAGCTATAGCGATAATAATTCTTCTACAACTAATCTTTATTCTGGCTCCCAACTTAAGAAGATTTAGACGTATTCTTCCCACAGTTGCTTTAGCCAATGAAGTTTTTTTTAAACAGTGTTGACGAAAAGCATTTATGAGAACATAAGCCCAGGAATGTATCCATAATCTTAGTTGATTACTTTGAAATGTTTGAGTTGAAGTTCTATCAGCTAACAAGTCTAATTGTTGTTCTTTAATCCGATTTTCCATCTCGCCTCTCGGACAGTATTTTTTTGTATAAAGTTTTGAGGGTGGAATTTTTGAAGCGGGCAAAGATGTCACCACATGGCGCATTTTTAAGCCATCACTTCCATAAAAACTTTTGTCACTACTCTTCTTTGACAACTCCATGACTTTTCTGTTTTATAACGAATAGAGCGATACCAAGTAGAAATTGGTACTAATTTTTTAACTTCTTCTAAATCTTCTTTTTTCTGAAATAAACTATCCATTAATTCAGTTATTGGAGCT
>NZ_AADV02000005.1 GCF_000167195.1 Crocosphaera watsonii WH 8501 | reverse complement strand
ACATACATTTTAACTTACTTTAATAATAATTTCCCATGCACTAACAACACTAAAATAAACAATAGAAAATAGAAAAGTAGGTAGTCAAGGCTTTAGCCTTGATGATGACTATCTTTCTTGTCCTAAAGGACTAAGTAGGGTTTGCTGAATAAAAGCAAAACCCTATTCTTTAAAAGGTTACACCCATATTCGCGATCGCAAAAAAGATCAGCTTTGTCGGCTACAAACCGCTATAATTGGTAGAAACACCTCCCAGTTGTTGGTCAAGAACAAATGTATCGAAAAGAGGAGCAACCTTTACCGCCCCCAGAAAAATTTGAATTACCTTTCGAGGGCAAATTGTCCCCCAATAATCGTTGGGTAATCATGGCAGAGTTGATACCTTGGGATGATTTTGAGGAAGAATATGCTAAACTTTTTTCAGCAGAAAAAGGTGCGCCAGCCAAACTATTTAGAATGGCATTAGGGACATTAATTATTAAGGAAAAATTAGGAACAAGTGATAGAGAAACTATAGAACAGATTAGAGAAAATCCCTATCTACAATACTTTATAGGTTTAAATTGTTATCAACAAGAGCCACCACTGGAATCTTCAATGCTAGTTCATTTTAGGAAAAGAATTGATGGAGAATTGATAAACAAAATCAATAAAAAAATAGTAAAAAGAGAAATAGACAAGAGTGATAAAGAAGTAAAAAAAAAGGATTGTCTCCAAGAAAAAGGAGAAAAAATAAAAAATAAAGGTAAACTAATTTTAGATGCGACTTGTGCGCCAGCAGACATCAAATACCCAACGGATTTAGGCATATTAAATCAAGCCAGAATTGAGACAGAAAGAATAATAGATAATCTTTATAAACCATTAAGAGTAAAATTGAGAAAAAAGCCGAGAACTTCTAGAATAATTGCTAGAAAGGAATACTTAAAAGTAGCTAAAAAACGAAAAGTATCTTATCAAGAAAGAAGAAAAGCTATCGGGAAACAGTTAAAATACCTTAAGAAAAATTTAGGAAATATAGAAGACTTAATTCAAGCTGGGGCTTCCCTGGAAAATCTGAGTAAAAGACAGAAAAATTGTCTAGAGACTATCAAAAAAGTTTATGAACAACAACAGCCAATGTGGGAGAATAAGACCCAGAGTGTTCCTCAAAGAATTGTAAGTTTAACTCAACGGCATATTCGTCCAATAGTGAGGGGAAAAGCAGGAAAACCAATAGAGTTTGGAGCTAAACTCTCAGTAAGCTGTGTAGATAACTATGTGTTTCTATACAAAATAAGTTGGGAAAACTTCAATGAATCTTGTCATTTAAAAGAACAAGTAGAAAAGTATAAAGAAACGTTTGGCTATTATCCCGAATCCGTCCATGTAGATAAAATTTATCGAACTAGGGAAAACAGAAATTGGTGTAAGGAAAGAGGGATAAGAATCAGTGGTCTGAAGTTAGGAAGACCTCCGAAAAATGTCAGTGAAGAAGAAAAGAAACAAGCCCACTCCGATGAATGCTTCCGTAATGCTATTGAGGGAAAGTTTGGACAAGCTAAACGAAGATTTAGCCTAAATCTCGTGATGACAAAACTCCCTGAAGCCTCCATTACATCTATTGCTATTACATTTTTAGTTGTCAATCTTTCTAAACTTCTGAGGCAGTTTTTGTCGCTTTTTTTGTCCTTATTTACTAATAATAGAACAGGGGAACTCATCAAACCGCCTTTCATTAATTTTGATTATACTTTAACCCAGATTCCGCACTTCAAAAAGTAGCATTAAATACTACAAGCCTGGGGTTAATAATTAAGTATAATTGCTTAAGCTCTTGAAGACAAAAAAGTGGGATAATTGTTTAAGTTGTTTCCTCTGTAAAAAAAGAGCGAAAAATGTCTTATTTAGAAGAAATACAAGTTAAAAATTTAGACCATTTAGGGATAGTAGCTGGTTTAATTGATGAAATAGGAATAGTCAAAATAATTAATAATAAATTATGAATAGATGTTAGAGAAAAAATCTCAGCAGGTACAGTAGTTAAGTCTATTTTAATCAATGGACTAGGATTTGTTTCAAGACCTCTATATTTATTCAGTCAGTTTTTTCAAGATAAAGCCATTGAGAAATTGTTAGGAGAAAGAATTAAACCTGATTACCTTAATGATGATAAAATTGGGAGAGTAATGGATGAATTATATAAATATGGATTAAATGATATTTTTATTGAAGTAGTTTTAGAAGTAATTAAAAAATTTAAAATAGACCTTAAATACTCCCATTTAGATTCCACATCATTTCATTTAGATGGAGAATATAAAAGGGAAGAAGATAAAGAGAAACAGGAAGAAGAAAAAATTATTAAAGAAAGACCAATTTTTATTAAGAAAGGATATTCTCGGGATCATAGACCAGACTTAAAACAATGTGTCTTGGATTTAATAACAAGCCAAGATGGAGATATTCCATTATTTGTGAGAGTAGGAGATGGAAATGAATCTGATAAAGCTGTATTTGGAAAAGTTTTAGTAGAATTCAAAAAGCAAATAAAGTTTGATAGTATCATGGTTTGTGATAGTGCTTTATATGGTCAAGAAAATCTCCAACTAATCCAACATTTAAAATGGATAACGAGAGTTCCAATGACCATAAAAAAAGCAAAAGAATTAGTGCAAAATATAGAGGTGGAAGAAGTAAAAGATGAAGATAAAGAAAAAAGAAGTGACCTAAATTTAGAAAGTTATACCTGGAAAGAAGAAATTGTTACTTATGGTGGAATCAAGCAAACTTGGTTAATAGTCTTGAGTGAAAAAAGACAGAAAAGTGATTTGGAAAAACTAGAAAAACAACTTTCCCAAGAAGAGAAGAAATCCCAAAAATTTCTTAAAGAAATACAATCTGAAGAATTTGAACATCCTCAAGCTGCTCGATATAAATTAAAAGCTATTAATAAAAAATTGAGATTGTTGGAAATAAAAGAAGTTTAACTGATTGAAACTTACTCGAAAAAAAAGGAAAAGATTTATAAAATGATTAGTCTGATCATCAAAAAAGGTGAAGAGATAAGTAGAAAGACTAAAGAAGCAGGAAAATTTATTTTAGCAACTAACTTAGTAGAGGAAAATAAATTAGAAGCTAGTGCAGCTTAGCAAAAATAATCCACCAGTCACTTATGATCTTTAAAGCCCTTAAATTTCCAAACGAACGGCTTAGCAAAATGTTGATTAAAGTAATCAATAAAATTGATAATTTTTTGGGATAGTTCTTCAGTTGAACGGACAGTAATTCTTTTGAGTAAACGCCGGACTAAGATCGAAAACCAACACTCAATTTGATTAAGCCACGATGTATGTTTGGGAATATAAACAAAGCGAATTCGATGAGATTCATCTGATAAAAAATCTGCTCTGCTGTCCATAGATTGCAAAATCCCCTCCTTTCCTTTTCTCCCCAAATCAATAGTAATTCCACAGCTTTCTGCTACTAATTTGACTAAGCTTTCCGATTTATGAGTGTTGAGTTGATCTACAATAAAAATCCATTCTGCTTTTTCATCAATCTTAATCGTTCTCTGGATATGTTCAGAAAAATCTTGTTCTGTTCTTGTCGGTCCAATAGAGGGACTAACAACTTTTCCTCTTGCCACATCCCAGTTCGCAATCAAGCTTAAAGTTCCGTGTCTTTCATATTCAAATTCGATTTTTTCTACCTGTTTAGGCTTGATTCTTTTGTTCGGAAATAATCTCTCAAGAGCTTGAATCCCTGTCATTTCATCTGTACTAATTAAATGAATTCCTTGTTCTAACAAAGTTTTAGCTTCTTGATGAAGTTCACAGATATATTTGACTTGCTTTTTAAATTTTAAGGGATCATCAATTTTGGCATTTAACCAGTAACGAACGAGATGTGGTTGTAATGTCGCTTCTTTTTAAAAAACGCCCCACACTACGGGGGGCAATCTTTTCGACAATTCCTCTTTTTATGGCTTCATCCGCCAACTCTGAAGCTGTCCAATGGCTCACTGGTCTGTCTGATTTTTCACATTCTTCACAAGCGATCGCTACAATCTGGACTACTTGTTCGACCGTAAAGGATTTTGTTGTTCCAGGTCTTGGGCGATCGCTTAAAATTCCTTTGATCAAGACCATTAATGCTTTCTCCGTTACCTGTTGTTCTTCGGCGGCACTCAGTTTTTCTCTCTCCTCAAACCATCGCGATCGCCACTGACGCACTTGTACTCGGTCTAATTCTAATCTTCGACTAATCGAACTATTGCTCTCTCCTGATGCTGCGGCTAAGATTAGCTTGGCTCGTCTAACAAGGCGATAGGGGTTTGTTGTCCCTCTCACTATTTGTTGGAGTACTGTTTTCTGTAGGTTGGACAGGTTAATTGGCAATGCTTTTATCATGGACATCAACTTCGAGATTCTTCCGTTAGTTTCATTGAAACACATTGTCGTGGCTAGTCACGAAAGTTTCTGTAAAAATCTGGTGGATTACTTTCGCCAAGCTGCACTAGTGAAATTCTGATAACTTATAAAAACCAGCAATCTACGGAAAGAGGATTTCGATTTTTGAAAGATCCCTTATTTTTTACTGATAGTTTCTTCGTTGAAAAACCAGAAAGAATAGAAACAATGTTATTTTTAATGTCTTTGTGTTTGTTGATTTATAACTTGGGGCAAAGAGAATTAAGAAATTGTTTAAAAAGAGTCAAAAAAGGAATAAATAATCAAGTAGGGAAAGTAACATTGTGTCCGACTTTGAGGTGGATATTTCAATGTTTTCAAGGTATTCATTATGTGATTTTAAACGGAGTTAAACAAATTGTCAATTTAACAGAAGAAAGGCGTTTTATATTGAGTTTATTACCTGCATCTTGTCAAAGATATTATCTATAAATTGAATTGGATAAAGCAAAAATAATAAAAGAATAAGAGTCTAATGATATCAAATGAGAAGAGGAAACTCTCCTTCGTTTGTGCTGAGTCTTGCTAAGTTTTCAATGAGTATAAATCTTCTTAATTTGATTATTTTTCCTAAAAATTTAATGAAAAGAGAAATATTCTTGCCCAGGTATGATTTTCGGACTTTTTAAAACTATGTATTTTTTTATACTACATTTTGAAGTGCGGAATCTGGGTTTTATTTCTCTTTATTCGCAAGCTTTTTGTGATGAGTTATTGTTATTGTTTGGGTTTTTTACTTTAGGATTTCTATTATTTCTAGAATTATCAGGAGGGAGTATTGCTACTTTGGCAAGAATAAGTGGAAAACATCCGCAAATAACAGAAAAAGAAGTGACTATAGGAAACCCCTTGGGTGGAATTGAGATCAGAAATTTTAAACGGTTTCAAGATTATTGGTTTGGTGAAGTTATTTTTGTTAGTTAGTTACTTTAATATTGTAGAAAAATTATTATGTTCGACTTAATTCTACCTAGTGCTATTGGCTTTGGTTTAGGGGGTTTTTTGGGCAATGATTTAGCCAAAAAAGGAATCACCGCAGATAATGCTTTAGAAAAACATCAAAAAACTGCTAGGATTATTTTTATCGGTTTAGCAGCTATTTTAACCGTATTAATTATCATTGATCGTTCTAACGTTGCTTACTATGTTCCTCAACTATTTCCCCATTTCCTTTCTCTCTATATACAAGCAGCTTTTGATAATGTATTATTGTGCGTTGGATTTTTTCTTTTTGGACTCTTATTTCTCCTAGAATTATCAGGATGGTCATCGAAAAAACGACGCAATCAATTATTAGTTGGACTGGCGGCTATTACCTTTTGTTTATCCGTATTATTTTATTTGTTTTCTCCTATTGTTAATGACGTGGGAGAATTAAAAATTGTTGATGGAGTAGTCATACAGTCAACTACTGTAACTTGTGCGCCAGCAAGTATTGCAACTTTAGCAAGACTCAGTGGCAAACATCCAGAAATTACTGAAAAAGAAGTTACTAAACTGACTCGAACTAATCGTTTAGGGACAAACACATTAGCAGAAATTGCGGCCATGAAAAAGCTAGGATTAAACCCAGATTATCATCATGATTCAACCTTAGATGACCTAGTTAATCGCAAACAAATGGCTTTACTCCATGTTAAACAAAGATGGTTAAGTCAACAGTTTCCCCATGCAGTGGTTTTGATGGATATTGATATGGAAAAAGAAGAATTAATCTTAGGTAATCCTCTTTCTGGAATAGAAACAAAACCCTTTAGTGAATTAGAAGGTTACTGGTTTGGTGAGGCAATTTTTATCAATTAAAACCCTAATTAGGGTTTGCTGAAAAAGTTTCTCCAAAATTTATGCCACTTTTGACCAAGAATTTTCTGACAAATCAATAAGTTTTAGTACATAAAAATTGTTTAAAGTATAATCAAAATTAATGAAAGGCGGTTTGATGAGTTTCCCTGTTCTATTATTAGTAAATAAGGACAAAAAAAGCGACAAAAACTGCCTCAGAAGTTTACAAAGATTGACAACTAAAAATGTAATAGCAATAGATGTAATGGAGGTTTCAGGGAGTTTTGTCATCACGAGATTTAGGCTAAATCTTCGTTTAGCTTGTCCAAACTTTCCCTCAATAGCATTACGGAAGCATTCATCGGAGTGGGCTTGTTTCTTTTCTTCTTCACTGACATTTTTCGGAGGTCTTCCTAACTTCGGACCACTGATTCTTATCCCTCTTTCCTTACACCAATTTCTGTTTTCCCTAGTTCGATAAATTTTATCTACATGGACGGATTCGGGATAATAGCCAAACGTTTCTTTATACTTTTCTACTTGTTCTTTTAAATGACAAGATTCATTGAAGTTTTCCCAACTTATTTTGCCTAGAAACACATAGTTATCTACACAGCTTACTGAGAGTTTAGCTCCAAACTCTATTGGTTTTCCTGCTTTTCCCCTCACTATTGGACGAATATGCCGTTGAGTTAAACTTACAATTCTTTGAGGAACACTCTGGGTCTTATTCTCCCACATTGACTGTTGTTGTTCATAAACTTTTTTGATAGTCTCTAGACAATTTTTCTGTCTTTTACTCAGATTTTCCAGGGAAGCCCCAGCTTGAATTAAGTCTTCTATATTTCCTAAATTTTTCTTAAGGTATTTTAACTGTTTCCCGATAGCTTTTCTTCTTTCTTGATAAGATACTTTTCGTTTTTTAGCTACTTTTAAGTATTCCTTTCTAGCAATTATTCTAGAAGTTCTCGGCTTTTTTCTCAATTTTACTCTTAATGGTTTATAAAGATTATCTATTATTCTTTCTGTCTCAATTCTGGCTTGATTTAATATGCCTAAATCCGTTGGGTATTTGATGTCTGCTGGCGCACAAGTCGCATCTAAAATTAGTTTACCTTTATTTTTTATTTTTTCTCCTTTTTATTGGAGACAATCCTTTTTTTTTACTTCTTTATTACTCTTGTCTATTTCTCTTTTTACTATTTTTTTATTGATTTTGTTTATCAATTCTCCATCAATTCTTTTCCTAAAATGAACTAGCATTGAAGATTCCAGTGGTGGCTCTTGTTGATAACAATTTAAACCTATAAAGTATTGTAGATAGGGATTTTCTCTAATCTGTTCTATAGTTTCTCTATCACTTGTTCCTAATTTTTCCTTAATAATTAATGTCCCTAATGCCATTCTAAATAGTTTGGCTGGCGCACCTTTTTCTGCTGAAAAAAGTTTAGCATATTCTTCCTCAAAATCATCCCAAGGTATCAACTCTGCCATGATCACCCAACGATTATTGGGGGACAATTTGCCCTCGAAAGGTAATTCAAATTTTTCTGGGGGCGGTAAAGGTTGCTCCTCTTTTCGATACATTTGTTCTTGAGCAACAACTGGGAGGTGTTTCTACCAATTATAGCGGTTTGTAGCCGACAAAGCTGATCTTTTTTGCGATCGCGAATATGGGTGTAACCTTTTAAAGAATAGGGTTTTGCTTTTATTCAGCAAACCCTAGTATAGTGAGCAAGATGCTCACACTCCTTTGTCTCAAACTTATTTGAAACGACTATTGACTTCTACTACACCTTACTGCAAAAGTTCTTGAAACTGTTCATTATCCCGAATACTATCAAAGTCTGTATTTGTTTTTGCCATGTCTTTATATTTAACATCAAGGTTAATCGCTTGTTGCAAATTTTCGATCGCTAATTGTATCTTATTTTGTAAGGCATAAGCACAAGCTTTATTGTAGTAAACACTAGGATCATCTGGTTTAATTTCTAAAGCTTTGTCATAGGAGGCGATGGCATCATCAAACCTTCCTATGTTACCTAAAGCTACCCCTCGGTTATACCAAGCTTGATGATCATCTGGTTTAAATTCTAAAGCATTGTCATAGGAGGCGATCGCATCATCTAACCTTCCTAAGTTACCTAAAGCTACCCCTCGGTTATACCAAGCTTGATGATCATCTGGTTTAAATTCTAAAGCTTTGTCAAAGGAGGCGATCGCATCATCTAACCTTCCTAAGTTACCTAAAGCTACCCCTCGGTTATACCAAGCTTCATGATCATCTGGTTTAAATTCTAAAGCATTGTCATAGGAGGCGATCGCATCATCTAACCTTCCTAACTTACCTAAAGCAGCCCCTTGGTTATTCCAAGCTTGATGATCGTCTGGTTTAATTTCTAAAGCATTGTCATAGGAGGCGATCGCATCATCTAACCTTCCCAACTTATCTAAAGCTACCCCTCGGTTATTCCAAGCTTCATGTTTATCTGGTTTAAAGTTAACAGCAATTTGATAACAATCAACTGCTTGCTGATAAGCTTGTAATTCAATAAAATTATTGCCTAAATTCCATAAAAATAAATCACAACTAAATTCTGGATCATCTTCTGTGACAATCATTTCTGCTTCGGTTTTTGCTTGTTGTAAATAATCCAATTTTTGAGAAGGTTGACAGCGTTTTGGTTTATATAGTAACCCTGCAAACTTAGCCATTCCTGTAAACTTATGGAGATGACGAAAACAACGAGTTAAAGCTTGATCAACACCAGCCTTTTTTATATTGTTAGAGACTTCTAAAAACCAATAGGCTCTGGATTCTGATTCTAAAACATAATAACTCTGATCAATAGCTATTCTTATTTCTTTTAAACATTGCTTTAAAGGATAGATTAACAGAGTATCTTGATCACTATAGATGTCTACTTCACTGATAATATCTTCCACTGGCATTTTAACAATATCATCCTGTTTAAAATACCGTGACGTAAAGAGATAAGATATCAATTCAATCTCACTGTTTTTTGTTCCTGCATATAACTGATGATAGAGAAATTCACTGGTATAGTCTCGCCATTGGGGATTATCATATTTTTGTGCAGGGGAACTATTATCATAAAGTTGTTCATTTCTCCTCTTTTTAAAATAATCAGCTAAATGTTGATGAGTTTGTCTAAATTCTTGTTCATCTTCTCGCCAAAATTCTTGTCTAAATACATCCCTTGCTACATCGTCTAAACAATATTTACCATTAATTAATTCTACAAAATCTCGTTTAATCAACCATTCAAAACAATTTACTTTTTCATCCACTGCATTTTTAAACTCTAAACTGTCTTGTTGCTCTATTAAATCTTTTATTACTTGTTTATCGAACCAACGACAACAAGCAGCTAAAGAAATTACTCGTTTTTGTGTATTATTTAAACCTTGGAGTAATAAACTAACAATATCTTGATTTAACTGGGAGAAATCAATTCTTTCTTTTCGTTCTCTTCTTTCCCTAATTTTATCTAAATAATAAGGTAAACCTTTGGTTATTTTAAATACTTGTTCAATAGTTGACTTATCTCTAATATCGATTGATTGTAAATAAGTTCCTGTTTGTCCCTGATCAAATCTTTCCAAAGGACGATCATAAATAAAATTAGTATCCTGTTGTAATTTTCGCCATGATTCATTTTTTAAAATATTATTTCTGCCAGCAATAACAACATAAAGATTACTCTCAGTAAATTTAGCATTACCTATTAAATATTTCCATAACCAAGCATCAATATCAGGAGAAACCTTTTCATAAGTATCTAACACTAAAATAACTGGTTTATTATGTTGCTTACAAGACTCAAGAAACGCCTCAGTTAGCTTAGGTAAAGGTTCTAACATCAACTCCTTTAATTCTCGTTTATCCTTAGTCTTTCTATGTTGTTGTAATAACTGTTTAATTCTGTCAGCTTCCGAGAGAATAATTCCAGCAGCATCCACAGCAGTTTCAGCCGTTTTTTTAACAGTAGTTCCAGGTAAAGCAGCAGCAGGAGTAAACTTAGCAAATGCACTTGCACCCTCACTAGTTAACTGTTTTACTAATTTTTGCTGTTCTGAATCAACCTCTTTTTTACCTTTACTTGGTGTCTTTTCTAACTCATGAATAGTGTCCCAATATTTTTGATAAAGTTCTTTAAACGGGTCACTAGAAAAAAATGTAACCCCTAATAAATCATTGTCAAGTAACTGTTTATACAGAACATCCATTAGTTTTATGCTGTTACCAATACCTGCGGTTCTACCAAAAGAAACCATAGAAAAATCGGCAAGATATTGCTGATCTTCTTTTAATTTTTCGGTTAAAGTAGTCTTACCAACTCCACCAATACCCCAAACGAGAAAAACATAATATTGCGAGTTAGTTTGCTTGTTTTCTAACTGTTGAGTGAGTGTCGTTTGCAACTCTTCAGCAGTTTCACGAGAAATATAGAGACGATTGGACATTTTACATTTTACGACCCATTAGCCTATTATAGATTAATAGTTGGTGGGCAATGCTAACAATCGCTTAAGTTTGAAGAACCCCAACTTGACGAAGCTAAGGCTTCGTTGAAGTTGGGGATTCTAACAGGGAATCGCTTCCCCATTCACCCACTCAAACAGACTTAACTGTTGAGGGTTCCCAGGCTCAGCCTCCAACAAAGCTGATTTTTCCCTATTGAATGAACCTGTCAATTCAGGCTTGGGCGTAACTTTCTGAGGGACCCTCAGTAGCTTGGATTGACTAATTCCAAGGGTTTTTAGTCCTTTGACACCGATATTAACAGATGCTTGGATATCTGCATCAGCGAAAAATCCACAATTAAGACACAAAAATCGTTCTTTATTGCGGTTTTCTTTTTGAATATGCCCACAATGGGAACACTTTTGGGATGTAAATTTAGGGTTAACCTTTAAACAAATCGACCCAAACTTTGCAGCTACCGACTCAATTTTTTCTATAATATTTCCCCAAGAACAATCTCTGATTAATCGATAGAATACCCCACCGTATAGACGGATGGGGTATTCTGGCGACATAGGATAAAATTTACTCTCTAATTGGCATTGCCCACCCTACAAACTAAAGTTTAACTTGAAGAAACGATTATCCCAAACTTTCGATAAAAAAAATAACGTTACTATGAGATTCTATTCCTTTTTAGCTTTGGCGCGCTTTACGTTTCAACCTTGTTCCCAGTGCAAAAAGGGTTAACATTCCGAGTCCAATAACACTTGAAGGTTCCGGTATAGTTGTAGGGGATACATCGGCCTCAACTAAAGGTTGTTTGACACCACTATAAGCATCATCTACCTTGTCATCAGTATTAGAAGCATGTATTTCTATTCTGTCTTCGTATTCCTCAGTACCCTCTTCCCAAGCTGTCTCAAACCACGACGGATTAGTAGTCACACCAGTATTTGCTTAAGCTATGGACTGAAAACCAATGGCTAAGACAACAGCGGATGCACTAGCAAGAGTTTTTAACTTTACATTCATGTTTCTTTGCATAACTTCACGACTATACATTAGCAAAAAAATATTAGTAAAGCAATTATAGTTTCCAAAAATTTTACATTAAAAGAAAATTAAAATCATAGTCCTTAAAAGTATATTAGACTATATAGCACTTCTCATACTTGTGAGGTACAGAGTTTTCTAGTTTTAGGAGTGAGGAGGCTCGATATTAGGTGTACATATTGAGTCCGAGAAACGCTACATATTGACAATAGTGGGTTACGGTGCGGATAATAACTGATAAGATTTGTCTCAAAATATAATCCGCACTTAACCTAATCTAAGGATTAATTGTTGCGTTTCAAACTTTTAACCAAAGCTTTAAACTTTTGTCTTAAATAGTCAACATTTTGGTCATTATTTCCGTATCGCCAACTCACATAAGCTGACGAAATTTCGTCAATAACTTCTGCTTGTTCTTGGGGATGTTGTTGATATGATACATTAACATATTCTAAGGGAGTTTGTGCCGGATGTTTAGGATATCCTTTTGTTTTGAATACCTTCAACATTTCTTCGTACAATTGTGCCATAGGGGGTAACTTTGCTAGGCGACGATAATAACCCAATTTCTTTAACTGTCCCCAACCTAACCAACCTAATAATCCTAAACCAACGGCTAATAAAAGTCCAACTAATGTTCCTACTAAACCACTGGATATAAACCGCCATAACCCAACCAAAAAGCTAATAAATCCAACAATAATTTTTGTCCAAATAATATTGAAAAAGTTAGCCACAGGAGAAGGTACTAATCCCGCTATCAAGTTCCAAAACTGCTTTAAAACGCTAAAAGTTTGATCTTCTTCTAAAGAGGAGGGAAATAAATCATGGCCAGGAATAGCATCAAAAGCATACCAACCATAATAAGGGAAATATACCTCAGTTAACGCATAAGCATCTGTGTTTTTGACCACATAAAACCCTGTTAAAGGATTGAATTTTCCTTGTCCAAAACCAACTGTTACCCTAGCAGGAATACCTAGAGAACGTAACATAATTGTTAAGGCAGTAGCAAAGTGATCAGGGTTTCCTCCTTCCTGTTTAAATAAGAAAGATTCAACCAAGTCTTCACTCTCATCCAAAAAAGGTAAGTCTTCTCGAATTTGATATTGTTGCTTAACCACTTGGGTTAAAAATAAAACCTTTTCATAGATTGAGTTGAAAGGTTTTTCAGTTTTACTTAAAATCTGTTCGGCTTTTTCTCGAACTTTTTCAGCAATTTCTGGAGGAATATCGAGATAAGTTGCTTTGATTTTATCTGAATAATCTTGAGTAGATTTTTGTAATTTAGTGCGATCGCGATAGGGAACATCTGAAACAACTGTGTAGGTTAATCATTCTACTAAACCCACAGGCGATCGCAAATTATCCAGATCATCAACCCCTATTTCTTGTGCTGGAAAATAAAGGTGTTTGGGGACAGAAAGAGAAGGAATAATATTAGGTAAATCAGCGACTGCTGTGTAACTTTGGATAACTTCTTTGGTTTTCATTATAGTACTGGGAAAACGCAAGAAAAACTTATAAGCCCAGCGATCTCGTTTAATGGTATCAAAATCTTCATTGTTGGTAATTTCCCATCCTTGTCCCGTATAATGATCGAATGATAAAGCTTTCCAAAATCCAGGGGATTGCGATCGCACTCTCATAACAATTTTTGGTTTCATTTGTCCCCGTAAATTTTGATTTATTTTAGTATTAAATCCATAATAATAAGTATCATCAACTTCCCCTTTTCCTTCAGATTTATTGTTATTGTTTCCTTGTCTATTTCCTCCTTCTCCTTGGTTTTTGTTATCATAACCTGGGTTCATAATTCCTTGATTTTGTCCCCCGAATTTTTGACTATCTGCATCCAATGGACTATCAACCGGAAAACTTTGTAATTGATAGCCTGGGAATCTAGGCATCAGAGTGAAAATGCTTAAGCCAAATACTAAAGTAATGGCAATTAAAACACTAATACTTTTCAGAGAAACGGGAGAATAGTTAGCCTTCTTTTTAGCTTTTTTAGAGGGTTTAAACGGTGATTTAAACTGTCTATCAATCGCGTCTAATCCTAAGCGTGAACGATAATCCAATACTAATGTAGGAATGGCTATTATTAAGAATAATAAGAGCCAGGGAGCAAAAGCAACCGTCTGGGAAATTGTTCCTGCAACCCCTAATAAAATTAAGCCAATAACCATTGAATAGCCTAAATCTTTGCGTCTTGGTAAGTCAAAACTATGTAACACTTGTAATTGAGCTAATAATTCTGCTAAGACTAAACGGCTATCATTGAGACTTCCTGCTAAGTTAATCAGAAAAAAACAAAGTACCCCTAACATAGCAATAGCTAAGAAAAATTTTAGGGTAATATTACGATGCTGACGACGATTCCAACTCCAAACACCACCGATAATACTTAAGGGAATAGCCCAGAAACTCATCTGGGTTCTAGCAGCAATATCCGTAGCAATAATACCGACAATTACTAAACATTGTACTAAAGTACGAAAAATAACAGATTCTTCCGTTTTGACAGGGGGTGCAGACTTAATTTGTTGGCGAAATTGTTGATATAAAGAGGATGATTGTGTTAAGGTGTTTTTCATGCAATAAGCAACGTTCAACGTTGTCAAAAGTCTAGATTGTTTGACAAGCTAAAGATTAAGCCTCTGAGTGTGACCTTAAAACTAGAGTTTTTCGTAGATCCAACTCAGGTTAATAGATAGCCTGTGATCTAAGAATTCCCAATATTTTCAATTTTGCTACAAAATTTTATGAAAATAGTAACATATCAATAATTGATCAAGTTTATAGATATTTTAGGGGAAACGATCGCCTTTTTGATTAAAATTCAACCGTCCTAACCCTAAATATAAACCTTGAGGGTTTTCACCAGTGGGATAAGCAGTAATAGCAAATTGATAATTCCCACTCATTTCCGGGTTACTTTTGGGTTTCATGGCAATAGTAAAAGTTTTTCCTGGAGGGATAGGGGGATCAAAAATCACAGCAATTGTATTATTATCAAGATTTCGTTTAACCCTAGCAATGTTTAACTCATTGTCTCTATTAACAGGTCTTCCTTCAAAAGCGATGGTATCATCTAAATAAAAATAAATGGTTTCTAACCCTTGAGTTTGTTGAAGGGTTAGTTGTTGTAAAGATTCCCCGACATTCATCGGTAAGTGAACTGTAAAATAATAAGTTGCCCCTTGCACACGAATACGACTTAATGTGGTGACAGTATCAAGCAGTTGGGGAGAATGATTAAATAAAGTCTGATTATTTCCTACATTTAGAGCTAAAAGAGGAGAACTTAGAAAAATAGTGCCACTGATAATCCCTAAAATTGTTTTGAAATGTGGATGAATCATTTATCTACTCTGGAAAAACAAAAACCTAGGTTAACCTAGGTTTCCATTTTACTGATTATTTTTTCATCCTTTCTTGAAAGTTTCCCCTTATCTAAAGAGGTTTGAGCAGAGAAATTCTGCCTTAGAAGGTTCTACGAACAGCGGCCGCTTCGTCGGGATGAATACCCAAACGAGTTAAATTAAGACGACCTTTATTATCGATTTCGCGAACCTTAACCACCACTTCATCACCCACAGCAACCTCTTCTTCTACCTTACCAACGCGCCTTTCAGCTAACTGAGAAATATGGATCATACCTTCTTTCCCTGGTAAAACTTCCACAAAGGCCCCGATAGGGATAATACGAGTAACACGACCTAAATAGACCTCTCCTTCCTTCAGTTTACGGGTCATGTTAAAAATGAGGTCTCGGGCTTTTTCTGCTTTCCTCGCCTGAATAGCAGCAATAGTAACAGTTCCATCATCGGCAATATCGATTTTTGAACCAGTTTGTTCGGTAATACTTTTAATAGTTTTACCCCCAGGCCCAATCACTAAACCAATTTGTTCCGGGTCAATTTTCATGGTCAGTAAACGGGGGGCAAAGGGAGAAAGATCCCGACGAGGTTGGGCAATAGTAGCCAGCATTTTATCTAGGATATGTAAACGGGCAGGTAAAGCCTGTTGAATGGCTTTAGCCACAATATCCATGGTCAGTCCCGTAATTTTCATATCCATTTGTAGAGCAGTGATACCGCTATCGGTTCCTGCTACCTTAAAATCCATATCCCCTAAAAAGTCTTCAATCCCTTGAATATCAGTTAGAATACGCACTTCTTTCCCTTCTCGAATCAATCCCATCGCAGCCCCACTGACGGGTTTGATAATGGGAACTCCAGCATCCATTAAAGCTAAAGTAGAACCACATACCGATCCCATAGAAGTCGAACCGTTAGAAGATACCACTTCTGACACCACCCGAACCACATAGGGGAACTCTTCTTGGGGGGGTAAAACAGGGAGTATTGCCCGTTCTGCTAACGCCCCATGACCGATTTCTCTACGGCCTGGAGAACGTAGGGGTTTGGTTTCTCCCATAGAAAAAGGAGGAAAATTGTAATGGTGAAGATAGCGTTTTTCGTCCTCTGGATGGAGATCGTCCCCCAAGTCTTGAGCATCTCCTGGAGTGCCTAAAGTCGCCAAAGAAAAGACTTGGGTGAGTCCTCTGGTAAATAACGCGCTACCATGTACCCGAGGAGGCATCAGTCCCACACGACAGGCAATAGGGCGCACTTCATCCAGTTTGCGGCCATCCACACGGATACCTTCCGAGATGATTTGCGATCGCATTAACTTTTTGGTTAACCCTTTGTAGAGGTTGCCTACTGCTTTGGGATCTTCGGTGGTGGCTACTTTGATGGGATCTTCTTCTGATAGTTCAGAGATCGCCTCTTCAATAGCGGTTTCTTTTATATTATCCAGTGCTGTATCTCGGTCTGCTTTACTAAGATCGTACTGAACTAGAACTTTTTTAATAGAGTCTGCGGCCTGCTTTTCTATAAATTTTTCTAGGACTTCATTGGTGCTTGGTGGTTCAGCTTTACCAATTTCCATGCCCAACTCTTCCATAATGTCATATTGGGCCCCGATCAAATCTCTAACTGCTTCATAGCCAAAATCAATAGCTTCGATGATATCTTGTTCTGGGAGTGTGTTAGCCCCCGCTTCCACCATCACCACTCCATCGGGACTGCCAGCCACTACAAGATCGAGATCCCCATTTTCTACTTCTCGATAGGTGGGATTAATAATAAAGTCATCTCCGATTAAACCCACTCTCACCGCAGCCATTGGTCCATAAAAAGGGATTCCTGCCTGAATTACAGCAATAGAAGACCCTGTCACCGCTAAAACGTCCGGTGGAACTTCTTCATCCATAGATAGGGTTGTGGCAATGATCTGAATGTCCTTACGCCACCAATTCGGAAATAGGGGACGTAAGGGGCGATCGATTAAACGACTAATGAGAATTGCTCTCTCTGGGGGACGGCCTTCCCGTCGTAAAAATCCCCCTGGAATTCGTCCTGCTGCATAAAGTCTCTCTTCATAATCTACGGTTAACGGTAAAAAGTCGATGCCTTCTCTTCCTTTTGTCGTTGTTGCTGTCACCAAAACTGCCGTATCTTGGGACTGAATTAGGACTGCACCGCCAGCTTGGGGAGCTAATAATCCTAGTTTTAGCCGAATGTCCCGTCCGTCGAAGGATATTGACTTGTCAAACTCTTGCATGTAGCGTTCGTTCCTTTTCTATTATCACGTTTCTCTTTCTGTGGAGATCGTAACATTTTTAAGGAACTTGACGCGATGGTTTAATCGATGTAACCCTAGTTACTTAATTCTGTTTACATTAGCTTTACACTATGGGTGAGGCAAGTTAGTTGTCTGATTTCGGGCAACAGGAGTTTAAAACAGTTATGGATACTAAAACTTTGAAAAATAAAACAAACGTTGTCATTGTTGGTGGGGGTTTTGGGGGCTTATATACGGCTCAAGACCTGAAAAATTCCTCTGTAGACGTGACTCTCATCGATAAACGAAATTTTCATCTCTTTCAACCTTTACTGTATCAAGTGGCTACAGGAGGTCTGTCTCCGGCGGATATTGCTTCTCCTTTACGGTTAGTTTTAAGTCAACATAAAAATACTAAAGTTCTTTTGGATCATGTCATCGATCTCGATCCTGAGAAAAAAGAAGTCATCCTCGATGATCACGAACCTATTCCCTATGACACCTTAATTTTGGCTACAGGGGTCTCTCATCACTATTTTGGTAATGATCAATGGGAAACTTTAGCACCTGGGTTAAAAACTATTGAGGATGCTATCGAAATTCGTCGCCGTATCTTTATGGCCTTTGAAGCAGCGGAAAAAGAAACCGATCCCGTCAAGCGTCAAGCTTGGTTAACTTTCGTTATTGTTGGCGGTGGACCCACTGGGGTAGAATTGGCCGGGGCGATCGCAGAAATTGCTCACGGGGCTTTGGCTGGTGATTTTCGCAGTATCGATCCTAAAGAAGCCAAAATTCTACTCATTGAAGGGTTAGATCGGGTACTTCCTCCTTATCCTCCTGAATTATCTGCTAAAGCAGCCGAAGATTTACGCCATTTAGGGGTCACAGTCCAAACCCAGTCTATGGTAACGGATATCAATGACCACGTGGTAACGGTGCGTCAAGGTGAACAAATTAAACAAATTAACTCCCGTACCATTTTATGGGCTGCAGGGGTTAAAGCGTCGAAAATGGGCAAGGTATTAGCGGAACGCACCGGGGTAGAATTAGACCGTGCTGGACGAGTTATTGTCGAACCGGATCTGAGTATTCCTGGCCATTCTGATATCTTTGTGATCGGGGATCTGGCTAATTTTCCTCACCAGGGAGAACGGCCTTTACCTGGAGTGGCACCAGTAGCCATGCAACAGGGGGCTTATGTTGCTAAATTAATCAAGAAACGTCTTCAAGGAGAGTCTTTACCCCAATTTATCTATAAAGATTATGGCAATATGGCGGTTATTGGTCAGAATAAAGCGGTGGTTAATTTAGGCTTTGCCAAGTTCTCAGGGTTCTTGGCTTGGTTTGTTTGGGTTTGGGCCCACATTTACTATCTCATCGAATTTGATAACAAATTGGTGGTGATGGTGCAATGGGGTTGGAATTACTTTACCCGTGGTCGTGGTGCGCGATTAGTTACTGGTATTGGTGAAGGAAAACGCAAAGACCAACTGCAACAAATTTCCCCAGAAGCAACAGAAACCGCTACCCCTGTCACTCGTTAAAATAGTAGGGTGGGCATTGCCCACCATCAGCTAAAAAAAATTAGGGGTTTCATAAACCTAGTGCAGCTTGGCGAAAGTAATCCACCAGATTTTTACAGAAACTTTCGTGACTAGCCACGACAATGTGTTTCAATGAAACTAACGGAAGAATCTCGAAGTTGATGTCCATGATAAAAGCATTGCCAATTAACCTCTCCAACCTACAGAAAACAGTACTCCAACAAATAGTGAGAGGGACAACAAACCCCTATCGCCTTGTTAGACGAGCCAAGCTAATCTTAGCCGCAGCATCAGGAGAGAGCAATAGTTCGATTAGTCGAAGATTAGAATTAGACCGAGTACAAGTGCGTCAGTGGCGATCGCGATGGTTTGAGGAGAGAGAAAAACTGAGTGCCGCCGAAGAACAACAGGTAACGGAGAAAGCATTAATGGTCTTGATCAAAGGAATTTTAAGCGATCGCCCAAGACCTGGAACAACAAAATCCTTTACGGTCGAACAAGTAGTCCAGATTGTAGCGATCGCTTGTGAAGAATGTGAAAAATCAGACAGACCAGTGAGCCATTGGACACCTTCAGAGTTGGCGGATGAAGCCATAAAAAGAGGAATTGTCGAAAAGATTTCCCCCCGTAGTGTGGGGCGTTTTTTAAAAAGAAGCGACATTACAACCACATCTCGTTCGTTACTGGTTAAATACCAAAATTGATGATCCCTTAAAATTTAAAAAGCAAGTCAAATATATCTGTGAACTTCATCAAGAAGCTAAAACTTTGTTAGAACAAGGAATTCATTTAATTAGTACAGATGAAATGACAGGGATTCAAGCTCTTGAGAGATTATTTCCGAACAAAAGAATCAAGCCTAAACAAGTAGAAAAAATCGAATTTGAATATGAAAGACACGGAACTTTAAGCTTGATTGCGAACTGGGATGTGGCAAGAGGAAAAGTTGTTAGTCCCTCTATTGGACCGACAAGAACAGAACAAGATTTTTCTGAACATATCCAGAGAACGATTAAGATTGATGAAAAAGCAGAATGGATTTTTATTGTAGGGTTTGCTGAAAAAGTTTCTCCAAAATTTATGCCACTTTTGACCAAGAATTTTCTGACAAATCAATAAGTTTTAGTACATAAAAATTGTTTAAAGTATAATCAAAATTAATGAAAGGCGGTTTGATAAGTTCCCCTGTTCTATTATTAGTAAATAAGGACAAAAAAAGCGACAAAAACTGCCTCAGAAGTTTAGAAAGATTGACAACAAAAAATGTAATAGCAATAGATGTAATGGAGGTTTCAGGTAGTTTTGTTATCACGAGATTTAGGCTAAATCTTCGTTTAGCTTGTCCAAACTTTCCCTCAATAGCATTACGGAAGCATTCATCGGAGTGGGCTTGTTTCTTTTCTTCTTCACTGACATTTTTCGGAGGTCTTCCTAACTTCGGAGCACTGATTCTTATCCCTCTTTCCTTACACCAATTTCTGTTTTCCCTAGTTCGATAAATTTTATCTACATGGACGGATTCGGGATAATAGCCAAACGTTTCTTTATACTTTTCTACTTGTTCTTTTAAATGACAAGATTCATTGAAGTTTTCCCAACTTATTTTGTCTAGAAACACATAGTTATCTACACAGCTTACTGAGAGTTTAGCTCCAAACTCTATTGGTTTTCCTGCTTTTCCCCTCACTATTGGACGAATATGCGGTTGAGTTAAACTTACAATTCTTTGAGGAACACTCTGGGTCTTATTCTCCCACATTGACTGTTGTTGTTCATAAACTTTTTTGATAGTCTCTAGACAATTTTTCTGTCTTTTACTCAGATTTTCCAGGGAAGCCCCAGCTTGAATTAAGTCTTCTATATTTCCTAAATTTTTCTTAAGGTATTTTAACTGTTTCCCGATAGCTTTTCTTCTTTCTTGATAAGATACTTTTCGTTTTTTAGCTACTTTTAAGTATTCCTTTCTAGCAATTTTTCTAGAAGTTCTCGGCTTTTTTCTCAATTTTACTCTTAATGGTTTATAAAGATTATCTATTATTCTTTCTGTCTCAATTCTGGCTTGATTTAATATGCCTAAATCCGTTGGGTATTTGATGTCTGCTGGCGCACAAGTCGCATCTAAAATTAGTTTACCTTTATTTTTTATTTTTTCTCCTTTTTATTGGAGACAATCCTTTTTTTTTACTTCTTTATCACTCTTGTCTATTTCTCTTTTTACTATTTTTTTATTGATTTTGTTTATCAATTCTCCATCAATTCTTTTCCTAAAATGAACTAGCATTGAAGATTCCAGTGGTGGCTCTTGTTGATAACAATTTAAACCTATAAAGTATTGTAGATAGGGATTTTCTCTAATCTGTTCTATATTTTCTCTATCACTTGTTCCTAATTTTTCCTTAATAATTAATGTCCCTAATGCCATTCTAAATAGTTTGGCTGGCGCACCTTTTTCTGCTGAAAAAAGTTTAGCATATTCTTCCTCAAAATCATCCCAAGGTATCAACTCTGCCATGATTACCCAACGATTATTGGGGGACAATTTGCCCTCGAAAGGTAATTCAAATTTTTCTGGGGGCGGTAAAGGTTGCTCCTCTTTTCGATACATTTGTTCTTGACCAACAACTGGGAGGTGTTTCTACCAATTATAGCGGTTTGTAGCCGACAAAGCTGATCTTTTTTGCGATCGCGAATATGGGTGTAACCTTTTAAAGAATAGGGTTTTGCTTTTATTCAGCAAACCCTACTTAAGATTTAGTTTTATCCAAAGCCTTTCTTTTTCTTCTGAGATTTCTTCGCTTTCTTGCGGTCACGATTCACTTTGTCAACTAAGCCCGAAAAACTCGGAGCGACTTCTTCGGTAGAAATAGTTTTTTTCGACGGTTCATGCTTAAAACAAGCCCAGCCTTCTATCTCAGCTATAGTGTTGTTAATCAAAGAATAGTGACGATTTTTTCTCAGAGAAGATAAAGATTGGTTTATATTTGTCTTGAGAGATTTTTCTACATCTTTTAAATTAATAAAAAAAGGTTCAATTAGGTCTGCTTCAAATGTTTTTCTGATTTCTATTTCTAATTCTTTGGGACATAGATTAGTGCTTTCACAAACTAAAGATGTCCAAACATAAGAGCCATCTTTTTTAAGTTTACTGTTAAACAATAATCGAAAATAATTAATCACAACTTCTCTGGATAATGATTTATGTGCCACCAAAATTGTTAAACATTTAATGGCAGCTGTCCTCACATATTCGTAAAGAGAATGATTTTCTATAAGCTCCTGAATTAAATCTAATCTTCCGTCATAAACAGACGTTAAGATTCTTCCTAAATCTTCCGTGACTAAATCTCCCAGTAAATCCTCAATCACTTGTTCATTCTTTGATACTAATCTAACAATTAGTGGGTAAGCTGATGTTTCTCTAAATTGTGCTAATAAAAACAGAGCATAGATTAACGACAAATCCCCTTCTCTGTTCAACAACTCAGAGCTATCATGATTAACATCCTCTATAATCTTTAATAGATGAGGGGTTATTTCTTCTCGCTGTTTGATAGCCTCTGAAGAAAGCTTTTCGTGGAAAAGTAGAATCTTCTGATTTCAGTTGACTTAAAATTTCTTCTATATTCATGGCTTAATCAATCACGGTTATTTCATTTAATAAACTCGTGTTTTACCAATCTAAGCCGTATCTGGCAACGGCAAACCCTTACTCTTCTGAGGAGTTGGAATTTTTTTGTAGTTTCTTGGTTTGACCCCGCTCAGAGCAAGTGCCAGAAAATTATGGATATGAATATCAAGATAATTGGCTAACCTACCAGCCGTGGGTTGAGGTCTTCGATCCCAGGGTCCAATTGATAGAGGTTCAGACATGGCGGCGATCGCTTTGAGTACAAACCCAGCTAGCATCGCTAAACTGATACGACGCTTAATAGCATTCTCAGTCCAGGCTCTGGGCATTTCCATCCCCGCACTATCCTGGGCAACATAGAAGTTAGTTTCCACGGGGAAGCGATGCTTATACCCCAACCAAATCTGTTCAGTAGTTAGCTCTCGGGCAATGGTTGCCAACAACAAAGGTTTTTCATAGTCAGGATGATCAATTCTGAATACATCCAATACTGTTTGGACTTTGGACAAAAAAAGTTTGTTAGCGTATATTTTACGCTAAACTAAAATCCCAAAATATCGGCTCTGTATCAGTCAATAAAATTGGCTGACAAATAGGGCTAATCTATAGATTCTGAGGAAAACTAAGGAGCTTTTAAGTTTTCAGTTGATTTTTTGCTCCCTTTCTTGATAACATCATGACGAGTTCGTGGGGCTTTTTTGTAACCTTTAATACGTCCGGAAGAAAAACCTCGACGTTTGGGAAATTTGGCGAAAGTCCCCAAGGTCGTAATTATTCTTGAAAAGTCTCTTTGAACTAGACTAGGGGTGATTTTGATGGATTTATTAGTCTTCAAATACTGTTCCCAATCACGGGGTAAAACCACAGCTAATTTTCTGGCAGCCCACAAATTTACATAAGAAAGAAGTGTTAGTTTAAACCAATTTTCTTCATGATGTACATCGGGAGTTAAATAAGATGTCATCAATAATCTTTGTTTACCAAATCGAAAAAGATGTTCCATGTCATAACGTTGTCGATAACACTGATAACAATCAACTAAACTTAACTCATCGCGCCGAGAACCAATAACAATAAGCCACATAGGTTTCCAAATACTATTTCTTTCTTGATCTCTGACAACAATCTGGAGTAAAGTAAAGGGGTGATTGTTCATTTTATAGTTTTTAGTTCCTCTCATTAACATCTGTTTCCATCCCGAAATAGTCACTGTTAATTGACGACCTTTTTTCGTTGTAAAGGGAACATGATGAACTTCATCATGTTCAGTCCAAGTTTGGTCATCTTTAAGGTCAAATTTATCCCCATACCAACGGGGATGTCCCGAAGTTTTGGCTTGATTTGGGTCCCGAATAAATTGACGATAAAAAACTCGGTCACTTCTAACTCTTGTAATAGTAACTACGTCTTCATGCTTAACTTGTTCCCCAATAAAATCCTTTTGGCTGTAGTCACTATCAGCCACTAAGACAGATAATTTATCAGAAAATAAAGAACTTTGCCAGATTTTTTTAGTTGTTGATTGCCTTGATTTACTCCTTTATGTTTAGAGGGGAATCGCTCTCCTGATAAGGGGACAGCCCAAGGGACTTTTTCTGTGTCTATTTGGTCAGGTAAAGCGCAGACAACGGAATAACAATGTCCAATATTAATGGGTTTATTTCCCTTAATTGGATTGGGGTAATGAATAAAGGTTTTATCCGCTAACGTTTCGGCAAACCGTCGTGGACAGGGAGTTGTGTCAATACCAAATAAGTTATAATGTTTTGAAGTGGGAGGAATTGTTCTCGATACCGCTGAAAATAAAGTCTCAATTCTCTGTTCATAATTAGGGTCAGTTTGAGTGGGTAAAAACTCTTGAATTCCTCTATATAAACTGTTATAATCTCTTCTAAATAAAGGATTGAGAGACAATTCAACGACTGAGTGAGCTTGTTGGTTACTGGAGAGGGCATCGAGTAATTCTATAATAGTTTCTTTTCTAGCTTTTAGTCCTTGGAAGAGGTTAGACCTCCACACCAGGAATTCCTCGACAGACGTAGCCGTTTCATTTTTGGTCATTTTTAAAATTTATTACCTTATAAATTAGCGGAATATATACGCTAACATCAAAAGAGGTTGTTTGTTACAGTTAAGGCTAATGTCATCACATTCCGAACTTAAGACCAGTCAAGATGTCCACCTGAGAGCC
The DNA here is from genome assembly GCF_000167195.1 of Crocosphaera watsonii WH 8501. Classification (GTDB taxonomy): domain Bacteria; phylum Cyanobacteriota; class Cyanobacteriia; order Cyanobacteriales; family Microcystaceae; genus Crocosphaera; species Crocosphaera watsonii. Next base: position 173,282 of record NZ_AADV02000005.1, on the reverse strand, counting down.
AAACAAATTAAGAGTCTAATTCGGGTTTGCTGAAAAAGTTTCTCCAAAATTTATGCCACCTTTGACCAAGAATTTTCTGACAAATCAATAAGTTTTAGTACATAAAAATTGTTTAAAGTATAATCAAAATTAATGAAAGGCGGTTTGATGAGTTCCCCTGTTCTATTGTTAGTAAATAAGGACAAAAAAAGCGACAAAAACTGCCTCAGAAGTTTAGAAAGATTGACAACTAAAAATGTAATAGCAATAGATGTAATGGAGGTTTCAGGGAGTTTTGTCATCACGAGATTTAGGCTAAATCTTCGTTTAGCTTGTCCAAACTTTCCCTCAATAGCATTACGGAAGCATTCATCGGAGTGGGCTTGTTTCTTTTCTTCTTCACTGACATTTTTCGGAGGTCTTCCTAACTTCGGACCACTGATTCTTATCCCTCTTTCCTTACACCAATTTCTGTTTTCCCTAGTTCGATAAATTTTATCTACATGGACGGATTCGGGATAATAGCCAAACGTTTCTTTATACTTTTCTACTTGTTCTTTTAAATGACAAGATTCATTGAAGTTTTCCCAACTTATTTTGTCTAGAAACACATAGTTATCTACACAGCTTACTGAGAGTTTAGCTCCAAACTCTATTGGTTTTCCTGCTTTTCCCCTCACTATTGGACGAATATGCGGTTGAGTTAAACTTACAATTCTTTGAGGAACACTCTGGGTCTTATTCTCCCACATTGACTGTTGTTGTTCATAAACTTTTTTGATAGTCTCTAGACAATTTTTCTGTCTTTTACTCAGATTTTCCAGGGAAGCCCCAGCTTGAATTAAGTCTTCTATATTTCCTAAATTTTTCTTAAGGTATTTTAACTGTTTCCCGATAGCTTTTCTTCTTTCTTGATAAGATACTTTTCGTTTTTTAGCTACTTTTAAGTATTCCTTTCTAGCGATTATTCTAGAAGTTCTCGGCTTTTTTCTCAATTTTACTCTTAATGGTTTATAAAGATTATCTATTATTCTTTCTGTCTCAATTCTGGCTTGATTTAATATGCCTAAATCCGTTGGGTATTTGATGTCTGTTGGCGCACAAGTCGCATCTAAAATTAGTTTACCTTTATTTTTTATTTTTTCTCCTTTTTCTTGGAGACAATCCTTTTTTTTTACTTCTTTATCACTCTTGTCTATTTCTCTTTTTACTATTTTTTTATTGATTTTATTTATCAATTCTCCATCAATTCTTTTCCTAAAATGAACTAGCATTGAAGATTCCAGTGGTGGCTCTTGTTGATAACAATTTAAACCTATAAAGTATTGTAGATAGGGATTTTCTCTAATCTGTTCTATAGTTTCTCTATCACTTGTTCCTAATTTTTCCTTAATAATTAATGTCCCTAATGCCATTCTAAATAGTTTGGCTGGCGCACCTTTTTCTGCTGAAAAAAGTTTAGCATATTCTTCCTCAAAATCATCCCAAGGTATCAACTCTGCCATGATTACCCAACGATTATTGGGGGACAATTTGACCTCGAAAGGTAATTCAAATTTTTCTGGGGGCGGTAAAGGTTGCTCCTCTTTTCGATACATTTGTTCTTGACCAACAACTGGGAGGTGTTTCTACCAATTATAGCGGTTTGTAGCCGACAAAGCTGATCTTTTTTGCGATCGCGAATATGGGTGTAACCTTTTAAAGAATAGGGTTTTGCTTTTATTCAGCAAACCCTAATTACTTCGATAAATTAAGTGAACTTTAGATAAACCTTTGATTTGATCTCACTATGAAGGGCAAAATAAACTAGGCGAAACCTTAAAATATGTTCCTAATTTTTGAGCTTGTTCAAAGCTAATAGCTAGTTGACCATTAAGGAGGTTTCCAATTAACTCACCATCAGAACTAATCACCTCTTGTAAGTCGTTTTCGGTCATGCCACTTGATTCTACCAGATGCTGTAAAATTTCATGAGGAGGAAGGTCACTCCAATCTCCTAGATTAAAAAATTTTTCTTCATAATCTTCAACTAATCTCACCAGTAAACGAAATAATGTGGTTTCTTCTAGAGTTCGCTGATTTTTCTTAGCCATTAAATTTTCAGTCACAGCTAAGTATTCCCTATATTCTTCTTCAGTTTCAATAATTTTGGGAATAATCTTAGTTTCCTTTAAAAGTCTTAGATAATTTTCTTTATTTAAAGTAAGGGTCATTTTTCCATTTCTCCTTATCATATTCAGCATGAGTTAAAAAGTATTTGAAATAAGCAACTTGTTCTTCATAGTCAATATCGAGAATTAGACGATATTTATTCCCTTTAAGATTTAAAACTGTAAAGTTACCAACTGCTTCGGCTTCTCGATAAACTTGTTGAAGTTCAATCAAATTTTTCCATTGAGCTTTTTTAATAGTTTGACAAAAGGCTTTTATGGTTTTAGTTACATCAGGATATTTGGATGCTACTTGTTTGAGTTTACCTGCTGAAATTAAGTGCATAAAATCATCTTAAACCAAATTCAAGTCAACTGACTCAATCGGATAACTCCTCCACAACAAATTTTTCTAAGTGAACGATTGCCTTCAACGAAGCATTAGTTTTAGCGTCTTTTTTGGAAGCTTCAATAGCTTCTGTTTCAATCAGAGGTTCATCTAACCATTGAATCTGACAACGACAAAGCCAGTCATTTCCTACCTGATGGTAATAATAATCAGGGCGTTTCATTTTTACTCGCTGTAAAGTTTCATGTAAATAACCAATAGGAGATTGATATGCTGCCGATGGCACAAGTTCCATGTCTATTTCTTCTGTTTCTAAAACAGCCATAGACTCATCCGTTGTTTCAACGGGAACTATCTGTGTTTTTGAACTAACATCTTGCAAAGAATCTTCATCAATGAACTGGGGTGGCACTAAACTCTGATCTAACACTCCTTCTATTAATAAATAATTAGCCTGATGTTTGGCTGCTTGTTTGTTACTGGCCATCCCTGGAATAGCGGTGGTTTCCCCTTCTAACACAGACCAAAAAGCAAATTTTCCCGATGCGGTTGTCTTTTCAATATATTCCACCGTTGTTTGGTTAGTTGTTGCGGCTATCTGGATAATTTTCGTTGCCTCTACCTGTTCCTCGAATAGATAATCTAATATCTGGTTTTTGAGTAACTCTAACCTGTCTAAATCGTTATACTCTCCAAAAATTAGATAGTATAAATCCACGGGTTTTATGTTGCCTTGTTCTATCCTAGAGATAGCCTCCGGCACAATTTTGTCTAATTTTGATACCCTCAAACTATCTTTAATAATTTGGGAAAACTCTTTATCTGAAAGATTCTCAATCTTTCCTTTATCTCGTAAAATATTCACTGTTTCATTCAGTCGTTTCTCACGGAAATGCTCGTCTCGTTGTTCTTTTACTTCAGTGCGTTTGTTATTGATCTGCTTGGCGATCGCTCCCAGTTCATCGAGGGTGTAGGGAGAATCTTTTCCCTCAATAAAAACCGCTTTCAGAATACGGTGATTAACGTAATCAGCTACTCGACGAATGGGGGAGGTAAAATGGGTGTACGCTGGTAAAGCTAAGGCAAAATGCCCAATAAGCGCAGGAGAATAGGTGGCAGGATTTAACCAACTTTGCAACTTCTGTCTCACTAATTCGGGTAAACCCAGTGTGGTCAAAGTTTCTATCAATTCTTGACTTTTGGGGGCAATGGCATTCGCAGTATGATTACGGTAAAGGATTGGTAATCGATGCTTTTCTGCTAAACTTGCCACTGCTGTATTAGCCAAAATCATAAATTCTTGGATGATTTGCTGTGAATGATACAGTGGGGTGGTGAGGATGCGCCCCTCTTCGTCTAAGTTTACCCCACCGACACTGCTTAAACCTATTGCACCGACATCTTGACGTTTCCAGGCTAACTTTTGCGCCCATAGTTCGCAGTAACGTAACATTTGAAAAAATGGGGATGAGGGGTCATGAAGAGAGGCATCTGCTGAAGTGTAAGAAAATCGTTTGAGACTGGTTAAATGGGTTAGATGAAGTGAAGTCTCTTTGATATTAGAGTGACTGTCCAAGGTGATCCTAATTGTCACAGTTAAGCGTAATTTATCTTCTAAGAGGGATAATTTATCCTCCGAGAGTTCATGGGGAAACATGGGTATATTCTTTGTTGCGAGATAGCGAGTTTCCACCTGTGAGAGTGCATGAGCTTCTAGGGAAGAACCTGGTTGAATAATAGCAGATACATCAGAAATATGGACTGATATCACTGCCCCTGATGGATTTGGTTGTAACCATAAAGCATCATCTAGGTCTTTTGATGTTTCCCCATCGATGGTAAAACCTGGAACTGCCTCTCGGTTAGCAACGGATATATTATTGTCAATTAATTGTTCTATTTCTTTAGGGATAATGGGTAGTGCTTTAGTCACTTTTTCTTTAGGTTAGTTAAGATATATTACACACGATAGTTGGCTTTTTTGAGTTACTAAATATTTCAACTAATTGACTTAGATGATGTTAATAGGATAACATATTAATTGAATCAAAATATAATTGATTCAATTTTTTTTCTTGGCTTAATTGATGAACTGGTATTTAGTTTCTTGTCGTCCGAATAAAAGAGATTTGTTCTTAAAACAGTTAGATTTTGAAATTGACAAAAATCAACTGGGAGATTTATTTTTAGATAAAATATCTCCCAGTGATATTATGTATAAAGACATGGTGCTACTGCGACTTAGTAATATCTCATCAGCCAGAATCCATCTTAAGAGGATTGAGCAGTTTCAAAAGATAGAACCGAGGGCTTTATCAGAACATCAAGTTCAACAATTTTTGGACAAGTAAATGAGGGGATAAATCTGAATTATCCTAACCCAAAATCTAAAAATAATCAATTCCTTTATTTGTCAAGAGTAGGGGACATTTTAAAATATCCCCTGAGACATCAATTAAGTCTGATGAGAACCATTCAAAACCAGAGGCTTTGATAATAACTCAGAAGCCCTAATAATATCTTCAATGCGCTTCCTAGTTAATAGTTTCTCTGCCATCTTTCGACTCAACGTAGATAACTGTTTAACCCTTCCTGAAATACCCAGTTGTTGCTTCAGGAAATACACAATAAGACCAAGATGGATTAGTTTCTGGGGAATAGTTTAAAGCAATTCCTGTCACAATATAATCAGTTTCATCCATTCCTTCCAAGGTATCAACAATAATAGGTTGTCCAAGATAAAACTTAGGCTTAGGAATCGTTGAGTTGAACTTGTCATCAAAGAAATTGACTGAGATGATATTAGGGAATAAAGCATAAGCTGTAATCTGAAAACTGTAGCTAACCCGATTTTCTTCCGTTAATTGTTGAGCCAAAGGTGAACCATAGTAGATGATTCTTTGAACTTCTACCTCTTTCTCTTGGGCGTTCAGGGCATTTTTAGCAATCAGTAAATCAATGGTTTCTACTGTGTTTTGTTCGAGAAGTTCTTTCCAGTTTCGATTACCAGATTCGGGATCGTATTGGCAATATAGCGACGCATAATGTTGAGCGTCGAAGTTATTGATCATTGTTCATAGCCTCTGTAATAATAGGAATAACTGATTTGAACCAACGAATGACATAAATAGTCTTGTTGTGACCTCTTGCTGTATCTAACTGTATTCGTGCGTATTCTTCCCCTAACTTCGTCAATTTGTATTGGATTTTTGTCTTTCCTTTGGAGTTGCTAACTCTTTCGGAATCTTGAAATCCAACTGTGATTAATATTTGGTTGATACGACGGGCAGAAATGGGTTTAGATAACCCTAATTGCTCAGCAATGATTTTCCCTAGTTTCGTTGGTGATAATGGGATTTCTTCGACTTGGTTATGTGCAAAAAGCAACTGTTTACTTTCTTCGGCTGCCGTTCCTAAGTGAGGAAAAGTTTTAGCAATTGCTGTTAATTTGGCTGACTGAATTAACTGGGGTGCAATATTAAGCTTTTCTAAGCCAGCAAATACTAGGTCGATTTCTTCTATTGTGGGTACAATCTTAGTATTAGGGGATGGTTTTTCTTCATAATCTAGTTGTTCATATAGCCAAGCACGAATACCCACGGCGGCAAAAGCACGGTAAACTTGACGAGCTTGAGAGGTACATTTTCGAGCGTCAAAACTATAGTGTTCGATGATTAACGTTAAAGCGATTTCAGAAAGACCTTGAGAAAATTGACCAGGTTCAAAACCATGCTCAGTCAGCTTTTGATATAATTTTGATGGTTGTTTTCGACCACCATTAAGTTGATAAAGTAAACTATTGTGGGGGACTCCGATTAACCGAGCTGCCCCCCGAATACTGGTCGTGGTGCTACCGTCGGCGTTAACAGTGAATTCGGCTCGGATTTCTTCGGGCAACATGAGATCAGACATAATATTGCAAGGGTAATTGTTTCAACTATTCACGCGAAGCGTAAAAACAAAAAAAGGAGAACAACCGTCCTCCTAAATCCATCTAAAACTCCTGGTCTTCTGAATTAATTTCGTTGATAGAAATCAACTCATTTTCTTCAAACCAAATTAATTCTTTAGTGCCGTTAGTTCCTCGGATTCCGTATTTCCAAGAAGGTGCTTCGTACAGGCTTTTTCTGGTTAAACTGTATTCAACTAATTCCAAGGCACAAATATAGTAAACTTCGTAATAATCAAAGAAATCGTATTGATTGTCCTGACATTCTTGCCATTGTGAAACTAGGATTACAGGCTCAGGGAAGACATATTTGGGTTCAGAATAACCATATTGATCATGAGGAAATCGAGGAATAAAATCAAATTGGATTCGTTCAGGAACGATTGGTTCTGTTGGTTCTGCACGGTATTCAATGGTAGGAATACCTTGACAATCGAGACGTTGAAATTCTGTATAAGACATGGTATTATTAGGTGTAGATGTTTTTCAAATTGGGGCTTAAGATACTTGCTGTTCTTGGTTTACAAAATTAATCAGAGGCAAGTCCTGTTGGTTCAATATTCTGACTAGAATTGCTGAGCCTACACCCCAACTTTTAATCTCGTAGTTGCACAAAGATAGCCTTTGACTCCGACGAATAATTGCTCTTGAGCAAAGGTTATTTTCGGTGAGATATTGAGAGAATGCTTTAGCTTCTTCATAGCAATTAAAACCGAAATAACTGGTATGTCTTTCGCCCTTGGGGTTGGTAATAGTAGCCAAGTGAGGCAAAAGACAGTTTAACCGCCAGTTATTCTCTAAAGGAACGACTTTGCTTTGATATTTGGAGTAAGTCATCAGGATAATCCCTAATTATCCTGATGACAGCGCAAAGCGCAAGCTAACGCTCTAAGACGAGGATTCTTGTGTTAACCCCTGTGGATCTATCGCTATTCAGAAAACTTCCTTGTGGCAACGGATCATTAATGATGCACTTGTCTTCTAACCACTCCCGAAACTCCCGATATTTCTTGTCCTTCCGGAATTCAATAGATTCAGGAACAATGGCTACCAACCGTCCACCATCAACGAGACGATCAAAAGCATAACGAATATGATTTATCTCGCTGCCTTTAACAAACGGTGGATTCATTAGTATTCTGTCGTAGGATGTGGTAATATCAAAACAGTCAGAGACAATAACATTAAAACCTTTCAGTTTGAGTAGTTCTCTCAGATTATAGTTAAGTTCACAGACTTCTAGGTTTACATCAGCAGCCTCTTTGATAGCACTGGCAATGTCACCCTTCCCACCTGATGGTTCCCAGACTCTCATGCCTGGCTGAAGTATTGCTAATTTGACCATTTGCTCACAAATCGGCTTAGGCGTTGGAAAATACCCAGGAATCTTAGCTCCAATCAAACTGCGCTCAATTTCAGCTATTTGCTTAACTTTTGGGTCGATGACGGGGGCTTGATGGAGTTCTTCTAAAACTAAGATCGCTTTGCGGACACTAGAAACTGTACCGAGATTAGCTCGTAACAGCGATCTAGCCCAACCGTCAACCGCTAGACCCCGTTTGATGGAGTCATCGCGCCACTTGGGGTCTCTGAAATCTGCTAAGTCGGATAACTGGGTTTTTGTGCTAATGTCTGACAGAATACGGGGTAATGTGCCTTCATCTAAAGCATCAGCCATTGCATACAACCATGCTTGAATTAAAGCCAATTTTTCCCCGTCTTCCCTCATAGATGCAGCAATCCTCGCCCGTCTCCTGGTAGGGCGTTGTTGACCAATAGCAGGGTTTAGCTTATTATCGATTTGGCTTTGCATTCGGTCAGCTAAGTCTCTAAATTTCTGAGCTTTCTTGGGATTGGGATACCTTAGTTTTGTGGGTGTATCTTGAACAGGTAAGTCGAAAATAGATAGTTGCAGGAAATTAAGGGGATCAATTTTCCCCTGCACTGTTTTCGTTGTTTTCATGGATCTGCCCTGAATTCTTCTTCTCGGTGATCCGCGCGAAAGCGCAACAAGATCACCGAAGATGGTACTCTTAAAAATAATTAATATTATGAAAAAATAAAGTAATGATCATTGGATTAGTCAACCAAAAAGGAGGGTGTGGCAAAAGCACCACAGCGGCACATTTTGCTTATTAGCTTTCCTTTAATGGTTCTGTTATTTTAATCGATGCTGATTCTCAACAATCAAGTTCAACTTGGATATCTCAATTAGAATCAGTGAAAATCCCTACTCAAGCGATCTTAGATCCTGAGCAATTATTTGAAACCATTGATACGATTTCCGATAAATATGATGCCATTGTTGTCGATGGTCCGGCAGGGTTAAGTGAAGTAACAAAGTCGATTTTAGATGTAGTGGATCTCGCTCTAGTGCAGCTTGGCGAAAGTAATCCACCAGATTTTTACAGAAACTTTCGTGACTAGCCACGACAATGTGTTTCAATGAAACTAACGGAAGAATCTCGAAGTTGATGTCCATGATAAAAGCATTGCCAATTAACCTCTCCAACCTACAGAAAACAGTACTCCAACAAATAGTGAGAGGGACAACAAACCCCTATCGCCTTGTTAGACGAGCCAAGCTAATCTTAGCCGCAGCATCAGGAGAGAGCAATAGTTCGATTAGTCGAAGATTAGAATTAGACCGAGTACAAGTGCGTCAGTGGCGATCGCAATGGTTTGAGGAGAGAGAAAAACTGAGTGCCGCCGAAGAACAACAGGTAACGGAGAAAGCATTAATGGTCTTGATCAAAGGAATTTTAAGCGATCGCCCAAGACCTGGAACAACAAAATCCTTTACGGTCGAACAAGTAGTCCAGATTGTAGAGATCGCTTGTGAAGAATGTGAAAAATCAGACAGACCAGTGAGCCATTGGACACCTTCAGAGTTGGCGGATGAAGCCATAAAAAGAGGAATTGTCGAAAAGATTTCCCCCCGTAGTGTGGGGCGTTTTTTAAAAAGAAGCGACATTACAACCACATCTCGTTCGTTACTGGTTAAATGCCAAAATTGATGATCCCTTAAAATTTAAAAAGCAAGTCAAATATATCTGTGAACTTCATCAAGAAGCTAAAACTTTGTTAGAACAAGGAATTCATTTAATTAGTACAGATGAAATGACAGGGATTCAAGCTCTTGAGAGATTATTTCCGAACAAAAGAATCAAGCCTAAACAAGTAGAAAAAATCGAATTTGAATATGAAAGACACGGAACTTTAAGCTTGATTGCGAACTGGGATGTGGCAAGAGGAAAAGTTGTTAGTCCCTTTATTGGACCGACAAGAACAGAACAAGATTTTTCTGAACATATCCAGAGAACGATTAAGATTGATGAAAAAGCAGAATGGATTTTTATTGTAGATAAACTCAACACTCATAAATCGGAAAGCTTAGTCAAATTAGTAGCAGAAAGCTGTGGAATTACTATTGATTTGGGGAGAAAAGAAAAGGAGGGGATTTTGCAATCTATGGACAGCAGAGCAGATTTTTTATCAGATGAATCTCATCGAATTCGCTTTGTTTATATTCCCAAACATACATCGTGGCTTAATCAAATTGAGTGTTGGTTTTCGATCTTAGTCCGGCGTTTACTCAAAAGAATTACTGTCCGTTCAACTGAAGAACTATCCCAAAAAATTCTCAATTTTATTGATTACTTTAATCAACATTTTGCTAAGCCGTTCGTTTGGAAATTTAAGGGCTTTAAAGATCATAAGTGACTGGTGGATTATTTTTGCTAAGCTGCACTAGGAATTAATGCTGGTAGTTTGAGTGCTGCTGACTTTGCTTTTGCTGCTTCTCTGTAACATCTCGGTGGCTGAAAATGCGATCGCATTTTTAGGATGCGATCGCTCTTGACAAAGTAGTTAGTGAAGGTATATTATACAAGTATAACCTTCACCAACTGTTAATCATGTCGACCCAACTGGCCATCAAAGCTAGAATCGCCCAGATAAAAGCATCAGGACCTGTAGCTGGTCCCAATACCTGGATTGGGTACTCAACCATCACCAAAAAAGGGAAGAAATACACCTACTACCGTTTAATGAAAGCTGTCCTTAACACAAAAAAGCCTGAGCTAGATAATAGCCCCAAAAGCAAATTTAAAGACAAAATGGCTAAGTATCTGGGTTCAAAGGATAGCCAAGCGTACAAGGATATGAAAAAGGCCATCCAACGTCGCAACGAGATCCAGAGGTTGGAAAGGAAGTTGCGAGAGATGGAAAAAGTAGTTAGTGAAGGTCAATCCGTACCAAGAACTAACAAACAACCTTCACTAACCACATTAGTAAAAGAATTGAGGAGGCAGATCCATAGTCTACAAGCAGAATTTCGAGCTAAAATAGAATCATTAGAACAAGAACTTAGGCAACAACTATCGACAGTTCAAGTATAAAATGAACAAAAAGCAATCAGCAATTAATCAACTTTCCTTAGAAGAAAAGAGACAACTATTAGCAAAGTTAGAACAAAAAAAGAAACAAAAAAAACAATTATTTCCCCTATCATTCGCTCAGTCTCGCCTCTGGTTTTTAGATAGCTTGCAAGGGGATAATGCTGCCTATAATATTCCTGCTGCTCTAGAATTAAAAGGGAAATTAAATCTAAATATACTCAAGAAAAGCTTAAATGAAATTATCCGAAGACATGAAATATTAAGGACAGTTTTCATTGTTATTAAGGGTGATGCAAAACAAAAAATAATCTCAGATATAACCTTAGATATGCCCCTAATAGATGTACAAAATTTATCAAAAAGAGAACAAGAAAAAGAAATCAAAACTAATATTAAATACCAAGCATTACAACCCTTTAACTTAGAGAAAACGCCCTTATTGAGAAGTGTTATCTTTCAAAGAGATAAAGAAGATTATGTCTTATTATTTACCGTTCATCATATTATTGCTGATTATTGGTCAATGCGGGTACTAATTCAAGAATTAGCCCTTATTTATCAAGCTTTTTCTCAACAAAAACCTTCCCCCTTACCTAGTTTACCTATTCAATACGCTGATTTTGCTGTTTGGCAAAGAAAATGGTTACAAGGAAAAGAAAAAAGTGAGCAATTAGAGTATTGGAGCAAAAAATTAGAGAATCACCCACCTATTCTGCAATTAACTACAGATTTTCCTCGTCCAGCTATTCAAAGCTTTCGGGGGACAACTGAGGAATTTTTCCTTTCTCCTGAAGTTTCAGACAGTTTGAAAACCCTTTCACGTCAAGCAGGGACAACACTTTTTATGACGTTGTTGGCAGCTTTCAAAATTTTGTTGTATCGTTATACAGGACAAAATGATATTTCAGTGGGTTCTACTGTTGCTAATCGTAACCGCACTGAAATTGAGAATTTAATTGGTTTATTTGTTAATAATTTAGTGTTTCGTACACAGATTAAAAGTCATATTAGTTTTAGAGATTTTTTAAGTGAAGTAAAAGAGGTTGCCTTGGGTGCTTATGCACATCAAGATTTGCCTTTTGAATATTTAGTCGAAATTTTACAACCAGAGCGTAATTTAAGCCATAACCCACTGTTTCAGGTGATGTTTATTTTGCATAATCCCCCTAGTCAAAAGGTCAATTTACCCGGGTTGACTTTGAAGACATTATCGTGGGAAAGTCAAACATCTCGCTTTGATTTAAGTTTAGATATGTACGAAACTGACTCTGGTTTAAGAGGTGTTTTTGAATATAATACTGATTTGTTTCGAGAGTCAACAATTAAGCGTTTGATTGCAAATTTTAAAATATTGTTAGATTCAATAATAAATAATTCTGAGCAACATATTTCAAAATTAAATTTACTTACATATTCGGAGGAAAAACAGTTATTAATAGAAGGCGATCTCGTGACTGGGAGACTGGGAGACTGGGAGATAATAGAAGAAGATAAATATATCCCTATTCATCGATTATTTGAGGTACAAGTTTGGAAAACACCTAATAATATTGCTGTTGTTTTTGAGGAGGAATCTTTAACCTATCAACAACTTAATCAAAAAGCTAACCAACTAGCTCATTATTTACACAGTTTAGGGGTTAAAACTGAGACTTTAGTTGGTATTTGTTTAGAACCTTCTTTAGAAATGGTAATTAGTTTATTAGCTATTCTTAAAGTAGGTGGAGCCTATTTACCCCTAGATCCTAATTATCCTGAAAAACGTCTTGATTTTATGATCAAAGATTCAGAAATTAATTATTTAATAGGGAGTTCGGAGGGCGACTTCGTCGTGCTACGCAGCGGAGTTCGGAGTGAGGAGAGTATAAAATTCTTCGTTGATATTAAGGAACTTAAAGCGAAAATAAATAAACAAAAAGATACAAATATTGACATAGAAATCAATCGAGAAAACCTAGCTTATGTTATTTATACATCTGGTTCAACTGGTATTCCTAAAGGTGTACAAATACCTCATCGTGCCTTAAGTAACTTCTTACTTTCAATGAGCAAAAAACCAGGTTTGACAGATAATGATACCTTATTATCTGTTACTACCCTTTCCTTTGATATTGCTGCATTGGAACTATATTTACCTTTAATAGTTGGGGCTAAGTTAATATTAGTTGCTCGAAATATTGCTGTTGATGGTGTTAGTATTGCACAACAGTTAGAAACTCATCAAGTGACAGTAATGCAAGGAACTCCTGCTACTTGGAAACTCTTAGTTTCATCAGGTTGGGAAGGAAAAAAAGATTTAACTATTTTCTGCGGTGGGGAAGCATTAGATCCAGGTTTAGCACAATATCTGCAACAAAAGTCTAAGAAAGTTTGGAATTTATACGGACCAACTGAAACAACTATTTGGTCATCGGTTTATAAAGTAAACTCAGATAAAGTTAGACTTGGGAAACCTATTAATAATACACAATTTTATATTTTAGATAAAGATTATAATCGAGTTCCTATCGGTGTACCAGGAGAATTATATATTGGAGGAATGGGGATTGCTAGAGGGTATTTAAACAGGCCAGAGTTAACAGCAGAAAGATTTATTGCGATCCCCCCAACCCCCCTTAGTAAGGGGGTAAAAGGGGGGATAGATGGAGAAAGATTGTATAAAACAGGAGATTTAGTGAAGTATGGAGAAGACGGAGAAATAGAATATTTAGGTAGAATAGATTATCAGGTAAAATTAAGAGGTTTTCGTTTAGAGTTAGGGGAAATAGAAACAATATTATTAACCCATCCCCAAGTAAGAGAAGCTGTTGTTATTGTTAAAGAAGAAAGTTTAATTGCTTATATCGTAACGAAAGGGAATAGGGAAGAGGGAACAGGGAACAGAATGGGTGAAATAAAATTATACGGGTACTTAAAAGAGTTTTTAGGGGAAAAATTACCTAATTATATGATTCCTTCTCGGTTTATGGAGTTAGACAGTTTACCCTTAACTCCTAATGGAAAAATAGATCGGAAAGCTTTACCAGAGATAGAATTAAATAGTGAAGATTATGTTGCTCCAAAAACAGCAACAGAAGAAATTTTAGCAGGTATTTGGGCAACTATTTTAAAGGTTAGTCAAATAAGTGTAGAAGATAACTTTTTTGAGTTAGGTGGACATTCTCTTCTAGCAACAAGGGTAATGTCACAAGTTAGACAAGTTTTTTCAGTGGAGTTACCCTTACGAGTATTATTTGAAAAACCAACTATTAGCAGTTTATCTAAAGCTATTGAAGGAGAAGGAAAACAAGAATTTTTACCCTTAGAAAAAATTGAGCGTAATGGAGAGTTACCGTTATCTTTTGCTCAACAAAGACAATGGTTTTTGGCACAACTTGAACCTGATAGTCCTTTTTATAATATTCCTGGTGTAGTTCGTTTAACAGGTAAACTAGATATTTCTGTTCTGCAAAATAGTCTCAATGAAGTGGTTAGTCGTCATGAGGTTTTACGGACTGGTATTCAAACTATTGACGGAAAACCTCAACTAATAATTTATTCTAAGATAACCTTAAACTTACCTATTATTGATTTAAAGAATATTCCTCACTCAGAAGAATCTGCTAAAAAGTTAGTAGAAGATGCAATAAAACAACCTTTTAACTTAGAGCAAAGTCCTTTATTAAGGGTTAAACTGCTCCAGTTAGCAGAAGAAGAATACATATTACTATTGGTAATTCATCATAGTGTAGCAGATGCTTGGTCTGTGGGTATATTTATTCAAGAAGTTGCAGCATTATATCAAGCATTTTCACAACAAAAACCTTCTTCTTTATCGAAACTTCCCATACAATATTTAGACTTTGCAGCTTGGCAGCGAAAATGGTTACAAGGGGACACATTAGAAACACAACTAACTTACTGGAAAAAACAGTTAGAAAATGCCCCAACTTTATTAGAAATACCAAGCGATCGCCCTCGTCCCCCCATACAAACTTTTAACGGGAATACTTTGACGTTTCAACTGTCAGAAGAAATATCTAGCGCTTTAAAACAGTTAAGTCAGCAGCAAAATAGTACATTATTTATGATCCTGTTGGCAGCGTTTAAAGTGCTATTACATCGCTATACTAATAGTGAGGATATTATTGTCGGTTCTCCTATTGCTAACCGTAACCATAGGGAAACTGAAAAATCAATCGGCTTTTTTGCTAACACTTTAACCCTGCGAACTCGTTTATCAGGGACAATAACCTTTTTAGAATTATTACAACAAGTAAAAGAGACAACTTTGGGTGCTTATAGTCATCAGGATCTTCCTTTTGAGCAGTTAGTGGAAGCATTACAACCAGAAAGAGATTTAAGTTATACTCCTTTGTTTCAAGTAATGTTTGTGCTGCAAAATATTCCTATGCAGTCTATTGAGTTACCTGGTTTATCTTTAACCTCAATAAAACCTGAGAGTACAACAGCTAAGTTTGATTTAACCTTGTTTATGAGCGAAACAAAAGAAGGTTTAACTGCTACTTTTGAATATAATAGCGATCTTTTTGAAGAGAGTAGAATACAGCGTTTAGCTGAGCATTTTCAAACCTTAATTACAGGTATTATTGCTAACCCTCAGCAACCTTTGTGGAGTCTTCCTTTGGGTGTGGGAAGTGTGGGGAGTGGGGAGATGGGGAGACTGGGAGATGGGGAGACTGGGAGATGGGGAGACTGGGAGATGGGGAGACTGGGAGATGGGGAGATGGGGAGATGGGGAGACTGGGAGACACCGGAGTTGGGAGATGGGGAGATGGGGAGACTGGGAGACACCGGAGTTGGGAGTTTGATCTATCAACTATTTGAGACGCAGGTGGAAAATACTCCTAATGCGATCGCTCTTATCCATGAAACTCAACAATTAACCTATCACGAACTAAATAGTCAGGCCAACCAACTCGCTCATTATCTGCAACAGTTGGGAGTGAAACCGGAAACCCCTGTGGGTGTCTGTTTAAACCGTTCCCCTCACCTTATTATTACACTTCTGGCTATCTTAAAAGCAGGGGGAGCTTATTTACCATTAGATCCTCATTATCCCTCGGAACGTTTGGCTTTAATGATAGAAGATGCAAAAATACCTATTCTGATCACTCAAGGTAATATTCTACAACCTCCAGGGGTGACAATTGTTGATTTAGATTTAGATCAAGATAAAATTACTGAACAACCTATCATTAACCCTTCTACTAACGTTTTACCCCAAAATTTAGCTTATCTTATTTATACATCAGGTTCCACCGGAAGACCAAAAGGAGTTGCGATCGCCCATAGTAGCACAGCTTCCTTGTTAAACTGGGCAAAAGACACCTTTACCTCAGAACAAATATCAGGGGTATTAGCATCAACCTCTGTCTGTTTTGACTTATCTGTATTTGAAATTTTTGTTCCCTTAAGTTGGGGTGGAAGCGTTATCTTAGTAGACAATGCTCTCGCTTTACCTGAGTTATCTTATATAGAGAAAGTAACTTTAATTAATACTGTCCCCACAGCAGCAACTGAGTTATTAAGACTCAATGCTATTCCCAACAGCGTCAAAACCATTAACTTAGCAGGGGAAGCTCTTTCTAAGCATCTTGTTCAAAAATTATACAAAAATTCTCCTGTTGAAAAAGTCTTTAACCTTTACGGACCTTCTGAAGATACCACCTATTCAACGGTAGCTTTAATTAACCCAGAAACACAAAATTCTCCTAGTATTGGTTTTGCTGTTACTAATACCCAAGCTTATATTTTAGATCATTATTTGCAACCGGTGCCTATGGGTGTACCAGGGGAATTATATTTAGGAGGAAAAGGGTTAGCTAGGGGTTATTTACATCAACCTGTATTAACCGCAGAAAGGTTTATTCCCAGTCCTTTTGGAGAGGGAGAAAGATTGTATAAAACAGGAGATAGGGTAAGATTACGAGAAGATGGTGAAATTGAATATTTAGGCCGCAATGACTATCAAGTAAAAGTAAGAGGTTTTCGCATTGAGTTAGGAGAAGTAGAAGACAAGTTATTAAAACATCCAGATATTGCTCAAGCTGTAGCAACAGTCAAAGAAGATAATAACGGTAATAAAAGATTAGTTGCATATCTGGTTATAGAGTCAACAGCAACATTTTCAGGAGAAGAAAATTTACGCCGTTTTCTTCAGGAAACTTTACCTGATTATATGGTTCCCTCTCTATATGTAATCTTAGACTCACTCCCCTTAACTCCCAATGGAAAAATAGACCGTAAAGCTTTACCTGAACCGGAGATTAATACTAATATACAACAAGAATTTATTGCTCCTGAGACACCCCAAGAAAAGTCTTTAGCAATTATTTGGAGTCAAGTTTTAGGCTGCGATCGCCTTAGTGTTAATGATAATTTCTTTGCTTTAGGTGGTGATTCTATCCTCGCTATTCAGGTGGTAGCAAAAGCTAAACAAATGGGATTAAAGCTTGCACCAAAAGATTTATTTCAACACCAAACTATTGCTAAACTAGCTACAGCTATTAATCAAAGTTTATCCACTATTAAAGCTGAACAAGGAACCGTCACTGGTGTGGTTCCCTTAACCCCTATTCAAAACTGGTTTTTTGAACAAAATTTAAGAGATCCTCATCATTGGAATCAAGCTATTTTATTAGAAATTGAACAGCAAATTAATACACAAAATTTACAACAGGCAATTACTAAATTATTAGAACATCATGACGCTTTACGTTTAAGCTTTGAACTAACAGAGTTAGGGTGGCAACAAGTTAACAACGATCTTAATAATATTATTCCCTTTATAGAAATTGATTTCTCCAGCTTACCCGATCAAGTTTTAGAGTTAGCTATTTCTAGCACTGCTACACAAATACAATCTAGCTTTTCTTTAGATACAGAACCATTAATTAAAATTGCTTGGTTTAACTTAGGAAATCATCGCAGTAGTCGCCTCTTAATAGTCATGCACCATTTAGTAATTGATGGTCTTTCTTGGCGTATTTTTCTAGAAGATTTACAGATAGTTTATCAACAAATAAATCAAAATAAAGAAATATTATTACCGCAAAAAACAACCTCTTTTAAATATTGGTCAGAACAGTTACAAAGTTACGTGAATTCTGAATTAATAACCTCAAAACTAGACGAATATCTCACTATGTTTAATAATTCAATTTCCCCTCTACCTGTTGACTTACCCACAGGTGAAAATATAATGAGTGAGGCGGAAACTCTATCCCTAAACTTTAGTGAAGAAGACACACAAAGATTATTAAAAGAAATTCCTAGTCGCCATCAAATACAAATTAATGAAGTTTTAATTGCTGCTTTAGTGCAAACCTTTGAAACATTAATAGGACAAAAGAAATTACTGATAGAGTTAGAAGGACATGGGCGAGAAAACTTATTTGAAGATGTTGATTTATCCCGTACTATTGGTTGGTTTACTACTTTATTTCCTGTAGTATTTGATTTAAGTAAAGCAGAAAATAATCTAGAGGCAATCAACAGGATCAAAGAACAATTAAATAATATTTCTGATCATGGTATTAATTATGGAATCTTACGTTATTTAGGAGGTAAAGCAATTAAAAAACAATTAAAAAATCTTCCCAATGCAGAAATTCATTTTAATCACTTCGGACAATTCAATAATTTATTTACTCCAGAATCCACCTTTAAAATAGCAAAAGAACCTAGTGGCAATGCCAGGAGTAAAAGAGATAAAAGAAGTTGCTTGATTGAGATAAATAGCCTAATAATGAATAATCAATTGCGCATTGACTGGACATTTAGTAAGTCAGTTTGTCTTCAAGAAACTATTGATAAACTCATGGATAATTTTAGTGATAAATTACAAGACATCATCAATTATTGTTTATTCCGTGAAGAAAGAGAATATAAACCTCTTGACTTTCCTAAAATGGACTTTACTCCAGAAGAACTAGATGACTTTTTATCTGATCTGTAATCAAGTTAAAACTGTAAATATTAAAAAATATATGGTAAAAAATATATTTTATGGTAACATATAAGTGGACTTTTATGAAAAATATAGTATCTAAATAATTTTAACAATGGAATTGTTTTCTGATTTTCTTAACTTTGCCAAATATATCTTAACTGGTTTTCTGATGTACGGTTTCTTCATGTTGATTGAACGTATAAGGCCAGTTGAAAAACATCAACCATTAAGTCATGTTTGGTTTAATTTAGGATGGTATGTTTTCTATATATTAGTGAGTTTTGCCCTCCAGGCCACAGGAATTGGCTTATTAATTGATTTAATCCAAAATTGGCTAGAATTGCCTCTAATTAATTTACCCGTTCCCCATAATCCTCTAACCTATGGACTAATAGCATTATTGTACTTTTTAGTCACAGACTTTTTTTACTATTGGTTTCACCGTTGGCAACATACAACTTGGTTATGGGAGCAACATAAGTTTCATCATAGTGAGGTGTCTCTTAATGTCACCAGTACAAGACGAGTCCATTGGTTAGAAGATCCCTTTTTACTATTCTGTTTGGAGTTGCCAATGGGGTTATTATTTAAGTTTAACGGCTTATCATTGGGTATTATTACCTTCATAGCAATTATCTGGTTACAGTTTATTCATTTGAATTTACGGTTAAACTTAGGGTATTTATCCCGAGTGATTACAGGCCCACAATACCATCGTCTACATCATTCCTTTCAACCAGAACATTTGGATAAGAATTTTGCAGCCTTTTTCCCCTTATGGGATATTGTCTTTAAAACCTATTATCATCCCCGTCGTGACGAGTTTCCCCCCACTGGACTGACAACAGGAGAAGTATACAATAACTTATGGGAAGCTAGTTTATTACCCTTTCGAGAATGGTTAAGTTCTTTCCGTGAGTCAAGTAAGAGAAGAAAGCCTTTTAGGGAGAGGTAATTATCCATTATCCATTGTCCATTGTCCATTATTGAATGCTCGAAATTCTTAAAACTATCTAAAAATAGTCTCTTTTAATAAAAAAGCAGTGTTAGTATCAAGTCCAATTATTTTGTAGGAGTCGTATACTTAGGATTAAATTTCATGAAGAATTTATCAACTGACCACAGTAAAACAGTACAAGGGATTTTCAGGGATTATCAAGAACAACTTTCCCTGTGTTTAACAGACATTAAGAAGGTGATTAACCTTCTAGATATGCCTATGGTGATTTCTGGAGATGAACAGCAGTTATCAGAAAAACTAACTTTAGCCAATAAAATTATTGCCCAAACAACCCAAAGACTGGAAAAATTAGAACAACAAGGCCAATTATTACGAGGACAACCCCATTTAACTGAATTGGAAAGTTACCGGGAAACCCGAGAACTATTAGCCTATCAGTTAGAGAAAGTCAGAGAAAAAACCCAAGAATGGCAATACAGTGCGTGAGATCAATTGTAGAGGCTATTTTGCCTCTACAAAAAATCTAATCATTGCCTATATTCTCCAAAGGATCGGGCTGATCGTGAATTGCTAATCGTTCTAAAAGGGTGGCACTTGCTTCATTGAGTCCAATTAATTCCACCTTCACCCCTCTTTTACGATAACGTAATACCACTTTATCCACTGCATCCACTGCGGAATGGTCCCATAAATGAGCATAGGTTAGGTCTACAATAACTTTGTTCAATTTCTCACGGAAATCAAAGGCACTTAAGAAACTATCGACAGAGACAAAAAACACTTGCCCATTGACACTATAAATGCGCTCATTACTTT
Source organism: Crocosphaera watsonii WH 8501 (assembly GCF_000167195.1). Taxonomy (GTDB): domain Bacteria; phylum Cyanobacteriota; class Cyanobacteriia; order Cyanobacteriales; family Microcystaceae; genus Crocosphaera; species Crocosphaera watsonii. The sequence goes on along the minus strand of NZ_AADV02000005.1, from coordinate 152,724 downwards.
CTTCTTTTAAGTAAGAATCCACATGAATGAGATTAGCAATTTTCCGACTAAAGAAAATAGCACTCATAGCCACCCCAATTAATACCCCAATGGCTAAATTACGGGTTAAAACTGTAATAAATACAGTAGTGATCATGACGGCGGTTTCATTCTTAGGGAATTTGCCAATATTTATAATAGAACCCCAGTTAAAGGTGCTAATAGAAACCATAATCATCACTGCCACTAAGGCAGCCATAGGAATTTCTGCTACCCATTTTCCAAAGATAATAATAAAAATAAACAGAAAAATACCGGCACTGAGGGTAGAAAGGCGGGCCCTTCCCCCGGAGCGAACATTAATGACCGATTGACCAATCATGGCAGATCCAGCCATCCCGCCCAAAAATCCCGTGACAATATTGGCCGTTCCGTGAGCTAAGGCCTCTTGGTTTTTATTGCTAGAGCTATCAGTTAAATCATCAATAACATTAGCCGTTAAACAGGATTGGAGTAACCCTACCAAAGAGAGAGCTAAAGCATAAGGGAGGATGATTTGTAAGGTTTCAAAATTAAAAGGAACTTGGGGAATAGCAAAAATCGGTAAACTGCTGGGTAACTCTCCTTGATCTCCCACAGTAGGGATGTCCCATTTTCCTATCCAAGAGACAGCAGTAATGATGATAATAGCCACTAAAGGGGAAGGAACGATGGTAGTTAGTCGTGGTAGGCCATAAATAATACCTAAGCCCGCAGCAACCATGACATAAACTAGGTAAGAAGCCCCTTGAAACTGAGGGAGTTGTGCCTGGAAAATTAGGATAGCCAAAGCATTGACAAATCCGATCATTACGGAACGAGGCACAAACCGCATCTGGTTTGCGAGTTTGATCCAACTCCAGAGAAGTTGTAGAATACCTGTAAGAATAGTAGCGGCGAAAAGATACTGTAAACCGTTGGCAGGGTGATCTCTGACTAAAGTGGTCATCAATAGGGCCATCCCTCCTGTAGCCGCCGAAATCATGGCAGGGCGACCCCCCATAAAGGCGGTGATAACTGCAATGCAAAAAGAGGCATATAAGCCCACTTTGGGGTCAACTCCAGCAATAATGGAGAAAGAGATGGCTTCAGGAATGAGGGCTAAAGCAACGAGTGTCCCTGATAATAAATCATTTTTTACGTTAGAAAACCAAACTTTTTTGGTAAAAATTTCGCTCATACTGTGGGAGGTTTGGAGGGTAAAACTAGACCAGTGTACTCATTTTTCGGGAAAATGGCAAAAATTGCCGTGACTGATGTTACTATTTAAGGTTTTTTATTAATCTGTGGAAAAAATTAAAATTACTTAAAGTTACAAAATTTAGTAATATTTTTAATAAATTAATATTTTTGCTAATTTTTAGGATTTTTCTAGGGATTATCTTCTATCTAAATTTAATTTAATTGCTTTATCTAAGAATTTATACGGCAAAATTAGGAATTTTGGACATTAAACTAAGAAAACTATGGAAAACCATCTAATCTTTTCCACAGGTTTTCCACAAGTTTCGGAGCAAACAAAAGAATTATTTAAGCAAGTGAGAATCTGTTTTAAAATACAATTGATCTACGTTAATCACCCTTTCAACTCTCTATGAAATTCCTTTGCAGTCAAAGTGATCTCAATAGCAATTTATCTTTAGTCAGTCGGGCTGTTGCCTCTCGTCCCACTCATCCTATCTTAGCCAATGTGTTAGTAGTAGCTGATAGTCAAAAAAACCGAGTCAGCTTAACTGCATTCGACCTTAGTTTAGGTCTGGAAACCAGTTTTAGTGCCGATGTTAGCGAAGATGGAAAAATTACCCTCCGGGCTAAACTTCTCAATGAAATTGTATCACGACTCCCGGAAGGAGAAATCACCCTCATGGCTGAAGAAGAAGAAGATGATGATGATGATAGTCAAATTGTGGTTTTAAAATCAGCGTCGGGGCAGTTTCAAGTAAGGGCCATGAATGCAGAGGAGTTTCCCCCACTCCCAACGGTGGAAGAGGGGGAGTTGGTGCAATTACCCATTGTCATGTTAACGGAAGGTTTAAAAGGGGCTTTATTTGCTGCTAGTAGCGACGAAACCAAACAAATCTTAACGGGGGTACATTTAACGGGGACTCCTGATAGTCTAGAGTTTGCGGCCACTGATGGCCATCGTTTATCTGTGGTAGAAACAACTTTGTCCCCAGAAACCGATGATGAGGGGAATGAGCAGGGGGAAAGCCCTGAAATGCCTAATTTAGAAGGGTTTGCGGTAACGATTCCGGCACGGGCGTTACGGGAGTTAGAACGGATGCTCGGTAGTCGCAGCGAATCTGATACCATCGCCTTGCAGGTGGATGAGGCTCAAGTTGTCTTTCAATTGGGTTATCAACGGTTAACGGTGCGTAAGTTGGATGGGGCTTATCCTAATTATCAAATGCTCATTCCTCAACAGTTTAGTCGCAGCATTTGTTTAGAAAGAAAACGCTTATTGAGTAGTTTAGAAAGGGTAGCGGTTTTAGCGGATCAGAAAAATAATTTGGTTAAGTGTACTTTTAGTAATGAGGATGGGCAGGTTTCTTTATCCGTGGATACCCAAGACTTAGGGAGTGCTAAAGAGTCGATGCCGGCAGAGGTAACAGGAAATAGTGGAGAAATTGCTTTTAATGTTAAGTATTTAATGGATGGTTTGAAGGCTTTAGCCACCAAAGACATTAAAATACAGCTAAACGAAGGCAATCAACCGGTTATTTTGAATCCCTTGGGAGGTTTGCAAATGACTTATTTAGTTATGCCGGTTCAAATAGTTAAGTAGTTATCTTGTAGGGGTTAACAGCAACCAACCCCTTAGATAATATTAAGTAGGTTTTTGGGAGCAGCAATCTTGATTAGGGGTCGAAGTGGTAGTCACCTACCACGACTCCCATTCCGAACCGTGCATGAGACTTTCACCTCACACGGCTCTCGGCAATTAGTCCTTTGTCATAGGTACTGTTAACACATCGTCTTTCCATTCATAGCCATTTTCTAACCAATCGTAGAGGTAGTCATTTTGTAATTGCTCACCGCAATAAAGAATCTGTCTTGACAACATAAAGGTAAAATCGGGGATTTTTATGTATAGTGGGGGTTATGACCACAAATGCTACCATTGATTCAAAGCTAGTTAGAGCTATCGCCGATGAACAGTTGGCGAACAATGTCTTCATGATTGAGTGGCTAGTCAAGGCACAACAACAGTTATCTCTTCAACAAAGACTGATTGACCAGCAACAACAACAAATCTCTACACAACAGCAAGAAATTGAAAAATTGAAAGAAGAGAGAGATAAGCTAAAAAACCGTAACTCAAAAAACAGTTCAGTCCCCCCATCATCAGACCCACTAAAAAAGCCTTCTGACAAAAAGAAACGCAAAAAAGGATTTAAACGCGGACCAAAATATGACCACCTAGGGAAGACCCGTAATGGTTTTGGTCAGCCCGATAAGATAGTCCCTTTAGAACTAGAAAACTGTCCTGTTTGTGGGGGTTCAGTGGAACGAGATGAAGTAGTTCCCGAAAAAGTCCAGCAAGTGGCTGAAGTAGTAGACCAACCCATAGAAATCAGGGAATATCGTCGCGGATTCTATAAATGTCCTAGTTGTGGATGGTCAGATTACAGTCCTGTTCCATTGGGAGTTAAAGAAGGATTCAGTTATGGGGCGCGATTAAGTAGCATCGTGGGCTGGCTTGGCTATGGGGGTAATCTTACATGGCGTAAACAGGAACATTTTATAGAGTATGTCTTTGGCATTCCCATTTCTCAAGGGAGCCTTGCCAAAATGCACAAATGGTTTCAAGAAAGTTTAGAACCCTTGACCCAACAGTGGTTAAAGTACATCCAGCAGCCAGGAATCCGATGTGTTGACGAAACCAGTTATTGCATCGATGGCATCAAGTATTGGGTTTGGGTAGCCACATCAAATGAGGTCTGTGTGTTGATGTTGGCTCCCACTAGAAGCTCCGCAGAAGTCGAGAAATTGTTAGGAGCAGATTTTAAGGGCATCCTCACCAGTGACTGCTATAGTGCCTACTTTAGACAAAGTGCGATGGCCAAACAGAAATGTCTGGCACATTTAGAACGAGAGTTAGAGTCCCTTAAAACCAGTCGTTTTCAAGCGAATCGAGAATTTGCTGCCGATGTACAGCAAGTTTTAGCAACCGCCCGTATCCATTATCGTCATTATCATGGTCGAAATTTAACCCTTGAAGACTTAGGCTCCAAAAGAACAGAAGTCAAGAACTCACTGCAAAAGATTTTTAAAGCAACTCCCAAAAAAGGATGGCCTTATGATGCACAAAGATTGATTAACCGTCTCAAACGTCATTGGGAAGAGTGGTTCACCTTTCTAACTTATCCTGAAGTCAAACCAGATAATAATGATGCTGAGAGAGCTTTACGTCCCATTGTCATTCACCGCAAAGTAAGTGGGGGAGCAAGAAGCGACTGGGGTGCAGAGTTAGTCACCCAAATGTTCAGTTTTTTAGAGACCATGAGATTACAGGGGCAAAATGCCATTGTCCAATTATGCGAATTATTTTCATTAGCTGGTCGGAGTCCCCCAGGATTAGAGATGTAAAAGGCTCCGGAGCCGATGGGGGATAGATTTTTCTTGATCCCCCTATCTCTCTGCACAAAAACACACAGGGTTAGCGGATAATCTCCGCTAACAAAAAACTATTTTACTATTCTTTTTTTTCTCATATTGTTGTTTTTATTTGAGGTTTTAAAAAGACTTGATTCTGGGAATGTTAGTCATTAAAATAGCCGTAATAAATTAGCTTAAATTTTACGCTAAATCACAGGGCTTATATTTTTGTCGACTCAACTGATGTTGTTTGTAGTGCTTTTCAATAAGACTTTTTTGTTGCGGTGAGCAGTTACTGTATAAGTTCATGTCTGTCTCGTTAACTCTCAATAACAGCAACCAAGCTAGAGGCTTAAATTTCCTCAAGTAGAACCAAGGGAGCAAGGTAACTGAAATTGATAATTCAGTGCGACTCTAGGGAATCTCAAGGAAGGCGTGGAAAACTCTAAGGGACTAGCAACCTGGTTGCTGTTGTTGCTATGATTAATTAATAATTAAGAAATAATTAATTATCTAAGATTAAAAGCAGATTATGAGTGAGAAAGAACGTAAATCATGGGACTTAGGACGTTTTCTAAACACCTTAAACTATTTTGAGTTGATTCCGTTTGTTAGTGATCTGCAAAAACTATTTCAGCCAAGCGATCGCCCTTCAGTTAACCTAAATAATGACACTATGAGTATGATCTTAGTTACCGGAGCCACAGGAGGCGTGGGTAAGCGTGTGGTTCGTCGTTTATTAGAACAAAATTATTATGTTCGTGCTTTAGTACGGGATATAGAAGCAGCGAAACCCCTTTTTGATGAGAAAGTTGAACTGATTCAAGGAGATGTTACCCGTCCCGAAACCTTAACCCCCAAACTACTAGAAAATGTTTCTGCGGTTATCTCTTGTGTGGGAACCCGTGTGCAACCGGTGGAAGGAGATACCCCCAACCGAGATAAATATTACCAGGGAACTAAGTTTTATATGCCGCAAGTTGTGGATACTCCCGAAACAGTGGAATATTTAGGGATGAAAAATTTAACCGAGGTGATGAAGAAATATGTGAGATCCGACACTAAATTATTATTTGATTTTAGCCACCCCACAGAAGCAACAAAAGACACTTGGGGTGCAGTGGATGATGTGGTAATGGGAGGGGTTAGTGAAAGTAATATGCGTTTAGAACAAAATAAAGCAGTGTTTTCTGGAAACGTCTCCATCGCTAATAATGGGGGGTTTGCCTCAGTGAGAACCAAAAATTTAACCCCTCCGGTGGATCTGTCTGAGTATGAAGGCATAGAATTAAGAGTGGAAGGGGATGGCAAACGCTATAAATTTATTATTCGTTGCGAAAATAAATGGGATGGTGTGGGTTATAGTTACTCCTTTGATACCTTTTCTAACATCTCGACAACGGTACGCATTCCTTTTGCTGAGTTAATACCAGTATTCCGTGCCAAAACCGTACCAGAAATGGGCAAGTTTGATCCCAGTTGTATCTATTCCATGCAGTTGATGCAAACAAAATTCGAGTACGATGGTAGTTTAAACCCGAAATTTTCTCCTGGTTTATTTCGCTTAGACGTTAACAATATTAAAGCTTACGGAAGGAAAGTTAACACCCCACAATTTATTTTAATTAGTTCTGCTGGTGTTACCCGTCCCGGTAGATCTGATATAAATTTAGAAGATCAACCCCCGGCCGTAAAAATGAACGAGCAACTAGGGGGTATTCTCACCTGGAAATTAAAAGGAGAAGACGTATTACGTCAGAGTGGGTTAAATTATACGATTATTCGTCCTTGCGCTTTAACTGAGAAACCTGGGGATAAAGCCCTATTTTTTAAGCAAGGAGATAATTTAAAAGGCCAGGTTAGTCGAGATGCGATCGCCGATCTTTGTCTGCAACTCCTACAATATCCTTCAGCTTGTCAAAAAACCTTTGAAGTTTGTGAACAAGAAAAACCCTACCAGGGACAAATAAAAGAAGCGATCGCAGCCTTAAAAACAGATTAATTGTTAATTGTTAATTGTTAATTATTAATTGCTAAAATGACCACCTTATTTATCGTTGGTACCGATACGGAAGTGGGTAAAACTGTTGTTACCTCCGCAATAGCTGCTTATTGGCAAACCCATCACCCTACAGAGTCGTTGGGGTTGATTAAATTGATACAAACTGGGATCGGCGATCGCGAACACTATCAAAGATTATTCCCAGATCTAGAGATAGTCAACCCTCTACACTATGATACTCCTGTGGCCCCTCCCGTGGCTGCACAGAGGGAAAACCGCCCTATTCCTTTGGATCTGGTAGAGCAAGGGTTAAAGGACTTACAGCAGCGTAAAAAGCTTGTTTTAGCCGAGGGACTAGGAGGGTTAGGGTCCCCCGTAACTTGGGAGTTAACCGTGGCTGAGCTTGCAGGAAACTGGGGTTTAGAGACGGTTTTGGTGGTTCCTGTTAAGTTGGGGGCCATCGCTCAAACCGTTGCTAATGTGGCTTTGGCCCGTCAACATAATGTTAATTTAAAAGGGATTATTTTAAGTTGTTCTCAACCCATATCTGAGCAAGAAATTGTTGATTTTACTCCTATTTCTCTCCTTGAATCTCTCACCAAAATTCCTATTTTGGGCATGATACCTTATTTAGAAAACATCGAAGATATCTCTAAATTAGCTCATGTTGCTAGTAATTTACTATGGTTTTGAACCATTAAAATATTCTAAAGCTTCATCACACCATTCAATCCATTGATTTTCAAAACCAATACCTCGTTTAAGGGTTAAATAAAGACAATAATCTGATGGAGTTAAACTATCAATTTTTTTTTAATAATCTTTTTCTTTTTGTTGATAACGGGTTAAATTTTCTTTATGAACTTGACGACGATGGGTTAATTCTTGAATAATAATATCTGGATTAACTAAACCTCCTACACAAACTTTAACTAATAAATCTTCTCGCATAACTGCTGGTTCAGACTTCTGATTCATCCACTCTTGTAACTCCATTTTTCCTTCTTCTGTAATTGAATAAAGTTTTTTATTAGGACGACCTTTTTGAAGAATAATTTCTGAATTAAGCAATCTTTTTTTTCCATTTTTCCTAATTCTCTATAAATTTGTTGTTGACTCGCTTTCCAAAAACTATTCAATGTCTCTTCAAATGTCTTCCAAATTTCATACCCTGTATGAGATTCGGTTGCTAAAGTAACTAAAATCGTGTGAGTTAACGCCATTGCTTTTTTTTTAGGTTTTATAATAAATTTAATGAGATTATTCCCTTTATTCCTTCAATAACAAGGTTTACAAAAAATTCTCCTTGACATACTCAACAAGTTGAATATCAGCCTAGTCACTATAGTATGAAACCTAACATATAGGTTCAATATCATGAGTAAAGTATGGCATGAATCCGATTTTTCCGCTAATTTGTTCTTTATTACTGCTAAAAAAATGAATTTTAGGAATGTTCTTCTCACAACAATCATGGGTGGGGGGTTAATTTTAGTTGGGTTTATGGTGGGAAGTCAGTATCGTCCCCAAGAAGAAACTCAAGTTAAAACGCCCTATGCAACTTCTCCTAATGTTCTAAGAGTAAAAACACTGAAAATTACCCCCATTTCTCGCTATTCAACTCAAAGAACCTATATAGGGGAAACAGCAACTATGAGAGAAAGTTCCTTGGGGTTTGAAAGAGGGGGGAAAGTGGTTCAAGTATATATAGAGGAAGGAGATCGGGTTACAAAGGGACAAATTATTGCGAAACTGGATACTTCTGACCTAGAAACCCAAAAATTGGACCTAGAGGCGCAACAATCTCAACAATTAGCAGTTTTGGCTGAATTAACGGCAGGGGAAAGAAAAGAGAGAATTGATGCAGCCAGAGCTAAGGTGCAGCAGTTACAAGAAAGATTAAGTTTAGAAGTAGCAAAACGAGAAAGACGAGAATATCTTTATCAAGAAGGTGCCATTTCCCTCGAACAACTCGATGAGGTGTCTTTCAATAGTAATGTCTTAGCTGCACAGTTAGCTGAGGCACAAAGTCTTCTGGATGCATTGTTAGCAGGAACGAGAATAGAACAGATAGATAAACAAAAAGCGGTTATTAAGCAGATGGACGCTAAGATTGAACAGATAAATTTAGATATAACTAAAAGTAACCTCAAGTCACCCTACTCTGGAACTATTGCGCAACAGTTGATTGATGAAGGGACGGTTGTTTCTATAGGAGAATCAATTGTTAAATTAGGGTTTGCTGAATAAAAGCAAAACCCTATTCTTTAAAAGGTTACACCCATATTCGCGATCGCAAAAAAGATCAGCTTTGTCGGCTACAAACCGCTATAATTGGTAGAAACACCTCCCAGTTGTTGCTCAAGAACAAATGTATCGAAAAGAGGAGCAACCTTTACCGCCCCCAGAAAAATTTGAATTACCTTTCGAGGGCAAATTGTCCCCCAATAATCGTTGGGTAATCATGGCAGAGTTGATACCTTGGGATGATTTTGAGGAAGAATATGCTAAACTTTTTTCAGCAGAAAAAGGTGCGCCAGCCAAACTATTTAGAATGGCATTAGGGACATTAATTATTAAGGAAAAATTAGGAACAAGTGATAGAGAAACTATAGAACAGATTAGAGAAAATCCCTATCTACAATACTTTATAGGTTTAAATTGTTATCAACAAGAGCCACCACTGGAATCTTCAATGCTAGTTCATTTTAGGAAAAGAATTGATAGAGAATTGATAAACAAAACTCAATAAAAAAATAGTAAAAAGAGAAATAGACAAGAGTGATAAAGAAGTAAAAAAAAAGGATTGTCTCCAAGAAAAAGGAGAAAAAATAAAAAATAAAGGTAAACTAATTTTAGATGCGACTTGTGCGCCAGCAGACATCAAATACCCAACGGATTTAGGCATATTAAATCAAGCCAGAATTGAGACAGAAAGAATAATAGATAATCTTTATAAACCATTAAGAGTAAAATTGAGAAAAAAGCCGAGAACTTCTAGAAAAATTGCTAAAAAGGAATACTTAAAATAGCTAAAAACGAAAAGTATCTTATCAAGAAAGAAGAAAAGCTATCGGGAAACAGTTAAATACCTTAAGAAAAATTTAGGAAATATAGAAGACTTAATTCAAGCTGGGGCTTTCTCTGGAAAATCTGAGTAAAAGACAGAAAAATTGTCTAGAGACTATCAAAAAAGTTTATGAACAACAACAGTCAATGTGGGAGAATAAGACCCAGAGTGTTCCTCAAAGAATTGTAAGTTTAACTCAACCGCATATTCGTCCAATAGTGAGGGGAAAAGCAGGAAAACCAATAGAGTTTGGAGCTAAACTCTCAGTAAGCTGTGTAGATAACTATGTGTTTCTAGACAAAATAAGTTGGGAAAACTTCAATGAATCTTGTCATTTAAAAGAACAAGTAGAAAAGTATAAAGAAACGTTTGGCTATTATCCCGAATCCGTCCATGTAGATAAAATTTATCGAACTAGGGAAAACAGAAATTGGTGTAAGGAAAGAGGGATAAGAATCAGTGGTCCGAAGTTAGGAAGACCTCCGAAAAATGTCAGTGAAGAAGAGAAGAAACAAGCCCACTCCGATGAATGCTTCCGTAATGCTATTGAGGGAAAGTTTGGACAAGCTAAACGAAGATTTAGCCTAAATCTCGTGATGACAAAACTCCCTGAAACCTCCATTACATCTATTGCTATTACATTTTTAGTTGTCAATCTTTCTAAACTTCTGAGGCAGTTTTTGTCGCTTTTTTTGTCCTTATTTACTAATAATAGAACAGGGGAACTCATCAAACCGCCTTTCATTAATTTTGATTATACTTTAAACAATTTTTATGTACTAAAACTTATTGATTTGTCAGAAAATTCTTGGTCAAAAGTGGCATAAATTTTGGAGAAACTTTTTCAGCAAACCCTAATTAACAGTTACCAGTTACCAGTTACCAGTGAACATTTAACAATGAATAATTGTCATTCCGAGTTAGGAGGAATATACATAACCTCATAATTATAATAAGTAGTTATATATTCAATATTTTATGAGCAAAAACACATCTATTTTATATCTAATTTGTCCTGGTTTTCATGAGCAAAGTTTAACCCATTCTTTTGTCAATAATATTAGTCATTATTATCCTTATCTCGATAACTTATTAATCTTTCCCACCGATCAATATCCTCCCTATTCTGGCTTTCATCTCATACATTATTTGCAGGGAAAATTCAATGTTAAATCACAAAACTTAATATTCATTGCCTTTAGTGCAGGGGTGGTTGCTGCGGTTACTGCGGCAATGCAATGGCAACGACAAGGGGGTAAGATTAAGGGGTTAATTGCCTTTGATGGTTGGGGGGTTCCTTTATTGGGTGATTTTCCCGTTTATCGCATCAGTCACGATGAATTTACCCATTACAGTTCTGCTATCTTAGGTACAGGAAAGCTTAGTTTCTATGCTAATCCTGCGGTTGACCATTTGGACTTGTGGCGATCGCCTCATCAAGTTCAAGGTTGGCTCTGCGAAACTACGACAGATAAGACTTTTTTGTCTCGTCTGTCTCTAATGGAGTTTTTAGGTAAAGTTTTGTAAGTTCCTGAATCTTAGGATATACACCTTCTCTAAAATACCTTACCAATCACTTATAATTACACACTTTTTTACAAATGTCAAGTGCTACCTTAAAAAGTTTAGAACAATTTATTGAGTTTTGTCGAAAACATATCAAAGGAAAAGAGCGAAAAGAGGCGCAAATTTTCTTAGATAGATTCTTTCAAGCCTTTGGTTATGAGGGGGTATTAGAAGCAGGTGGAAGTTATGAGGAACCGATTAAGAAAGGGAGTAAAAAAGGTGGGACTGGTTTTGCTGATTTAGTCTGGAAACCTCGGGTTTTAATTGAGATGAAAAAGCGAGGAGAATCTTTAGATAAACATTATTCTCAAGCCTTTGATTATTGGACAAGATTAGTACCGGATCGCCCTCGTTATGTTATTCTATGTAACTTTGATGAGTTTTGGATTTTTGACTTTAATTTACAGATAGATGAACCGGTTGATAAAGTAGCAGTTTCGGAGTTAAAAAATCGTGCTAGTGCTTTTAATTTTATGGAGTTGGGTAACCGTACTCCTGTGTTTAAAAATAATCAGGTTGAGGTAACCGAAAAAGCAGCGAGACGTATGGGTGAATTGTTTAAAATGCTACAGAAAAGGAGGAGAAAAGATAATTTTAGTGAGTTACAAGCACAACGTTTTATCTTGCAATGTGTGTTAGCAATGTTTGCACAAGATCGGGGTTTATTACCGAGAGATTTATTTTTACGTTGTGTGAAAGATTGTTTAAAGGGAGCGAGTTCTTATGATGTTTTGGGAGGGTTATTTCGGGAGATGAATCAACAGGGAAAAACTCCTGCTGGACAATATCAAGGGGTAGATTATTTTAATGGTGGTTTATTTTCTCAGATACAAGCTATAGAGTTAAAAAGACAAGAATTGGAATTGTTAGAAACAGCATCTCTTCAAAATTGGAATAAGATTAGACCTGCTATTTTTGGAAACCTTTTTGAAGGGACAGTCAATGAAGATGAACGTCATGCTTATGGTATTTATTACACTTCGGAAGCGGATATTATGAAGATTATTCGACCGACTATTAGTCGTTATTGGGAGGATAAAATAGAGGCAGCTAAAAATATCGGTGAATTGAATCAATTACAGTTAGAGTTACAACAATATAAGGTATTAGATCCTGCTTGTGGTTCAGGAAATTTTTTGTATGTTGCTTATCAAGAGTTAAAGCGCATTGAACAGTTATTATTAAACAAAATTTATCAGCGTCGTAAGTCTAAAAATGAACAGATGATCATGGGTTTTGTCACCCTTAAACAGTTTTATGGCATGGATATTAATCCCTTTGCGGTGGAGTTGGCGAGGGTGACATTAATGATCGCTAGAAAAGTTGCGATTGATAAGTTTGAGTTAACAGAAAATTATTTACCTTTGGATAGTTTGGATGATAATATTCTTTGTCAAGATGCTTTATTTAATGACTGGGTTAAAGCAGATGCAATTATCGGTAATCCTCCTTTTTTGGGAGGTAAACATCTGAGAATAAATTTAAGAGATGATTATGTTGATAAGGTTTTTAACAAGTATTCAAAGGTTAAAAATTCGGTAGATTTTTGTGCCTATTGGTTTCGTGTAGCACATGAAAATATAGAGCAAAAAGAACGTGCTGGTTTAGTAGCAACAAACTCTATTAGTCAGGGAAAAAGTCGGGTTGCTGCACTAGATGATATTACTCAAAATGGGGGTCATATTCATGATGCTATTTCTAGTAAACCTTGGTCGGGAGAAGCAAATGTTCATGTTAGTATTGTTAATTGGTGTAAACAACAACCTGAGCAATACTATTTAGATGATAACCAAGTCAGTCAAATTAATTCTTCTCTACAAACTCATATAGATCTTTCCATTGCTAAGACATTAAAAGCTAATAAAAATAAAAGTTTTCAAGGAGTTATTCCTGTAGGGAAAGGATTTTATATTGATTCCTCACAAGCTGAAAAATGGATCAAGATTGATGCTAAAAATAAAGAGGTTTTAAAGCTTTCTTGTTCTGCCGATGATTTAACCAGTAAACCTCATGGAAAAGCAAGTCGATGGATCATTGATTTTAATGATATGTCTTTAGAAGATGCAAGTGATTATAGTTTACCTTTTGAACATCTTAAGTTAACTGTTAAACCAGAAAGAGATAAAAATAGAAGAAAAACGACTCGATTAAATTGGTGGAAGTTTGGCGAAAAAAGACCAGCAATGAGAGAAGCAATAAAAGATTTATCTTTTTATTTTTCTGTTCCGAGACATTCTAAATGGTTTATATTTTTGCCAGTCAAAAAATACAACCTTCCTGCTGACTCTACAACAGTCGTTATTTCTGATGATTTTTATATCTTAGGTATTTTGACATCAAAGGTTCATAGACTGTGGATACAAGCCAAAAAATAAACCTTAGAAGATAGAACTCGTTATGTACATACAAAATGTTTTGAAACCTTTCCTTTTCCCCAAAACCCTACTTCTGAAACTGTTGATAGTATCCGCAAAATAATGACACAACTCCATGAATATAGAACTCAACAAATGGAAAAGAAACAATGGGGAATAACTAAACTTTATAATGCTTTTTTTTAATGAACCCAGTAGCCAACTTTATCAACTGCATCAACAACTAGATAATGTTGTCATGGAAGCATATCAATTTAACCCTTATGATGATATTTTAGAGCAACTATTAACTTTAAATTTAGCCTTGGCAGAAAAAGAAAATGAAGGAGAATCAATTATTGGCCCTTGGTATTCTAATAAGTAGCATATTTATAATTTATACTAAATACGTTTCTCAAAACCCCCCTATGTATTACCCCATAACACTGTAGAGACGTTTCATGAAACGTCTCTACAAAAGTGGGGTATGGCAAGAGAATTGAGTATTATTAGATGTAAATTTTAAAATCAAAAATATTATAGGGGATGTGTAGGGGTTAGGTGATTTCTGATCAAGAAGATCCCTGATGATCCCCCCTAACCCCCCTTAAAAAGGGGGGGGATAACTGGAAAAGCAGGTATGTTTTATTCTGGAAATCACCTTGACGGCCGTTAACCCCTACTTGTAGTAAATTGCTATATAATAACAACATTTATTCTTTCCTCGCAATGACAGTTTTATCTCACCATAAAGAGATTCCTCAGAGGGATAATTCAACTCAGAAATAATAAAATTCCACTGATAACTGATAACTGATAACTGATAACTGCTATCAAAGCCAAGTAGAAACAGATCGCAACTCATTAGGAATAGGGGTATCTGTGTCAAACTCCAGCATAGTTTCTGAGTCCCCTAGATATCCAGATTGAGCGAAGGATAATAACATTCGGCATAGTGCCAACCAAACCACTTGATCAAATTCCCAATCTTTTCCTTTTCTAGAATAACAACTAATAGATTTTAACGCCCAAAAATAACTATTTCTTACGATTGAGCCGCCTTTTTTATAACTTGGTAAATCTTCTTGCTCAATATATAAAATCTCATCTTTTAGATAGACTTTCATAGGACATTTGTTGTCTCTTTAAGTGTCATTCTGAGGTGACGAGTAATCTCTTTAACAATATTATTATATCATCAAAAAGAGGGGCATTTCTGCACCTTTTTTTTGTCAAAAAAGGTTAAAATAATTTCAAACCTTGCCCTTCTAAATAAATTTCATGCCAAGAAGGTTGACGATAATCTGGGTTTTGGGTTTGATCAACATATCCAACAAGATTAGGAAGTTGTTTAAAATGAATTTCTCGATTAAGATATTGATCGATTTGTTGAACAAAATTCTGGGGATAATCTCGAATAATAGGGTGTTTAATCACCATTGATTCATATTTACCTTCTTCGGGATCGGTAACAATATCTAAACTCAAAGCAGCTAAAGGTTGAATAAACATTCCAGTAGCAGCAATTTTAAATTTCCCCTCGACCTGATTTTGTTTCAAAACAGCCACAAAATGACCCCCTTCGGGAATATTGTAGGGAATGCTATCTTGATCAATTATGGGTTCCACCTCGATGTTATAACCCAAACTCAGACCTTCTTCTAGGGTAATGTCTTCGTAGGTTTGCTGGGGGTGAGGTACATAAATGGTGAACTGATGTAAGTCTAACCAAGGATTATTAATAGGATCATCCGTTTCCGACTTCCAGGTATTGTAACGTTCTTTCATCGTTTGACCCACATGACTATCTTGGTTACAAATATTAATCAGGGCTAGACTAAGAACAGATTGCTCAAACTTATTGGCTGCCAGAATTTCTGAGGGTAGGAGTTCCATAAATAGTAATCCTTGTTGTTACATAACCCTATGATAATCAGGAATTTAGGGAGAGAATCTTAATTTTTTTTTAAAGACTACTGGGACAAGAGTTCGTTTTGGGTACGAACTTTCCTCATAGTTTGAGGTAATACCCCCACTAATAGAGCAAAGGTTTCATCGGGTAAAACACTAGCAGTTTCTAGGTCAAACCAATGTTCAAACTGATTTAAAATCACCTGGTCCCTTTGTTGCGCAACGGTATTATCGCTAATTTGTTTAGCTAGTTTAACCCATTGTCGCCGAATTAAATAACTGTTGATTCTTTCTTGACTGGTTCTCGGTTCGGTTAGGGATAATTTACCAACAGGAAGCACATCAATGACATCTTGATCAAAATTAGAGCCAATAGCTGCTCCCGGGCCTGCAAACTCAGCATGATAGGGTTTATAGAGGATTAAACCATTTTTACGACGGGGGTTGATCACCAATAGTTTTTGTTGGTGTAGATGTTGAAGAATCTCATCTATTTGTTGTTTTTCCTCTGGGGTAACTTGCCGGTGAAAAACGGTATTAGACATAGTTTTCTATATTTTCTTTTTCAAGAATAATTTTTCAGAACGAACCCAAAACCAATTGGTCCAAAGAATTTCATTTTCACAGATTTGATAGCCATTACTCAAATACAATTTCTTGGCAGCATAGTTATTTTCTAAAACATGAAGATTAAGGCTATTATATCCCCATTGGGAGGCAATTCTTTCACATTCTTTTAGTAACTTTTTAGCAACTCCTTTTCTTCGATGAGTCTCCAGGACTGCCAAATTACTGATGTAGAGGTAATGACAATTGAATCCACTTTTGAGGGTTATTTCAACGGTTCCAATCACCTTTTCTTTAGTTTCTGAAGGTGTTTTGGTAGTTTCCACTGCGACTAGACAACAATAATAGGGAACCGCTCCCCGAAGACGCAAGCGCAAGTCTTCGGAGACTCCTAGTCTTAAAATAGGTTGTAGGAAAGATAACCACCCCCCAGAGGGATGAAAGCTCAGGGTAAGTACATCTGTCAAAGCTTTGATATCTTTTAAATTAGCGTTCCGAATTGCAAGAGAAACGGTGCAAGACGGATTTTTCTCTAACTCTGAACCCTCACCCATCAATGACGACAAACCACAACATTCCACAATTTTTCCCCACTCAATTTTTAAATAATGCGAATTTTTTTGTACCATCTCTATTATGACCTTTATAACATTTCTTTTGTTAATTCGCTAATCATTTTCTGGGATCGGATAATGAATACAGTCTGACAACAAGGAGAAAAAACCCTGATCTGCTATACTCATCTCAAACCCATTGATTCTTTATATAATAATAATGTAAAACATAAAAGGTTACTATGTTGAATCTTTTTAATTCTTTATTAGGCCGCGATCCCCAAAAAATCAAGGCGGATGTGGAAATCTACACTTGGCAAACTTGTCCGTTTTGTATACGTGCTAAATTACTTTTATGGTGGAAAGGGGTCAACTTCACTGAATATAAAATCGATGGGGATGAGACTGCTAGGGAAAAAATGGCACAACGATCCTCTGGAAAACGGTCAGTTCCTCAAATTTTCGTCAATAATCAACATATTGGAGGATGTGATGATTTATATTCCCTCGATGGACAAAATCAATTAGATCCTCTTTTGATAATGGACAATGGATAATTAGGACAGAAGGTTTCAAGGGAATTAATTAATTATCAGTTATCTTCTGATAATCTCCTGATTTTCCTCCTGTTTTACTAATTAAACAGATATTCTCAATTTTCATGGATTTTCCTAAGGCTTTGGCCATATCATAAAGGGTTAAAGCAGCTACGGAAACGGCGGTTAATGCCTCCATTTCTACTCCTGTTTCTGCTTTTGTGATCACAGTTGCTTCTATTATATATCCTGGTAAATTTTCATCTCCTCTGATGTTTACCTCTATTTTATGTAGGGGCAAAGGATGGCATAAGGGGATCAAGTTAGCTGTTTGTTTTGCTGCCATAATCCCTGCTAATTTTGCAGTTCCTAAAACGTCACCTTTGGGGGTGTTTCCTGTTTCTATGGCCTCAAAAGTTGCTAACTTCATTGTTATTTTCCCCTGTGCGATCGCTTGACGACGGGTCACATTTTTAGAAGAAACATCTACCATTTCTGCTTCTCCTTTTTCGTTAAGATGGGATAAGTTAAACTCAGATTGATTAGATATTATTTCTGAATCTCTTGCCATTCTTCCTCTGATAAAGGTTCTGTTATCAATTCTATCTTAAAATGTTGTTTGGCTGCTTCGGTTAAAACTTCTATAATGTTTTCTTGAGAATGATTTTTAGATAATCTTTCTTTTAAGCTTAAATTCCAAGGAGCAACTTGATTAAAAACTGTTTCAAATAACTGTTTGTCTGTTGACAAAACTAAAGAACCATGCTGCAAAATTGAACCTTTTCCCCTTCGTTGTGCGCTACCAATTAGTTTACTACCATCTGCTGTAATTAAGTCTGCTACGGTTGCGGTATTAAAACAACTAGAATTATTAATATATCCCCGTTTTGCTGTGCCATATTCCAAAGCAATACCTAATGTTTGCCAACCTTGGATTAAAAAGGTACAAATATCTTGATAAATAGCCAAAGTTTTCCGATGATCTAAGGGCATAACTATCATATAAGTTAAATCTCCTTGATGTAAAACGGCTCTGCCTCCTGTGGGACGAATTACTAGGTCTAAAGGTTCCTTTTTCCAGATTAAATTATCCCAATGGGAAGGATATTTTTTTTGTAAATAACCTAAAGAAATAGTGGGTTTTGACCAGGTATAAAATCTTAAAATCGGTTGGCTTATTCCTTGTTCGTGTTTTTCAAATAACCAGCGATCGATGGACATTTGTAATTTTCCCGATGCTTCCATGGGAGGAATAAAACGCCATTTTGTCTCTGTCTTCATTAACTCTTACATTAACCTAAAAATAAATAATCTGCCCTAAAAAAACGATGAAAATTGTAATAATTAGAGCAAAAATATCCTTATTTTTATAAGCTAATTTTTCGGGATTTCCATGAACTCCTTGATAACCTCTCGACAACATAGCATTATAGATCAATTCTCCCCGTTCATAACTACGGATAAATAAAGAACCAATAGCATTTCCCATGACATGACGGATCATTTTTCCATTACTCATTAAATTGCGAGAAATGGCTGCCCTTTTCATGGTTGTAAATTCTCTATTTATGACACCTATATAACGATACATAGAAGCCATAATGACTACTAATAAAGGCGGCATTTTTAGAGCCAAGAATGCTTTAAATAATTCAGTAATTTCTGTGGTCATTATTAGTGTATTTAACATCAATAATGATAAAATTGCTTTGGTGGTAACACTGCCTAAAACCATAACTCCAGTAGTGGTGATTTGCAGAATACCCCAAGACCAAATAACCTCTCCTTCTGGACGAAATAAAGTCCCCAATAATACCACTCCAACAAAGGCAAATTCAATAATTACCCTTGAGAATAAACTAAGCCAAGAAACACGACTAATTAAGATGACAAATAATACTCCAATCCCATAAATTCCCCAACTTTTCCATTGTCCATTGGGGGTTAAAGCAATGGCAAAAACACTAATAAAAGCGCATAAAACCCGTGCTTGAACATTCAAAGAATGCCAAAGTGTGGGCGGTTGTTGTCTCTGCTGACCGAGAAAAGAATTAATGTGTAGTAACATATTGAATTTGAAAGGTAGAATTTGAAAATAGTTTCCTTCCAAATTCTACCTTTACCTTTTATGATTCTCCATCTACTGGGGGGGTGACTAATAATTTTCCGGTTCCCCAAGCGATACCAAAGGTTATAACAGTTCCGGCTAAACCAGCGAGAGGGGTTGATAAAGGACCGGGAACTCCTCGTAAGCCATATTCTTCAAAAACTGCGTGGAAGGGCAAGTTTTGTGCCGGTGCATCTTCTATGGCTTTATCTTCAAATTCTAAGTCTTGGGAGACTCTATCTAAGCCGTCGGGGTTGGAACTGGCAAAGGGAGATATTAAAACGCCTACAGCCAGAGCAACACCCATTCCGACTAGGATAAAAGAACGATTATTCTGCGTATCAGAGGGTTTATTCGTCATTTTCAGGATTCTTCTCTTGTTTTGAGTTAGTAATTTTAGCCATGAACTTTCTGTCTGGTATCCAACCTGACAGAGGAAGGACTATCGTAGATGAGATCCGGACGAGATTTCCAGATATATCCCACAGCGATCATGGTAATAAGGGCTTCTCCCACGCCGATAAGCACGTGCCAACCGATCATAGCGATCAAGGATGCAATTAGGGGAACAGTGCCTGATAAAGCTAATTGAAAGGCAGTTGCGATCGCAGCAATGACCACACTACACCAAGAAGCAACCACAGTGGCGATGGTCATACTTTTCAAGGAGCGAGGGTTTAACGAGAAACGAATTGCTCTATAGAGATAATAACCGCAAAAAGTTCCTATTAGTCCCATATTCAAGATATTTGCTCCTAAAACGGTTAAACCGCCATCTTGGAACAAAACCGCCTGGACAATAAACACCACAGTTACCACTAAGGTACCAGCCCAAGGTCCAAGGATAATACCGGCTAGGGTTCCCCCCACTAAATGGCCCGATGTCCCCCCAGGAATAGGGAAGTTGATCATTTGTGCGGCAAAAATAAAGGCTGCACAAACCCCCATCAAAGGGACTGTTTTTTCTTGGTAGTCTCTTTGTACTTTTTTGAGGGAAACAGTGATTAAAACAATGGTAATCACCCAACAAAATAAGCTAACAGAAGGGCTTAAAAAGCCATCGGGAATGTGTAGAGCCAAATAGGGCGTTAAGAGGGAATTTTGGATTATCTGTACCATAAAAACTTAACAAAAGCCTCTTTGTATTAATTTAGATTCACCCTCCTTTGTAAACGTTTTTTCTGGGTTTGATAATTATTTTCACAATATTTTAAGATTTCTCATAAAGCTACTAAATGTTAAAAACAGATTAAACGGCGGGTTTGAAAGACTTTCTATTTACTTGCTTACTTTGATCCCCCCATCCCCCCTTAGTAAGGGGGGCAAACTCTGTACCTTACAAATATGAGAACTGCTATAAATTTAGTAATTTTTAAGAATTTATCTTGAAGTTCTGAAATAAATCTAAACAAAAAGTCCTATTTGCTAAAGGTTAGGCACAATTACGATAGGTGTCAGTGATGGCAAACCATAGATTCAATTATAGCTAGGGAATATACGTGGATGAAAGATTATTTCTTAAATTTTTATACAAGTAAAATATATCAAAGACTTATTTTAGGACTCTTAGCCTTATTATTAGTCTTATTTCAAGGCAGTTTTCTACAGAGTTATAGCTTAGAAACGGAAGATAATAGTCCAGGGTTTCCTGTGGTATTTGACCATATTACTCTTTTTAATGTTTATGAGTCAAATGGCTCTTTGTCAGCACAAGAAAGAGCGACTATTATCACCCGAAGATTAAACACCATTGCTAATGATAGTAATATAGAAATTACCGACGATAAATTTGATATTGATGATCGGGGTAATGTGATTATTATTTTATTTGACAATAAAACCTTAATCACCGTAACCGCAGACGATGCTGTAGCAGAAACAACTTCTCGTCAATACTTAGCAGAACAATATTTAAAGAGTCTCAAAAAAGCTTTGAGAGCTTATCGCAGGGAACGAGGTCATTTTTATTGGGTAATTGGGTTAATTTCTACCGGGATTAGTTTATTAATATTATTAGTAATTCTCAAAATATTTGACTTTATTTTTCCTTACATTAATTCCCACATAGAAAGATGGCAAGGAACTTTGATTCCGTCTATTAGAATCAAAAACATAGAATTGTTATCAGCAGACAAATTAACCCAAATTTTCAAGACACTGATTAAAACAGTTCGCATTATTGTTACTCTTTTTATTCTTTATAGTTTTGTTCCGTTTATTTTAGGGTTTTTCCCACAAACAAGAAAAATATCTAACGTTCTTTTTGATTATTTAATCAAGGCTGTTACCACAGTTTTAAGTGGTTTAGTTGGTTATTTGCCTAATATTTTTGTAGTGGGTGTTATTATCTATTTAACCTATTATACTTTACGATTTTTAAAATTTATTTTTAACGAAATAGAAACAGGAAATCTACACTTTACTGGTTTTTATTCTGAATGGGCGCAACCAACTTATCAACTACTTAGTTGGTTAACCATTATGTTAGCTGCTGTATTTACTTTTCCTTATTTACCAGGTTTTGATTCTCCTGCATTTAAAGGGGTTTCTGCTTTTGCCGCTCTTTTATTTACATTAGGTTCGACGGGAGTTGTTTCTAATACAGTATCGGGTTTAGTGTTGATTTACACCCGTGCTTTTCAACTGGGAGATAGAGTAAAGATTGGTGACTCTGTGGGGGATGTCCTAGAAAAAAATCTTTTAGTCACAAGAATTAGAACAGTTAAAAATGTTGTAATTACTATTCCTAACTCTGTAATTATGAATAGTAATGTTATTAACTATAGTTCTTTAAAAAGAGACTTAAAAAGTCCGTTGATTTTACATACAACTATTACCCTTGGTTATGATGTTCCTTGGCGGAAAGTTCATCAGGTGTTAATTGCGGCTGCTCAATCTACTAATTATGTCTTAAGCAGACCTTCTCCTTTTGTTTTACAAACAGCTTTAAACGATTTTTATGTGAGTTATGAAATTAATGCTTATACAAATGAATCTACAAAAATGCATGATATTTATTCACACTTACATCAAAATATTCAAGACCAATGTAACGAAGCTGATATCGAGATATTATCCCCTCATTATAGTGCCATTCGTGACGGTCATCATAATACCATCCCAGCAGAGTATTTACCCGAAAATTATACCGCTCCAGGATTTCGTTTAGATCCCGTTACTAATTTATTTAACCAGAATAATCATAATCATAATTCTGTTAATGATTCTGTTGAAAGTCATGGAAATTAATAACTATGTGATCTGTCTTATCTAGTTTTATCTTATATATGATAATCTTTCTGATAATTTTGGGTATCCTAACCAATAAGAGTTTTGAGAGGATGCCAAATGAATGATAAAGATAACTCGAACATCTCAAAGCAAAGTAATTTACATTGGACAATCAAAAAATATTTACAAACGCTGGAAAAATGGTCACGCTTTAACACTAGGAAAATTACTCATGCTAAAATACTTAACGGTTTAACAATTAAATTATCTTGAGGAATAGGTTGATTATCTTCTCTTAAACTTTCTAGATACAATTCAATAGCTTCTGTCATATTCTCAATAGCTTCTTCAAAGGTATCTCCTTGGGAATGACACCCTTTCAAAGTGGGACAAAAAGCGTGATAACCCCCCTCTGCTTCTTGTTCTAAAAGAACAGTATAATTATAAATTTGCTTGCTTGTATTACCCATAGGTTTAATTTATTGTCAACTAATCCTATCATAAACGTTTTTTGAAAAATAACTAGAGAATAAAAATAAAAAGGTGCGTTCAAAACGCACCCTAAAGTCATGCAAATAATACTTAATTAATGATGAGACTGGAGCATCATCATGGGCAAATGGGTTGTAACTGAATTAGTTAACTTAATAAATTAGTTTAACATCTTGAGGTAAAAAAATTTATGATTAAGCTTATAAATGATAAAGAAAATTTAATTAAGCTTATAAGCATAGATTATATAATATGTAATATTGATTATTAATAGAAGTAAGTCTATATATTAAGAACGATAAGCCAAGGCAAAGCGACTGATTCCTGCTAAATCTGGTAGAGTTTGAATAGATTGATAATGACCAGATGTTTCTAATAGTTGTCTAACTGTTTCTCCTTGTCCCGCCATCATTTCCACTAAAAAAATGCCTCCTGAAACCAAATAATCAGGAGAAGTATCAATTAGATAACGAATCGCCTCTAAACCGTCATTTCCTCCGTCTAAAGCAAGTATGGGTTCATGTTCTTGCACTTCTGGTTGTAACTCGGACAATAAGGATGTGGGGATATAGGGAGGGTTAGACACCATTGCACTGACTTGTCCTTTTAACTGTTCTAAAGGAGTCCACCACGATCCTTGATAAAAGTTGATTCTATGAGAAAAACCTGCCTGAATAGCATTTTCTTGGGCAATGGTTAAGGCTTTACTGCTAGTATCTACAGCATGAATAGTTGCTTGGGGAAAACTATCCCCTAGGCCAAGGGCGATGGCACCACTTCCCGTACCGAGATCCAGCCAATGGCCAAACATTAGATCGGGGTTAGGACTCTGTTTCGCTGCCTCAACTGCAAAATCAATGATTAATTCCGTTTCAGGACGAGGAATTAAGACATCAGGGGACACTTTTAAGGAAAAACGTCGCCAGGGAGTGATACCCACTAAATATTGTAGAGGGACTCTCTGTTTAACCCGACGTTGCCATAATTCGGTTAATTTTGATAAGGGGTATTGTAGGGGAATTTGCGATCGCTCTTTAAATAACCCCAAGCGCAAGGATAAACTATCTAAGGGAGTTACGGTTTGAAGCAACCAGTCTACCTCTGAGGCAGGGATCTCAGCGGCGATCGCCTCTTGTTTGGCCCAACGATACCATTGATCTAATGTTTGTCCGGAGATAGAAAATACAGAGGCCATCTTCAATTTATTGGGGTTGATTTTGAGGATTGGAACGAATAATTTTCATCATCTCTTCAGAGGGCCAAAACCGCAAACTTCTGAGTAAAGGATTATCGTGTTTCTCCAGATTAGCAATCAAACTACTCAGAGAAATAACACTAATAGTGATACCCTGAGCAAGTTCAGGTTGGGCTTGACTAACCGTATTTATCCATTGGTCAATGGTAGCTTTTTCAAAGAAGACAGGAACAATGTCTTGATCATCTTGTTTAATAGTCAGATAAGATTGATCCGATGCAATTTTCGCCATGTATAAGGGGACATCCCCTGGATATTTTTGACCATTTTCCGTGACAAATTGGCGAGCAATTTCTAATTCTTTTGTATTGGGAATATAATCTAGAAAAAGGCGGTTTGAGTTGCTGGAATTTTGGCGCGCAACCTCATAAATACGACCCAAGGGAAACATTTGAATGCGATAAGAATTAGCCGTTTCAGGATCTATTCGTCGTAGCTCTGTGGCAAAAGCTTCAGCTTCCCTGCGACTCATAAACACTGGAGTGACGACGCTACCATCATCTAATTGACGACCAACAGGAGAGCCTTGTTGATTAATTAAACTATAAACAGGAAATCCTGCCAAAAAATCCACAATTGCCGATTGTGGTAGAGCAACCACTGGGGTTGGTTGTATTAAACCGAGGTTACTAACAGGATTAATGAGGATACCTAATGTTAAACTCCAACGAATTATAGGTTTCATGGTATTTTTGTTGGTTGCGTAACAAATCTAAAATCTTTAGAAGATTATAACAAAATCCCCAAACCTAAATATCTGGGGATTTTTTAATGATTTTTAATTAGGGTTTGCTGAAAAAGTTTCTCCAAAATTTATGCCACTTTTGACCAAGAATTTTCTGACAAATCAATAAGTTTTAGTACATAAAAATTGTTTAAAGTATAATCAAAATTAATGAAAGGCGGTTTGATGAGTTCCCCTGTTCTATTGTTAGTAAATAAGGACAAAAAAAGCGACAAAAACTGCCTCAGAAGTTTAGAAAGATTGACAACTAAAAATGTAATAGCAATAGATGTAATGGAGGTTTCAGGGAGTTTTTTCATCACGAGATTTAGGCTAAATCTTCGTTTAGCTTGTCCAAACTTTCCCTCAATAGCATTACGGAAGCATTCATCGGAGTGGGCTTGTTTCGTGTCTTCTTTACTGACAGTTTTCGGAGGTCTTCCTAACTTCGGACCACTGATTCTTATCGCTCTTTCCGTACACCAATTTCTGTTTTCCGTAGTTCGATAAATTTTATCTACATGGACGGATTCGGGATAATAGCCAAACGTTTCTTTATACTGTTCTACTTGTTCTTTTAAATGACAAGATTCATTGAAGTTTTCCCAACTTATTTTGTATAGAAACACATAGTTATCTACACAGCTTACTGAGAGTTTAGCTCCAAACTCTATTGGTTTTCCTGCTTTTCCCCTCACTATTGGACGAATATGCCGTTGAGTTAAACTTACAATTCTTTGAGGAACACTCTGGGTCTTATTCTCCCACATTGGCTGTTGTTGTTCATAAACTTTTTTGATAGTCTCTAGACAATTTTTCTGTCTTTTACTCAGATTTTCCAGGGAAGCCCCAGCTTGAATTAAGTCTTCTATATTTCCTAAATTTTTCTTAAGGTATTTTAACTGTTTCCCGATAGCTTTTCTTCTTTCTTGATAAGATACTTTTCGTTTTTTAGCTACTTTTAAGTATTCCTTTCTAGCAATTATTCTAGAAGTTCTCGGCTTTTTTCTCAATTTTACTCTTAATGGTTTATAAAGATTATCTATTATTCTTTCTGTCTCAATTCTGGCTTGATTTAATATGCCTAAATCCGTTGGGTATTTGATGTCTGCTGGCGCACAAGTCGCATCTAAAATTAGTTTACCTTTATTTTTTATTTTTTCTCCTTTTTCTTGGAGACAATCCTTTTTTTTTACTTCTTTATCACTCTTGTCTATTTCTCTTTTTACTATTTTTTTATTGATTTTGTTTATCAATTCTCCATCAATTCTTTTCCTAAAATGAACTAGCATTGAAGATTCCAGTGGTGGCTCTTGTTGATAACAATTTAAACCTATAAAGTATTGTAGATAAGGATTTTCTCTAATCTGTTCTATAGTTTCTCTATCACTTGTTCCTAATTTTTCCTTAATAATTAATGTCCCTAATGCCATTCTAAATAGTTTGGCTGGCGCACCTTTTTCTGCTGAAAAAAGTTTAGCATATTCTTCCTCAAAATCATCCCAAGGTATCAACTCTGCCATGATTACCCAACGATTATTGGGGGACAATTTGCCCTCGAAAGGTAATTCAAATTTTTCTGGGGGCGGTAAAGGTTGCTCCTCTTTTCGATACATTTGTTCTTGACCAACAACTGGGAGGTGTTTCTACCAATTATAGCGGTTTGTAGCCGACAAAGCTGATCTTTTTTGCGATCGCGAATATGGGTGTAACCTTTTAAAGAATAGGGTTTTGCTTTTATTCAGCAAACCCTAATTAAGGCTTCTCTCTGGGCTAATGCTCTTACTTGTTGGTAGGCTTGGGCTTGGGAAATAGCTAATTTTATTTGTTCTACTACCATTTTGGTAATAGCAATTTCTTGTTTTTGCCAATGGTAAAAATCACAATTACGGTGTAATCCAACCACAGCAATAAAATTATTTTCTAAGGTGAGAGGAATTAATAAAGAGGCTCCAATTTTCGTCAGTTGATATGCTTTTTCTCTGGGCTTTTCTGCAAAACTATATTTTTTTATACAGTTAATTATTTCTATCTTCTGAATAGGAACAATTGTCTGTTCTAACAAAGCTAATTGATTATCATTTTTCTCTTTTTTTTATTATAAAAAATACTTTTATTGATTGAATAATGAGAATTAAATGGACTAAAAACGCAGTAATCAACGTCTAAAAGATGTCCCAATTGATTAATAATTGTCCGTAAACCTACTTCTAAAGAAGTAGAATCAAGAGGTTCCATTAAATCCTTAATTGTCGTAGTAGGGCGATTACAGAAGTATAACCGTGTAGAAAAGTTTCCTTTCCTACGGGGCCAATTTCACCATTGCAGAAAAATCCTCCTATGGGAACCCCAGGAAAATAATTAGCTAATAACTGAGAGTCAAAATTTGGTATTTGGTATAAGGTTTGTCCCCTTCCCAGACAAGAAAACATCAACGCACCTTGAATGGGAGTTGGTGGGTTAGACTGTTTGAGTAGGGTATCTAAGTCATCGGCAGAGGTTTGAGCATCCCGTAGATGAAATTGTAATCTTTGGCCGGGTCGAACGCGATCGCCGATAGAGATAGCGCCCAACTGTGGATCGACCCCCAAGAAATTGCGGATTAAAAAATCTCCTGGTTGTAATTCTTGTTTAAATTCATCTCTAACCACTCCTACAAATAGGGAATGTTGAGCCAGACTACGATCCGAGTCGTTTAAACCTTCCATCAACTGTCGCAACCATTCCAGGGGAGATTTCGTTTCCCCGTCTTGGGACAATTCTAAAATAATATTTCGTTGTCCTTTAACCACTTGATAGGGTTCACCGATAGGACGACATCCTTGGGCGACAATGGTATCGATGGCAATATTACCACTCAAGGCCAGCCCTACGGTTCCCTGATGATAAAACCCACTTTGGGGATCATCTGCTTGATGATAAAATACGGTTCCTGGAACCCCCATCAAATTGCTACTACTTAATCCTCCGACTTTAACCGATTGAGGATAGGCAAAATCTAAACCTGCCAGTAAGTCGTTAATGGGAGTGGAGAAGGGGTCGGACAATAAAATAAAATTGGGTTGTTCTTGGGGAGAAACTCCCATTAATTCTTGCCAAATTTCGGGGGAACTGTCTAAATCTGGTAAACTCTCAGGGTTGAGAAAAAAAGGGTTGATCTTGACATTGGGTAAACAACCAACTGTTAAACTCAAAGCCGGATTGTTTTCTATCTCAGAGCTTTCTTTGTTCTCATTTTGCCCAATAATTCCGGCACCACCACAACCGATCAATATGGGTAGGGGAAATTTTTCCAAGATTAAGGGAATTAATCGTGAATAATCACTGGCATAAGCCGATGAAATCCAGAAAATGCCCACATCAGCAGGACTCGACAAACGACTAAGAATCGTTTGACTCACTTCTGTCACAGCAGTTTCTAAAGAAGGTTGAGTTGAGAGGGCGTTAGTCCAGAACATTCGTTTTTGAGCAATTAAGGAGTTCGATTAAATTCTCCAGAGGGCATAGCATTCCTGGGGAAAACCTCCGCTGGCATGGAGTTGAAATCAGTATCAATGGTTAAATCCAAACTAGCATCAATTTGTTTGACCATATCAGAGACACTGGTTCGATACACTGTTCTCATGAAGATATCAATATCCACCACTTCTTTTTCGGGTAGAGAGGCAAAAAACACATCTAGTTCAGCATCTCCCCAACTACCAGCTTGCACGGGATTAGCTGAAGGTAAGGTCACTTGACGCAAGGGAACGACAAAATCCTCAGACGGACCCCCGATAATAGCTACCGGTCCCCCAAAACGGGGTAAGCGGGGCTGATTTGTGTTGAGGCCGGGAACTCCTAAGGCTCCGGTTCTTGTGGTTGTTGCTCCACCTCTTGGGGTAGGAGGGGCTTCTGGGGACGGTAATACCCCAACACTTAGAGGATTACTCAGTTCCGATGCTGTAGTAGTGCCAAAATCATAGATGTCCTTATAAATATCGGACGCAGCCACTTGTGGCAAGATAGGAACTTCTTCTACGATTATATCGTCTCTATTTAGGTATAGGTTGATCTGACTAAGGGAAGCAACTATAGAATCTATAGATATGCTTTTTGGATCTGACAAAGCTTGTAGAACAGTTGCCTCTGGGGCAAAGGGATCGTCAAGGCTTGCTACTCCTTCTTGGGGAGGGATCAATAGAGCGAGAATATCGGGGTCTAGAAAGTCTAGGGTTGTTATTTCTCTTATGTTGAGGCTCTGTGTTGTTCCCAGAAGTAAGCGCAGGGTAGCCCCTTGGCTTGGTGGGGTTAGACAATCAAGAGCATTAAGACAGACTAACAGTCCTAAACTAATCTTGATTGAGTTTAAAGACAACTTCTTTAGCATAAAACAGTTATTTTTGCAACGGTGATGACTTCAATATTTACCATTGGATTTATTCATAGATTTTTTAGATAATCCTAACGCTCCCACCACTAGCAATCCACAGTTTAATTCTACCCGAAAATTTTCGTTTTATCAGTCAATTGAAGAAAATTATTTGCAGAAGTCCCCACCTAATAAATTCCCAAAAAAACACTGATATGTTCGGTGGGGATGAATGAAAACTAATAAATCAACTGATTTTCTAGCCAATGATACCAGGAGGATAACCCTTCTCCCGTCACAGAAGAGACTTGGAATATTTCTAAGTATGGGTTAACTTTTCGGGCGTATTCGAGGGATTTCTCTACATTAAAAGAAACATAGGGTAAGAGATCAATTTTATTTAAAATCATTACCTTGCTTTCCCGAAACATATGGGGATATTTGATGGGTTTATCTTCTCCTTCTGTCACAGAAAGAATAGCTACTTTCCCTGCTTCTCCCAGATCAAATAACGCAGGACAAACCAAATTACCCACATTTTCAATCATCAAAATTGAGTCTGATTCGGGGGTTAATTCTGTATAGCCTTTTTTCACCATTTCTGCTTCTAAATGGCAACCGGTTCCCGTGTTAATTTGGACGACTTTACACCCTGTCTCTTTAATCCTTTGTGCATCGTTAGCTGTTTCTTGATCCCCTTCAATAACATTAATTTTTAGTTTCCCTTTGAGATCATTAATAGTCCGTGTTAATAGGGTGGTTTTGCCGGAACCAGGTGAACTCACTAAGTTTAAGGCTAAAATATTCCGACCTTTAAAATAACCTCTATTTTCAGCAGCGATTAAGTCATTTTTTTGCAGGATCTTTTCTTCTAAAGTTACTGTAGTGCCGTGCATTTTAGCATGAATTTCTGACGACTCATTATGGTTATGATGATCATCGTGGGAATGAGTAATAACCGTTCCATCGGCTAAGGTATGGATATGATGACCATTGATCTCGGTGGTTTTTCCTGTTTCAATATTGGTCATAGTGACATCATTACCCTCAGAACAACCGCAGGTTACGCACATAATTCTTCCACCTCCATTTCTTTAATTTGTAATTCTTGTCCTTGAATAATATCTAGTTCAAAACTATGGCAGCGATCGCATTGTCCAAAGGGTTGAGATAAATTAATTTCATGTCCACAACGACGACATTTGCCCCTGCCTTCTGTTTCAATAATTTGTAAGGTTGCTCCTTCTAAAATTGTATCTTGACAACAAATATCAAAACAAAAGCGAATAGCATCGGGCATAATAGCTGACAGTTTACCGATTTCTAAAGTAACACGGGTAACTGATGCGCCTTTAGCTTGCTCGCAGACGATAGCCACAATATTTTGAGTAATACCCAGTTCGTGCATAAAGCTAGTTGATTATATTCACCTCTATTGAATCGGTATTTTTGGCAGAGGGATATGTTTTTTAGGAAATTTTAAGCAAATATTCCAGGGAACCTCGCCAAAGATGGAAAAAATAAATTGGTTAGGCTACTTTTCAAGGAACTAATTGGGGCTTATGCTAGACATAGGCGTGTGATTCGTTGAGCTAGAAAGCCTGTACTAAGTACAAGCGTGTAGCTCGTTCTGTACCTGTATAACAGAATAACTGTTGGTTTGTTGGCTAAAGGAGCCACACTCGGAATCAAGGGAGCAATCCTGAGAGGAACGACATAACCCTCCGTTTTGGACTTAGTAAATTCAGGATGGAAGCAGGGTTAAAAGGGAAGCCCGTCATGAAACAGCATGATAAGCCGTTTCCCGAGTCAATCGATTATGGTTAAACATTACGTTGAATCATCGACTTGAACCCTCAAAAAATAAGCAAGTAGCCAAATCTGTTTGACAGGCTGCGTTCGAAAGAACAAAGTGAAAAGTGGAAGTCTGCCTATGCTATCCACACAGATTCCTAAAAGTAACTTGGGGGAAAGATGAAACCTAAAATCGATATACCCAAACCAACGGAACGAATTAAGTCCATGACTGCTCTTACCATCAGGTCGATGATGTAAGTAGTGACAAACTTAAGCGCAAGGGTCATGGATGTGAGAAGCAATAAGAAGCAAATGCCTACTTGTAATGAGTATGGATAAGCTGACGTATTGCTGGTTAATTAGAAGAAATAGTCTCTACTAGAGGTAAATATGTCGAATGCGAGTATAACCAAGACTACGCCAGAATGGAACACAATCAACTGGGCAAAAGTTCAGAGAAAAGTGTTCAAGCTTCAAACCAGAATATTTCAAGCTGTTAAATCAGGTAATAAAGTCAAAGCTAAACAGCTTCAGAAGTTACTGTTAAAGTCACATTACGCAAAGCTCTTAGCCATCCGCAAAGTGACCCAAGACAACCAAGGTAAGAAAACTGCTGGAGTTGATGGGAAAAAGTCATTACGACCTAACCAAAGACTAAAGCTAGTTAACGAACTAAGGTTAAAAGGTTACAAAGCCAAGGCACTCAGACGGGTTTGGATTCCTAAACCTGGAAGAGAGGAAAAACGTGGATTGGGAATACCAACCATGAAAGATAGAGTAATGCAAGCCTTGGTTAAATCAGCCCTAGAGCCATACTGGGAAGCCCAATTCGAGGGAACATCTTATGGTTTTCGCCCAGGCAGAAGCGCACATGACGCAATAGAGAGAATATATACAGTCATAAACTCTAAGGCAAAATATGTCCTAGATGCCGACATTGCAAAATGCTTCGACAAGATTAACCATGACCACCTACTGTCCAAAGTAGATTGCTCATACAACATCAAAAGAATCATCAAACAATGGTTGAAATGTGGTGTATTAGACAAAGGCGTATTTGAGGAAACCGAATCAGGAACACCTCAAGGGGGTGTAATAAGTCCGTTATTGGCTAATATTGCACTACACGGTATGATAGATGATATAGTAAACCACTTTCCCCGTACAAAACGTAGGAAAGATGGAAGTACAAACTGGGATTATAAACCCAGAATCATCCGATACGCTGATTATTTCGTAGTTCTCCATGAGGACTACGACGTTATTCTACAATGTAAAGAACTGATTGCACAGTGGTTAGAACAAGTCGGACTTGAAATCAAGCCATCTAAAACCAGAATCTGCCACACCTTAAAGGATGTAAAAGTTAATGGAAAGATGGAAGAAGCAGGATTCGACTTCCTTGGATTCAACATCAGGTCATACCCTACTGGGAAACACCACTCTGCCAAAACAGGATGGAAGAAAAACCTTGGATTCAAAACTCTAATCAAACCCAGCAAGAAGAAAATACTAGCTCATCACGAGGAAATCAAAGAGGTTATCAAAACCAATAAGAAATCCTCGCAAACAGCATTAATCGCAAGATTAAACCCCATAATCAAAGGATGGTGCAACTACTACCGAACTGTTTGCAGTAAGGAAACGTTTTCATCTGAAGATAACATATTATGGAATATGCTCAGAGCTTGGACAGCCAGCAGGAAAAAGGGAAATGCACCATTGATTAATGCTCTCAGTAAATATTTCACATACGGAAAGCATGGACACTGGACATTTCAAACAAAAGAAATCAGCCTCTACTACCATGCCGAAACGAAAATTATGAGACATCAATTGGTCAAGCCCGAAGCATCGTATTACGACGGAAACTGGTCTTATTGGAGTAAAAGACGGGGTAACTACACTGGAACACCAACTAGCGTTTCAAAACTCTTAAAGAAACAAAAAGGTAGATGCCCCCAATGCAAGCAACACTTTACACCTGATGACTTGATAGAAGTTGACCACATTATCCCTAAATCGAAAGGTGGAAAGGATACGTACAACAATCTACAAGCTCTACATCGTCACTGTCATGATGTCAAAAGCAAAAATGACTACCTCTATGATTGGCTAGACAATGGCTATGAATGGAAAGACGATATGTTAACAGTACCTATGACAAGGGACTAATTGCCGAGAGCCGTGTGAGGTGAAAGTCTCACGCACGGTTCGGAATGGGAGGAGAGGAAGGTGACTTCCTTTTCGACCCCTAATTTTGATGGTCATCAAAGCAAAAAAAATTTATGCTAACTTTGAGGATAGGTCATGGATCTAGAATTTCCTGAAGATTTAAAATATTTGGATACCCACGAGTACATCCGTTTAGATGGAGAAATTGCCACTATTGGCATTAGTTCTTATGCGATCGAGCAATTAGGGGATCTCGTCTTTTTAGAGTTACCCGAAGTAGGGGACTCCTTAGAATTAGGAACTAGCTTTGGTTCTATTGAGTCGGTTAAGGCAGCAGAAGACCTTTATCCCCCCGTTTCAGGAACCGTGGTTGATCGCAATGAAGAAATGATTGAAAGCCCCGAGGCGATCGCTGATGATCCCTACGGTGATGGATGGTTATTAAAAGTCCGTATTGAAAACCTCGATGACGAATCAGAAGATACCATGTCTGCTCAAGACTATCGTGCTTTGGTTGAAGGGGAAGAGACTTAAATGCCGCTAAAGTATTAGCGCGCTCAAGCGGTAGGCTATACCGTGGAGCTCCTGTGGACAGAGGAGGACTGGACGCGCCACCTGTGGGCGCGTATTGAAGTCCGTTGCCGCCGACTGTTCGCAGTTGTTGCAGGAAGTAAACCTCAATGTGTCATATTATGTCGCATTGTATCAGTTTTATGTAGCAGATTAGATCACGTGACGGAGGTAGCTGTGAACATAAAATAGAGTAAAACAGCTACCAATAAAACACAGAGTTTAACAATCAAGTAAGTAATGCTATTAGGGTATAAAAATGTATTAATCATAATCTCACTCCCGGGGAAATAATCTTAGTTTATTTATCGAAAATAGTTGGGTCTAAAACCCCGCCTTTTAAGGCGCATAGTTTTTGAAGCGGAGCATAAATCTCTGTTTCAAAAACAACTTCTGTACGATAGTGCCGGAACGTAGTGAGGAACTTCTGACTTCTGACTTCTGACTTCGTTAACTCCCTATCTTCATTCTCTCGTAAAAATAAGATTTTGTTGTATTAATTCAGTAAAAATTTACAATATGGTTATCGAGTTGCTTAAATTTCGGGTTTCTCCCCAATCTAGGGATATCTTCATTCAGTTGGACAATAAGATATGGACAAAAACTTTAGCGCAGTTTCCTGGTTTTATGGGGAAAGAAGTCTGGATATCCCCTAATATTCCCGACGAAATCACTTTAATCATTCGTTGGGAAACCCGTGAAAAATGGAAAGCTATCCCTCTATCTGTTTTAGCAGCAACAGACGAAGAGTTTGCCCAAGAAATGCAAGATCATCCTTATACAATGATCGAAGCTGAAGAATATCAAATCAGAAAGTTTCTTACTTCCTAATTTCTCCCGTCTCTAATTATCAATGGATAATTGAACTACCAAAATTTTTAGGAAAAACAGCCCAAGAAATACTTGGACTGTTGTTAAGAGTAGCCGATGTAGCGTAAGACTAAAAGCAGACGGCAAACTCTTCTTACGGAGACACTTGAAAAGCTTAAATAGTTAGCATTTTATCTCGTCCGCTGCTCAGCATAATCTAAGTGACCCGTAGTTATTGGTTTTGTTCCCAAACTCAACTAATCGCAAACATAATCGGCACGAACCCATCCCTCTCGACCATTGATGTAAACTTGTTGCCATCTATAACGACCACCATCGTGACCCATAGCACTATTAACAATCATTACTGTTTGTCCATTGCGAACTTGTGTCCAACGGCGATAATTGACTCCAGGGCCGTTTCTGACATTTAAGCGGCCATTGCGATCGTTGGTACAAATTTGTCCATAATAACCTTGTCCTCCTCGTCCCCCTCGACAGTTATCGTAAGGGCCGCATCCAGGCCCTTGCCGTTGTGCTTGCATGGGCAAAGCGGTTGCGCCGACAAGAATGATACTCGCCATCAACGTTTTCAACATAGTCAAATCCTCCGTGTATCTGAGAAGCAGAGTGAATAAGAGCTTTTTCTTGGAAAAATCAAACCTGTAACCTGACTTCTAAGTATTGCGGTTGATGCGTCTGAACATATTGCAACACTTGGTCAAGATCACCTTTATTGGTTACCCGAATTTCTCACAAAATCTGCGATCGCCAAACACAGAAGCCTTACAGGAAGTGGGTTTGAACAGAGCGATCGCAGATTTCCCCAACCAACAGTCTGTTGTCAGATTTTAAGTTAAAATCAACCCGAATTAGACAAAGATGAAAAGATAAATCAATCACTCATTTTTCCAAAAAAATTATTAATAAAATCTCTAATAGTACTAGATTGTTAGAATAAAATATGCTATAATTTAATTATTAAAGCAATTTACCTTAAACTGATTTAATGAGTCCCAGTCATCCCCGAACCCCTCGTCAAGTAATCAACTCTAGTAAACAGAAAGGAAAAGAAATAATCGCTAATTTTGATGGGGGACTAATCACTTCAGATGCGGGGATTGTCTGGATAGCTGAGTTGGATAAAAAACTGGGAATTACCGAGAAGTTTGGTAACTGTTTTCAAGATCATCGTCATCAATCTTATGTAGATCATTCCGTTCATGAGTTATTAGCACAAAGGCTTTATGGAATTATTTTAGGCCATGAAGATGTCAATGACCATGATAAATTACGTCACGATCCTGCCCTTAAGATCGCTTTAGAAAAGCTTAATGAACTTGAAGATAAAAAGGGATGGTTAGCTGGAAAAAGTACAATTAATAGATTGGAATATTGTCCTGAGACTATTCTCGACCAACAAACGAGTCGTTATCATAAAATAGAACCCAACTTTGAAGCCATTGAAAATCTTTTGTCGAATTTTTTTTAGAGTCTTATAAAAACCTCCCTTAAGTATTATATTAGATATGGATGTCACGGATGACCAAGTACATGGTAATCAAGAAGGGGCATTTTTTAATAGTTATTATCACGGAGTATGTTATGCTCCTTTATATATTTTCTGTGGGCATCATTTATTAGTTGCTAAACTTCGTTCATCTAATGTAGATCCAGCCGATGGAGCCTTAGACGAATTACAAAGAATTATCGGACTAATTAGAGAAAAATGGTCAGAGACTCATATCCTAGTTAGGGGTGATAGTGCCTATGCCCGTGAAGAAATCTTCTATTTTTGTGAAAATCAGCCTTTAGTTGATTATGTTATAGCTATGGGAACAAATGGCGTTCTTAAGTTACGAGCGGATGATGTAATTGAAAAAGCCAAACATGAATATAAAAAAAAACTAGCTCCAATAACTGAATTAATGGATAGTTTATTTCAGAAAAAAGAAGATTTAGAAGAAGTTAAAAAATTAGTACCAATTTCTACTTGGTATCGCTCTATTCGTTATAAAACAGAAAAGTCATGGAGTTGTCAAAGAAGAGTAGTGACAAAAGTTTGTTATGGAAGTGATGGCTTAAAAATGCGCCATGTGGTGACATCTTTGCCCGCTTCAAAAATTCCACCCTCAAAACTTTATACAAAAAAATACTGTCCGAGAGGCGAGATGGAAAATCGGATTAAAGAACAACAATTAGACTTGTTAGCTGATAGAACTTCAACTCAAACATTTCAAAGTAATAAACTAAGATTATGGATACATTCCTGGGCTTATGTTCTCATAAATGCTTTTCGTCAACACTGTTTAAAAAAAACTTCATTGGCTAAAGCAACTGTGGGAAGAATACGTCTAAATCTTCTTAAGTTGGGAGCCAGAATAAAGATTAGTTGTAGAAGAATTATTATCGCTATAGCTAGTGCTTGTCCTTATCAAGATATTTTGTCTATTGCTAACAAAAGAATTAAAACTATTCCTAATACTGGATAAGTAGAATAAGTTGTTTTTAAAAAAAGATATCTATCATAAGTTGTTGACTGACTGATACTTTCATTTAGTCTTATTTACCGTGGAGAAAATCAAAAGTTAATATAATTATTCCCTCTTAAACTCAATTTTTGGATAATCAAAGTCAATTTTTTTATTCATCTATATTCAAAATTTCTATTAGTCCTAAAAATTATCATTTTTCATCTCTGGATTGGGCTTTCAAATTAATTTGTGAGAAATCCGGGTATAGTGGTGGGAGTGGAGGAGCATGAATATTTTTTGGAGTTGTCTTCTTTGGTATTTTTGGAATTATTCTCTTTGCCATTGTTTACAGTACACTCAAGTCAGCTTTTTCTGGCAATAGTAATGATAATAACTCTACTGCTTATAGTCGAGAGAGAGATAATGATATTGTAACCATTTCTCGCTTACAAATTGCTTTATTAGCATTAGCAACAGATGTCCAGTCAGGGTTAACGGAATTAAGTTTAAGGGTAGATACCAGTACAGAAGAAGGACTCCAAGAATTATTACAAGAATCTGTCCTAATTTTACTGAGAAGTTCCGAGTATTGGACTCATCATGTGAATAGTTCCCAGAAAATTAATATTGATCAAGCAGAAGCTAAATTTAATAGTTTATCCCTAGAAGAAAGAAGCAAATTAAGTTCAGAAACTCTATCTAATATTGAGGGAAATATCAAAGAAAAATCTGTGATTTCTCCTGATGATGAGTCAGCTATGTATATTGTGGTCACTTTATTAGTGGGAACGGCACACGATAAGCCATTATTTGAAGATATTAGAACCCCAGATGATCTCAAAGAAGCCCTAAATAGTCTAGGTTCTATGCCATCCGATTATTTACTTAAATTTGAACTAATGTGGAGTCCACAAACCGAAAATGATAGTTTAACTTACGATGAATTTATTAGTGAATATAGCAATATGATAGACTTAATATAGGAATTGGATAATGGATAATAGATAATTACCAGAAAAGCTATGAGTCAATCTTTGTTAAATAATTTTCGGGGCATCTTATTAGGACCGGTGATTTCTCAGCAAATCATAGGTCAAAAGCCACCTAAATTAAATTGGGAAATAAGCAATGAAAAAATTATCATAGATTTAATTCAAAATGAAACAATATCTCCAAAAACTTGTCAAACAATCATGTCAAAAAATGAACAAATAACTTCTGGAGAATTGATTTTAAAAGTATTACCTTTAATTATCTTTTTCCATGAAACAGAACATTTATTATCTGAACAGTTAGAAACAATCAAAAACCACACCAATCTAAATCAACAATTAATCCAAGATGTTGTTTTATTTAGGCAAATTATCAACTTGATTTTTGAAGACAAGAAAGACTTATTACCAAGTCTAGAAAAAGTACAAACATTATTAAATAATCAAACCCCATTAACCGAATTAAAGCGACAGTTTCGACAAAAAACCATTTTAGATAGTAACCATTTATTATTGTCTTTGTATTGTTTTGCTAAAACTCCAGACAACTTTAAATTAAGTATTCTACAAGCATCTCAATTTAACCATCTCCCAATTCTTGCCATTACAGCAGCCCTATCTGGAGCTTATAATGGTTATTCTGGCATTACAATACCTTGGCGTTTAACTATGAGTTTAAACAACGAAGATAACTCAAAAGAACAACAAATTACTAAATTATGGGCAAAATGGGCTGGTGTGGATGATCCCTTAAAGACAATGAGACCTATAGAAACTCAGGTTATTAACCCAGTCAGGATCAATAACCGGTAAAATAGGCAACATTTTTGGTTAAAATATGGGATAAATAAGGTTAACAAACACAGGGGAGCAAAAATGATCGTCCCCTGCTCTTAGTAGAAAAAAACAAAATTAAACTAACCCTTGAATTATGGCAAAAAACTATTGGATAGACAACGACGAACAAGACAACTTAGATCCCATCAGTTCCATTTTATCGGAATGGTCCGATCCCGAAGAGGAGGAAGAAGAGTTTAGAAGCGACTTTTTTCAGGGTTTATCAGGAAGACGTAA
This sequence comes from Crocosphaera watsonii WH 8501, assembly GCF_000167195.1. Classification (GTDB taxonomy): domain Bacteria; phylum Cyanobacteriota; class Cyanobacteriia; order Cyanobacteriales; family Microcystaceae; genus Crocosphaera; species Crocosphaera watsonii. The sequence goes on along the minus strand of NZ_AADV02000005.1, from coordinate 113,495 downwards.
AAAAGCGGCCTTTGTCTTGATGGGGGTTTGGGGTGTTGTCATGACTCTCCATGTAGTCGCTTGGGGAACAGGAATTATTATTGCTTTAACCACGGTTTTTACCTTACAAGCTTTTCGTCTTATTTTTGCTCAACCCGATCCCATTCCAGAACCCTTATCCGAGGAAGGTTTACAACAGGCCCCTTCTGTGTCTTTGCTGGTGGCAGCCAAAAACGAAGAAGCGGTTATCGGCAAATTAGTAGAGCAATTATGCAATCTAGACTATCCTAGGGAAAAATACGATTTGTGGATTGTTGACGACCATAGTACGGATAAAACCCCGGAAATACTCGATCGCTTGAGCAAAGACTATCCCCAACTCAATGTTATTCATCGTGGGGCTGGGGCCCAAGGGGGTAAGTCTGGGGCCTTAAATGGTGTCTTCCCGGAAACCAAAGGTGATATTCTCGCTGTGTTTGATGCGGATGCCAAAGTAACACCAGACTTACTAAAACGGGTGGTTCCCTTATTTAATCAAGAAAAAATTGGTGCCGTCCAAGTGAGGAAACAGATCGCCAATGAACCCCTGAACTTCTGGACCAAAGGACAAGCAGCAGAAATGGCTTTAGACAGCTTTTTTCAACAAAAACGCATCTCCCTCGGTGGTATTGGGGAATTACGGGGTAACGGTCAATTTGTGCGCCGTACAGCGTTAATTAACTGCGGGGGATGGAACGAACAAACCATCACCGATGATTTAGATTTAACCATGCGCTTACACTTGGATGATTGGAAAATTGGCTTTTTAAACCATCCTGCGGTTCAAGAAGAAGGAGTTACCACAGCGAAAGCTTTATGGCACCAGCGAAACCGTTGGGCCGAAGGGGGTTATCAACGCTATTTAGATTATTGGCGGTTTATTTTTAATCAACCTATGGGGTTAGGGAAAAGGTTTGATCTGATCTCCTTTATTTTGATGCAGTATCTTCTCCCTACCGCAGCTATTCCTGATCTTATGATGATTGTTACTCGTCATCGTTTACCTGTATTGGGTCCATTGACTGGGTTAATGTTATCTCTGTCTTTTTGGGGAATGTTTACAGGGTTACGTCGGATCAAAAATCAAGAGACGTTTCAGTTTATGGATATCTTTGGTTTCGGGTGGCAAACTTTACGGGGAATGGTATATATGATGCACTGGTTAATTATTATGCCCTGTGTTACGGCGCGGATGTCTATTCGTCCCAAACGCTTAAAATGGGTGAAAACCGTTCACGAAGGAACCCCTGAAGAAAGTTATCAGGTTTAGAAACATTTGGGTAGGGGTCAACGGCCGTTGACCCCTACCCAAATTTAATTTAACGGTAAGAAAATGGTGAAAATCTCTCCTTGTTGCGATCGCTGACGAACAATTAACTTACCCCCTAAGCGGTTAAATAAGTTTTTTGTCACGTCCAAATTTAAACTAACACTTCCGGTTTCTGGTTGTAATAATAATAGTTGTCCCAAGGCTTTGAAAGGGTTATGTTCTCGATGAGATTCTGTCTGAAATTGTAGTTTTAATTGATGACCGGCTGTTGTAATTTGTACTTTAATTTCTCCCCCACCAGCAAGACTACGGGTACATTTTTCTATCAAACCTGTTAAAACTTGATCTAACATTCCTGGATCGCTGACCACTTGTGGTAACTTTTTAGGCAGTCCGATCTCTAAATCAACATTTCGTCTTTGTGCTTGTTTTTTCCAACGGGGAATAGATTGATGAAATAGGCTATCTAAGGATATTTTAACTAATTCTACGGAGCAATCTTGATCACTTTTACTCTTCAATTCCGTAGCTTTAAAAATCAACTCCATGCGGTTAATTTGTTCACTACATTCTTGATCAATATTTTCTAATAACCGAGTCATTTTCGGTTGTAAGTCCTTATTTCTCAACAGTAAACGGGTCATGGTGCGAATACTGGTCAAGGGGGTACGAATTTCATGACTTAAGGCTTGCAGTAAAGCAATGTCTGTGGTTTCTTCAACCTGAGAAGCGGTTAAAGGTTTCTGTTGACGGGACTGGGGTTGATGATGATTTTCTTGTAAGTCTTGAATATAGGAATTTTTGCGAGTAATAATAGGAGGAATTTGTGGACAATAATGCAGTAATAATCGAGTAAACTCTGTGACCACTTGATAACTGGGAGTTACAGGTGTAAATTGTTCAACTAATTGGTCTAAATAAGCAAGTTGGGGATGGTTGACTAACTTGAGACGTGATCGCAAGCTTAACCACCCTTGAGTAACCATATCAGGGGCAAAAGAAAATTGAAAGGCCGGCAGTCCTAAGCTATCCTCCCCCAGTACCATCAACAAAGGAAATTTAGGGGTTAAAACGAGGCAAAATTGTTCCGTTGCCAGGGGATCTTGGGGAAATATGGGTAATTCGGTTAACTTGGGACTATTGTTATCCTCAGTTCCCTCAGATACTCCAGTTAGTTGAAATTGTTGCCAACGATAATGGGGATGTTGTAGGGTAAAAATCCCTCTGTGCAGTGTTTTCGTTAGATGGGGATGGCATAAAATGGGGGTAGGGGCAGATAGAATTAGTCCTTGAGGAGTCTCCTCTGAGGTGCCTTCTTGGTCTGTTAACAATAAGAGGGTTTCTAGGGAGGCGATCGCACTCACCCATTGTCCTTGAGCTTTCAGTCGTTGTTGCTCAACTTCTATCTGGGTAGGTTGAGAAGGAGAGGGTATCAAGTTGACCCCTGGATCTCGGTTGAGAATATCGCTTAATTTCTCTAATAACGCCTCGGAAACCATCATAAATTTTTCTCAGTCTGCCACTGACTTCTAACTTCTTCGATGATAAACCGATTAACCCATTTAAAACAGTAGTGGAACCGAACCGAAAAAGTGGCAATTTCCCAAACTAGGGTTTAACAACCGTTAACCCCTACAATCTCAACGTTACAAGGTGACTTGACTAAGAATATATTGCAAGCGATCGTAATCATCTCTTAATAAAATACTGAGGGTTCTGCCCACTTTTACTAACCAATCTTTATCCCCTTTTCTTAATAGGTAAATGTCTCGAATGGCAGCGGCCATTAAAGCATCTACTGGCGCATCTCTAACCTGTAATAAAATCCTTAAAAATTCGACTTGTTCACTAAAATTGAGAATTTCTGCTGCTTCACAGCGATAAACCCCTTGATGAATTTGAGGGGGACGGGGAGGCAAATATTGATAAACTTTGCCTAAACTATTACCATTGCCATTTTCTGTGTTTTGATAACTTTCAAAACCGACAATAGTGGCTTTAAATTCTGTTTTCAACATAGCAAAAATCTGGGGTTGTTGCTCTCTTAACTCGCTTAAGGACAACCCCAATGCTCTTGCACGATGTACAGAATCAATGGGGGTAGTGGTAGCATAGGTAACAACCGCTATTATTTTATTGCCCGATTCTTCATCTAAAGATTTTAGCCAACTTCCAAAGGGGGGCATTACCGGAAAACTTAGGTCTTCTGGTTCCAAACATTGGGCTAAAAATTGGGTAGTCGATGTTTCTATCACCTCGGCAATATGATCAGGGTGATGATTATCCGTGGCAAACTGAGGTAAAGGCAGTCTCATTGTTTATGATACTAAACAGGTTCGATTTCAGAAAGTTGAAAAGTAATTAATTTATCCCAGTTACCCCCTTCAAATAACACGGCGGCCTTTCCATCACTGACTCGTTGTACTAAGCCTTCAAATTTGTAATAGGTATCGTTAGGGTTTGTTACTTTAACTGTGGTTCCTGGTAAAATTAACATTGTTTCTTATGAATAGATACTGTACTTAGTATAGCATATTATCAACAAGCTTACTCTTCTTCTGGATTTCTAGATATGCAACCAAGGGAACAGTTGACGAGCAGCAATTCTGAATTGATACTTTAGTTTTTCACTGAAACTATCATAGTCCTTACCCCCGTATTTTTTCCCTCCTGAATGACTAGAAACCCCGCAAAATTTTGGTTCATTTTTAAATCTTTTGATGATGTTTGCTTCTTTTTCTAAAGAATGTATTACTCGATAATATTCAGGCTCAATAAAAAATCCTTGATTAGGGTGTTTCTCAATAAAGTCTAAGTGTAAAGACTCAAGGTACTTACTATAGAATTTCCAGCTAAATGCAATAAATCTGGTATCACAAAAAGGAGCAAATCTCTTTTTTTGGCTAGGGTATTTTTAAGGATATAACCTTGATCTTTATAGTCGCAAATACAGTCAAAATTATCAGGACAGGTTTCTAAAATTTGGGTTATATTCTCAAGATAAATGCGCCCTGTTAATTTGCCAAAGTGGGTTACACTCTCAATAATATTGGATTGTTTCAAGCCTTCTTGAATTAGTAAACATTCTCCAAAACCTTTTCCGTTAAACCCGTAACTGAGATTATTATTGAGAGAAATAAACTCTACCTGCTTTTGATAGGGATTATTTTGCGTGGCTTGTTCTAAAGCATTTAAGGAACTTCCAGAATTTTCGATAAAAATGATTTTTTTTAGTCTGGGATGATTATGGAGATAACAGTTTAAAGTATTCAAGTATTGCTGTTCTCTCACAGATCTATCTGCGGGATATACTCTGGGTAAATTATCAACACAGATGGTAGCTGTTAAAATCAAGGCAAAGTTGTTTTCTATATTTAACAGTTGATTAGCTTGTGAAGGAAAGTTTGACATTTTTGCATCTCAATATTTAATCTAAAATAATCACTAACAGTCTAGCAAACTTTCGTTCTATTTAGATTGTTTCAACGAGGCTTTCATAAAAACTTAGTGATTTTTGAGCTAAAGCTTTATTTGTATAATAATTTAAAATTCTTTGATAGCCTCTTTCTGATAATTCACTAGCCAGTTTTTTATCTAACATCAAGGACCTTAAACAATTTTTTAAAGCGAGATTATCTCCTTCAGAAAAAATTAGACCAGCCTCTCCAATAACATTAGGAATTTCACCAGAATTTGAACCAATCACAGGAACTTTACGGGCCATTGCTTCGATTAAAACATGACCAAACTGTTCTTTCCAACCTACAGCAGTCAGGGTTTTGAATTTATAGGTTGTTTCTGAAGGTAAGACCAAAACACTCATTAAGTTAATATACTGGGGAACTTGATCATGGGCTACACTTTCCACAATTATTACTTTATCTGTAACTGCTCACCGCAACAAAAAAGTCTTATTGAAAAGCACTACAAACAACATCAGTTGAGTCAACAAAAATATAAGCCCTGTGATTTAGCGTAAAATTTAAGCTAATTTATTACGGCTATTTTAATGACTAACATTCCCAGAATCAAGTCTTTTTAAAACCTCAAATAAAAACAACAATATGAAAAAAAAAGAATAGTAAGATAGTTTTTTGTTAGCGGAGATTATCCGCTAATCCTGTGTATTTTTGTGCAGAGAGATAGGGGGATCAAGAAAAATCTATCCCCCATCGGCTCCGGAGCCTTTTACATCTCTAATCCTGGGGGACTCCGACCAGCTAATGAAAATAATTCGCATAATTGGACAATGGCATTTTGCCCCTGTAATCTCATGGTCTCTAAAAAACTGAACATTTGGGTGACTAACTCTGCACCCCAGTCGCTTCTTGCTCCCCCACTTACTTTGCGGTGAATGACAATGGGACGTAAAGCTCTCTCAGCATCATTATTATCTGGTTTGACTTCAGGATAAGTTAGAAAGGTGAACCACTCTTCCCAATGACGTTTGAGACGGTTAATCAATCTTTGTGCATCATAAGGCCATCCTTTTTTGGGAGTTGCTTTAAAAATCTTTTGCAGTGAGTTCTCGACTTCTGTTCTTTTGGAGCCTAAGTCTTCAAGGGTTAAATTTCGAGCATGATAATGACGATAATGGATACGGGCGGTTGCTAAAACTTGCTGTACATCGGCAGCAAATTCTCGATTCGCTTGAAAACGACTGGTTTTAAGGGACTCTAACTCTCGTTCTAAATGTGCCAGACACTTCTGTTTGGCCATCGCACTTTGTCTAAAGTAGGCACTATAGCAGTCACTGGTGAGGATGCCCTTAAAATCTGCTCCTAACAATTTCTCGACTTCTGCGGAGCTTCTAGTGGGAGCCAACATCAACACACAGACCTCATTTGATGTGGCTACCCAAACCCAATACTTGATGCCATCGATGCAATAACTGGTTTCGTCAACACATCGGATTCCTGGCTGCTGGATGTACTTTAACCACTGTTGGGTCAAGGGTTCTAAACTTTCTTGAAACCATTTGTGCATTTTGGCAAGGCTCCCTTGAGAAATGGGAATGCCAAAGACATACTCTATAAAATGTTCCTGTTTACGCCATGTAAGATTACCCCCATAGCCAAGCCAGCCCACGATGCTACTTAATCGCGCCCCATAACGGAATCCTTCTTTAACTCCCAATGGAACAGGACTGTAATCTGACCATCCACAACTAGGACATTTATAGAATCCGCGACGATATTCCCTGATTTCTATGGGTTGGTCTACTACTTCAGCCACTTGCTGGACTTTTTCGGGAACTACTTCATCTCGTTCCACTGAACCCCCACAAACAGGACAGTTTTCTAGTTCTAAAGGGACTATCTTATCGGGCTGACCAAAACCATTACGGGTCTTCCCTGGGTGGTCATATTTTGGTCCGCGTTTAAATCCTTTTTTGCGTTTCTTTTTGTCAGAAGGCTTTTTTAGTTGGTCTGATGATGGGGGGACTGAACTGTTTTTTGAGTTACGGTTTTTTAGCTTATCTCTCTCTTCTTTCAATTTTTCAATTTCTTGCTGTTGTGTAGAGATTTGTTGTTGTTGCTGGTCAATCAGTCTTTGTTGAAGAGATAACTGTTGTTGTGCCTTGACTAGCCACTCAATCATGAAGACATTGTTCGCCAACTGTTCATCGGCGATAGCTCTAACTAGCTTTGAATCAATGGTAGCATTTGTGGTCATAACCCCCACTATACATAAAAATCCCCGATTTTACCTTTATGTTGTCAAGACAGATTCTTTATTGCGGTGAGCAATTACAATAAAATCTCTAATAGTACTAGATTGTTAGAATAAAATATACTATAATTTAATTATTAAAGCAATTTATCTTAAACTGATTTAATGAGTCCCAGTCATCCCCGAACCCCTCGTCAAGTAATCAACTTTAGTAAACAGAAAGGAAAAGAAATAATCGCTAATTTTGATGGGGGACTAATCACTTCAGATGCGGGGATTGTCTGGATAGCTGAGTTGGATAAAAAACTGGGAATTACCGAGAAGTTTGGTAACTGTTTTCAAGATCATCGTCATCAATCTTATGTAGATCATTCCGTTCATGAGTTATTAGCACAAAGGCTTTATGGAATTATTTTAGGCTATGAAGATGTCAATGACCATGATAAATTACGTCACGATCTTGCCCTTAAGATCGCTTTAGAAAAGCTTAATGAACTTGAAGATAAAAAGGGATGGTTAGCTGGAAAAAGTACAATTAATAGATTGGAATATTGTCCTGAGACTATTCTCGACCAAAAAACGAGTCGTTATCATAAAATAGAACCCAACTTTGAAGCCATTGAAAAATCTTTTGTCGAATTTTTTTTAGAGTCTTATAAAAAACCTCCCTTAAGTATTATATTAGATATGGATGTCACGGATGACCAAGTACATGGTAATCAAGAAGGGGCATTTTTTAATAGTTATTATCACGGAGTATGTTATGCTCCTTTATATATTTTCTGTGGGCATCATTTATTAGTTGCTAAACTTCGTTCATCTAATGTAGATCCAGCCGATGGAGCCTTAGACGAATTACAAAGAATTATCGGACTAATTAGAGAAAAATGGTCAGAGACTCATATCCTAGTTAGGGGTGATAGTGCCTATGCCCGTGAAGAAATCTTCTATTTTTGTGAAAATCAGCCTTTAGTTGATTATGTTATAGCTATGGGAACAAATGGCGTTCTTAAGTTACGAGCGGATGATGTAATTGAAAAAGCCAAACATAAATATGAAAAAAACTAGCTCCAATAACTGAATTAATGGATAGTTTATTTTAGAAAAAAGAAGATTTAGAAGAAGTTAAAAAATTAGTACCAATTTCTACTTGGTATCGCTCTATTCGTTATAAAACAGAAAAGTCATGGAGTTGTCAAAGAAGAGTAGTGACAAAAGTTTGTTATGGAAGTGATGGCTTAAAAATGCGCCATGTGGTGACATCTTTGCCCGCTTCAAAAATTCCACCCTCAAAACTTTATACAAAAAAATACTGTCCGAGAGGCGAGATGGAAAATCGGATTAAAGAACAACAATTAGACTTGTTAGCTGATAGAACTTCAACTCAAACATTTCAAAGTAATCAACTAAGATTATGGATACATTCCTGGGCTTATGTTCTCATAAATGCTTTTCGTCAACACTGTTTAAAAAAAACTTCATTGGCTAAAGCAACTGTGGGAAGAATACGTCTAAATCTTCTTAAGTTGGGAGCCAGAATAAAGATTAGTTGTAGAAGAATTATTATCGCTATAGCTAGTGCTTGTCCTTATCAAGATATTTTGTCTATTGCTAACAAAAGAATTAAAACTATTCCTAATACTGGATAAATAGAATAAGTTGTTGACTGACTGATACTTTCATTTAGTCTTATTTATCGTGGAGAAAATCAAAAGTTAATATAATTATTCCCTCTTAAACTCAATTTTTGGATAATCAAAGTCAATTTTTTTATTCATCTATATTCAAAATTTCTATTAGTCCTAAAAATTATCATTTTTCATCTCTGGATTGGGCTTTCAAATTAATTTGTGAGAAATCCGGGTATAGGAGTATCACCATTGCAGAACAAAATAATAAGGTGGGTAAAACCCACCCTACTCGATTGTTTCGGTAAAAATGATGGGCTGCGACGGATTTTTATATTATTGCGATCGCCAGCAATTATACCCGTCTAACCCACCCTAGCACCTACACGGGAACGGCTAATAATTGATCCACTTGCTTCGCTGTTTCAAAGAAGCAACGGACGTTATCTTCAGGGGTTCCCACTAAGACACCGTGACCTAAGTTGAGGATGTGGCCACCTCTTCCGGCTTTGCGTACTGTATCCAAAATGCGAGCTTTGATGAAGTCTTGGGACCCGAATAATACCCCAGGATCGATATTTCCCTGTACTTTCATCCCCCTACCTAAACGTTTTCTCCCTTCTGCCATATCTACGGTCCAGTCGAGACTAACAATGTCTACCCCAGACTGTCCCATTCTTTCTAAGACACCAGCACTACCGCTAATATAAAGGATTAATGGGGTGTCGGGATGGGTTTGTTTAACCTGACGCACCACCTGTTGTTGATAGGGTAAGGCAAAGGTTTCGTAGTCTTGGGGACTTAGTTGACCGGCCCAAGAATCAAACAACTGTACCACTTGCGCTCCACAGTCGATTTGATAACGGACATAAACCGCGATCGAATCAGCTATTTTGCTCAAGAAACTGTGCAGGATCTCGGGTTGAGAAAAGGCCATGTTTTTGATGATGGCATAATTTTTAGAGCTTTTCCCTTCAATAGCATAAGCAGCTAAAGTCCAGGGTGATCCCACAAATCCTAACACAGTGGATTTATTACCCACTTCTGCTCTGAGGGTGTTTAAAATAGTTTTGATGAAGGGTAAGGACTCTTCTGGATCGAGAGGACGTAGGTTATCCACTTGTTCTTTGGTGCGAATGGGTGGATCAATAACTGGCCCTTTGCTTTCGACAATATCAAAAGGTATCCCCATCCCAGGCAAAGGGGTTAAAATATCAGAGAACATGATGACCCCATCCGGTTGAAATGCTCGCCAAGGTTGCAGAGAAATTTCGATGGCAAGGTCAGGATTTTCGGATCTTTCACGAAAACTGGGGTATTTATCCCGTAAATCCCGATATACTTTCATGTAGCGTCCAGCTTGTCTCATCATCCAAACTGGCGGACGATCTAAGATTTCTCCTTGTGCAGCACGAAGGAGATAGGGTGTCTCGTTAGTTCCTGTCATTATGGTTCCCCCAGTAGTATACGTGCATTTTTCACCCTATCATTAGGGGTGGCCTGTGTTACAGCATTTGTAATGAATGTTTATTAACTTGAGTTCGGAGTTCGGAGTCAGATTGACACTGCTACATAAAACTGATACATTGAGTTTTACTTCCTGCAACAACTGCGAACCGTCGGCGGTACTCTGTCCACAGGCGCCCCACGGTATAGCCTACCGCTTGGTTAGCTAATACCTTGGCAGCATTTAAGTCTCTATCTATCTCAAATCCGCACGTCCCTTCGATAAATGGGATCTGATAGAGACAAATTGCTCTTAATTGAACCGCAGCTAGAGCAAGTTTTAGAACTAGGGAACCATCTGTCAACTATAGTCAATTTTGAGCCGTAAAGCTCACATTTGTACTCTAGCTGTCTTCTGAATTCATAAAAACCTAGTTCCGAGATGGCTTTCGCTAATTTGCGATTAGCTAACATCCCTAATAACAGGGAAGTTTTCTGATTATTTTGCATAAATAGAAACAATTTCTTCCCAAAGGCGGACAACTTCTCTTGCTTTTTCTGAGGTGACAGTGAAAGGTTCTTGGGTTTCTATTTGTTTAAAAAATTGGCTAATTTGTCGATAGTGAGGACTGTTTCTGATTTTTTGCCCTTGGTTTTTGGGAAAAAACTTGGCCAATTTTTGTTTGATGGCAAACTGCCATTCCGGAAGTGTTGTGAAGAGTTGCTTAAGACTAGGGGGGGTAGCAGACCACTTAACAATTTTGCCTGATAAATAAGCCAGAAGAGTACCTTCAGTACCAGCCACCACTAAAGATAAATCTTGGTTACTATTAAAGCTATAAGACAAAGAAGCAATGGCATTAGAAGTGGGGCTGCTAAGGTGATTTCCAAGAAAAAGTTTCCCACCCATTCTCAGAATCTGTTTGTAGAACATCTCAAATAAGCGAAAAGGGAAAAATAAAAAGTTGTTCGCGGATACTTTCCGCGAACAAAAACCTCCCTATCTAAAAGAAAGAAATACGCTAACTTTTAAATTAGCTTTGACTATTTTTAAAAAGGAAATTCACTTAATTTTACACTCTTATTAACTTTTTAGACTAACTGGGTCTAATCAAAATATCCCATTTAGGTAAGTGAGGATTACGTTCTAAACGTTTCTCAATTTCCTTCATCTCTTTTTTCGTTAAAGAAATGCCTTTTTGATAAACTTTTTTACTTAACTTAACTATCGGATTTAAGCCTTTCCATGTCATAGTTTTTACCCAAGCTAACATCGTTTGAGCATTTCTCAGAAGTGTTCCGTTCCAATGCCTCTCTAAAATTCCCCAACATCTTTCTATGGGATTATATTTACTGTGATAAGGAGGAAAATATAGTAATTGAATAGATTTCTTAGTTTGGTCGGCAAACTCTACCATTCTCTTCAAAAATTGCCTTCTTATTCCACTATTTTCTGCTCCATTATCAACTTTAATTTGGATGTTCTCTAGTTGCTGCTTTTCAGTTATACTCAGACTTGTCCACCATTGCTCCAAGTTATCTACCATGAAATCACTCGTTTTATAAGAACTTCCAAAAGTTACATAAAGTTGCCCTGTATCTTCATCTACAATCCCACAAGGAACGTATTTTTCTTTAGTTCCCATATCATGATCTTGAGCTTGATTATAACCTCTAGTTTGTCCGCCACGTGAATATTCTCCTATTTCCACAGTTGCTTTACAATCCATACTTAAACGTTTCACAGAAGGGTCTTTTTTTCTATCTTTTTTCTCTATATTCTCGAAGATAGCGTCCGTCTCCGAGATTTTTTTTTAGGTTTAGCTTTTACCACTTTTCTTAATCGATAGCCCAAACGATTTAAAATATCTGCCATTGTCGAAGCAGCAGGAACCTCCTCTCCATTATATCCTAGATTTCTTAATTGTTTAATGGCTTCAGCCGCCGTTAATCTTGTATAGGCAATGGGGTTATTAAATGTGGGGTTTTGTTGTGCGTGAGCTTCGGCTATTTCTTTCAATGATTGGGCAACTATTGGGTATCTTTCCTCCCATTTTTTACATCCACTATTGACTGATTGTAATCCTAAACACACTATCCCAGTTCGTTTTTCATGTAATCCAAGTTGAACATTTTTTCTCCCTCAACCAAACACGATTTCGGTTTGTCTGGCACTTCCTCCACAATACTTGAGACACATTTCAGCTTGAAATGAACGACGCTCTGCTCCCGTCATTTTTGAGGCTGCTAAACGTAAATCATCGACCATCGACGGGGTTAAGGGATTATTTGTCTGTTTTAGCTTCAATTTACTCTCTCTAATCTTTTTACCTCTTCATTTTAATCTATTTCTTCTGTTTTTTCAGACAAGCCAATTATGAAATTTTAAAGTTGTGTACCAAGATCCGCTAACTCTCTGTTCCTTTTATTTCTTGAAAGCCTTTAGTCCAAGCGATTACCCTTATGGGAAAAGCTTTCTCGGAAATCACCTTATAGGTAGAGAAGCAGCAATATATCGATCAGGTGAACGGAACTTAAGTACGACTTCTCTCTTCTCATTTTCAACCCTTTCACGAAATACTAAGTCTTTCTTTTTCAGTTGACAGGTTCCTGGTGTATCGTAAAATTTAACAGTACGGTTCTTAGCAAGGGTTAGAGAACCTTTCATCTCTATGTTAATGGGTTCCCCTTCAACAAGTAGCTGAAGTTCACTCCAATAATCATTAACTGCATCATCTGGGTTGCTACCATTAAAGTTGCTTGGAACCAAAATTAATTTATATTCTCGGGATGTTACTACAGTCCCTGCGTTCGCTAATGACGTTGTAAATAGAACCAATGAAAGCACACAAACAAGCAGTATTTTTGTAATTCTAGTAATAAACATAAACTGTTCTCTCCTGTTTAGTTATTCTTGATCTTAGAATACATACTCAAATAAAATTATTAAAAATTATGTCCTTAAATCTCTCATGAGTTAATATTTTTTAATGCTTAGCTCTTATTTTATGTAATGCCCAATTACGTGTTAAAATTGCTCTGGGATGAATAGTTTTGTTATGTTTTATTAAATACTGTAGGGAATATTCACAAGTTTGTTGTACACTTTTATACAGGTTTTCCCAACTAATTTGACGCATTTTTTCTAATTCTGGTGTATTGCCTCTATTGGGTTCTAACGCATCAGCAATAAAGACAATACAACTTAAATCACTCATTTCTGGATTCCCTAAAGTATGGTCACGAATTGCTTGTAAAATGTCTTCATCTGTTACCCCAAAAGTATCTCTAGCAACCATTGCGCTTACATCTGCGTGTAAAAGATGGGGGTTAGATAAACAAACTGTATCAATTTCATTATATTCTTTCTTAGCCATTGCTAATAGTTTAGGGGGTGGAAAGAATTTGGCTAAGTCGTGCATTAATCCTGCTTTTGCAGCTTTTTTAGGGTCAATTTTATGATGAATAGCTAATTGCTCACACATTTTTTCTACACCTAAAATGTGTTGCAAACGATGTTCTGAAACATTCTCTTTTAACCAATCGATAATTTCTTGTCTCATAATATGAATAATGGATAATGGATAATTGTCATTCCGAGGTAAGAGGAATCTCTACTTTTATTTGAATAATCAAGATATCTTCTGAATTTTTCTGATTAAAATATTAAGTATTTTTTTGAGAAATCTAAATATCTTCTGAAATATTCTGATTAAAATATAAGTAATAATAGCGCAAGCAATACTTAAGAAAACAGATTTATAGAAAGGCGAAACTGAACGAAAAGGATGGTAAAATTCTGGGGGTAATAAAGGTTTTTCTGCTGTAACTAATCCATAACTACTAGCAACAATTCCTGCAACTGTTAAACTAGAACCAATGGCTAAAATATTGATTTGTAAGTTGTGATCGCGTTCTATTTCTTTTTGTTCTCTGAGGCGATCGCTTTTAGCTTGATCGATTTCTATTAATCCTCTAATTGTCTCAATTCCTCGGTTTAAAATGATATTTCCTTGATTGAAATAGCTTAAGTCTGCTTTGATTTGCTCTTGTAAGGTTATCCATTCTTTATCAATTAATCTGGCAAAAAAGTCAAGGTCATTATTGCTTATTGTTTGTATTTTATTCAGTTTAATTTGGTAGTTATGACTGTTAATAGCAATTGTATTTTGATAATATTGTAGGTTACGGAGGGTTTGAGAATAATCCAAAGATAGGTTTAAAAGTTCTTTTAGAGTGTCTTTATAGTTGTCTAATTCTAGTTCTGAAAGTTGGCTATTTTTTGTGTTATCTTGTTTTTTGATGCTAGAAACAAGGTTTTCTATTTTGGCTACTTGATTGTCTAATTTATGGTAATCTAAACGACTATCAGCATAAGCATTTATAATTTTGTGATGGTATAAGAATAAACTGGGTAATTCCCAGTAAACTTCCTCTAATTTTTCACTGTTTGATTTGTCTGTAAAAAATACAACTACTGCATGAAATTCATCTTCTTTAGGATAACCATATTCTAAAATATTACTATCAAATATTTCTCCTTGACGATATAGTTTGGTTTCTATTTCTTCTAGAGATATAGATAATAGTTCATGGAGACAATAATTAGCTATTTTTTCATAATTTTGTGAATTATTTTCTTCTAAAAATGCCGTGATTAGAAAAGTTTGACCTAATTCTGTGTCAATTTGAAAACAGTTATTAGGATTAAATTGTTTTATTTTTTCTCTGTTAATTTTATCCGTTTCAGGAGTTTCGGGGATAAATAAATCGAGACTTAAGCTATAACTATCATCAAATTGTTGAGGATAAACTAATGATTTTCTTCTGGGTTTGTTACTTTCTAAATTACCATTATCTGAGTCAAATAAACGGGCATTTTTTCTATAGTCTAGTAAACTAAATGGAGTATTTTTCGGGGTGTCTTCTCGCAGTTTAATAGTATCTCTGGGAAAGTCTCCTAGTTGTTCAACAATGGGATTATAAGTATCTAAAATCCATTTGCGATCACAACTAATAGTTTGCAAGTTTTTATCAATTCCTGTATGAACTTTAAAGGTGAAACTATGAAAATTTGGGGCATAAACTTCAAAGTCAAAATCATTCATTGTTTTCAGAATCAGCAGCTTGTGTCTGTTGTTTTAAGGCAGTTTCAATCGTTTTACGGACTAAAATTTTATTTGTAATTATTCCCTCTTCATTTTGATGATTAATATTTTGGGGTATTTGTTCCTCATTTTCTACAATATCTTTTGTTGATTTTCTCTTGTTACAAGCTTCTCGTAATGCTTGTTTAATGTTAGGATAGTTCTCACACCAGTCTAAAATGATATTAGCTACGTCAAAATCTTCTTCACTTGTTAAGTTTTCTAAGTTTTGGTTAAGTTGGGATAAACTTTGAAAATGATCAGGAAAAATACTTTTATCTTCTTGCTTTATTAGGTAAATAAAAGCTTGAATTGTTTCTAAGGTGATTGATTCTGTCATGATGTTAATTAAGTAGGTAGGTGAAAATAAAATTAAAAGAGAAGAGATATAGCAATCACCGAATGATTCATGAGAACGTCGAGATCCCCCCTTCAGTTCCCCCTTTATGATCCCCCCTTAATAAGGGGGGTTGGGGGGTTAGGGGGGATTACAATTCACTTAATTCTCACAACTGATAACTGATTGCTATAGTAGTCAATAATGATATGTGAGAAGCGAGAATAAATCCTCTTCTTCTATTTTCTCACAACTGAAACCTGATTGCTACGTTTATACATAATACTACTCATTGTAGTTAAAAGGTTACAGAGATTCCTCCTACCTCGGAATGACAGTTTAAAGATACAAACAATGTACTAACCATTTTTTGTATCTTCAAACAGTTAACTGCTAACTGTTAACTGTTAACTGTTTGTTGACTCTACTTTTCCTAAACTACAAAACGCTGCCCAATATTTGGGGTGTTTAAATGGTGGGTTTTCATTATAATTTAGTCTTAAATAAATGATCATATCTTGTAAGGTTTTTTATCTTTAAATGGCAAAGTAGTTAACCAATCAATTCTGTCTTTTTTTGTAACCCTTTTCATCCAATTTTGTGCTTTTTGTAAGGCTAAATGAATGGATACAGGATTATTTTTGTCGAACATCAATTGATAAAAACGAATCATTAAAATAGCTGTGGAAAATTCCCCAACACTCCATAAACTATTAATTACATGAAGACTTCCTGCGTACAAAAATCCACTCCCTAACCCAATATATTCGTCAACTCCTTTACTTAAACCTGTTAACCCTGTTCGACAAGCTGATAAGATAACTAACTCACATTGGGGTAGGTTTATCTTTTCAAAAATATCTTCTAGTGTTAATTTTTGAATAGGTTTAATTACGCCTTTTTCATCTTTCAAAAATCCTTCATTTTTGAAGGTTTCTAACTCTTGTTCGTTTAACCTATCTTTATCTGTTTCTCCTGCTAAAAGTAAAAAGGAATCTAAGGGTGAATCAAGGTTAAAGCTTCCGTGACAGGAAAAATGAAGATAACGACTTCGACGTAATTGTTGAATATTATTTACTTCTAATAACTTTGTTTTGCTGGCTTCTTTTTCTTTCAAAACAAAAGTATCTGGTTTGAAGCTTTCGGCAATAATTTCCACTTCTAAACCACCATAAAATAGGTCTTCTGTAGGATTCTGTATCCCGAAAAATAAAGGTTTTGGCTCTTTCCTTTGACGAGATTTTTTCTCTATTTTTTGCAGCAGTTGGCAACTGGGACTATATTGAATACCTTGTTTAAATGTCTCTGCTAAACTTAGATTATTTTCGGGGTTATAAACCGCATGAATGGGGAAAATATGTAAATATTGATGGGGAATGAGAATTAATTCATCACAGTGTTTCGGGGTTTTCTCTAACACTTGCGGTAAAAGTAATGTCTCCCAAAAATACCCTAATTTTTCGGGTAAAGTGTTCCAGTTTTCCTGCACATAACTATCAAAATAACCGTTACTCCAGTCTTTTAATTGCTCTAACTGCTGCTCATTACTAATGACCACATCAATGCTATTTTCAGTAATGACGAAACAATAAAACTTGTCATCACTTATATACCATTCCCAAATAACGGTTTTTGGGTCTAATATGCTTTGTATTTCTGATAATTTAATCCTTTCCACCTTTTGGGTGACGGCAAAGTTAGGATCGAAACCTTTGATCTCATTTAATAACTCGTTTAATTGTAGACGCTCGCTGTTTAATTCTTCACTGTTTCCTGACTGCAACCCAGAGATATCCAGACGACGACGTAACTGTTGATATGCTTGATAAACTTGTCTTTGGTCATCTGTAGCAGTATCGGGAATATTAACCGTGGTGGCAGCCAATAATTCCACTAAATAGCGAGATTTATTGCTTTCTACGGTGGTAAACGCCCTGTCTAACTGCCCTGCCTGATAACACACTTCTATCATCCCATGATAAACACCGATAGCATCCCCTAGTATTTCCTTCTTACTGTACTGGGTAATCGCCCAATCTCGACTTTGTTCCACCCCCGCAATAGCTTGTCCGTACCCTTTCATAGCAGTTTCCCAGTCTTTTTCTGCTTTCCCAATATTCCCTAAGTTTCGTCCTGTTTGTAAACAGTCTAGAGGAAATGCTGTGGGGGTTCTTACTTGTAAAGACTGCTCATAAGCTTCGATCGCATGTTCTATATTCTGGGCCCTTTCCCCTCGGATGCGACTATAATAAGCATTCCCCAGATTATTTTGTGTCATGGCCCATTGTTCAGGAAAAGCGTCACGGGTATAGACTTGTAAAGACTGCTCATAAGCTTCGATCGCATGTTCTATATTCTGGTCCATTTCCCCTCGGATGCGATCGCTATAAGCATTCCCCAGATTATTTTGTGTCATGGCCCATTGTTCTGCCATTGTTGCACGGGGACGCATTTCTAACACCGTTTCATACTCTTTAATGGCAATTTCTAGATTATTTGCTCGACTTCCCAAAGGAAACTGACTAATATGAATACATAAATTTTCAATCACCCCGACTATGGCCGCAGTTTCTTCTGGGTTGATTTGAGAAACGCCATGTTTTATCCATTGTGGCAGGAGTTGGGCCAAGACATCATCTAATAGGTGTTGATGCTGCTGTAGGATGGGATAAACCACCGCCGGGTTGCTATTACTTTCTATTTCTGCTAGGAATACTTGTTTTAAAAAGTTGAGATAGTCTTTGGTATTGTTTCCTTGGACTTTGGATAAAAAACAATTGTTAGCGTAAATTTTACGCTAAACATATCTCCAGAGCTAAAATAGAGGATTAAGGTGATTTTAAAAACTCTCTTTCCATCTTTTTAGGGGATTTTAAATGTTAAATAGCTTCATTCAGTTTCGGTTCCAATATAGATATCTAAGTAGCTTTCAGTTAGAGATTGAATGACTCGTTCTAATTCATCAATGAGATTTCTTCTAGTGAGTTTTTCTACAGCATCAATATGAGCAGAACTTCCGGCTCGTCCTAAATATTTATATTTGGTTTTTTTCTCATTATTAGTGGCCATAGGAAAAATTGATTCAGCAGCCTGTAGTTTATAATACCAGTAGATTGTTCCCTTTCCATTAACCTGATAACGAATAATATGACAATTAGCTGGTGCTACTTCCCCTTCCCGTTCAATTTTTTTTATTTTCTGTTTAAGAGAGCGAATTAGACTCTTAATTTGTTTGGCTCTCAGGTGGACATCTTGACTGGTCTTAAGTTCGGAATGTTATGACATTAGCCTTAACTGTAACAAACAACCTCTTTTGATGTTAGCGTATATATTCCGCTAATTTATAAGGTAATAAATTTTAAAAATGACCAAAAATGAAACGGCTACATCTGTCGAGGAATTCCTGGTGTGGAGGTCTAACCTCTTCCAAGGACTAAAAGTTAGAAAAGAAACTATTATAGAATTACTCGATGCCCTCTCCAGTAACCAACAAGCTCACTCAGTCGTTGAATTGTCTCTCAATCCTTTATTTAGAAGAGATTATAACAGTTTATATAGAGGAATTCAAGAGTTTTTACCCACTCAAACTGACCCTAATTATGAACAGAGAATTGAGACTTTATTTTCAGCGGTATCGAGAACAGTTCCTCCCACTTCAAAACATTATAACTTATTTGGTATTGACACAACTCCCTGTCCACGACGGTTTGCCGAAACGTTAGCGGATAAAACCTTTATTCATTACCCCAATCCAATTAAGGGAAATAAACCCATTAATATTGGACATTGTTATTCCGTTGTCTGCGCTTTACCTGACCAAATAGACACAGAAAAAGTCCCTTGGGCTGTCCCCTTATCAGGAGAGCTAGTCCCCTCTAAACATAAAGGAGTAAATCAAGGCAATCAACAACTAAAAAAAATCTGGCAAAGTTCTTTATTTTCTGATAAATTATCTGTCTTAGTGGCTGATAGTGACTACAGCCAAAAGGATTTTATTGGGGAACAAGTTAAGCATGAAGACGTAGTTACTATTACAAGAGTTAGAAGTGACCGAGTTTTTTATCGTCAATTTATTCGGGACCCAAATCAAGCCAAAACTTCGGGACATCCCCGTTGGTATGGGGATAAATTTGACCTTAAAGATGACAAAACTTGGACTGAACCTGATGAAGTTCATCATGTTCCCTTTACAACGAAAAAAGGTCGTCAATTAACAGTGACTATTTCGGGATGGAAACAGATGTTAATGAGAGGAACTAAAAACTATAAAATGAACAATCACTCCTTTACTTTACTCCAGATTGTTGTCAGAGATCAAGAAAGAAATAGTATTTGGAAACCTATGTGGCTTATTGTTATTGGTTCTCGGCGCGATGAGTTAAGTTTAGTTGATTGTTATCAGTGTTATCGACAACGTTATGACATGGAACATCTTTTTCGATTTGGTAAACAAAGATTATTGATGACATCTTATTTAACTCCCGATGTACATCATGAAGAAAATTGGTTTAAACTAACACTTCTTTCTTATGTAAATTTGTGGGCTGCCAGAAAATTAGCTGTGGTTTTACCCCGTGATTGGGAACAGTATTTGAAGACTAATAAATCCATCAAAATCACCCCTAGTCTAGTTCAAAGAGACTTTTCAAGAATAATTACGACCTTGGGGACTTTCGCCAAATTTCCCAAACGTCGAGGTTTTTCTTCCGGACGTATTAAAGGTTACAAAAAAGCCCCACGAACTCGTCATGATGTTATCAAGAAAGGGAGCAAAAAATCAACTGAAAACTTAAAAGCTCCTTAGTTTTCCTCAGAATCTATAGATTAGCCCTATTTGTCAGCCAATTTTATTGACTGATACAGAGCCGATATTTTGGGATTTTAGTTTAGCGTAAAATATACGCTAACAAACTTTTTTTTGTCCAAAGTCCAAGGAGTTAGAAACTGCTTTAATTGATTTAGCAGATCATGTATTTGAAAAGCGATGGAAAGAAGTTTTTTTATTAACAGCAACTCTATTAGAACCTGCGGATCGTTTATTATCGTTAATGAAACGAAATATTGATCAATTTCTCGCAAATGAAACAAGATTACAAGAATATTTAGTTTGGGTGAGAGATAAAAGTAATTCAGTGGAAGCAGATCAGAAAATTGCAGCTATTAGAGAGTTTTACTACTCCCTCCACCCCTCCCTCGACCACGACCGTAACTTCTCCCTCTACCTCGACCTCTACCTGTCCCTCTACCTCTCCTGCGATTTCTCCCAGGACATCAACCTTAAACTCCTTGACCTCTCCCCCGACCTTAACAGCGCTATAAAACATTGTCTAGATCGAAAACTAAGAGAAATATTACAACAATTGCAACAACAATTACCAGATAGAGATTTAGATAGAGAGATAAAAAAGCAGTGGTGGAAAAATAATGGTGCAACTTGGAAAAATGAACTCAGACAAGCGATGATTAAATATCGTAATATTGGTCACGAATGGAACTTTAACCAGCAGCAAATTGAATTACTTAAGCAATATTTAACTGCTAATAAACTCTTAATGGAGTGTTTAAATAGTGAGTGTTATGTTAGTCGAGAAGTGAGAGAAGAAATTGAGGATAGTTTGTTCTTACCTTTTGCTGATTTGAATTATGATTAGGTGAATTACACTTGCTTAATGCACCCTAAAATTTAGATAATGCTATTTTATATATTGTAAGGGCATAATAGCATTATGCTCATTATGCTAAAATAGAAACATAAAAATAAGTAGAGTATAAACAATATGAATAAATGGCGTGTTCTTCTTGAGAAAGATTCAGAAACAGGTAATTTTGCTGTTTGGTGTCCAGAGTTACCAGGATGTACCTCTTGTGGAGAAACAGAAGAAGAAGCTTTACAAAATATAAAAGAATCGATTGAATTGTATCTACAACCAGACACAATTGATCTATCCTCTGATGCAATAATAATTACATAACCTTTTCATGCTATTAGAGATAACTTAATGATGCAAACTCCTAGTATTACTAACTCCTTAAACACTTTCCTTAAGCAACCCAATATTGAAGCAAGTCCAGCGTGGGAATTTATCAATGGACAAGCTAAACAAAAGCCCATGCCTACCTTATTTCATTCTCGTCTTCAGCGCAACCTAGTCAACACAATTAATAATAAAAGTAAAGCATACGAAGCGATTCAAGAACTACGGTGTATTGTTCCCCCTTTTTCTCCTGTACCTGATATAGTAGTTGTTAAATATGAGCGCCTTGGTGATGACGATGGACCCCTACAAGGTTCACCAGATTGGTTAATAGAAATTAGATCCCCTGATCAAAACATATTAGACTTACAAAAAAAGATATTACACTGTTTAAGTAATGGAACAAAACTTGCTTGCTTAATTGATATTCAACGAAAACAAATTTGGGTTTGGGATGGACAAGAATTACCCCTTATTTTTGCTGGAAATGATAAACTTCCTACCCTTGATAATATTTTAGACTTAACAGTAGAAGCTATCGTCGCAATGACTCAACAGCGATAACCTATTACAAAACTGTAATTTTAATAATATTAAACCCCTACAGATGGCTGAAAAAGTTGCGATGGAGTTAAATCTAATCGAGGAAATTGAGGGGATATAATTCTATTATCTGCTGAAAACTCTCCCACCTCAATGTATGTTTTATCCTTCAATTCTAATACTAATATATTTTCAGCTTCAGGATCAATTATCCAATACTCAGGAATAGCGCAATCTTCATATTGTCTCCGTTTTGCAATATAGTCTCTGTTGCGTTGTAATTCCCCAGGACTAACAACTTCTACTACTAATAAAGGAGGAGGCATAAACAAACGAATTGTATTACGTTTTGCTAATAAATTGATATGTTCTTCTCTAATTATGGTAAGGTCTGGATAACGGTTTCTAGGTTCTCCTCTCACTTCTAATTCTAACCCTTGACCCCTAACTTTATCGGTTCCTAATAACAGGGCAAAGATGAGAAATAAACGATTGGCAATCTGTACATTAATTCCTGATTCTGGAGGCATCTCAACTAATTCTCCATTAAATAATTCATACCATTTATCACTATTATTATCGTAAGCTAAATAGTCTTCAAAAGTTTCAAATTTAGGTTTAATTTTTAACATAATTTTGAGTGTCTGAGTTAACTCTTATTTTAATTATACTTAACTTTAGGGTGGCTTAGACTAATATAAATTAGGTTATCACAAGAAATTTATAATCCTTCGCAGGCCACCATTTTCAATATATTCAACCCACCCCGGCCCTACCAACCCCTAACCCCTCCCAGGAGGGGAACAAGAGGGTAAGATAACTGATCGGAGATGAATATAAATGTCATTCTGAGGAACGAATAATCTCAAAATATGATGATTCATTTGACTTGTTTTTAGATTGATTAACTTTCCGTTTAAAACTGATTCCAAAAGCAACAGCAGTTCCTGCACCTAATATAGTTAAAGGTTCAGGTACAACATGATTTGATGTCACAGTAATTGAATTAATATCATATCTCTCATAGGGATGGTTTCGAGTAATTAAAAGAGATAAAGATTTAGTTCTATCAAAATTATTAGTAGTATAAGAGAGACTTTCTCCTAAACCTGATAAAGTTACTTTAGTCTCTGTTTGTCCTAATTCAAACTCCACATTAAAGTCAATAGATTCACCAATATCAGGAAAACCATTTCCTGCATCTGATAGTGAACCGATAAGAGAAAGATTATTAGAAGTTCCATCAGATGTACCTTCTATTCTTTGAAAAGCTCCCCCTAAGTTATCTCCTAAAATTCCCCCAATGATATTAGTTCCATCCCAAAGATAAATGGTTGGGTCCCAATCTTCAGGTAATCTTGAACTTGTACTTCTTAATCTTCCTAAATTAGCAGTAATATTTATTATTTCGGTTGGACTATTATCTGTTAGTGTATTAGCAGGGAATAAGTCCCATCTTAATATAGTTTCATAAAAAACATTTGCCGTACTAAATCTTAAAGTATCACCAATTAAAGTTGGACTTATTGTCGGGAAAGAGACATTAGGGTTATTTAAAAGTTGATTCCCATTTTGCGTTATTGTTCCTGCTAAAACTTGGGAACTCAATAATACAGGAGAAAAAGATAAAAAAGAAGAGATCGCTAGAAAATTTTTCATGTTAATTACACCTAGATTGTAGGGTGAGTTAGACGGATATAACTTAGGTTATCACAAGAAATTAGTAATCCGTCGTAACCCACTATTTTAACCAGTATTTTTGTAAGGAATAATCTCAAGATATTATGACTTATTTGGCTTGTTTTGAGATTGATTAACTTTCCGTTTAAAACTGATTCCAAAAGCAACAGCAGTTCCTGCACCTAATATAGTTAAAGGTTCAGGGACAACATGATTTGATGTTACAGTAATTGAATTAATATCATATCTTTCATAGAAATGATTACGAGCAATTAAAAGAGATAAAGATTGAGTTCTATCAAAATTATTAGTAGTAAAAGAGAGAGTTTCACCTAATCCAGATAAAGTCACTTTAGTCTCTGTTTGTCCTAACTCAAACTCCACATTAAAATTAGCCGATTCACCAATATTAGGAAAATCATTTCCTGCATCTAAGAATGGTCCAAATGTAGTATTATTAAAAGAACCATTAGATGTTCCTTCCACACTATTAAATTCACCTCCTCTATTATCTCCAAAAAGTCCCCCAACAATATTATTTCCATCCCAAAGATAAATTGTTGGGTCCCAGTCTTCAGGAAATCTCGAACTTGTACTTTCTAATCTTCCTAAATTAGCAGTAATATTTATTACTTCTGTTGGACTTGTAGGAGTTAATGTATTAGCAGAAAATAAGTCCCATTTCAAAATTGTTTCATTGAGAAAGTTTCCTGTCCCAAACCTCAAAGTATCACCAATTAAAGTTGGACTTATTGTCGGGAAAGAGACATTAGGGTTATTTAAAAGTTGATTCCCATTTTGCGTTATTGTTCCTGCTAAAACTTGGGAACTCAATAATACAGGAGAAAAAGATAAAAAAGAAGCGATCGCAAGTAAATTTTTCATGTTAATTACACTTAGATTATAGGGTGAGTCAGACGGATATAATTTAAGTGATCATAAGAAATTAGTAATCCGTCGTAACCCACCATTTACAGAACTCAAAAACTCAGTTTAGTTATCATTCTTAGGGACGAATAATCCCACAATATTATGACTTATTTGACTGGTTTTGAGATTGATTAACTTTCCGTTTAAAACTGATTCCAAAAGCAACAGCAGTTCCTGCACCTAAAATAGTTAAAGGTTCAGGTACGACATGATTTGATATTACAGTAGTTGAATTAATATCATATCTTTCATAATTATGATTTCGAGCTATTCCAAGAGATAAAGATTGAGTCCTATCAAAAGTATTTGTATTGAAAGAAAGACTTTATCCTAACCCATATAAAGTTACTCGTGTCGTAGTTTGTCCTAGTTCAAAATCTACATTAAAATTAGCATATTTATTAATATCAGGGAAGCCACTTCCAGGATAGAATTTTGCTCCTTCTCTAATTGTGTTAAAAGTGCCGTTAGAAGTTCCTGTTACACTGCTAAAAAAACCTCTTCCATTATCTCCAAAAATCCCACCAACAATATTAGTTCCATCCCAAAGGTAAATTGTAAAGTCCCAGTCTCCAGGAAATCTCGAACTTGTACTTCTTAATCTTCCTAAGTTAGCAGTAACATTTATTATTTCTGTTGGACTATTATTTGTTAATGTATTAGCTGGAAATAAGTCCCATCTTAGTATAGTTTCACCAAAAGCCCTACCTGTGCCAAATCTCAAAGTATCACCAATTAAAGTAGGACTTATTGTCGGGAAAGAAACATCAGGATTATTTAAAAGTTGAGTGCCATTTTGTGTTATTGTTCCTGCTAAAACCGAGGAACTCAATAACAGAGGAGATAAAGATAAACAAGAAGCGATCGCTCTATAATTTTTCATGTTAATTACACTTAGATTATAAGGTGGTTTATACGGATATAACTTAGGTTATCACAAGAAATTGATAATGCCTCGTGACTCACCATTTTTAAGGTATTCAACCCACTCTTAACCTACCCACCCCTAACCCCTCCCAGGAGGGGAATAAGAAGGTTACCATAGATAAAATTCAATGAATTCAATTTATTTGACACAGAGGAGTGTGGGCAAACTGAGTTAGGAGTTAGGAGTTAGGAGTTAGGAGTTGAAGTTTTTTCCATGAGATAACCAGGGTTTAAGACTCTTGATGTAAATCAGTTGTGTATAAATTTGCTTATGTCGAACTTAGGTGAGTAGGATGCTCACTGAGCTATAATAGTTTGACTTCTATTAACTTTAATTGTGATTCTAGACAAAATTAATAAAAATAAAAGATTTTTTGGTGATAATTAGTTCAAAATAAGCATTTTTTAAGGGTTAATTATGCTAAAGTTGGTAAACTAGAGGAAGCCAGCAATAATGAATGATTCGTGAACAATTCTTGCTCACTGAATAACGGTTCACTGGTAACTGGTAACTGTTCACTGATAAACATCCTGAAGCATTAAAAATGATTTCTGATACCCTTTTATCTGTCTCCCCACAACAACAGTTTAATGGTGCAACCATTCGCCCCATCGCAGCCTCAGAAATTCATGGAATCGCTTTCTATAATAACAAATTGTATGCTCTAGATAATCGTAATGGTTATCTTTTGGAAGTTGATCCCATTACTCATAACACAAAAGTTCTGAATAGCAACCACTGGGAAGATTTTATCGGAGTTACAGGACTAGCGATCGCCGATAATAAACTGTGGTTTACATCCCGTTATAGCGTCTATTATTGTAACTTAGATGATCCCGATTTCAAATGTGAACTATTCATCCGACTTGCTGATCGTGTTAACGGTGTTGCCATCTGGGAATCAAGCGTTTATGTTTCCTCACAAAAAGCAGGAACCATTTCCGTTTTTGATCGACAAAATGCTAAAGAAATTACCCATTTAGATGCTCCAGGAATTGGCATTGAAAACATTACCATAAAAGGAGAAGACTTATGGGTTAGCGATACCCTAGAACAAAGTGTTTATTGCTTAGATCGGGCTACAGGAAGACAAAAATTTAGTTTATTAACCCCTTTTGAATGTCCCACAGGATTAACCTTTTATCACGACCCAGAAACAGATCAAGACATCTTATATGTCTCTTATGTTAATAATGAACCGTACATTAGAGATAATCCTAACGCCGATCCTAACCATGAACTAGTGTATCGCATAGAAACCTTTATCCATCCTTTATATTTTCGCTACTATCCCCAGGATCATTATGCCCTCTCCAATGGTTATCTAGTGGAAATGACTTACGTAGAAGAGTTGGCACCCCTTGATCCCATCGAGTTGAAAAATTTAGAATGGCGTATGGCCCTACCGGCCCAAACCCATCGTCAAAAAGTCCATAAAGTCGAACCCATCGGCCTACCCTTTACAGAAATAATCGAAGATGGGGAAAGGGTGGCTGTGTTTAAATTTGATACCCTAACAGAACATAGCCGTTGTATTTTCGGCTGGAAAGCCTTAATCGAAGTATGGGGAATTAAATATAATTTAACACCCCGTGATTGCGAAAAACTCCCAGAAATGCCCCCAGACTACGGCGATCGCTATTTAGTAGATAACGATAATTTAGCCATGGATACAGATATTATTAAACGGGCCGCCGCCGAAGCAGTGGGAAGAGAAACCAACCTACTCAGAAAAATCTACAATATTCGTAACTATGTTTACGATCGCCTGTCTTATGGCATTAAACCCCATATTGATACCCCCGATATTGCCCTGAGACGAGGGGTGGGATCTTGTGGGGAATATGTAGGAGTGTTACTGGCTTTATTTCGTTTAAATAGTATTGCTTGTCGTACCGTTGGCCGCTATAAATGTCCTGCTTCTGCCCTAGTTCATAATATCCCCCTCAAACCCGATTATAATCATGTTTGGTTGGAGTTTTATATTCCTGGGGTGGGTTGGTTACCTATGGAGTCAAACCCCGATGATATTTACGA
Source organism: Crocosphaera watsonii WH 8501 (assembly GCF_000167195.1). Taxonomy (GTDB): domain Bacteria; phylum Cyanobacteriota; class Cyanobacteriia; order Cyanobacteriales; family Microcystaceae; genus Crocosphaera; species Crocosphaera watsonii. Next base: position 85,883 of record NZ_AADV02000005.1, on the reverse strand, counting down.
AGGAGGCCCATACCCCACAAGGTTTTTCATGGGGTTAGCTTGGTATCATGCAGAAATGAGTAAAGGGGTTCCCTTTGAGCGGTTAATGATCGATGGAGTTGTCTTAAATAAGCAACAGGTTTCTATTGGTAATTTAGCCATTAACCATGTACAGTTCACTATTTTAGAGGAATCTTCCCCTTCTTGAACCTTGTTCCTTTGCCCCCCTTTATAAGGGGGGTTAGGGGGATCATAAACTAATCGTTTGTAAATGCTGACGAGGTTGATAACTGCGACTATCACGAATTTTCTCGTAATAGTTTCGTTCCGTATCAGTTATATGTTGAGGGGTATCAATGATAATTTTAACCAGTTGATCCCCTCTCCCTTTTTTCTGGTTTACCCATCCTTTTCCACGCAACCGTAAACACTGGCCAGAGCGAATACCAGGAGGAACTTTAACCGTTACCATACCATCAGGGGTAGGTACATCTATGGTACTTCCTAATACCGCTTCATCGGGGGAAATAGGAACTTCACACACCAGGTTATCATCTTCAAAGGCAAAAAAGTTATGGGGAGTCAGTTCTACATTCAGATACAAGTCTCCTCTATTTTGACTATAAGGACTATTTCCCCCTTTCCCTTTAACACGGATACGACTACCATTTTTTGCCCCGGCAGGAATACGCACATCGATGATCTCATTCCCTAAGTTAAGACGTTTTTGTACCCCACGAAATGCCTCAGAAAAAGTCAGTTTTAAGGTTGCTTCTCGGTTTGGTGCCGGAGTTTGATTGCCATAACCCCCACTATAACCACTATATCCCGTTCCCTGATTGCCATAACCATAATTACCCGTTCTCCCTCCCCCTGGAGTAGAGAACTTTCCTAATAACTCATTGATGAACTCTTCAAAGTTACCATACTGGCTAAAATCGAAGTTTCCCATATCCACGTTAGCACCGCCACCAGGCCAGGTGCTTTGACCCGCTTGTTTCCAATATTGACCAAACTGGTCGTATTTCTTGCGTTTTTCGGGATCAGACAACACTTCATAAGCTTCGCTGATCTCTTTGAAACGTTCTTCAGCTGGCTTGTCATCAGGGTTTCTGTCAGGATGATATTTAACCGCTAATTTGCGGAAGGCTTTTTTGATCTCGTCTGCGCTGGAACTTTTATTGATGCCCAATGTAGCATAGTAATCTTTGTAATCCATATATCCCGTAGAATTATCCTTAAAAATATTGTCCTCCATATCAATCATAATCTGTATCAAGTCCTTCTGGGGAGTAAAATAGGGATTGTCAACTAAACGAACTTGAGTTAAACATTGGATACCATAAACATACGTCTGGCCCAACTCAGTGATGCGGAAGATATCGCAACTTTTAATCAAATAATGGCCAAAGAAACTGAGGAGAAGGTATTATTACCTGATGTTGTTTTAGCCGGGGTCAATACTTTACTAAAAAATCCATCACAAGGTTTTTATATTGTAGCTGAAATAGATTTTAAAGTAGTTGGATGTTTGATGATTACTAAGGAGTGGAGTGACTGGCGCAATGGAGTATTTTGGTGGATTCAAAGTGTTTTTGTTAAAAAAGAATATCGTCGTTGTGGCATTTATCGAAGTATGTATCAGTTTATCAAAGAACTTGCTAATGATAAAGAAGATGTCTGTGGATTTCGATTATATGTTGAACAAGATAATAATATAGCCCAAGAAACCTATAGGGTATTAGGAATGACACAACTTCCTTACTTGATGTTTGAAGAATCAAAATTTAATTAATAGGTTTTTCTTTAATATATGTTATTATAGCGTTTTTAGAATTCATGAGGTACACCTAACATCTAACTCCGAACTCCTAAAACTAGAAAACTGTGTACCTCATAATTATGATAATTGCTATAGTGAATTTTATTAACTCCTTTAAATGTGTGTTCTATCTGTTAAAATTTCGTAACCTGTTGCTGTTACTAATACGGTGTGTTCAAACTGTGCCGATAAACGATTATCAACGGTTACAACTGTCCAGCGATCGCGCAACGTTTTAGTATATTTTGACCCCTCATTAACAATAGGTTCGATGGCTAAAGTCATGCCTTCTTTTAGCTTAATATTGGGAATTTCTCTGGTACGATAATTAAAAACCGGAGGTTCTTCGTGTAGGTTTTGTCCCACACCATGACCGGTATAATCTTCTACTACAGAATAACCATATTTATGAACAACATCTTCAATGGCCCCAGCAATATCTGCTAAATACTTCCCTGCTTTTACCTCCCTAATACCTGCGTATAAAGCGTCTTCTGCTGCACGAATTAAACGAGAAGTTTTTGAGGATACTTTATCCACAGCAATAGTAATACAAGAATCTCCATGATACCCTTGATAATAAGCCCCTGTATCTACCTTTAAAACATCCCCACGGCGAATTCTTCTTTTAGCATTAGGAATACCATGAACCACTTCATGATTAATGCTGGCACAAATCGATCCAGGAAAACCATAATAACCTTTAAAACTCGGTGTTGCTCCCATTTCTCTGATTCTTTGTTCTGCATAATTATCTAAATCTCCTGTAGTCATCCCCGGTTTCACTATCTCTTGAATTTCTTTGAGAACCGTTGCTACAATTAAAGAAGATTGACGCATAATAGTCACTTCTTCAGGGGATTTGATCTGTACCCCCCGACGACCTTTTTTCGTGCGAGGTAGTCCAATTTGTTCTGTTTCTTTCCTTGATTTTTCAGTGGATTTAGGTGCAGAAAAAAGCTCGGTTAAAAAATTCATTTTTCAAACGGTTATTTTACAAATCTTATTTTATCTTAAAATTGTTCATCTTAATTTTTTTATCGCATCCATGCAATAAGGGAGGGAGAAGATAAGAAAATATACATAATCATAATGAGTATGATTAATAATTCATTTCAAAATTGTTCAAAGCTTCTGCTAAAATCTTGGTGACTTCTATGGTTTTGAGTAATGGCAGGAAATCGAGCAAGGATTGCAGTGGACGCTATGGGGGGAGATCATGCCCCCAAAGAAATCGTCGCCGGGGCGGTTCGGGCATCGGAAGAGTTGGACGTAGATATTTTACTGGTGGGAGATCGCCCATCCATCGAAGGGTGCCTCCAACATCATCAGCCATCCCCCAATATAGAGATCGTGGACGCAGAGGGTGCGATCGAGATGCACGAAGGGATTAGTGAACTTCGGCGCAAACCCAAAGCCTCGATTAATGTGTCAATGGATTTAGTCAGGAAAAATAGGGCAGATGCGGTGATATCAGCCGGTCATTCTGGGGCTGCTATGGGGGCAGCCACCCTAAGATTAGGTCGTCTCAAAGGCATCGATCGCCCCGCGATTGGAACGGTATTTCCCACCCTTATAGCAGGGAAATCGGTAATTGTATTAGATGTGGGGGCAAATGTAGATTGTCGTCCCAAATATCTAGAACAATTTGCCTTGATGGGAACCATTTACAGCCAATATGTGATGGGAGTTGAGCAACCAAAAGTGGGATTACTGAATATTGGGGAAGAATCCAGCAAAGGGAACGATTTAGCCCTAGCCACCTATCAATTATTGGAAAATAACCAAGCCATTCCCTTTGCTGGTAATGCCGAAGGCCGAGACGTGCTTTCAGGTAATTTTGATGTTATTGTTTGCGACGGTTTTGTGGGCAATGTACTCTTAAAATTTGCCGAAGCAGTAGGGGAAATTGTTTTACAGATCATGCGAGAAGAACTACCCCAAGGATGGCGTGGCATATTAGGGACAGCTATTCTCAAACCCAACCTGAAAAACCTGAAACAAAGGATCGACCACGCTGAACACGGAGGAGCCTTATTATTAGGTGTAGCCGGTATTTGTATTATTAGTCATGGTAGCTCTCATGCTCCCTCTATTTTTAACGCCATTCGCTCAGCCAAAGAAGCGATCGACAATCAAGTAATAGATCGCATCAAAGCTTCTCAAAAAACTACTATATCCGATGGTGTTAAAGCATCGGTGGAACAATAATAGACAATGGACGATCCATAATGGACAATGGATAATTACCTCTTCTTTTTGAAAGAGAAGTGATTATCCATTGATCACCGGAAAGTGAGATTTATCCTAAAATGTCGGACCCTCGACCCTAGATTTCACCCTTCGGGATGAAAATCCGACCAAGTATATTAACAGCGAAGCACGATATACTCTTGACGGGATAAATTGCGAGTGTTAGCATATCAGAGACGGTTTGAATCCCCTGGGTGGAAGTCCCGAAAGGGCGGTAGTGAATGACTCGACTGAGTTGAACCCTAGAACCCAAAAGTCTGCACAAGAGACAAAAAAGTAGGGTAGCGAAAACCTCGTAAAACATGAGGTCGCGCACTCTGAGGTGTCCTCAGAATGATCTGAGCGACCGTAAGCGCAGTAACCGACAAACAACGGTGAATGAACAACTTGTAAAAGGTTTTGTCGTAAGACAGATAGGGTAGGGCATACCCGAATCGTCCCTGAAATGGGAAAACGCTTGGAGATCCATCCTTAAGTGGGCATCTAGATAGCAAGTGATCTTCTAGCAAGCTCGGATGGGACATAATCGTGTCAGACCTAAGTAGAGGAAACTTGAAAGGGCGGTGATTAGCTCAAGAATCCCTCGACTCCGTCGAAGGGAGTGTCAACTCTACTATTGTCCTAAACCATTAGGGGGAAAGGTTATTGAAAGCGATCGGGGTAAGCATCATAGGTTGTGGTTCGGCTGCACCAGAGCAGGTGATGACCAACGACGATTTAAGTCTTTTGGTTGAAACATCTGACGAATGGATTCGCACCCGAACCGGAATTAGTAAGCGACATTTGGCCAGCACAGATTTATCCTTGAGTGAACTCTCGGCACAAGCAGGCACCCAGGCGATCGCTATGGCGCAACTCACTCCTGGCGATATTGATTTGATTATTTTAGCCACATCTACCGCCGATGATCTCTTTGGCAGTGCAGCTAAAGTACAGGCCATTTTACAAGCGAATCGGGCAGTAGCTTTTGATTTAACCGCAGCTTGTTCGGGTTTTGTCTTTGCATTAATCACCGCCAGTCAATTTTTGCGCACAGGAGTCTACAAAAATGTCTTAGTGATCGGGGCCGATATTCTTTCCCGTTGGGTTGATTGGTCAGATCGTACCACCTGCGTTCTCTTTGGAGATGGTGCCGGTGCCGTTGTCTGTCAAGGCATTACAGAGGAGGATAATTTGTTAGGTTTTGCCATGTACAGCGATGGAAAACAACACGATGCTCTCAACCTTGGTTATCACGGTACAGATAAGGGCTTAAAAGAAGGTATAAAGGTCAATCAAGGCACTTATCAACCCATTACCATGAAGGGACGAGATGTTTATCGTTTTGCCGTGGAAAAGGTGCCAGAAGTCATCGAAAAAGCACTCTTTAACGCCCAATTAACCACCGATGACATTGACTGGTTAATTCTACACCAAGCCAATCAAAGAATTATCGATTCTGTAGCCAAACGTCTGAAAATTCCAGGAGAGAAAGTGATTGCTAATTTAGATGAATATGGCAATACCTCTGCTGCTTCTATTCCTTTAGCCCTCGATGAAGCCGTTAGACAAGGAAAAATCAAACCAGGGGATATTGTGGCTAGTTCTGGTTTTGGTGCTGGTTTAACTTGGGGTGCTGCCGTATTCCGTTGGGGTAGTTAGACCCCATAAATATATAAATTAATAAATAGGTGAGTAATGATGAAAACAGCATGGGTATTTCCAGGACAAGGATCACAAACCGTAGGTATGGGAGCAGATTTAACCGCAACTCCTATGGCAAAAGATCGCTTCATAGAGGCAGAAACAATCTTAGGTTGGTCTGTATTAGATAAATGTCAGGGGGATGAAACTGAGTTAGGGAAGACGTTATACACTCAACCTTGTTTATATGTAGTGGAAAGTATTTTAATCGACTTATTGAAAGATAAGGGTCAAAGGGTAGATTTAGTCACAGGTCATAGTTTAGGGGAATATTCCGCTTTATATGCTGCTGAGGTGTTTGATTTTGCCACAGGGTTAAACTTGGTTAAACGCCGATCTGAGTTGATGAGTGAGGCTGCTGGAGGTAAAATGGTGGCCTTGATGAAGTTTGATCGTTCTCAGTTGGAAGAGGCGATCGCAAGCATTCCTGGTGTGGTTTTGGCTAATGATAACAGCGAGCAACAAGTGGTCATTTCCGGCACTCCTGAAGCAGTGGATCAACTCTGTTCCCAAGTTAAAAGTAAACGTGCGATCGCCTTAAAAGTATCCGGGGCGTTTCATTCTCCTTTGATGGCCGAAGCTGCAACAAAGTTTAAACAGTTATTAGACGAAGCGAAGTTTACAGACGCAAAGGTTCCTGTACTATCCAATGTTGATCCCACTCCCAGCACCTCAGCAACCATCCTCAAAGAACGTTTAAGCAAGCAAATGACGGGATCGGTACGTTGGCGTGAAATTATGTTAGCTTTGCCTCAACAAGAGATTACTCAAGTGTTAGAAGTGGGGCCGGGTAAGGTATTAGCTGGTTTACTTAAGCGTGCTTGCTCTGAGATAGAGGTTGGCAATATAAGAAGTTTAGAGGATTTTTAGAAGCGAACTTTTAAGATATAATCGAGGAGTGATATTTTTACGGGATGTAGCGCAGCTTGGTAGCGCACTTCGTTCGGGACGAAGGGGTCGCTGGTTCGAATCCAGTCATCCCGATTTTTTGTTATTAATTAGCTAAAATAATGACTATAATATTGAGATAGTCATTAAATATTGTGTTGAAAATTAATAACTTTAAAGAAAAGACATGGAAGAATTATTTATATTGAAAGAATTATTACTGTCAGGAAATGTGACGGATGCTTTAGTATTGGTTGAGGAGTTGACAGAAATGAGCAAGGATGATAAGCTCAATAAGATTTTTAGCTTTGGTAAAATTCTCCTGTTACATCTCATTAAACAAGCAGCGGAAAAAAGAAAAACACGCTCATGGGATTTATCTATTGCTAATGCAGTCAAATAAATTCAACGAACTAATAAAAGACGCAAAACTAAGGGAACTTATCTTACCAGAAAAGAGTTACAGGAAACGTTAGAAGATGCTTATGATTTAGGTTTAAAAGCTGCTGCAAAAGAAGCTTTTGAGGGAAAATATGAAGCTGAAGAACTTGCAAAAATGGTTGATAAAACAGCAATTATTAATGAAGCAATCAATTTTATTTATAGTTGATTTTGATTCTCAATTGGACAAAATATAGCGTTTCTAATACTCGTGAGGTACACCTCATAAGTCTAAGAAACGCTATAATAATCATTAGCTATAATAGGGTTTGCTGAATAAAAGCAAAACCCTATTCTTTAAAAGGTTACACCCATATTCGCGATCGCAAAAAAGATCAGCTTTGTCGGCTACAAACCGCTATAATTGGTAGAAACACCTCCCAGTTGTTGGTCAAGAACAAATGTATCGAAAAGAGGAGCAACCTTTACCGCCCCCAGAAAAATTTGAATTACCTTTCGAGGGCAAATTGTCCCCCAATAATCGTTGGGTAATCATGGCAGAGTTGATACCTTGGGATGATTTTGAGGAAGAATATGCTAAACTTTTTTCAGCAGAAAAAGGTGCGCCAGCCAAACTATTTAGAATGGCATTAGGGACATTAATTATTAAGGAAAAATTAGGAACAAGTGATAGAGAAACTATAGAACAGATTAGAGAAAATCCCTATCTACAATACTTTATAGGTTTAAATTGTTATCAACAAGAGCCACCACTGGAATCTTCAATGCTAGTTCATTTTAGGAAAAGAATTGATGGAGAATTGATAAACAAAATCAATAAAAAATAGTAAAAAGAGAAATAGACAAGAGTGATAAAGAAGTAAAAAAAAAGGATTGTCTCCAATAAAAAGGAGAAAAAATAAAAAATAAAGGTAAACTAATTTTAGATGCGACTTGTGCGCCAGCAGACATCAAATACCCAACGGATTTAGGCATATTAAATCAAGCTAGAATTGAGACAGAAAGAATAATAGATAATCTTGATAAACCATTAAGAGTAAAATTGAGAAAAAAGCCGAGAACTTCTAGAATAATTGCTAGAAAGGAATACTTAAAAGTAGCTAAAAAACGAAAAGTATCTTATCAAGAAAGAAGAAAAGCTATCGGGAAACAGTTAAAATACCTTAAGAAAAATTTAGGAAATATAGAAGACTTAATTCAAGCTGGGGCTTCCCTGGAAAATCTGAGTAAAAGACAGAAAAATTGTCTAGAGACTATCAAAAAAGTTTATGAACAACAACAGTCAATGTGGGAGAATAAGACCCAGAGTGTTCCTCAAAGAATTGTAAGTTTAACTCAACCGCATATTCGTCCAATAGTGAGGGGAAAAGCAGGAAAACCAATAGAGTTTGGAGCTAAACTCTCAGTAAGCTGTGTAGATAACTATGTGTTTCTAGACAAAATAAGTTGGGAAAACTTCAATGAATCTTGTCATTTAAAAGAACAAGTAGAAAAGTATAAAGAAACGTTTGGCTATTATCCCGAATCCGTCCATGTAGATAAAATTTATCGAACTAGGGAAAACAGAAATTGGTGTAAGGAAAGAGGGATAAGAATCAGTGGTCCGAAGTTAGGAAGACCTCCGAAAAATGTCAGTGAAGAAGAAAAGAAACAAGCCCACTCCGATGAATGCTTCCGTAATGCTATTGAGGGAAAGTTTGGACAAGCTAAACGAAGATTTAGCCTAAATCTCGTGATGACAAAACTCCCTGAAACCTCCATTACATCTATTGCTATTACATTTTTAGTTGTCAATCTTTCTAAACTTCTGAGGCAGTTTTTGTCGCTTTTTTTGTCCTTATTTACTAATAATAGAACAGGGGAACTCATCAAACCGCCTTTCATTAATTTTGATTATACTTTAAATAATTTTTATGTACTAAAACTTATTGATTTGTCAGAAAATTCTTGGTCAAAAGTGGCATAAATTTTGGAGAAACTTTTTCAGCAAACCCTAACTAAATTCTCAGGGATTGGTTCTAAAAGCAATTGAATCGCCTCTTTTAGGTTGGCAATAGCTTCCTCTTTTGTGTCACCACAAGAAGAAATATAATTTAATTCTGGACAGGTGGCCGAAAAAGCTTTGACTTCATCGTCCCATTCTAAAACTGCTCTAATAATCATGATTTCTAGGTTAGCATTAATTCATTATTATTGTGTTGACCTTACTAAGAATATAGCACAATTATGGACTAAAATTACGTAACCTTAAAGCATTGGAAACCACAGAAACGGAACTAAAAGCCATGGCTGCACCGGCAATCATGGGGTTTAATAACATACCAAAGAAAGGATATAAAATACCAGCAGCAATGGGAATACCTAACGTATTATAAATGAAGGCAAAAAAGAGATTTTGACGGATATTTTTCATGGTTGCACGACTCAATTCTATAGCGGTTACAATACCCTGTAAATCTCCTGAAATGAGGGTAATATCACTGGCAGACATAGCCACATCCGTACCCGTACCGATCGCCATTCCTACATCCGCTTGAGCCAGTGCTGGTGCGTCGTTGATACCATCACCTACCATGGCAACGATCTTGCCCTGAGATTGCTGTATTTCCTTGATTTTGTTAGCTTTTTCATCGGGACGTACCTCGGCAAAGACATGATATATCCCCACCTCATCGGCGATCGCCTGAGCAGTTTGTTGGTTATCTCCCGTCAACATAATCACTTCTAAGCCCATTTTTTTGAGCTTCTTAACCGCTTCAATAGAAGAAGGTTTCACTGCATCAGCAATGGCAAATAAACCTTTTATTTCCCCATCAATAGCTATCCAAGGAGTAGTTTTTGCTTGGTTTTCCCATTCCCTTGCCTGAGAAACTAACTGCTTAGTATTAACCCCTAATTTTTCCAGCCATTTCTGTGTGCCTATTTGCACTAATTTTCCTTCTATTTTACCCTGTACTCCTTGCCCCCCCATAGCCTCAAAATTCTCTACTTTTGGGAAATTATTAACAATACCTTGGGACTTAGCATAATTAACAATGGCTTCAGCTAGGGGATGCTCAGAATTTTCTTCAATAGCTGCTGCTATCCCTAAAATATTCAATTCATTATTATCAGCAATCCCATCCACAGTAATATAATTTGTAACTATGGGTTTGCCTTGGGTTAAAGTTCCTGTTTTATCTAAGACGATCGCTTTTATTTTATGTGCCAATTCTAAACTATCTGCTCCTTTGATTAAAATGCCATTTTCTGCTCCTTTACCAGTTCCTACCATGATCGATGTGGGAGTTGCTAACCCTAAAGCACAGGGACAAGCAATAATTAAAACACTCATAGTTGTCACCATTGCTAAGGATAAATTTTGAGCAAATATTAACCAACAAATAAAACTAATAACCGCAATAATCATGACAGCAGGGACAAACCAAGCAGTCACTTGATCCGCTATTTTTTGAATGGGAGCTTTACTATTTTGTGCCTCTTCTACTAATTTAATAATTTGGGATAATGTAGTATCTTTCCCTACTTTTCTGGCTTCAAACTTAAAACTACCTGTTTTATTAATAGTTGCCCCAATAACCTCATCTCCTGTTTGTTTTTCCACGGGAATAGATTCCCCCGTAATCATAGATTCATCTAGGGTAGATTGTCCTTCAATAATTACTCCATCAACCGGTATTTTTTCCCCTGGCCGTACTAAAACTATGTCGCCAATAATCACATCTTCAACAGCAATATCTACCCCTTCTCCTTGACGAATAACCCTAGCTGTTTTAGCTTGTAATCCCATTAAGTTGCCAATAGCTTCTGATGTTTTACTTCTTGCTCTAGTTTCTAATAACCTACCCAATAAAATTAAGGTAATAATCACCACAGCAGCTTCATAATAAACGTCCGCTTTTAATCCTTGAAAGATGAAAAATTGAGGAAAAAATGTAGCAAACAAAGAATATAAAAAGGCTGCACCTGTCCCCAAAGTAACTAAACTATTCATATCAGATGTGCCACCTTTAAAAGCTTTGAATGCTCCCATATAAAACCCCTTACCACACCAAAAAACCACAGGAATACTTAAAAATAACTGCAACCAAGCATTATGTAACCAATGAGGAATAAAAGGCAGAGATAAACCTGTCATCATTGGTAAACCACCAAACATTAAGATAAGACTGATAACTCCACCAACGATCACTTTTTGAGTTAATTCTTGTTGCTTAGCTTTTCTTTTTTCCTGTTCACTATCCTCAGTTTGATTATTTTTTTGTTCTTCTAAAACATGACTTTTGTATCCTGCTTTACTAATAACAGCTTGAATATTCCCTAAATTAGTGACTTGACTATCATACTCAACCGTTGCTCTTTCTAAGGCAAAGTTGACGTTACATTTTTTAACACCAGCAACTTTATTAAGAACTGTTTCAACTTTGATTGCACAAGCAGCGCATCCCATTCCTTCTAAATGTAAATTTTCCTGGGTTAATGAGCTATTTTTAGGAGAAGATTGAGGGTGTAGGGAATTTTTCATATTTTTTTTCTTTCCTCGCTTTCTTCTATGATATAACACTGTTTTTGCTTGGAAGATGCAGACATTATTATCCCAAATCTAAAGTATTCCTAAAAAAGAAAGGGGGTTACTGAAATCTTACCTATAATTGCCACCAAATACCCTTTTTTTGAATCATGAAAATAGTTAGTAAAATAAAGATTATTACTGTTATTGCTCTTCTCTCTTTAGTATCTGGTAATAAAACAGCACTCAGTCAAAATAATGACATAAAGCAACTTGAAAACGTAAAAAATCAAGAAAATGAAATAGTTGTTACCGAGTTAGTTAACCATCAGAATGTTTTGGTGTCTTCACAACAATTACTTAATCTTAACGATTCATCAATAATTTTACCCATTCCTCAGCCTTTAAGTATATTATGTCTTTTAGGACTGGCTGGAGTTGGTGGTTTTTTGAAGTTAAAAATAGCGAAAGTTAAGTACAATAAAAAGCCCTCCGAAAATATAGAAACAACCGACTTGGAAGAAAAATCAATGCAAATGTTAGATTATTAGCACTGATAATTGTTCTCAGGGAGCGAAAAGCATTAAAATAGGTGGGTTGCTTTAACATGAAGTCACGGAATGACCCCACCCCGACAAACAACATCAAGCGATATTAGTTCTCAAGATATCTCTTGGCCTTTTTGGCCGATAGTTCCTTTGTACCCTTATGGTCAACGTCGTACCATACGCAAAGAAGTTATCAAGGATACTATTTGGACATTTGAGCAATGTCAGGGTATTCTCTATGTAGTGGTTCCCATTCGTATGACGGTGGTGAAACTCGCTCAGGGTGGACTTTTGGTTTATGCTCCTGTTGCCCCGACTGGTGAATGTATCAGTCTGGTTAATGAGTTGGTAGCTGCTCATGGCGAGGTTGAATACATTATTTTACCCACGGTTTCTGGTATTGAACATAAAGTGTTTGTGGGGCCTTTTGCCAGATGTTTCCCAAAGGCAGAAGTTTTCATTGCTCCTGATCAGTGGAGTTTCCCAGTTAATCTTCCTTTGAGTTGGTTGGGGTTTCCCCGAAAACGAACCCAAAAATTACCTTTAAATAGTAATCAAACTCCCTTCGCTAATGAGTTTGATTATGAGATTTTAGGACCATTGGATTTAGGTTTAGGGGCGTTTCAGGAAGTGGCTTTTTATCATAAGCGATCGCAGACTTTATTATTAACCGATTCTATTATATCTATCCCTGCAACCCCTCCTGAAATTACTGAAATTGATCCCTATCCTTTACTATTTCATGCCAAAAACAGTGGTGTAGAAACCATTGAAGACACATCAGAAAACAGAATTAAAGGGTGGCAAAGAACTGTTTTATTTGCGCTCTATTTTCGTCCTAGTGCATTAGGTACAGTGAAATGGAGAAAAGTTTTAGAAGATGCTCTGAAAGCTCCTGATCGCTCCAGAAAAGCCTATTTTGGGATCTTTCCTTTTCAATGGGATGACAGTTGGCCATCTTCTTTTGAGAAGTTATATCATACTCAGTTATTAGTTGCGCCTATTTTACAAGGAGTTATTTTTAACCGTAGTCCTTTGGATGTTTTAAGTTGGGTGGATAGAGTTGGAAAATGGGGTTTTGAGCAGATTATTCCTGCTCATTTTTCCGCCCCAATTATCAGTAATAATTCAGAGTTTAGAGAAGCTTTTGATTGTTTACGCCACCCTAACCATAACGCAGGAAATAAAGATTTTCAACTCATACAAGACATTGCACAAAGTTTAACTAAACTGGGGGTTACTCCCCCATCTAAACTGTAATGGTCTCAAAATAAGCAAATATGGAAGTAGCATCGGTGCGGGTGGAAAATTCCCCAATTAAATCGTTAGAAAAATTATTGATTAAAAAATCAAATTCACTTTCATCTAATTGAGAGGAATATAAGTTTATTAAGTTATGGTCTTGTAGCTATACTTTATTGTTACCATCAATATCTAATAATATTTCTCCCACTTCATTCAAATAACTAAAAATTGAACTAGCATCGGTACGGGTGGAATTTTTCCCAATTAAGTCATTGGAAAAGTTATTGATTAAAAAATAAAATTCACTTTCATCTAATTGAGAAGAATATAAATTAATTAAGTTATAATCTTGTGGTTCTAAAGCTCCGTTATCGTCTATATCTAAGGTGGCTATACTTTCATTGATATCTTCAATATTAATAATGAAAGCTTCTGAATAAGTATTGTTAGCTGAATCAGTAGTTTCTACACGAATGCTGTAAGTTTCTTGAGCTTCAAAATCGAAAATAGCATTACTTCTGAGGACATTGCCATCAATAGTAAATAAACTATTATCGGTGTCTCCTTCCCCTGCAACTAAACTATAGGTAAAGGTTTCTTCTGCATCGGTATCTGTTGTGGTCAATGTGCCTATTTCTGTGTTAATCGGTTCGTTTTCATCAATGGTTGTGTTGCTGAGAGTTATATCTGTTGGACTATCATTTGTATTGCCTGTTGGAGTGGCAGTCAAAGTTAAATCATAAGAAGCAGGGGCATAAACAGGACCAGAACCCCACATCTCAAATCTGTAGGTTCCTGGTCCCAAAGTTTCTTGATAGCTAACTGTCTCTTCGTCCTCCCAATTGTAGAAATAATTGAAGGTAGCAAATACTGGCGAAATTGACCATAATTGAAATCTGGTATCGTCTCCCACCCCATCAGTCCAAGTAAAATCTACTACAGTTTCTTCAGTGAGAGTTAAGCTATAGATATCATGATCTTGGATACGATTACCATGAACATAGTCACTTTGATTAAAAGGAGTAGTGGTTAAATCCCCTAAATCTTTTGGAGTTTGACTAGCATTATCCACGTTATCCGTTGGTCCGACTTGCAATACTAAATCATAAGCACTAACGGTATTATTTCCTGTTAATAAGTGTAAGTAATAAGTCCCTGCATTGAGATTCTCAAAGAGAACATCATTATGATTGCTTGATAAACTTTTAATGAAGGTTCCATTGCTATCGAGAATTTCAACAGTTATAGTCTCCGAACTTGACCATGATGCCGAGACTCCTACTGTGTTATCTAGAGTAAATTTAAAATAATCATCACTATCATCACCCCCAACAACTTCTGAAAATTCTTTGAAGATGGGAATGGTTAAAGGACTGGTTATACTATAGGAAAACAACCCTAAATCTTGCGCTTCTCCTAAACTATTTCCCGCATCGGGAGCTTCACTAGCAGTTAAGGTTAAATTATAAGAAGCAGGAGCATTAGAAATATATTTATAATCAATAGTAAATTCGTAGGTTCCTGCCCCCAAAGTTCTTTGATAGCTAACTGTTTCTTCATAGTCCCCATTATAATAAGGTAACAAATCTTCAAAAGTGCCAAAACCTGATCCCAAATAAATATTTGTATTGTCTCCTACCCCATCAGTCCAAGTAAAATCTACTACACTTGCTTCAGTGAGAGTAAAGCTATAGGTATCACTATCTGAGAAACCAGAATAAGTATAAATATAGTCACTTTGAGTTACTGAAGTAGCAGTTAAATCTCCTAAATCTTTAGGAGTTTGACTAGCATTATCTACATTATCCGTTGGCCCAACAAAAAGTTCAACATCATAATTACTGACGGTATTATTTCCAGTTAATAAGTGTAAGTAATAAGTCCCTGCCTTGAGATTGTCAAACAGCACATCATCATCATATATATTGGTTCCTGATAAACTTTTAATTAAGGTTTTATTGCTGTCGAGAAGTTCAACGGTGATACTCTCTGAACTTGACCATGCTACCGAGACTCCAGCAGTCTTATCTAGACTAAATTGATAATAATCATCACTATCATCACCTTCTAATTTATCTGATTTTATCGCTTCTTCAATGGGCGCTCTTAATTCGCCATCTCCCACTAAAACTAACTTAAATTTATACCCTAAACTCACTAATTTACTGGCTGCTTCTACTAACAAAAGTTGTCCCTTCTGTTCACATAAACGCCCGACACAAACTAGGCGCAGTTCTTCAGGAATAGGTTGCTGAGCATGGGAAAAGAAAGATTCATCAAGACCACAATGAATTACCTTAATTTTGTTCCATTCATTATAGTTACACCAGCGATAAAGTTGACTTCTACCATAGGAACTAATTCCCACAACAAAACTGGCACAGTCAATTTTTTTCGGTAACCCGATCGCCTCTACCTTTTCAAATTCTTTTGGACCGTGAACAGTAAAACTGTAAGCAGGACCTCCTAACACATGATTAAGCAGAACTACCATAGCAGAATTAGTGCCAAAATGAGCATGAAAATGAGATATGTTTAACTGAGAAAATCGCGAAACTAATACACAAGCTTCCGCCAAATAAGCAAAATGCAATAATAAACCTCTTTCTGAATTCCAGCCTAATTTAAAAGTTAATCTTAGAGCATTTAACCATCTGTTAGGTCGAGTAACTGCTATTTTAATCAAACTGACCAATAAACCAATAATTCCGACATCTAAAATGATATTGGTTTTTGCTAATTCCTCTTGATCAGCTGCATCAATCAATGGTTCTTTACAAGAGCGAATGGAAAACCTTGTCACCGATAGTCCCAATGCTTCTAAGGCTAGAATTTCTCGACGAATAAAGCTATGACTAATTTTTGGATATTGATTAATTAAATAAGCAATTTTCATGCTATTTTCCCCGAATACCTAGCCGAATACCTACTCACCCTACAATACAGGAAAACTTTGTCAACTGGGAAAGTTTTTATGTTTCTGGACACTTTTGATTTATAATAGAAAGTGTAAGTTATGGTTGGAAAACTTGTGTCTCCATAACATAACCTAAGAATAAAGCTTTATCGTTAAAAGACTCGATGAACTATAATCCCCAAGATACATCACCACAGCTTTCTGAAGAACAGGCCGAAGAATTAATGAGATCGCTTCTCCACAAAGAAGGTACTTGGGTAGACTGGGGAAAAACCTGTCAGCAGCTACAAAAAGCAGGATATAACAGTCAAACCATCTTTGAAAAAACAGGGTTTCAGGCAAGTCAGCAAAATTTAATTATCGTTGCCGCTCAAGTTTATGATAGCTTGCTGGATGGCCAAGTTTCCGAAGACTTATTGAGCTACTACAGAGGACCAAAAAGCGATGTACTCTACGAACTACGCATCCTTAAGCAAAATCAACGGGTTACAGTGGCAAAGTTAGCCAAGGATAAAAGTTTAGATCACCTGGAAACTAAAGACATCGCCAAAACTTTCCAAACCTTCTCTTTAATGCCCCAGTTACCGCCAGGGTTTACTCTTGATCCTGGGGATGCAATGGCTTATCAATGTTGGAAACAGGCCAAACAGAAAAAAGACCTTCAAGCTCGTACTCGTTTAATCGCCAAGGGGTTAAAATATGCCTCCTCTAATACAGCTAGAGGAGCGATTGAAAAATTACTCAGCGACTTTACCGTAACTCCCGAAGCTAGTGCGCCTTTAATGCCCCTCTACCGCGTTGAAAACCAAGAAGAGATATCCCGTATCGTTCCCTTAGCCGGAAACCTGCCCTTGAATAAAAATCAGGTGTTGGGGGTGGAAAAGATAGATACAGTTAGCCCATTTAACTACGTAAATTATCATAACACAGGTTCCGTGGTTCCCCTACCCAGTTGGCAATCTGTTTTAAAAGCCGTCGATCCCGTGGCTATATTATGTCAAAGCGATGGACTTCCTCAATCTTTAACAGGGAAACCAGAGGATGTTTTGGTGTTAATTGATCGAGCAGTAACTGCATGGGATGACCAAAGTTATTTTTTAGTAGAAGAAGGGGAAGAATTAACCTTTAAATGGTTTGCTGAAAGTCCTTCTTGTCCACTTTTAGGTCAAGTAATAATTGTCTTAAGACCAAAAAAGATTTTTGATGAAAATAATTTATTAGAACCCTGGCAAATGGATGATTAATTAATTTACAGAAAAAGACGGGCAGCGCAAAGCTCCCATCTTTTAAGTGGGAGATGTAGCGCAACACGGGTAATTTATTGCCCGTGAATATTACTTAACAAATGTAGCAACATTTATTAAGTATGCTATAATGAGGGCATGATAACGATGACCTACGATTTCAAGCTCAAACCTAAAAAGTCTCAAGTCCAGATGATTGAGATGTATCTTGAAACCTGCAAAAAAGTCTATAACTATGCACTTCGAGAAAGAAAAGATTGGGTAAATAGTCGTAAGTCTCCTATCAATTTTTGTTCCATTCACTCAGAATATATAATCAGTCCGAATAAACAACGACCTACCTATAATTCTTAGTGTAAATCTTTAACTGATGCCAAGAAAATCTATCCTCAATTAAAAGAACCCCATTCACAAGTTTTGCAGCAAACCCTAAGAACTTTAGAAGCTGCGTTTGTAAATATGTGGGAAAGAGGTTTTGGTTTTCCACGTCTTAAGAAAAAAATGAGAAGTTTTCTCTACCCATCAGTTAAGCAAGAATGGGTGGGTGATGGATGGGTAAAACTTCCCAAAATTGGGAAAGTAAAAATGAGGATGTCTCGACCTATCAGTAATGGGTTTGTGTTGAAACAAATCAGGGTAGTTAAACGAGCATCAGGATATTTTGTACAGTTAATTTATCAGTTATCTGTCAATATTCCCGAAACACCCATACAGGGATATCCGTTAGGGGTAGATATTGGACTTGATTCTTATTTAGCCACTAGCGAAGGGGAATTAGTCAAAAGGCCTCGGTTTTTTAATCAACTTCATGGCAAGTTGAAATCACTGCAAAGAAGGTTAAAGAACAAGAAAAAGGGGTCTAATAATTGGCAAAAACTGCAAACTCAAATAGCTAGAGTTTATCAAAAAATCCACGATACTAGAAAAGACTGGCACTTTAAATTAGCCCATCATTTATGTGACCAAGCTGGCATGATGTTTGTTGAGGATATTAACTTCAAAGCTTGGGCTAAAGGCTTATTTGGTAAGCATACATTAGATGCTGGTTTTGGTCAATTTTTCAACATCTTGTCGTATATTTGTTGGAAAAGAGATGTCTATTTTCTTAAGGTAGATAAAGATTATACCAGTCAAATTTGTCCTAATTGTAATACCCAAACAGGCAAAAAGAATCTATCAAATAGAATTCATCATTGTCCTAATTGTGGGTATAAAACAAATCGTGATGTGGCGGCGAGTCAAGTAATAAGAAATCGAGGATTAGTAGCGGTCGGGCAGCCCGTGAATGAAAATGCGATGCAGCGCGGTCTTGGGGGTTTCCCCCATGAGCGACTGCATCAAGAAGCTTCTGGAGGCGTTCTGTCGGGGTCAATCTTTGATTGGCTAGATAAGAGCCTTTGAGAGAAGAATCTCCTGATTTTAGCGTAGCGGAATCAGGAGAGTGTCAATGAAAATAATTGTGGTGTTAAACTCACATCTTGCAACTTCGCTCAAACTGGCTAATTTACAGAGGGAACAGGGAACAGAATTGATTTTACCAATGGATAATTGTCAATTATCCATTATCCATTATCCACTGGCAAGATTGATTTAGAGACCTGAGTTCGATATAAGGAAATTTATAGACAACCGATCTTTCATCAAGAGTCTTAAACCCTGATTATCTCATGGAAAATCTCCAACTCCAAACTCCGAACTCCTCTCCTCAGGTTAGAGAGGAAACATCAAAAAGTAAATATTAATTATTGGCTATAATTTACATCGAGATTATCTAAAGTAACCACCACTTGATTTAAACCAACTTCTTCAATATAAAAACCAAGAGTTCTACCGTCTCCATAAAAAGGTCTGGCACGACCGGCACGAACATCGTTTAATATTTGTTGTCGTTTTTCTGCACGACCATAAGCACAATGAATTTGCGGTTCATTACCATAAGTATATAAAGCACAATTATCAGAATCTAAAATACGTTCTGCCCGTCTTTTTGCTTGTTCAGACATTTCACTAACTTCGGGTTTACAAGGGTTGGCAATACTCTGTATACAAAACTTTTCAGCTTTGACCTCATTAGTCATTAAAGGGGAAAATAAAATAGAGGTAAGTGTGAAAAGAAGACCTTTAGTTAGATCCCAGATTCCGCACTTCAAAAAGTAGCATTAAATACTACAAGCCTGGGGTTAATAATTAAGTATAATTGCTTAAGCTCTTGAAGACAAAAAAGTGGGATAATTGTTTAAGTTGTTTCCTCTGTAAAAAAAGAGCGAAAAATGTCTTATTTAGAAGAAATACAAGTTAAAAATTTAGACCATTTAGGGATAGTAGCTGGTTTAATTGATGAAATAGGAATAGTCAAAATAATTAATAATAAATTAGGAATAGATGTTAGAGAAAAAATCTCAGCAGGTACAGTAGTTAAGTCTATTTTAATCAATGGACTAGGATTTGTTTCAAGACCTCTATATTTATTCAGTCAGTTTTTTCAAGATAAAGCCATTGAGAAATTGTTAGGAGAAAGAATCAAACCTGATTACCTTAATGATGATAAAATTGGGAGAGTAATGGATGAATTATATAAATATGGACTAAATGATATTTTTATTGAAGTAGTTTTAGAAGTAATTTAAAAATTTAAAATAGACCTTAAATACTCCCATTTAGATTCCACATCATTTCATTTAGATGGAGAATATAAAAGGGAAGAAGATAAAGAGAAACAGGAAGAAGAAAAAATTATTAAAGAAAGACCAATTTTTATTAAGAAAGGATATTCTCGGGATCATAGACCAGACTTAAAACAATGTGTCTTGGATTTAATAACAAGCCAAGATGGAGATATTCCATTATTTGTGAGAGTAGGAGATGGAAATGAATCTGATAAAGCTGTATTTGGAAAAGTTTTAGTAGAATTCAAAAAGCAAATAAAGTTTGATAGTATCATGGTTTGTGATAGTGCTTTATATGGTCAAGAAAATCTCCAACTAATCCAACATTTAAAATGGATAACGAGAGTTCCAATGACCATAAAAAAAGCAAAAGAATTAGTGCAAAATATAGAGGTGGAAGAAGTAAAAGATGAAGATAAAGAAAAAAGAAGTGACCTAAATTTAGAAAGTTATACCTGGAAAGAAGAAATTGTTACTTATGGTAGAATCAAGCAAACTTGGTTAATAGTCTTGAGTGAAAAAAGACAGAAAAGTGATTTGGAAAAACTAGAAAAACAACTTTCCCAAGAAGAGAAGAAATCCCAAAAATTTCTTAAAGAAATACAATCTGAAGAATTTGAACATCCTCAAGCTGCTCGATATAAATTAAAAGCTATTAATAAAAAATTGAGATTGTTGGAAATAAAAGAAGTTGAACTGATTGAAACTTACTCGAAAAAAAAGGAAAAGATTTATAAAATGATTAGTCTGATCATCAAAAAAGATGAAGAGATAAGTAGAAAGACTAAAGAAGCAGGAAAATTTATTTTAGCAACTAACTTAGTAGAGGAAAATAAATTAGAAGCTAGTGAAATTCTGATAACTTATAAAAATCAGCAATCTACGGAAAGAGGATTTCGATTTTTGAAAGATCCCTTATTTTTTACTGATAGTTTCTTCGTTGAAAAACCAGAAAGAATAGAAACAATGTTATTTTTAATGTCTTTGTGTTTGTTGATTTATAACTTGGGGCAAAGAGAATTAAGAAATTGTTTAAAAAGAGTCAAAAAAGGAATAAATAATCAAGTAGGGAAAGTAACATTGCGTCCGACTTTGAGGTGGATATTTCAATGTTTTCAAGGTATTCATTATGTGATTTTAAACGGAGTTAAACAAATTGTCAATTTAACAGAAGAAAGGCGTTTTATATTGAGTTTATTACCTGCATCTTGTCAAAGATATTATCTATAAATTGAATTGGATAAAGCAAAAATAATAAAAGAATAAGAGTCTAATGATATCAAATGAGAAGAGGAAACTCTCCTTCGTTTGTGCTGAGTCTTGCTAAGTTTTCAATGAGTATAAATCTTCTTAATTTGATTATTTTTCCTAAAAATTTAATGAAAAGAGAAATATTCTTGCCCAGGTATGATTTTCGGACTTTTTAAAACTATGTATTTTTTTATACTACATTTTGAAGTGCGGAATCTGGGTTATAGAATCCGCGACGATATTCCCTGATTTCTATGGGTTGGTCTACTACTTCAGCCACTTGCTGGACTTTTTCGGGAACTACTTCATCTCGTTCCACTGAACCCCCACAAACAGGACAGTTTTCTAGTTCTAAAGGGACTATCTTATCGGGCTGACCAAAACCATTACGGGTCTTCCCTGGGTGGTCATATTTTGGTCCGCGTTTAAATCCTTTTTTGCGTTTCTTTTTGTCAGAAGGCTTTTTTAGTGGGTCTGATGATGGGGGGACTGAACTGTTTTTTGAGTTACGGTTTTTTAGCTTATCTCTCTCTTCTTTCAATTTTTCAATTTCTTGCTGTTGTGTAGAGATTTGTTGTTGTTGCTGGTCAATCAGTCTTTGTTGAAGAGATAACTGTTGTTGTGCCTTGACTAGTGCAGCTTAGCAAAAATAATCCACCAGTCACTTATGATCTTTAAAGCCCTTAAATTTCCAAACGAACGGCTTAGCAAAATGTTGATTAAAGTAATCAATAAAATTGAGAATTTTTTGGGATAGTTCTTCAGTTGAACGGACAGTAATTCTTTTGAGTAAACGCCTGACTAAGATCGAAAACCAACACTCAATTTGATTAAGCCACGATGTATGTTTGGGAATATAAACAAAGCGAATTCGATGAGATTCATCTGATAAAAAATCTGCTCTGCTGTCCATAGATTGCAAAATCCCCTCCTTTCCTTTTCTCCCCAAATCAATAGTAATTCCACAGCTTTCTGCTACTAATTTGACTAAGCTTTCCGATTTATGAGTGTTGAGTTTATCTACAATAAAAATCCATTCTGCTTTTTCATCAATCTTAATCGTTCTCTGGATATGTTCAGAAAAATCTTGTTCTGTTCTTGTCGGTCCAATAGAGGGACTAACAACTTTTCCTCTTGCCACATCCCAGTTCGCAATCAAGCTTAAAGTTCCGTGTCTTTCATATTCAAATTCGATTTTTTCTACTTGTTTAGGCTTGATTCTTTTGTTCGGAAATAATCTCTCAAGAGCTTGAATCCCTGTCATTTCATCTGTACTAATTAAATGAATTCCTTGTTCTAACAAAGTTTTAGCTTCTTGATGAAGTTCACAGATATATTTGACTTGCTTTTTAAATTTTAAGGGATCATCAATTTTGGCATTAACCAGTAACGAACGAGATGTGGTTGTAATGTCGCTTCTTTTTAAAAAACGCCCCACACTACGGGGGGAAATCTTTTCGACAATTCCTCTTTTTATGGCTTCATCCGCCAACTCTGAAGGTGTCCAATGGCTCACTGGTCTGTCTGATTTTTCACATTCTTCACAAGCGATCTCTACAATCTGGACTACTTGTTCGACCGTAAAGGATTTTGTTGTTCCAGGTCTTGGGCGATCGCTTAAAATTCCTTTGATCAAGACCATTAATGCTTTCTCCGTTACCTGTTGTTCTTCGGCGGCACTCAGTTTTTCTCTCTCCTCAAACCATCGCGATCGCCACTGACGCACTTGTACTCGGTCTAATTCTAATCTTCGACTAATCGAACTATTGCTCTCTCCTGATGCTGCGGCTAAGATTAGCTTGGCTCGTCTAACAAGGCGATAGGGGTTTGTTGTCCCTCTCACTATTTGTTGGAGTACTGTTTTCTGTAGGTTGGAGAGGTTAATTGGCAATGCTTTTATCATGGACATCAACTTCGAGATTCTTCCGTTAGTTTCATTGAAACACATTGTCGTGGCTAGTCACGAAAGTTTCTGTAAAAATCTGGTGGATTACTTTCGCCAAGCTGCACTAGAATCAAACTATTTAGAACAACTATGGATGATTGCTTTACAAGCAAAAGCAGAAGGAAATTTACAAACTCAGGTAGAACTTTTAAAGCATCTTTCCACCTTTGAAAAACGCTTACAAACAATCAGTAACCAAACAGGTAAGTCCATCGAAGTCTATAACCCTCAAGGAAAATTGATGACTGTGTATCATAGACGACAGTAGATAAAACCCAACGATGCCAGAATTCAGGGGTGATGGACTGTACAAGATCGCACCCGATTGGTTATACTGGACATCGCAAAGCAAAAAAACATAAGTGAATATACTTAATATACCATCAATGACAACTCAAACTCTTTCTCGTGTATCTTCGGACTCTTCTAAAAACACCACCAAAAATCCTCATAATCAAACCTATGGGGTCAAAGATGGAGAGAATCAGATGATGAAAGTGAGAGAAACTTATTCAGTGACACAACAAGTTAAATATTTACATTTACAAGCTGAAATTGATGTACTGCTGCAACACTTGCAAACCTTAAAACAAAATTAAGAAAAAATCGTTTAACCCATTTTTTCAAGAAACTCCTGTAACAATCTTGCATTGGACAGGGGTTTCTTACTTAAGATAGGTTAAGAAAATTCTCATTAAATTCAGCATAACTTAGCTAAACCTTGTGGTAAGTTACCTAAAAAGGGGTATGTTTTGCAATAGATATTTTCGATCACCTTTTTCTGTAATTGATAAGCTAGGAATAAGTCCATTACCCAGGCTTGATGAGATACGCTAAAATTGCTTGATTATTGATAACGATTATGTCAACCCTTGTTATTGTTGAATCACCAACCAAAGCCCGTACCATTAGAAATTACTTACCCAAAGGATACCAAGTGGAGGCATCCATGGGCCATGTTCGGGATCTTCCGGCCTCGGCCAGTGAAATACCAGCCTCCTACAAAGACAAAGATTGGGCAAATTTAGGGGTCAATGTAGAAGATAGCTTTGAACCCATTTATGTCATCCCCAAGGGCAAAAAAAAGGTGGTTCAGGGGTTAAAATCAGCCTTGAAAAGCGCAGATGAATTAATCTTAGCCACTGACGAAGATCGAGAAGGGGAAAGCATCAGTTGGCATTTATTACAACTTCTCAAGCCCAAAGTTCCCATCAAACGTATGGTGTTCCATGAGATCACCCGTGAAGCTATCCAAAAATCCCTAAAAAACTGTCGGGATATTGACGAAAATTTAGTCCATGCCCAAGAAACTCGCCGTATTTTAGACCGTTTATACGGTTATACCCTTTCCCCCTTACTCTGGAAAAAAATTGCTTGGGGCCTATCCGCCGGACGGGTTCAATCGGTGGCCGTTAGATTACTGGTAAAACGGGAGAGGGAACGCCTGGCCTTCCAATCCGGGGGTTATTGGGATCTCAAAGCCCTACTGGAAAAAGAAAAAAGTCCCTTTGAAGCCAAGTTAATCACCCTTGAGGGCAAGAAAGTCGCTACGGGGGCTGATTTTGACCCCGACACAGGAAAAATTGCTCAGGGGCGCAAAGTGGTGCTTCTCAACGAAGAAGAGGCCAACGCCCTCAAAGATAAATTAGAAGGGAAAACTTGGACTGTTAGTAAGAAGGAAGAAAAAGCTACCACTCGTAAACCCTATCCTCCTTTTACCACTTCCACCCTGCAACAAGAATCTAACCGTAAACTGGGTATATCCGCACGAGATACCATGCGTATCGCCCAGAAACTCTACGAAGAAGGTTATATCACCTATATGCGGACGGACTCGGTTCATCTGTCTGATGAAGCCATTAAAGCAGCGAGGAGTTGTGTTGAGGAAAAATATGGTAAACAGTATTTAAGCCCCAAACCCCGTCAATATACCACCAAGAGCAAAGGAGCCCAAGAAGCACACGAAGCCATACGTCCGGCTGGTCAACGCTTCCGTACCCCCCAAGAAACGGGGCTATCGGGTCAAGAATTTGGCCTTTATGACTTGATCTGGAAACGAACTGTAGCTTCCCAGATGGCCAACGCCCAATTAACCCAAATTACGGTTCTTTTGGATGTAGAAGAGGCAGGTTTTCGTTCTTCGGGGAAACGGATCGATTTTCCTGGATTTTTCAGGGCTTATGTGGAGGGTTCCGACGATCCCGATGCTGCTATTGAAAACCAAGA
The DNA here is from genome assembly GCF_000167195.1 of Crocosphaera watsonii WH 8501. Taxonomy (GTDB): domain Bacteria; phylum Cyanobacteriota; class Cyanobacteriia; order Cyanobacteriales; family Microcystaceae; genus Crocosphaera; species Crocosphaera watsonii. The sequence continues at coordinate 60,304 of NZ_AADV02000005.1, read as the reverse complement.
GGTGATTCTACCTCCTCTAGAAGAAGGAGATCATCCTGACTGTAAAGAGTTAGATGTCTTGGGCCACGAAACCCAACCCCCGGCAAGATACACAGAAGCTTCCCTGGTGAAAATGTTGGAAGGGGAAGGGGTGGGCCGGCCTAGTACCTACGCCAGTATTATTGGTACTATCCGCGATCGCGGTTATGCCCAAATGCGCGGTAAAGCCTTAGTTCCCACGTTTACTGCTTTTGCTGTGGTGAGTTTACTAGAAACCCATTTTCCTGATCTAGTAGATGCTAAATTTACCTCGAAAATGGAACAAACCCTCGATGAAATAGCTACAGGAGAGGCGCAATGGGTTCCCTATCTCAAGAAATTCTATTCGGGGGAAGAAGGGTTAGACAGTCAGGTTAAGGTAGGTATCGATCAAATCGATCCAGGGGTTGCTAAAGCCATTAATTTGGATAATTTGGAAGCAACGGTGAAAATTGGTAAGTTTGGTCCTTATGTGGAAGTTTTGCAAGAGGAGGAAAAAATTACCGCTTCTATCCCCACTGACTTAACCCCATCGGATCTTGATCCCGAACAAATTAACAAGTTATTGAAACAGAAAACCGAGGGACCTCAAAAGTTGGGTTTACACCCGGAAAACGGGGAAGCTATTTATATTTTGATTGGCAGTTACGGCCCCTATGTACAGTTGGGAGAAGCTAGTGAGGAGAATAAAAAGCCAAAACGTGCTTCTTTACCCAAGGGAACCAATGTAGACGATGTCACCCTAGACATGGCTGTGGGTTTATTGGCCTTACCCCGTTTATTGGGAACCCATCCTGAAACCGGGGCAAAAATTAAAGCCAGTTTAGGACGGTTTGGCCCTTATGTGGTTCATGATCAAGGGAAGGAGGGTAAAGATTATAGATCGCTTAAAAAAGAGGATGATGTCTTAACTATTACGTTGGAAAGGGCTTTGGAATTATTGGCCCAACCCAAACGGGGACGGGGTGGTGGTCGTACCAAGAAAGCTTTAAAAGAGTTAGGGGTTCATCCCGAAGATCAAGAAGCGGTTAACGTTTACGAGGGTCCTTATGGGATTTATGTTAAACATGGTAAGGTTAATGCTGGTTTACCTGAAGGTGAAACTGTGGAAACTATTACCTTAGAAAAGGCTTTGGAGTTGTTAGCAGCTAAGGCTACAACTAAGAAGAAAACTACTCGTAAAACTACTACTAAGAAGAAAACTACCACTAAACGAACGACTAAGAGTAAGACGAGTACAACTAAAAAGACAGATGCTTAAGGTTCATCATGTCTGATGGATGTTTATATTTGTAACAGTAGTAGGGTGGGGAATGCCCACCCTACGATCAGGTGAAATTTTATCAAAAATGTCGGGTGAAGACCCTAGCTAAAAATACTATCAAAAATCTCTACATTTTAGGTAGGGATGAAACCCGACCAGTGTATAAACTGCGTAGCATCCACATCTTAGTAGCAGTTAACACCAAGCAGTCAAGTTTGTGCTAGTGCAGCTTAGCAAAAATAATCCACCAGTCACTTATGATCTTTAAAGCCCTTAAATTTCCAAACGAACGGCTTAGCAAAATGTTGATTAAAGTAATCAATAAAATTGAGAATTTTTTGGGATAGTTCTTCAGTTGAACGGACAGTAATTCTTTTGAGTAAACGCCGGACTAAGATCGAAAACCAACCCTCAATTTGATTAAGCCACGATGTATGTTTGGGAATATAAACAAAGCGAATTCGATGAGATTCATCTGATAAAAAATCTGCTCTGCTGTCCATAGATTGCAAAATCCCCTCCTTTTCTTTTCTCCCCAAATCAATAGTAATTCCACAGCTTTCTGCTACTAATTTGACTAAGCTTTCCGATTTATGAGTGTTGAGTTTATCTACAATAAAAATCCATTCTGCTTTTTCATCAATCTTAATCGTTCTCTGGATATGTTCAGAAAAATCTTGTTCTGTTCTTGTCGGTCCAATAGAGGGACTAACAACTTTTCCTCTTGCCACATCCCAGTTCGCAATCAAGCTTAAAGTTCCGTGTCTTTCATATTCAAATTCGATTTTTTCTACTTGTTTAGGCTTGATTCTTTTGTTCGGAAATAATCTCTCAAGAGCTTGAATCCCTGTCATTTCATCTGTACTAATTAAATGAATTCCTTGTTCTAACAAAGTTTTAGCTTCTTGATGAAGTTCACAGATATATTTGACTTGCTTTTTAAATTTAAGGGATCATCAATTTTGGCATTTAACCAGTAACGAACGAGATGTGGTTGTAATGTCGCTTCTTTTTAAAAAACGCCCCACACTACGGGGGGCAATCTTTTCGACAATTCCTCTTTTTATGGCTTCATCCGCCAACTCTGAAGGTGTCCAATGGCTCACTGGTCTGTCTGATTTTTCACATTCTTCACAAGCGATCGCTACAATCTGGACTACTTGTTCGACCGTAAAGGATTTTGTTGTTCCAGGTCTTGGGCGATCGCTTAAAATTCCTTTGATCAAGACCATTAATGCTTTCTCCGTTACCTGTTGTTCTTCGGCGGCACTCAGTTTTTCTCTCTCCTCAAACCATCGCGATCGCCACTGACGCACTTGTACCCGGTCTAATTCTAATCTTCGACTAATCGAACTATTGCTCTCTCCTGATGCTGCGGCTAAGATTAGCTTGGCTCGTCTAACAAGGCGATAGGGGTTTGTTGTCCCTCTCACTATTTGTTGGAGTACTGTTTTCTGTAGGTTGGAGAGGTTAATTGGCAATGCTTTTATCATGGACATCAACTTCGAGATTCTTCCGTTAGTTTCATTGAAACACATTGTCGTGGCTAGTCACGAAAGTTTCTGTAAAAATCTGGTGGATTACTTTCGCCAAGCTGCACTAGTCTCTTAGTTCGTAAATGTCATTGGGAACTATTACCAGACCAAAACTTAGAGATGATAAATATTCCTAGTCCTCGTCCTAGTGATGGTTTAAAAGTGAAGATTTTTTAGTGTAGTTTAAAGGGGTAAAATTGCCCCTTTTTTTATTCTAGTCAGTTTTATTTAAGTTATCTTTCGAGACAACAAAAGGAAAAGACTTACAAATTAAGTCATATTTCTTGTGTTCACAGTTATCATCTAGATCAATTATGGTTGACTCCATATAATTGCCTTCATACTCTAAGATAGCCAAAAATACTCGCACAACAAGATTTGATAGTTTAACCCATTCTGTGATTATATCAACTCCACTAAATCCCTCATGAACAATTTTATCTCTAATTTTTATAAATTCTAATTCTGGAAATAAGTCTTCATAGGGAACACTATAATAGGTGAGCATTTCTTTTAAGCTTGTTCGTAAACTTCCCATTTGATTATACGAAGCACTTTCAAAAGATTTTTTAACCTTTATTTCAAATTTATTATATTGCTCAAGATCATCTTTGTGATCAATGTTATCTTTAAACTTAGAGATAGTTTCTATAATCTCTTTTCTGATTTGTTTATAAATTCCTTTAGGGAGTAATCTTTTACTAGAATTATTAGAATGTCTTTTATTTAATATTTCTAACACTGTACATAAAGTCAAAAAATTAACTTCACTTTTTATACTTACAAACGTATCAATATACCAATATAAAGCCAACCCTAGACCCTTATCATTAAATGTATCCCAATTCAGTTTTTTAGCACACTGTTGAATAAATAAAGGTAAATCAGGTGATTGTATAACCGATCTTCCTTTTGCTTCATTAAGAAGTTCAGAACCAGGCCAATATTCCCTTTTGATGTTAAACTTCTCATCCATTATCCCTTCAATTTTATAAATTTTATCAACACAATGACCTGATACAAGGGATAAAAGATATATAATCCAATTACCATAATTTCCGTAAGAATTTTGTTCGTTTTTGTCAACATTTTTTATTTTCATTTCTGCACTTAAAAATCCAGTTTTTCTTCTATTTGCTTGATTCGTAACTGACTTAATATCAATTTCAGTATCGAAATTACCGATATTAGCGGAAAATTGATAAAACACTTCTATGTTAGCAAGACCATAGATAATTTCTTCGGTTTCTTTCTCTTCTAACATCTCTAGATTATAATCAATATATAATGCTTTAAACCTCAGTTGATATTTATCTTGTTGATTGACATTATTCACGTTACCAACTTTAAAGCTATGATTAGCTAGAATTGCTGTTATCTTCCAACCTTCAACCGTTTTACCTTCAATCCCATAATCACCTTCATATCGTTTTATAGACTTTTCAAAAAATAATTTTTCATTTATATATTGATTAACTTGAGCATTCACTTAAAGAAATATATGACCATTGGTATAACATAATATATTAGCGTTAGAAATTTCTATAGGTTTAGAATCTTCTTCGTGGAATTTTCTAAATATTCCTGAAAACTTAAATTGTTTTTTTATCTCCATATCTCATTCTTGCTTTTATGTCACTTATCATAATTCAATTTTAAATGAAAATAAGGGCTTAATAATATTAAGCCCCTACAAACTTTGTGTTAACTTTTAGCTTGTCCCTGAATAGTGACATCAATGGATTTAACCGTTTGTCCTAGTTGAGATAAAGGAGGATTAATTTCCTCTTCATTCCCCACCACCAACGTGACAATATTTTCTGGTTTTAAGTATTCTTGAGCAACTCGTTGTACATCTTCTATAGTGGTTGCTTTGACTCCTTTTTGATACTCAAAGATAAAGTCTTGAGGATACCCATAATACTCATAAGTGGTGAGACGAGATAAAGTTTGAGATGGGTTCTCGAACTTAAAGACAAAAGAGTTTAAAATCGACTCTTTTGCATAGTCTAATTCATCGGAAGAAATAGCAGTAGTTTGTACTCGTTTAATTTCATCTAGTAAAGAAGTGATAAATTTTACAGTGGTTTGAGAAGCAGTTTGCCCTCCAGCAATAAATACCCCAGGATAGTCATAACCAGCACTCCAAAAACCATAAACCGTGTAAGCCAAACCTTTACGCGATCGCAAATCATTAAATAGACGACCCCCAAACCCGTTCAATAAACCGTTTACCACCGATAATGCAGGATAATCAGGACTATCAAATTTACCCCCTAAATGCCCCAATAAGACATTACTTTGATTCAATTGAGGTTGGTTGACGAAAAAGACCCCCTGACCTTGTTTTTGTTGTGCTGAGGGAATATTTATCTCGGGTTCTGGGGTATTAGGTTGCCATTTTCCGAGGGTATTCTCAATCAAAGATTTCATGGTGTTTGGTTCAAAATCCCCCACAACCCCTAAAATAATGTTTTCGGGTCGCACATATTGCTCATAAAAGGCAACCACATCGTCACGGGTAATGTTATCGATGGTTTCGTACTCGATAGTGCGAGCATAGGGACTGTCTTCCCCATAGATGAGTTTGCCTAACTCACGACTGGCAATACTCCCCGGATCATCGTTACGACGGGCAATACCCCCCTGTTGTTGGTTTTTGATGAAACCAAGGAGTTGAGGAGAAAAAGCAGGTTCTTGTAATACTTCGCTAAAGAGGTTAAATACCGTCTCTAAATCTTCACTGAGGGTATTAAATCCCGCACTACCCGAACTGGTCCCAATACCGACTTCCACCCTAGCCGCCCGTTGTTCTAAAAGTTGGTTTATTTCGTTGGCAGAATGTTGTTGGGTTCCCCCTAAACGCATCAAACTACCCGTGGTTTGAGCAAGGCCAACTTTTGGTGCAGGTTCAAGTCGTGATCCTGTTTTGATTAAAGCACTACCCTTGACTAAAGGTAACTGATGGTCTTCCATTAAATAGACAACCATCCCATTAGTCAGTTCGTAGCGTTCGTATTCAGGGAGAGAAATTTCTGCTAAAAGGGGAAATTCTAAGTCCGTGTAGTGTTTGGGAGTTTGAGCAACAGCAGGTAAACGAAAAACTAACACTAGCAAGGTAGTTATTAAAATTAGACCAACAGTGCGAAATTGTTTTAGAGATGAAGTGTCAATCATAGATAAGCTTAACAAGTTTTGTTTGATTAATAGCACCTACTAAAAACCTATTAATATCTAACAATCTGTTGTCAGACTAACAGTTTTGGGGCATCGGTGACTCCCCGTGGATTTGACTGTTTGAAAAAACTACTGGTAGAGAAGTAGATTTAACTTTCCTTCGACTTCTGGCAGGAGATTTCCCCCTTCTGCTTCGGGAAACTGCACGGTGCGCTTGCGAATCCGCCGTAAGACGGCGGTTCGGTCGCACCGCTTGCAGTGCCTCTAGGACTTTCGCTGATTCAAACATTTGGTGTCGGGAGATTTTCTGCTCACGAAGAAGTTTACAGATTTTCCCCCATTGACCCCATGATTGCACCTCCTTATCCTCTGGTGAGGAGATGCAAATTCCTATTATTGGCTCCTTAGAACGAGTTATCCTTTCAGAAAACCCTAATGCTCGTCTGGCAATCACCATGGCCGCCGCATAAGCTGAATTAAGCCCATATTTAGCCATATACTTCACCATCCCAATATCTGACTAATCTTTCTAGTTTCGATTTAACTCCTAATAATTTCTTCTTAAAGTTTCTTGTCGAAGAATGAGTTGGATTACAGTAAGCATTATCTAAAGCTTCTAGATTTTCTCCTACTTTCATGAATCCTGATTTTACATCAGTTTCAAGGAGTTCTATTTGATTTTGTTTAGCTGTAGTTAATTGCTCAAATACAGAACTAGCATTTGTGGCTAAACTATCAGCCCATGCCCATTGAATATTGTACTTTTTTTGGTAACTTTTCTCTATTTCAGTTTCGGATATTCCTTTTTGTCTATCATTTAAAGCCCTGCGTAAAAGACTTTGATATTCATTACCCCAATCTTCTAGAAATGGATGATATTCTATTTTACTTTCAATCCCTATCAGCCTTTGATACACGGGTTTATCAGTCTTTTGTTTAGACCGACTTATCCGTGTTAATTTAGCTTTTAGAGACTTTTTTTTAGCCATTACTATGAGTAATTAACTCTAGACTCATTCTAGCATATTATCTTCGTTTTCAGTCGGTGACTTACTCCTATAATCTACTAATATTTATAATATTTTAGAATATATAGATAGGTTTTAGCTACCTAGACGAAGCAGTAATGAACTCTTGATCACTTTTACCTGATAGTCCGGTTCCCCCAGGTGCATAACCTCTAGCAGATTTTTTGGCGGTTCTTTGATTTCTATTCCCCACTTCCATCGACTCTGCTGACATCCATTGGGGTTCTTTTTGAGTCAGTTCTGGGGTAAAAATTGCTTTAATAAGTCCTAACTTGGGATCTCCTTCCACTAAGCCAGCACTATAAGCTTCTGTGGTTCCTAATTGATAAAATGTAAAACGTCCATCATCATGTGCCGGTCTTTCTAAGGTGATAGAATAATAAGGGTGAAGTCGCCAAGTCCCAAGGTGTTTACCGTCAATTTCTAGGTAAGCATCACAACGAACGGGTTTTTGATTACCTAAAATAACTCTATATTGAGTATTGTGAATAAGTTCAACGTAACCGTTTTCTAATTCTTTGCCTTCAACAATACGAAGTGTAAAATTATTAAGATACATTATTTTTTTAGGGTGGTTTGGCCAAAATGAGAAAAACACCCGGGAGTCTTGCCGTGTTTCGACCCCAAGTGTTTTTCTACTAACTCACTCACACCACATAGTACCGATTGATGATCGATATAATATAATCCTAGAGTGATCCCTTTTTAAATTCAATAGATGAGGGACAGTTTAATAATTGTCACATTCTATGGTAATAAATCTTTCAAAAACGTTACGATGAAGCGTTATTTGGAAATAGATTACTTAAATAATTCATAATGATTGGGAATTATTTGCGATCGCACTATTAGCGGAAACATTAATATATGCTATTTGCTCTAGAAACAATGATTAATATTAATTAGAGAAAAAGACGTAATTTGGGTGAAATTAGCCTATAATTTCAATGTTCAGCCCTTTCTCTTCCCACTTCTAATCCAGAAAAAGTGCATAATTATCCCATCCGATCACGAATACATAGTGAAGGTTATACTTCAGTAGCATTACTCTTATACCTTGAGGAAAATATCCATGGCTATGCTTCATGAACAGTCCCAGTTGACCATTAAACAATTTAACAAATTTTTTGAGATTTATACAAATGTTCTCCCTTACGTAGGTATGGAGGACAGTAAAAAAGCCATTATTGAGAAAAAACAAGGTTGGATTCAAAAATTACAACAAACCGAGTTTCCTGTTGCTTTCTTAGGTTCATATTCTGCTGGTAAATCTACTATTATTAATGGGATTTTAGGCCGAGAAATTTTACCTGAAGCCAACGAGTCTACCACTGCTTTTCCGACAATTGTGAAAAAAGGTGATAAAGAGCAGGGGTTTATTCACTTTATGAGTGATCAAGCAAGAATGGAGCTTTGGGATAGTTTTGTTAGTGAAATTTCTACCAAAATTAGTAAAGACTTAAAACGACAAAAAAATGAACTGCCAGGTGCTCATTTACAACGAATTAAAGCAGCAGTAGAAGCCTACGAAAAAACCATGAAATTGCTATTGATCAACAAGAGTTAATGAAATTACAATCCCTCTTACGTAATTTCGGAAATGATGAATATAAAGGGAAAAAAGAAATTGCTCTATCAGAACTCAAAAATTATGTAGAGGGGTATGCTGGGGCAATTTATGTGGATAAAGTGGAGGTTTTTTTAGAGGAACTTAATATCGATAATGACATTGTTTTAGTTGATTTACCCGGTTTAGGGGTTGACAATAAGCGTCACGTCGAATTCACCAAGGATTACATCAAAGAAAAAGCTAAAGCTTTTGTGGTTTGTATGAGTCCTTTTAAAGTGCTTCAAGGACAAGAAATAGAGTTTCTATCCCAGATTAATAAAAATAACCCAACCATTATTCAGCGAGCTTTTTGGGTCATTAATCAATGGGATTTACCCAATAAGACACAACAATAAGAAGCTTTAAATAGCTTTGATAAACGAGTTAAAGAATATAACTTTGGTATCAACGACGACAGAAAAAACAGACAATTTCAAACTTCTGCTCTCAATTACTTACTGTTAAAAGCAACAGCAGAAGAAACAATTGAAGACAGTCAAAAACTTAAAAATCACCTTGACAATTTGACGAAATCGGGAATTATTAATGACTTAAACGATCTTGATCAAGAAAAAGCAAAATCCCTTCTTAGTCATCCCGATATTGTCTCTTTTTCTGATTTTAGTGAATCTCTCTTTAATTACTTAAACACAGAAGCAAAAGATCAATTTATTGCCGATGCTAAAAAAGAACTATTACAGGGGATTCGCATTCTGGATACTTTATTGAAACCCCTTGATGATCAATACAGCCAAAGCACCAATCTTGAAGCGGAAATGCAAGCAGTTGCGATTAATCAAAAATTCCGCAACTTTTTAGAGCAATTGAAACAACAGGTTATAAATTTTGCTAAAGAGATTCGTACCGATGATCAACGGCAATTTTGGGAGGAATCTGATACGATGGAAGTCCTGGGAGAAACTGATAAAAGAATCAGCAAAATTGACCGAACATACTTAGGGTTTGCTGAAAAAGTTTCTCCAAAATTTATGCCACTTTTGACCAAGAATTTTCTGACAAATCAATAAGTTTTAGTACACAAAAATTGTTTAAAGTATAATCAAAATTAATGAAAGGCGGTTTGATGAGTTCCCCTGTTCTATTATTAGTAAATAAGGACAAAAAAAACGACAAAAACTGCCTCAGAAGTTTAGAAAGATTGACAACTAAAAATGTAATAGCAATAGATGTAATGGAGGTTTCAGGGAGTTTTTTCATCACGAGATTTAGGCTAAATCTTCGTTTAGCTTGTCCAAACTTTCCCTCAATAGCATTACGGAAGCATTCATCGGAGTGGGCTTGTTTCTTTTCTTCTTCACTGACATTTTTCGGAGGTCTTCCTAACTTCGGACCACTGATTCTTATCCCTCTTTCCTTACACCAATTTCTGTTTTCCCTAGTTCGATAAATTTTATCTACATGGACGGATTCGGGATAATAGCCAAACGTTTCTTTATACTTTTCTACTTGTTCTTTTAAATGACAAGATTCATTGAAGTTTTCCCAACTTATTTTGTCTAGAAACACATAGTTATCTACACAGCTTACTAAGAGTTTAGCTCCAAACTCTATTGGTTTTCCTGCTTTTCCCCTCACTATTGGACGAATATGCGGTTGAGTTAAACTTACAATTCTTTGAGGAACACTCTGGGTCTTATTCTCCCACATTGACTGTTGTTGTTCATAAACTTTTTTGATAGTCTCTAGACAATTTTTCTGTCTTTTACTCAGATTTTCCTGGGAAGCCCCAGCTTGAATTAAGTCTTCTATATTTCCTAAATTTTTCTTAAGTTATTTTAACTGTTTCCCGATAGCTTTTCTTCTTTCTTGATAAGATACTTTTCGTTTTTTAGCTACTTTTAAGTATTCCTTTCTAGCAATTATTCTAGAAGTTCTTGGCTTTTTTCTCAATTTTACTCTTAATGGTTTATAAAGATTATCTATTATTCTTTCTATCTCAATTCTGGCTTGATTTAATATGCCTAAATCCGTTGGGTATTTGATGTCTGCTGGCGCACAAGTCGCATCTAAAATTAGTTTACCTTTATTTTTTATTTTTTCTCCTTTTTCTTGGAGACAATCCTTTTTTTTTACTTCTTTATCACTCTTGTCTATTTCTCTTTTTACTATTTTTTTATTGATTTTGTTTATCAATTCTCCATCAATTCTTTTCCTAAAATGAACTAACATTGAAGATTCCAGTGGTGGCTCTTGTTGATAACAATTTAAACCTATAAAGTATTGTAGATAGGGATTTTCTCTAATCTGTTCTATAGTTTCTCTATCACTTGTTCCTAATTTTTCCTTAATAATTAATGTCCCTAATGCCATTCTAAATAGTTTGGCTGGCGCACCTTTTTCTGCTGAAAAAAGTTTAGCATATTCTTCCTCAAAATCATCCCAAGGTATCAACTCTGCCATGATTACCCAACGATTATTGGGGGACAATTTGCCCTCGAAAGGTAATTCAAATTTTTCTGGGGGCGGTAAAGGTTGCTCCTCTTTTCGATACATTTGTTCTTGACCAACAACTGGGAGGTGTTTCTACCAATTATAGCGGTTTGTAGCCGACAAAGCTGATCTTTTTTGCGATCGCGAATATGGGTGTAACCTCTTAAAGAATAGGGTTTTGCTTTTATTCAGCAAACCCTAGATATTAATCAGAAGATTTGCACTTTATCAGGAAATAGATCACCTATTCAAGCTATTTGTCTGAGTTCCAATCGGGAGTGGGTGGTCAGTTATGATGCAGATCAAACAATCAAAATTTATGGGTTGCTTGAAGAATAATTTAATGGGTTTACACAAGATAATCATCAGGATGAGACACTACCTGTTTAAGGTCTAAATTTTTCTCAAAAATCTCATCAATGGGCAACATTTCACCATCTATTGTCATAAATTTATGGTCTTTTGTTGCTTTGATTTTTGAACCATCTTCTAGATCATATTCAAATATTTCTTGTTCTCCTCTATTATGCCATTGGGCAATGGTTTGAGTATAAACAAAACCATTTTTATCTACTGTATAAACGGTACAATTTATGTTTTCTTCGACTATTTTTCCAATGTACATCGCTCCATATTCAACGGTTAAAATTTCTGTATCATAACTTAAACAATATTCTGCAAATTTGATCATTTGCTCAAATAAATCTTCTGCAATAGCTTGAGAAACACCATTTTTTGTGGAACCATCGATAAAAATTTCTCGATGTTTGGTCATTTCTGATATTTTTTTCTTACCCATGGCCCGACGTAATAAGTCAGCTTCTCCTAAAGAATAACCGGCTAGATCCTGCGCCATTTTCATAATTTGTTCTTGATAAACTAATACTGCGTAGGTTTCTTTTAGGATGGGTTCTAATAATTTATGTTGATAAACAATGTCTTCTCGTCCGTGTTTACGGTTAATAAATTTAGGAATTAATCCTGCATCCAAGGGACCCGGACGATAGAGGGCTAAAATAGAAGAAATATCTTCAATTCCTGACGGTTTTAAGTTTTTTACAATCTCTTTCATCCCCGATGACTCTAACTGAAAGATACCTTCTAAATCTCCTTTTTCTAAAAGTTTGTAAGTTTTTTGTACATCGGGTGGTAGTCTTTTTTCTGTTCCTTTGGCAATAATTTCTAATGCTTTTCTTTCATCTAAGGGTAGTTGATCTAAGTCTAATTCTACCCTTTTATTTTGTTTTATTAAATCAGCAGTGCGTTGAATTGTGGTTAAATTTCTTAACCCTAAAAAGTCCATTTTTAATAATCCCAAGGACTCTAAATCTTCCATATAATATTGGGTAATAACTGCCCCGTCATTATTTTTTTGTAGGGGAACAACTTGATCCAAAGGTTCAGAAGAAATAACCACCCCGGCAGCATGAACCCCGAAAGTTTTATTGGTTCCTTCGATACGAATAGCCATGTCAACCCAACGATGGACAGTGGGATCGTTATCATACCTTTCTTTAAATTCTGGAGTTGGTGTTTTATCAGAAACCATGACTTTTAATTTAGCTGGTTTACCCCTTGAAACTGGGATCATTTTTGTCATTTTATCTGACTCAGCATAGGGAATATTTAATACTCTAGCCACATCTTTTAACACTGCTTTTGATGTCATGCGGTTAAAGGTAATAATCTGAGCAACATTAGCTTCTCCATACTTTCTGGTAACATATTGAATCATCTCGTCTCGTCTTTCGATACAAAAATCTGTATCAACATCGGGCATTGATTTTCTTTCAGGGTTTAAAAATCTCTCAAATAATAGGCCGTGATGTACTGGATCAATATTGGTAATTTTTAAACAATAAGCCACTAAAGATCCGGCTGCTGAACCCCTACCTGGTCCCACGGGAATACCGTTATCTCTGGCATATTTAATGTAGTCCCAAACCACTAAAAAGTATGTAGAAAAGCCCATCCTTTGCAACATTTTTAATTCGTATTCTAACCGTTCCCGATAGTCATCAGGAATTTCACTACGAGAGCGACATTTCAAACGGGTTAATAATCCGTCCCAAGCTATTTCTTCTACAAAGCTATCAGGGTTGTGTCCAGCAGGTACTGGATAGTTAGGTATACGGGGTTCTCCTAAAATTTTATAAGGTTCAATTTTTTCGGCGACTTCTAATGTATTATTAATGGCCTCTTCTATAATCTCATCAGGAAGATGATCCCGAAATAGTAAGCGCATTTCATCAGCAGATTTTAAATATTCTGTGCCACTATATCTCAGCCGTTTTTCATCGGTAATAAGTTTCCTAGTTTGAATACATAATAATGCGTCGTGTGCTTCTACATCGTAACAAGAAATAAAATGTGAGTCATTGGTTGCTACAATTTTAATGTCTAAGTCACGGGCAATTTTAGCAATACCAGTATTAACAATTCTATCCTGAACATAACCGTGATCTTGAATTTCTAAGTAAAAGTCATCTTTAAATAATTTTTGATACCTTTTTGCTACTGCCTTCGCTTCTTTGAAGTCTCCTGCTAAAAGTCTCTGAGGTATCTCTCCCCCTAAACAAGCACTGGTAACAATTAACCCTTCGTGATATTCTTCTAATAGTTCTTTATTGATACAAGGACGGGCAAAAATACCTTTTCCTTGCATTCCTTCTAGATGGGAAATTGTGGTTAATTTAACTAAATTTTTATAACCTTGGGTATTTTTTGCTAAGACGACTTGATGATATTTTTTATACTTTTTCTTCTCTTTAATATCCCCATTAATAACGTACATTTCGTTACCGATGATGGGTTTAATACTTTTATTGCGACAAACTTTAATTAATTCGATCGCCCCATACATAACCCCATGATCTGTTAAAGCGATCGCCGGCATTTCTAATTCCAAAGCACGATCAATCAAAGCGTTTAATTGAGAAGCACCATCGAGTAAACTATAATCACTGTGTATATGTAGACCAACGAAAGACATAGTAAAATATTTTTAGACTAATTGTTAACTATCTTTACCCAAATTAACGAGTCATCAGAACAATGACTACATAAGGACTTATATTATAGCGTTAATTTTATTATGTAGATAATAAATTGTGTTTCTCTATCTCAACAGATTATTTTAGCAATTTGATTAGTATTGCGGTAGGATGTTAACTTAATAAGTTAAAACTCATAATGCTCTAATTTTAATAATGACAACATCTCAGGAAAAAATAGAACAAACCTTAACTCCTTCTAAACCTTATAAACCTCATGTAATTTTTCGGCTACTACCCACCCTTACTCTAGTTGCTTTAACGGGATGGTGGACCCGAATTTCTCACAAAATCTGCGATCGCCAAACACAGAAGCCTTACAGGAAGTGGGTTTGAACAGAGCGATCGCAGATTTCCCCAACCAACAGTCTGTTGTCAGATTTTAAGTTAAAATCAACCCGAATTAGACAAAGATGAAAAGATAAATCAATCACTCATTTTTCCAAAAAAATTATTAATAAAATCTCTAATAGTACTAGATTGTTAGAATAAAATATGCTATAATTTAATTATTAAAGCAATTTACCTTAAACTGATTTAATGAGTCCCAGTCATCCCCGAACCCCTCGTCAAGTAATCAACTTTAGTAAACAGAAAGGAAAAGAAATAATCGCTAATTTTGATGGGGGACTAATCACTTCAGATGCGGGGATTGTCTGGATAGCTGAGTTGGAAAAAAACTGGGAATTACCGAGAAGTTTGGTAACTATTTTCAAGATCATCGTCATAAATCTTATGTAGATCATTCCGTTCATGAGTTATTAGCACAAAGGCTTTATGGAATTATTTTAGGCTATGAAGATGTCAATGACCATGATAAATTACGTCACGATCCTGCCCTTAAGATCGCTTTAGAAAAGCTTAATGAACTTGAAGATAAAAAGGGATGGTTAGCTGGAAAAAGTACAATTAATAGATTGGAATATTGTCCTGAGACTATTCTCGACCAAAAAACGAGTCGTTATCATAAAATAGAACCCAACTTTGAAGCCATTGAAAAATCTTTTGTCGAATTTTTTTTAGAGTCTTATAAAAAACCTCCCTTAAGTATTACATTAGATATGGATGTCACGGATGACCAAGTACATGGTAATCAAGAAGGGGCATTTTTTAATAGTTATTATCACGGAGTATGTTATGCTCCTTTATATATTTTCTGTGGGCATCATTTATTAGTTGCTAAACTTCGTTCATCTAATGTAGATCCAGCCGATGGAGCCTTAGACGAATTACAAAGAATTATCGGACTGATTAGAGAAAAATGGTCAGAGACTCATATCCTAGTTAGGGGTGATAGTGCCTATGCCCGTGAAGAAATCTTCTATTTTTGTGAAAATCAGCCTTTAGTTGATTATGTTATAGCTATGGGAACAAATGGCGTTCTTAAGTTACGAGCGGATGATGTAATTGAAAAAGCCAAACATGAATATGAAAAAAAACTAGCTCCAATAACTGAATTAATGGATAGTTTATTTCAGAAAAAAGAAGATTTAGAAGAAGTTAAAAAATTAGTACCAATTTCTACTTGGTATCGCTCTATTCGTTATAAAACAGAAAAGTCATGGAGTTGTCAAAGAAGAGTAGTGACAAAAGTTTGTTATGGAAGTGATGGCTTAAAAATGCGCCATGTGGTGACATCTTTGCCCGCTTCAAAAATTCCACCCTCAAAACTTTATACAAAAAAATACTGTCCGAGAGGCGAGATGGAAAATCGGATTAAAGAACAACAATTAGACTTGTTAGCTGATAGAACTTCAACTCAAACATTTCAAAGTAATAAACTAAGATTATGGATACATTCCTGGGCTTATGTTCTCATAAATGCTTTTCGTCAACACTGTTTAAAAAAAACTTCATTGGCTAAAGCAACTGTGGGAAGAATACGTCTAAATCTTCTTAAGTTGGGAGCCAGAATAAAGATTAGTTGTAGAAGAATTATTATCGCTATAGCTAGTGCTTGTCCTTATCAAGATATTTTGTCTATTGCTAACAAAAGAATTAAAACTATTCCTAATACTGGATAAGTAGAATAAGTTGTTTTTTAAAAAAGATATCTATCATAAGTTGTTGACTGACTGATACTTTCATTTAGTCTTATTTATAGTGGAGAAAATCAAAAGTTAATATAATTATTCCCTCTTAAACTCAATTTTTGGATAATCAAAGTCAATTTTTTTATTCATCTATATTCAAAATTTCTATTAGTCCTAAAAATTATCATTTTTCATCTCTGGATTGGGCTTTCAAATTAATTTGTGAGAAATCCGGGTAAAGCCCCTTTTCCTAAGTGTACATCCGGCATTAAAGCAACGTGCTTATATACAAAAGGTAGAGAGGCAACATTTTTGGCCATCTGCATTTCTGCCGATGCTAAATCATGATCAGCCCAAGACAATACGGGTTTTTCTGTACTAATTTTTAATGGTTGGTAAGGCATATTTTTTCAGTTATCAGTTATCGGTGATCAGTAACCAGTGTTTACTGGGTTAACGATCTCTATATTACAATCATACTACAAAAATAAGTTTACTGAGTTACGGTAAAATGAAGTTTAGTATCAATATATAAAGTTATTTTACAGACCATTACAGGAGTATTCTTAATGTCAACCGTTGTAAACCCCACCCAAATCTGGAATTCATCTTTTAACACGCAGTCATTGAGAATTGTGGCTTTAGGGGATAGTTTGGTGTATGGGTACGGTGATCTCGTTGGGGGTGGATGGGTTGAGAGGTTGCGTCGTCAGTGGATGGGGCAGGAAAATGGTCATGTGTTGTATAATTTGGGGGTGAGAGGCGATCGCACTCATCAGGTTGCCCAACGGTTAGAAGGGGAATATCGGTATCGTGGAGAGTTACGTAACCGTGTCCCTGATCTGATTATGCTTTCCGTTGGGGTGAATGATTCGGCGAGGTTGAGACGAGCAAATGGACGTTTATTTACAGACTTTGAGACATATCAACAGGAAATAGAGAATTTATTGGATGAAGCGCAGCAATTATGTTCTGTATATTTTGTGGGGATGGTTCCTGTGGATGAGGCAAAAATGCCCTTTATGGACTGTTTTTATTTCAATCATTTTGATCAGTATCGTTATAAAGAAGTGACAAAAAAAGCGTGTCACTCTCGGAATATTCCTTATCTAGATATTTTTGATTTATGGTTAGGAAGAGGAGAAAATTATGTCAAGTCACGATTAATTAATGATGGGTTACATCCAAATGTTAAAGGGTATGAATCTTTGTATGAGGATATTATCAATTGGCAAGCATTACAGCAATTAAATATGAGTAATGTATCAGCTATCGTTTAATTGTAGGGTGGGCAGTGCATCGCCTTACTATAGCAATCATTTATCAGTTGTGAGAATTAATGTTGAAACTGATCCCCCCTCACCCCCCTTATTAAGGGGGGAACTAAAGGGGGGATCTCGATAATCTCACGAATCATTACTGATTGCTATATTCTATTTCTTATTAGCTTTACCTAATTTACGTTTGAAACCTGCTCCAAAAGCGATCGCAGTTCCTGCACCGAGAATGGTTAAAGGTTCAGGGACAACAGCTTTTTCTACGCTTAATCTTACGTTATCTAGATAAATACCTTGTGTATCACCACCAAGATGTGAAAAAACTAAATTTCCTCTGGTCCGTTCAGTTACATGAATAGTTGTAGAAAATGATTTAAAAGGAGTTTTGAGTGGAAATCCGACTCCAGTAGCGTGTACGGTTCTGTAAATGTCTCCTAATGATACAATAAGTATATTATTGCCAAAGCTTGTGTTAGGTCTTGCCCCTGGAGACAAGTCATACTGTAGGGTTAATATATCTCCAGGATTGAAAGTAAATGTTTGTTTTGAAGTAAGAGTGCCGGCAGTTCCAGTAGAACCGTCGAGATCAACAAATGCTCCATTAGTCCGTACGAGTAAAGAACCAAAACCATTAGAAGCTCTACCATATAAATCAACAGATCCATTAGTAACATCCCAATTATTAAAACTACTATAATTTAGAGCCCTAACACCATTATTTTCTTGATTAAAATTGTCTGCAAAAATAAGTGTACTAGCTTTAGTTGATAATGCAGTCATTCCTGTTATGCCTAAAGCTAACGTTGCTGTTAATAATGTTTTGTACATGAGATTAACTCCTCATTAAATTAATGTGCTAAATATGTCTTAGATACTTTAACTTTATCACAATGAATTATTTGCATATGTAAACGCAATGTATAACTTCATGTATAACTTTAAAAATAACATTGAAAACCTGAAAAGTTTAAGATAGAAGTTTCTCTATACTTCACTTTAACTTAGATGATAACAAGAATATACTCCTCTGTCCTAAGCTACCAAAATTAGATTTCTTGGTGTATTACGCTATGCTAATACACCCTACAATGATAAAGACAAAATTTGCTAAAATGATCAAGCAACGGATTGATAAACCATTAAATATATAATGCAAACTAAACGAGTTAGAGACATCTTACGACACGGCCAACCCGATGAAACCGTTACCATTCAGGGGTGGGTACGCACCAAACGGGAACTAAAAGATTTTTCGTTTATGGAAGTTAATGACGGTTCCTCCCTGAATAGTTTACAGGTGGTTCTCGATGAAAGCGTCCCCGACTATCAAGATGTTCTCAAACTCCTTAATACTGGGTCTTCTGTGGAAGTTTCGGGAACCCTGGTACAATCCCTCGGAAAAGGTCAAAAAATCGAGTTAAAGGCTGCTACAGTCCAGGTATATGGCACATCTGACCCCGAAACCTATCCCCTTCAGAAAAAACGCCACTCCTTTGAATTTTTACGCACTATTGGACATCTGCGATCGCGTACCAATACAATAGGGGCGGTGATGCGTGTCAGAAATGCTTGTGCAACCGCTATTCATAACTTTTTTCAAGAAAGAGATTTTATGTGGGTTCATACCCCTATTATTACTGCTAGTGACTGCGAAGGTGCAGGGGAATTATTCACTGTTACTAATTTTGATTTAAGCAAGATTCCTGTCGATAAACAAGAGAAAATAGACTACAGCCAAGACTTTTTTGGTAAACAAGCTTATCTAACTGTAAGTGGACAGTTAGAAGCGGAAGTTATGGCTATGTCTTTTCAAAATGTTTATACTTTTGGTCCTACATTTAGGGCAGAAAATTCTAATACTTCTCGTCATTTAGCTGAGTTTTGGATGGTGGAACCAGAAATGGCTTTTTGTGATATTGAAGGGGATCAAGATTTAGCGGAAGAGTTCTTAAAGTACATTTTTAAGTATGTGTTAGAAACTTGTCCCGAAGATATGGAATTTTTCAACAAGCGTATTGATAAGTCTGTTTTGGAAACGGCGGATAATATCATTAACAATGAATTTGAAAGAATTACTTATACAAAGGCTATAGAATTACTAGAGAAGTGCAATAAAAAGTTTGAGTATGCTGTGGAATGGGGCATTGATTTACAGTCGGAACACGAGCGATATCTGGCAGAAGAATTGTTTAAAAAACCCTTGATTGTCACGAATTATCCTGCTGCTATTAAAGCCTTTTATATGCGTTTAAATGACAATGAGAAAACCGTTGCCGCTATGGATGTATTAGCTCCGAAAATTGGGGAAATTATTGGCGGATCGCAACGGGAAGAAAGACTAGATGTATTAGAAAGACGGATTAATGAAATGGAGATAATTCCTGATGATCTATGGTGGTATTTAGACCTCAGAAAATATGGAACCGTTCCCCATGCAGGATTTGGTTTAGGGTTTGAAAGAGTGGTACAATTTATGACAGGTATGGGTAATATTCGTGATGTTATTCCTTTCCCTCGTACTCCTTTAAGTGCGGAATTTTAATAATTCTTATAGGGTGGGCAGTTGCAATATTTCATCCTAAAATAAAATGTAATAACTATAAACTGCCCACCTAATTTCAGAGATAAAAATAGAATTTTTGACTAAAAGGTGGGCAAATGATAGAATTGTTGAAGTTTATCCTATTTCTAAAACCTTTGCCCACCCTACTGTTGTAGAAAATTATGTCTATTGAAGCTACGATTTCTAATTATTATAACAGTTTAGCTGCCATGAATCCTCAAGGTTGGTTAGACTCTTTAGCGGATGATGCAGCAATTTATGATCCTGTGGGAAAACCTGCTTTAAACCCAGAAAAAGATTCAGAAAAATTGTTTACTATTCTCACTAATTTTTATAGTAAATTTGAGATAGAAAGAGAGTCCTTATTTATCGTTAATAATGAAGTTGCGGTTAAATGGAAAATGATTGTTGTTTCTAAGAATGGTAAAGAAGCAAACGCTGAAGGTATTACTACATTTTAACTCAATGAAGCTGGTAAGATTACCGAAGTTAAGGCTTATTGGGACGAAAATACGTTAAAATCACAATTAATGTAGGAGGAAACTACAAATGAAAGAACCACCAAAAGAAAAAAATACTATTCCTATCAGTCCAGAAACAGCAGTATTAATTATAAGTTTACTGATTTTGTTGCCTTTGTTATTAACGGGATTTTTTGCTCATTAAATCAATCAGCAACAACACCTAATCGTAATGCAATGCGCTGGTATTTAGTCGAATCATAGAAAGTCCCTCTGTGCATGACTTGTGAATTATCCCAAAAAACAATATCTCCTGGTTCCCAAACATGAGAATAGACGGGAGTGCGTTCCAAAACCATATTCCATAAATCTTGCCAATATTGTTGAGCTTCTTCTTGTTTATCTTCCATACCCAGAGGTATTGCTGTATTCCAAGAACCTAAATACAATCCTTTTTTACCCGTCACTTTATGAGTAGAAACAAGAGGATGAACTTTTTTAGGAACATTATCCCAGTCAAGATTTTGCCAAAACCAGACAGGAGGCATTTGATACATTAATATTTCTTCTAATGCTTTTTGATGACTAGAATCAAGATTATTATAGGCTTCTACTAAGTCTAAATATTCTGTCGTGTGAGGTTGTCCATTTTCCCCTTCTTCGGGAACCTTTATACCATAGAGCATGACCACATAAAGTGCATTCATTTCCAACTCTTTTATGATGGGGACTCCATCCTTATCTTGATGCCATATCCTAGCTCCATAAATCTTTTCAGGAGGCTTTCTATCTAAGCCTTTAGGATTACCTAAAATCGCAGAATATTGGCTTTGTATCTCTGGACTGATTTCAGGATCTAAAGAAAAAGAATTAGAGCCAAACATTAAATTTCCAAAGGTTTTTCTGGCAAACTCTTCTAACTCAGATGCACTAATATGTTGATTTTTAACAACAATTACACCCTGTTGCCATAGAGCTTGTTTTAATTGACTTCTTTGTAGCTCTGTCAAGTCAATTAAGTTACACCCTTTAAGCACCTCTAATCCTAGTCTTGACTGATATTCTCTTGGTTTTAAGGGGTATTTTATAATCATAAAAGTCTTTTTTCGTTCAGAATAACAAAAGTAATTTTACCACATAGTTTATAATAACTTTAATACTTTAAACAACTCTTTAAACCTTTGGAAAATATTCTTAATTTATCTTGATAAAAAAATAGTATAAACATTTTCCAGCTAATATTGACAAGAATTATAGTAAAGCTTTAAAAGAGGTAAAATTAGAAGCTGATAACGCTACTCTTTTCCTTAATTTCCCCTTAGAATTACCCTTCACCATTGAACAAATATTAGATGATGATTGGTATCCCTAGTTTAGCAACAATTACTAAAAATAATTGATTACTGTCTGTTTGAAAAAAGTCTTGAAAAGTTTGGGGAAGATTAATAATTTCATTCCATAATTCTTGAGGACTAATCCCAAAAGCAGACTGTAGTAATACTATAATTAATGCTATAATTGCTAAGTTAATAACCGTTGACTTAATAATAGTCAATAGCCAACGAAATAGTAATAATGAAACTAACAAAGCAGCAATCAATAAAATTAGATTTATCGGCATAATTCCTAACTAAAAATCAATGTAGAGACGTTATAGATAACGTCTCTACATTGCTATTTTACGGAAATAACTTTACTTTCTTTACCTAACCCTTCAGCCTCAACTAAAACGGTTTTTCTAGCCCAATTATCTGCCTCTAAAATATCCTCTAAACTAGGACTATAAGGGTTATGATCTCTAAAATCATCACAGGTTTTTTCTATGACTTTAGGAATATCTAAGAAGGCGATTTTTTCCTCTAAAAATAAAGCTACCGCTTGCTCATTAGCTGCATTTAAAACAGCAGACATTGCCCCTCCTGCTTCTCCTGCTGAGTATGCTAACTGCATACAAGGATATTTATCGTGATCCGGTTCTCTAAAGGTTAAACTACCTGCTTTAACTAAGTCTAAGGTTTCCCAATCAGTATAAATTCTTTCGGGCCAAGACAGGGCATATAATAAAGGAAGACGCATATCAGGCCATCCCAACTGTGCCAAAACAGAAGTATCTTGTAACTCAATTAAAGAATGAATAATACTCTGAGGATGGATAACAATATCAATATTTTTGTAGTCCATTCCAAACAAGAAATGAGCTTCAATCACCTCTAAACCCTTATTCATTAAAGTAGCAGAATCAACGGTTATTTTTTGACCCATTGACCAATTAGGATGTTTTAAGGCATCTTGTACCGTAACATACTTTAATTTTTCTACTCGCCAATCACGAAATGCTCCCCCAGAAGCGGTTAAAATAATACGTCTTAAACCATCTTCTGGAACCCCTTGTAAACATTGAAAAATAGCAGAATGTTCCGAGTCTGCTGGTAATAGTTTGACCCCATGTTTTTCAACTAAAGGTAAGACAACAGGACCCCCTGCTATCAAGGTTTCCTTATTAGCTAAAGCAATATCCTTTCCAGCTTCGATGGCCGCAATAGTAGGCAATAAACCAGCACATCCCACAATACCAGTTACCACACTTTCAGCGTCACCGTGACGGGCAACTTCGATAACCCCTTCTTCCCCTGCTAAGATAATAGGAGAATAGTCCAGAGTAGCGATGGCATCTTTGAGGGTTCCGAGTTTGTTTTCATCACGAATAGCTACAATTTCCGGACGAAACTGTTGAACTTGGGTAGCCAATAAATCAACATTAGAACGAGTGGCTAAACCCACCACTTGAAATTGTTCGGGATATTGGTTAACAATATCAAGGGTTTGGGTACCAATGGAACCAGTGGAGCCAAGGATAGAAATTTTTTTCACAATACTGCATTATTAAACTGGGGATCACCTATCACTATAGAGCGATCGGGAACATCTGCAAAGGCTTAGATATACTTAACCTCGTACTTGTTCTAACATTAATTTAGAGCCTTTGAGATCATCAGGAATAGTAATGGGATAATCTCCCGTAAAACAAGCGGAACAAAAACCATTGGTATCTTCCTGTGTCATTTCCAACATTCCGCCCCAACTCAAATAGGCCAAAGAGTCCACACCGATCTGTTCACAAATATCAGCAACAGATTTTGTGGCCGCTATCAACTGACTTTGGTTATCGGTATCAATACCATAAAAGCAGGGATGGGTAACAGGAGGGGAAGAGATCCTCATATGAACTTCTTTGGCCCCGGCATCTCTTAAAGCTTTGACAATTTTTCGGCTGGTGGTTCCCCGTACAATAGAATCATCCACCATAATCACCCGTTTACCGTTTAAAACGTCTTTGAGGGGGTTTAACTTCATTTTAATCCCCGACTCTCTCATGTGTTGGGTGGGTTGGATAAAGGTACGTCCCACATAACGATTTTTGATTAAGCCCTCGCCGTAAGGAATACCAGACACCTCAGAAAAACCAATGGCCGCAGGAATACCAGAGTCAGGAACACCCATAACTAAATCTGCTTTTACACAAGATTCTCTGGCCAGTTGTTGCCCTAAACGCACCCGATAACTATATAAGGTTTCATCGTGCATTAAACTGTCAGGACGGGCGAAATAGATCATCTCAAAAATACATAATTTCTTTTGTGGTTGTTCTGTCCAATGAAAAGAAGATAATCCTTCCTCTGTGATCCACACCAGTTCACCGGGTTCCACATCCCTTAAATAGTCAGCCCCAATAATATCTAGGGCGCAAGTCTCTGAAGCTAAAACATAACGCCGAGGATCATCGTCTAAGATACCAATAACCAAAGGTCGTACACCATGAGGATCTCTGACTCCCATTAATCCTTTCGGGGTTCCAATGACCAAACTATAAGCCCCAGAACACAGGGGAAAGGCACTAATGGCAGCTTCTAACCAGTCTTTTCCTTGATCTACTTCCTGGGCGATCGCAACGGCGATCATTTCTGAGTCGGTGCTAGTATGGAAATTACAGCCCCGTTCTTCTAGGGTTTTTCGCAATTCTAGGGTATTGACAAGATTACCGTTATGTGCTAAAGCTAAATGACCGAGGCGAGTTTTCAAAACAGCGGGCTGTGCATTAGCTCTGTGGCTTGATCCCGTAGTAGAGTAACGGGTATGGCCTACTGCGATGCTACCTTTGAGGGTTGGGAGTATTTCTTGGTTAAAGACTTGAGAAACTAAGCCCATGTCTTTGTGAAGATGAATAATATCGTCTTTTAGAGTAGCAATACCGGCAGATTCTTGGCCACGGTGTTGCAGGGCGTATAAACCAAAATAGGCGAGTTTCGCCACTTCTCTTTCTGGGGCTAATACCCCAAAAACACCACAAGCCTCTTCGGGTTTATCTAAGGGATAATCGTTATTATCAAAAGAAGAATCTAATAAGTGATAGCTGGAGGACAGTTTTTTTTGGGCAGTCATGTTAGAGATGAACTCCTGAAAACAGCTTCAAGGATGGGCTTCGGGCAACTTGTAGAGAAATAATAAAGAATTCTTAACAAATGTTTAACTTAATCTTAGCAGGGATAGTTCTAGTTTAAACAGTATAAAATATTTAATTATATTGGCGATCGCCTTCTATTTTAAGGAATTAACCAAGTTTCAGCCACAGTGATCTTAACAAATGTCTTGAGTTTAGCTTTTAGTACAAAAATATCTAGCACTAGGGTTTTTAACTGCGATCGCTGTTAAAGATATTCAACTGATACCAGTTTCTGTTAGTAGGGGTTAACGGCCGTTAACCCCTACAACCTTACCTTGTTTTGTCTGAATTTTCCTATTATTCAAGGAATTAACCAAGTTTGAGCCACCGTGATCCTAACAGATATCTTGAGTTTAGCTTTTAGTACAAAAATATCTAGCACTAGGGTTTCTAACTGCGATCGCTGTTAAAGATATTCAACCGTTCCCTTCATTTCTTCAGGAGTCATCACTTCGTAGATTAATATCAAGGTACGAATCATATCACCCATAGAACGACTTCCTTTTTTAGAGAAAGCAACACCATAATGATTGCTGTCATGGCTCGTTATTTTGAGAAAATCCGTGTCATGAGTGACAATAACCCTTTTTTCTTGCTTAACAAAGGCTAATTGTACATTGTCTGATGTTCCAGCCATATTCATCTCAAAAGTCGTCGTGACATCAATTCCTTGACTACGAAGGGCCAGGGCGATATCAGGGTCAACATTTTCATCTAAATGATACTTAATCTGTTGACTCACCCTTTAATTTCCTCAATTTTGCTTGTAACTTAGAGGGGTTATTTTTCTGGAATTCGTCAGCAAAAGCTTCATCATCAGCAATTTGCTGGTCAATTTCTCCTTTATATTCGTAATAATAGGACATAGCCGCATAAACTGAGGCTAGAGATAAATTGTACTTACCTGCAATCAATTCCAGGGATTGTCCCATTTTAAGATACATTGTGGCGATTTCAGCTACTGTTATCCGACTCCCGACAATGCGAGGTTTCCCTAATCGAGTATCTGGAGTTATTTCAATATATTGTGTTAAAGTTGTGGTCATTTTTTTGTCTGAATTTTCCCATTATTTAAGGAATTAACCAAGTTTCAACCACTGTGATCCTAACAAAATATCTTAGCTTTGATTTTTTGTACAGGAATATCTAGCACTAGGGTTTTTAACTGCGATCGCTGTTAAAGATATTCAACTGATACCAGTTTCTGTTAGTAGGGGTTAACGGCCGTTAACCCCTACAACCTTACCTTTGCTTGTAACTTAGAGGGGTTATTTTTAGGGAATTCATCAGCAAAAGCTTCATCATTAGCAATTTGCTGGTCAATTTCTCCTTTATATTCGTAATAATAGGACATAATAGATAACATGAGTGATTTTCTCCTAATTTAGTAGGCTTAAACAGGTTAACTTTTCAATCTTTTCTCAATGGCATTTGACCAATCATTAATCATCCTCTTAACTTCTACACTAATAATTGAAGCATCATCAGACAAGATAATATCCAGTTGATTAGATTTTACTTGACCTAACTTTTGCCAATTATTACCTAAATTTTGCTGTAGATAACTTTCCCATTCTTGTTGATTGTTGGCACTAACAGAAACAATAATTTGTTCACATACTTCCCCAAAGAGTACAGTATCTAACCTATTTTTATCTTGATAATCTAGTTGAATTTTTGCCCCTAAATTTCCACTAATACAACATTCAGCTAAAGCTACCATTAAGCCACCTTCTGCACAATCATGGGCCGATTTTATCCAACTTTGACTAATACCTTCTTGGCAAATTTTCTGCACTAAACGTTCCTGCTCAAAATCAACTTTTGGCGGTTTTCCTGCCACAATATCATGAATAGTGGCCAAATATTCTGATGCGCCTAAACTGGGCTTATTGTCAACCCCTAATAAATAAATAATATCCCCTTCATTTTGCCAACCTTGTCCACAAACCTTGGTAATATCTTCTATTAAACCCACCATTCCGATGACGGGTGTGGGATAAATTGGCTGAGGATTTCCATCACTATCAACTGTCTCATTATACAGAGAAACATTACCCCCAGTAACAGGGGTATTTAGTTCTTGACAACCTGCCGAAATACCCTGACAAGCTAAGGCTAATTGCCAATAACCGATAGAATTTTCAGGACTCCCAAAATTCAAATTATCAGTAATAGCTATGGGTTTAGCCCCGACACAACTAAGGTTTCTGGCCGCTTCTGCTACAGCAGCTTTTGCCCCTTCTAAGGGGTCTAAATAAACATAACGGGAATTACAATCAGTGGTAGCAGCAACCCCTATTTTACAAGTATCTGGTTTCGCATCAATAGGACGTACACGAATCACCGCAGCGTCTGCTCCTCCTGGTATAATAACCGTGTTATTTTGTACCTGATGATCGTATTGCCGATAGACCCATTTTTTAGAAGCAATAGAAGGAGTATCTAAGAGGGTTAATAATATATCATTCCAGGTTTTCAATTCTCCCTTAATTTCAATCCCTTCTGCTGTACAACTAGGTAAACTATCTTCTGTCCACTGCCAAGCTTTTTGGGCGTATTCGGGAGGATTTTCTAATAACTCTCGATGGTAAATAGGGGTATTATCTGCTAAAGCATTAGCCGGAATTTCTGCTGCAATTTCTCCTTGAAATAGTATCCTAACTATGGGTTCTTCTATAACTTTTCCAGCTACCACTGCTTGCAGTTCCCAACGCTGAAAAATATCAATTAATTCTTGTTCTCTTCCTTTTTGTGCCACAAATAACATCCTTTCTTGGGACTCAGATAATAAGTATTCGTAGGGAACCATTCCTGTTTCTCTAACGGGAATTTTATCTAAGTCCAATTCAATGCCAACCCCTCCATTGGCAGCCATTTCAGAGGTTGAGCAAGTAATTCCTGCTGCTCCCATATCTTGTGCTGCCACCACTGCACCGGTTTTAAATGCCTCTAAACAAGCTTCAATTAAAGACTTTTCTAAGAACGGATCACCCACTTGTACTGCCGGACGATCATCCATGGATTGATCCGTTAATTCTGCACTGGCAAAACTCGCTCCCCCCATACCATCTCTGCCGGTAGTTGAGCCTACATATAATACAGGATTACCTATTCCTGAAGCCCCAGATTTAACGATATCTTTTGTCTCCATTAAACCCAAAGCCATAGCATTCACTAAAGGGTTGCCATTGTAAGCAGAATTAAAATAAATTTCTCCCCCAACCGTTGGCACACCAACGCTATTACCATAATGAGATATACCTTCAACAACTCCCGAAAAAATGCGCCTAGTTTTCGCATTTTCTAACTCTCCAAACCGTAGAGAATTTAAACAGGCAATGGGACGGGCCCCCATAGTAAAAATATCCCTTAAAATACCACCAACCCCAGTAGCAGCACCCTGAAACGGTTCCACTGCCGAGGGATGGTTATGGGATTCAATTTTAAAAGCTAATCTTAACCCTTTACCTAAGTCCACCACTCCAGCGTTTTCTCCTGGCCCCACTAAAATGCGATCGCCTTCCGTGGGAAAGTTTTTCAGTAGAGGACGAGAATTTTTATAGCAACAATGTTCGGACCACATGACCCCAAACATCCCTAATTCTGCTCTGTTGGGGTGTCTTCCTAACCGTTGGACAATTTCTTCATATTCAGAGGGTTTGATACCTTCTGCTGCTATTTCTTCGGGGGTAAAAGGTGCATTCATAGATTGATGTTGATCTTATTTATGGCAGCTAAGTTTTATTGTATCGGCAATTGTTCATTTGAGCTTTAAAACCGCAGCCCCACCTTTAACCATAGCTAAAGATGGGGCTATCCTACTCCATGAAGTCTGAAAAGCTCATGTAATAGTGAATGTAGGGTTAAACAACTAAGAAGTTTAAGCCCGCCACCAATAACACTAAAACAGTCCAAATGGCAGAGCCAATGAACAATAAAGGCTTAGATTGATCCCAGTTTTGGGGGGAAGCATAAGCGACGGGAACGGCAACTACCATGACAAAGGAAAAGAAAACAAGGGCGGATAAGACAAGTTGGAAGATAATAGACATAATGATCGATTTTTCCTGAAGTTCTCCTAAAAAAAGATGAATTGACAGTGGACAGAGTTATCACACCATCGGATTTTTAACTCAAAATTAGCTCCATTATCTCTCTAGATAAAACTTCTGTCAAAATTATACCCACCATAACAAGCTGGTGGGTTATTGCTGTAGAGCTAAAAGCAGATATTATCCTTGAGTTGTTGGAAAAGCAAGCGAGTGGCATAGAACGTTAAGCGCATAATAGCATCTTTCCCCTTAGCTTGCTTAGCGTCCTTGAAATTGTCCCATTTCTTCCCCAACTTTTTCCCTATCTCTGTATTTAACCGCTTAGGTGGTTTAATCCACTCAACCACAGGAAATCCATCTACCAAGAACTTTTCGAAGGGGTACACCTTCATTAATGTTAAAGCTTCCATTCCTATACCCCACCGAAACCCCTTAAAAGCTTGTCGGTAGGGAATAAAGCACTCTTGATCCATCGCTTCATCTAACATCCTTTCTGTGTCTCTACGACGCTGCTCTATGTGATGTATAGCGTAACCGTGATCTAGAGAATATTCTGAGATGTCAATACCTAAGCTGTTAGCGACAGAATTGTTGTAGTGGTTTACTCGTCTACCGTGATGATTCTTGCCGATTAACCACTCAATTATAGGGGTCATACCGTGATCGTTCGTTTGCCATGTTTGTGCGGCCGCTTCTGGGTATTCTAAGGCAAACCTTTGTCTTAACTGATTGACCAATGTTGTTCTTAATTTGTCGAGTTGTTCTAACTCTAAAACCAGTTCCCGTACAGCTTGTATCTCTTTTATGCGGTATCCTCTTAAGAATCGCTTGGAACCATCTTTGTTGATGAAATATGGGTCAAAATAAGATGCTGCTAAACACAGCGCGTCATTCTTGTCATATTTGTTAGAAAATCCAAAGTGCGATCGTTGCCCCTTGAGATCCGCGTGTCCCATCCAGTAAACAGGGATGTGATAGACGAATGCCACCCTATGCCAAAAAGCACTATACCACCCTCCTGTGGGTTCCATAACTAGACCAGTAGGTTCTAGTTCTAACAACTGCCTGATGGACTTTTTACTAGGAGTTAAGTGTAGAAATACACTATCCTTGTTATCATGATACTTGAGTATATTTTTGGGCATAGCAAGCAGTGGAGCAGCTACGGCATTACCGTGCTTTCCTATGTCCAATCCTACAATTGTCATTACGGAGTGTCCTTGATTTTAATTTGCCAACCCTAAGAATTTAGATCATATTCGCTACGATACTCCCACAAGCCCACGCATTCGGGTGCTTACCTCTGTCTTAAGCTGATCTCGGATTAGTGTGGGTTAATTAGTGCTTACGATGATCATAAAAGCCCTAAAATGGTGCTTACATCTCTCTAAAAGCCACGTAAACCCATTACTACCCGGTGAGAAGGGTTGGAAGCTTCCCACGATAACCTTACCTCTAGTAAGGTCATTTCGACTGGTCGCCGTCCAGTTCTCATTCAGGTGGGGAGGGGAAAATATTCCTGATCCGGTTCACCCAGTCAAGGATGACTTTAACCGAAAATACGCTCAGGTTATATGCTACTTGATACTCGTTAACTAAGTTTTTAACATCGTCTTCCCATACTTCTATCTTTTCGGGATCAACCTCCTCAACTTCATCATCTTTGAGATCATCTTCTTCGCTCATTTCCCCTGTTTCTGGATCCTAACCTCCTAAGAATTTTTGCAGTTCGTCTTTTGGGTTCAAACCAGCGTCTTTACAGCGTTGCTCAAAGTTTTCCCATTCTGGCAAGGGTATCTCTAACCGTTTCTTGATTGCTAGGGGTTCACCTTTGATGGTGGCTTCGATCGCATTTTTAGTAATCCTATGGGGTGGGTTCTCATCAATAACTTTTTGCCACGCCTCGGTCAATTCGTAGTCTTTAAGTTTTGCCAAGGGGAGACATTGACTAACGCACTTGGGTAAAATCTTAAAACCACTAAACGCTAGATCCTTAAATACCCTAGCGGCCTTAATATAATTGTTTACTTGGAACTGAGAAAGATTCAATGCTTTCTCACAGAATTGTTGCCAACTATCAAAATGATGAGAAAAAGCCCTTACCCGTCGTGCTTTGTACAACCAAGATCCAGCCAGAACCCAGGAATGAAGATGAACTTGTACTTGATTAAACCAAGGCTCTTAACGAAGTCAGAAGTCAGAAGTTCCTCACTACGTTCCGGCGCTATCGCACAGAAGTTGTTTTTGAAACAGAGATTTATGCTCCGCTTCAAAAACTATGCGCCTTAAAAGGCGGGGTTTTAGACCCAACTATTTTCGATAAACACGCCCATTTATATAGGGTTTGCTGAAAAAGCTTCTCCAAAATTTATGCCACTTTTGACCAAGAATTTTCTGACAAATCAATAAGTTTTAGTACATAAAAATTGTTTAAAGTATAATCAAAATTAATGAAAGGCGGTTTGATGAGTTCCCCTGTTCTATTATTAGTAAATAAGGACAAAAAAAGCGACAAAAACTGCCTCAGAAGTTTAGAAAGATTGACAACTAAAAATGTAATAGCAATAGATGTAATGGAGGTTTCAGGGAGTTTTGTCATCACGAGATTTAGGCTAAATCTTCGTTTAGCTTGTCCAAACTTTCCCTCAATAGTATTACGGAAGCATTCATCGGAGTGGGCTTCTTTCTTTTCTTCTTCACTGACATTTTTCGGAGGTCTTCCTAACTTCGGACCACTGATTCTTATCCCTCTTTCCTTACACCAATTTCTGTTTTCCCTAGTTCGATAAATTTTATCTACATGGACGGATTCGGGATAATAGCCAAACGTTTCTTTATACTTTTCTACTTGTTCTTTTAAATGACAAGATTCATTGAAGTTTTCCCAACTTATTTTGTCTAGAAACACATAGTTATCTACACAGCTTACTGAGAGTTTAGCTCCAAACTCTATTGGTTTTCCTGCTTTTCCCCTCACTATTGGACGAATATGCGGTTGAGTTAAACTTACAATTCTTTGAGGAACACTCTGGGTCTTATTCTCCCACATTGACTGTTGTTGTTCATAAACTTTTTTGATAGTCTCTAGACAATTTTTCTGTCTTTTACTCAGATTTTCCAGGGAAGCCCCAGCTTGAATTAAGTCTTCTATATTTCCTAAATTTTTCTTAAGGTATTTTAACTGTTCCCCGATAGCTTTTCTTCTTTCTTGATAAGATACTTTTCGTTTTTTAGCTACTTTTAAGTATTCCTTTCTAGCAATTTTTCTAGAAGTTCTCGGCTTTTTTATCAATTTTACTCTTAATGGTTTATAAAGATTATCTATTATTCTTTCTGTCTCAATTCTGGCTTGATTTAATATGCCTAAATCCGTTGGGTATTTGATGTCTGCTGGCGCACAAGTCGCATCTAAAATTAGTTTACCTTTATTTTTTATTTTTTCTCCTTTTTCTTGGAGACAATCCTTTTTTTTTACTTCTTTATCACTCTTGTCTATTTCTCTTTTTACTATTTTTTTATTGATTTTGTTTATCAATTCTCCATCAATTCTTTTCCTAAAATGAACTAGCATTGAAGATTCCAGTGGTGGCTCTTGTTGATAACAATTTAAACCTATAAAGTATTGTAGATAGAGATTTTCTCTAATCTGTTCTATAGTTTCTCTATCACTTGTTCCTAATTTTTCCTTAATAATTAATGTCCCTAATGCCATTCTAAATAGTTTGGCTGGCGCACCTTTTTCTGCTGAAAAAAGTTTAGCATATTCTTCCTCAAAATCATCCCAAGGTATCAACTCTGCCATGATTACCCAACGATTATTGGGGGACAATTTGCCCTCGAAAGGTAATTCAAATTTTTCTGGGGGCGGTAAAGGTTGCTCCTCTTTTCGATACATTTGTTCTTGACCAACAACTGGGAGGTGTTTCTACCAATTATAGCGGTTTGTAGCCGACAAAGCTGATCTTTTTTGCGA
Organism: Crocosphaera watsonii WH 8501; assembly: GCF_000167195.1. Taxonomy (GTDB): domain Bacteria; phylum Cyanobacteriota; class Cyanobacteriia; order Cyanobacteriales; family Microcystaceae; genus Crocosphaera; species Crocosphaera watsonii. The sequence continues at coordinate 27,306 of NZ_AADV02000005.1, read as the reverse complement.
TCGCGAATATGGGTGTAACCTTTTAAAGAATAGGGTTTTGCTTTTATTCAGCAAAACCTACTTAGATATCTATATTGGAACCGAAACTGAATGAAGCTATTTAATATTTAAAATCCCCTAAAAAGATGGAAAGAGAGTTTTTAAAATCACCTTAATTCTCTATTTTAGCTCTGGAGATATTGTTAGCGTAAAATTTACGCTAACAATTATTTTTTATCCAAAGTCCAATTTAAAGAAATATTCTTTCTTATCAAAGGTTTTAAAAGCAATTTGACTCAGTAACCCTTCTTTTCTTTTAGGAGTCAGTTCTTTATATACTTGGTCACGATAAATATTACGTTTATTGTCCCATTTTCTTAACAAAGTATTAGTTGCTCTTGCGTATAAATCTGCTCTATCTGAGGGAAAATTACCTGAATCTTCAAACTCTAAACATAATAGAGTTAACAGCAAAGGATTATTCCCTAATTCTTTGATAGTAGGATTATTTTCTATCTGTTCTAGAAAATGTTTGGGATAGTCAGTTAACTGTTTAATTTTAAACCAACTATTCACAAAAGTCTTAATTTGCTCATCATCAAAATCTGCAACTTCTACTTCTGTAAACTGAGTAAAAGTATATTCTTTCGCCGCAATACGACAAGTAACAGCAAATTTATTCTTATCATAACGGCTATAAAAACTTTCAATATTTCTGATTACTCTTTCGCTGTCTTCTTCCCTTACTTCGTCTAAACCATCCAGTAATATTAATCCTCTCCCTTCTGTTAAGATTCTCTCTAATTTTTCAGAAGCATTAGTTATCTTACAATCTTCAAACCATTTAATCATATAACTGGATAAATATGGACTATTTTCGGTTTCTGCATATTTTTTCAAAGGAATAAATATGGGGATTTTCGTCGCAGCAAATTCTCCTCTGTTACATTGTATCGCTAAATATTTAAGAAACGTCGTTTTTCCTACACCAGGTTTACCTAAAATCATTAACTTATCATGCTCATTAACTGCGTCTAACCCTAAAACTCTTTCCTGTGTAATCTTGTTTAAACCAAAGCGATCAAATTCATCTTTTTCTAAATTAAAGTTCTGAAAAAGTTCATCTAAATTAAATCCTCTGCGGCCAATAATTTTTTCTAAAATATTAACTTGAGTGTAAATATCGTTTAACTCAATGTAACTGCTCACCGCAACAAAAAAGTCTTATCGAAAAGCACTACAAACAACATCAGTTGAGTCAACAAAAATATAAGCCCTGTGATTTAGCGTAAAATTTAAGCTAATTTATTACGGCTATTTTAATGACTAACATTCCCAGAATCAAGTCTTTTAAAAACCTCAAATAAAAACAACAATATGAGAAAAAAAGAATAGTAAGATAGTTTTTTGTTAGCGGAGATTATCCGCTAACCTTGTTTATTTTTGTGTAGAGATATAGGGCGATCAAGAAAAATCTATCCCCCATCGGCTCCGGAGCCTTTTACATCTCTAATCCTGGGGGACTCCGACCAGCTAATGAAAATAATTCGCATAATTGGACAATGGCATTTTGCCCCTGTAATCTCATGGTCTCTAAAAAACTGAACATTTGGGTGACTAACTCTGCACCCCAGTCGCTTCTTGCTCCCCCACTTACTTTGCGGTGAATGACAATGGGACGTAAAGCTCTCTCAGCATCATTATTATCTGGTTTGACTTCAGGATAAGTTAGAAAGGTGAACCACTCTTCCCAATGACGTTTGAGACGGTTAATCAATCTTTGTGCATCATAAGGCCATCCTTTTTTGGGAGTTGCTTTAAAAATCTTTTGCAGTGAGTTCTCGACTTCTGTTCTTTTGGAGCCTAAGTCTTCAAGGGTTAAATTTCGAGCATGATAATGACGATAATGGATACGGGCGGTTGCTAAAACTTGCTGTACATCGGCAGCAAATTCTCGATTCGCTTGAAAACGACTGGTTTTAAGGGACTCTAACTCTCGTTCTAAATGTGCCAGACATTTCTGTTTGGCCATCGCACTTTGTCTAAAGTAGGCACTATAGCAGTCACTGGTGAGGATGCCCTTAAAATCTGCTCCTAACAATTTCTCGACTTCTGCGGAGCTTCTAGTGGGAGCCAACATCAACACACAGACCTCATTTGATGTGGCTACCCAAACCCAATACTTGATGCCATCGATGCAATAACTGGTTTCGTCAACACATCGGATTCCTGGCTGCTGGATGTACTTTAACCACTGTTTGGTCAAGGGTTCTAAACTTTCTTGAAACCATTTGTGCATTTTGGCAAGGCTCCCTTGAGAAATGGGAATGCCAAAGACATACTCTATAAAATGTTCCTGTTTACGCCATGTAAGATTACCCCCATAGCCAAGCCAGCCCACGATGCTACTTAATCGCGCCCCATAACTGAATCCTTCTTTAACTCCCAATGGAACAGGACTGTAATCTGACCATCCACAACTAGGACATTTATAGAATCCGCGACGATATTCCCTGATTTCTATGGGTTGGTCTACTACTTCAGCCACTTGCTGGACTTTTTCGGGAACTACTTCATCTCGTTCCACTGAACCCCCACAAACAGGACAGTTTTCTAGTTCTAAAGGGACTATCTTATCGGGCTGACCAAAACCATTACGGGTCTTCCCTGGGTGGTCATATTTTGGTCCGCGTTTAAATCCTTTTTTGCGTTTCTTTTTGTCAGAAGGCTTTTTTAGTGGGTCTGATGATGGGGGGACTGAACTGTTTTTTGAGTTACGGTTTTTTAGCTTATCTCTCTCTTCTTTCAATTTTTCAATTTCTTGCTGTTGTGTAGAGATTTGTTGTTGTTGCTGGTCAATCAGTCTTTGTTGAAGAGATAACTGTTGTTGTGCCTTGACTAGTGCAGCTTAGCAAAAATAATCCACCAGTCACTTATGATCTTTAAAGCCCTTAAATTTCCAAACGAACGGCTTAGCAAAATGTTGATTAAAGTAATCAATAAAATTGAGAATTTTTTGGGATAGTTCTTCAGTTGAACGGACAGTAATTCTTTTGAGTAAACGCCGGACTAAGATCGAAAACCAACACTCAATTTGATTAAGCCACGATGTATGTTTGGGAATATAAACAAAGCGAATTCTAGGAGTTACGCATTGACAGATGGTTTACAATGTGCATAGTCCAAACAGAGAAAGCGATCGCTGTTAACAAAAAGCAAAAAACTGATAAAATAGAGAGGATTATAAGAACTGGAGGTAGATATCCGAACTATAACGAAGAAATCAACGGCTAAATGTCATTTAGAACTCTATACTTACTATTTAATTGCTGAATCCAAATATTCGGGTTGTAATCGTTTATCCGAGATATTTGAGGATTTATCTCATGATAGTGTTAACCGTTTTTTATTAAGAGAAAGCTATAAACCTGTTGATTTATTCAATGAATTTAAACAGCACATTGAACTGAGTGGGGGAACCTTAAGTATTGATGATACAGTCATTGAAAAACTTTATAGTAATCCTAAATTAAGTAAATTTATTGGTTATTTCTGGTCAGGAAATAAACATAAAACTATCAAAGGAATTAATTTAGTTACTTTATTATATACTGACCCTAATGGAATTTCACTCCCTCTAAATTATCGACTTTATGATAAAGAAGATGATCTGTCTAAAAATGATTATTTTCGGATGATGCTATCGGAAGTTTTAGCTTGGGGACTGAGGCCAATTTATGTAACTGGTGATAGTTGGTATTCATCTAAAGAGAACCTTAAATTTTTGAAAAAACAAGAATTAGGTTTCATGATAGGAATAGCTAAAAATCGACAAGTATCAATCGTTAAAGGACAATATCAATCCGTTGAAAGCTTAGAAATAGAGGAAAATGGGACAATTGTTTACTTAAAAGAGTTTGGCGAAGTTAAAGTATTTAAGAAACATTTCAAAAACGGGATGCTTCGTTTTTATATTTTATTTGACAAAGAAAATAAAGACTTAAGAGAAACAGATAAAACTCTATTTACTTTGTTGAAAACAACTCATTGGATTATTGAATGTTACCATCGTGCGCTCAAACAATTATGTGGTATCAATAAATTTATAGTCAGAAAATCAGAAGCTATATTGACCCATTTCTTTAGTTCTTTACGGGCTTTTATTAAACTTGAATTAATGAGAGCTAATGAGTTAATTGATAATTGGTATCAACTCCAAAGAGAATTGTCTATTGAAGTTAATCGGAATTTTATTTTAGAGCAAATAAATTTGAAATTATCAGCCTAATTTATAGATTAGTTATTGTTATTATTACGTCAATTTTAATGACTCTAATAATTAGCGATCGTTGTCTCTCTTTAAAGCTACTCATATTTAAGTTAATTTGTCAATGCGTAACTCCTAGTTTCAATAATGGGTTCATAATCAAAATTAGGGTCGTCTGGTAGTGTCGGTAGTAGCTCCTGGATAAATATTGCATCAGAAGGCAAACCATCTTCAAAATCATAGAAAATATTCGCATTTGCAACACCACTTGTAATTTTTAGTATACTACAAACAATACTACAAACTAAAATATTTTTAGATAGAGAAACTTGCATTTTTAATATTTTCATTAATGTGTAATTTTTCAATTAACAGGATAAACGAAAATTTTACTAATTAACACATTGAAACACCTTATTATAGATTTTCTTAATCTTTCCTTTTAGCTTTGGGGCATTAAATGTTCTCCCAGAAAATTAGTATCACAAAAAACTCTTTTATTCTGGCGATCGCTATCTGAGCACAGTCTTGGCTAAAAAAACAGCCACTTATCATATCACGAAATACTTTTGCAAGAGATTTAGGAAGAAGATTAAGGTCTCGCTAACCGTTTTTTAGGTATGATAGAGGTCTCTTATGCACCTCTAAAGATCATTGTCCCTTAGAATCAGATTATCTCTAACCAAACAAAAACTTCTCTAGCAACTATGAAACATATCGGTTTATATTGCCCTGCGGAAACGGGTCATCTCCACACCATGCTTCCTCTAGGACAAGGGTTACAAAAAAAAGGCTATCAGATCACCTTTTTTGGCGTTCCCGACGCAGAAACCAAAATAAGAGCAGCTAAACTTGATTTTTACCCTATTGGTGCAGATATTTTTCCTCTAGGTTCAACAGAAGCTTTATTTAAAAAACTTAGTAAACTTAAAGGTATTCCCGCCTTACAATTCACCATCAACTGGTTTTATCAATCTGCCCAAATTTTTCTGGAAGAAGGAGCAAATGCCCTGGAAAAAACAGGAGTAGAAGCATTAATTGTCGATCAAATTAATCCAGAGGGAGGCACAGTAGCTCAATTACTGGATATCCCTTTTATAACTCTTTGTAGTGCCTTACCTTTTAATCAAGAACCTGGGTGCGATTCGATGAGTCAGAAAGCTGATATTTAGTACTAGACAAAGATACAGCGTGTGACTCGCTCAGAGGCTCCATAAGGAGTCAAACAAGGTGGAAATGACCAACTAGACCCTAAAGGAAAATCAGACCCACTAAAGGTCATCCTCGAAGGGGACAATCTAGGAAAGTCAAATGGACAAAAACCAAACATCAGGTAAAAGCCAACAAGTTTACAAAACTTAATGACAAATTACCGAACAAGCTAAGTAGGGATTACCGAACAGCATAAACACCTAATCTGAGTAACTGTCCGATTGATGGAGGTGAAAGTCCTCCCTGTCAAGGTTAGACATGACTCAAGACCTACCCTCAGTGACCCAACTCGGAATTTGGGAGGCTGAAGCAGGGAATAGGACGCAATCAGACACCGACTGCTGGTGACACTGGCGTTACAGGAGTCCCCACGATGAAACAGAACCTATAAAAGTGACTTACTTGAAGGCAGGTAAAGCAGAAAGAATAGTATCCCCTGACCTCATCGGAGCAACGTAACCCGTCAGCATCTTTCAGGTGTGACTGACTTAACCAAGGGTTTCCGATAGTCAAATCGGTTCCATCTAAAGGGACAATCAATCATCGGACGGAACGAATAAAAACGAATCTAGAGTCTCAGGAAATAGTCGAACCCTGAGTAGGCAAGACGAGATGCGGAATCCTCTAGATTCGGGTAGGACGAAGCGTAATTGCTTCGAGGCAAATAGAAAACGATTAACCGAGGTGAACATGGTTAGACACAAAATCATAGATTTTAGTGAACTCTGGAAAAACATTCCGTGGAAGAAATTTCGCAGAAATCTTTTCCGTCTCCAAAGAAGATTGTTCAAAGCCATTCAAGCAGAGGACACTAGACGAGCTAGGAACATACAAAAGCTTATTTTGAAATCCAAAGCTGCTAGACTACTCGCTGTCCGACAAGTATCACAGCTAAATACTGGCAAGAAGACCGCAGGAATAGACGGGATAAAATCCCTCAATTTCAAACAACGGTTTGCCCTAGCAGAAAGGTTACCCAAAGCTCACCACTGGAAACACTCTAAGCTACGAGAAATACCCATCCCCAAAAAGGACGGTACGACCAGAATGCTAAAGGTTCCAACTATGGCAGACAGAGCATGGCAATGCCTTGTGAAATATGACCTAGAACCAGCACACGAAGCACTTTTTCACGCCAGAAGCTACGGGTTTAGACCTGGACGCTCAACCCATGATGCCCAAAAGATTCTATTCTTAAATTTAACCCAGATTCCGCACTTCAAAATGTAGTATAAAAAAATACATAGTTTTAAAAAGTCCGAAAATCATACCTGGGCAAGAATATTTCTCTTTTCATTAAATTTTTAGGAAAAATAATCAAATTAAGAAGATTTATACTCATTGAAAACTTAGCAAGACTCAGCACAAACGAAGGAGAGTTTCCTCTTCTCATTTGATATCATTAGACTCTTATTCTTTTATTATTTTTGCTTTATCCAATTCAATTTATAGATAATATCTTTGACAAGATGCAGGTAATAAACTCAATATAAAACGCCTTTCTTCTGTTTAATTGACAATTTGTTTAACTCCGTTTAAAATCACATAATGAATACCTTGAAAACATTGAAATATCCACCTCAAAGTTGGACGCAATGTTACTTTCCCTACTTGATTATTTATTCCTTTTTTGACTCTTTTTAAACAATTTCTTAATTCTCTTTGCCCCAAGTTATAAATCAACAAACACAAAGACATTAAAAATAACATTGTTTCTATTCTTTCTGGTTTTTCAACGAAGAAACTATCAGTAAAAAATAAGGGATCTTTCAAAAATCGAAATCCTCTTTCCGTAGATTGCTGGTTTTTATAAGTTATCAGAATTTCACTAGCTTCTAATTTATTTTCCTCTACTAAGTTAGTTGCTAAAATAAATTTTCCTGCTTCTTTAGTCTTTCTACTTATCTCTTCATCTTTTTTGATGATCAGACTAATCATTTTATAAATCTTTTCCTTTTTTTTCGAGTAAGTTTCAATCAGTTCAACTTCTTTTATTTCCAACAATCTCAATTTTTTATTAATAGCTTTTAATTTATATCGAGCAGCTTGAGGATGTTCAAATTCTTCAGATTGTATTTCTTTAAGAAATTTTTGGGATTTCTTCTCTTCTTGGGAAAGTTGTTTTTCTAGTTTTTCCAAATCACTTTTCTGTCTTTTTTCACTCAAGACTATTAACCAAGTTTGCTTGATTCCACCATAAGCAACAATTTCTTCTTTCCAGGTATAACTTTCTAAATTTAGGTCACTTCTTTTTTCTTTATCTTCATCTTTTACTTCTTCCACCTCTATATTTTGCACTAATTCTTTTGCTTTTTTTATGGTCATTGGAACTCTCGTTATCCATTTTAAATGTTGGATTAGTTGGAGATTTTCTTGACCATATAAAGCACTATCACAAACCATGATACTATCAAACTTTATTTGCTTTTTGAATTCTACTAAAACTTTTCCAAATACGGCTTTATCAGATTCATTTCCATCTCCTACTCTCACAAATAATGGAATATCTCCATCTTGGCTTGTTATTAAATCCAAGACACATTGTTTTAAGTCTGGTCTATGATCCCGAGAATATCCTTTCTTAATAAAAATTGGTCTTTCTTTAATAATTTTTTCTTCTTCCTGTTTCTCTTTATCTTCTTCCCTTTTATATTCTCCATCTAAATGAAATGATGTGGAATCTAAATGGGAGTATTTAAGGTCTATTTTAAATTTTTTAATTACTTCTAAAACTACTTCAATAAAAATATCATTTAGTCCATATTTATATAATTCATCCATTACTCTCCCAATTTTATCATCATTAAGGTAATCAGGTTGAATTCTTTCTCCTAACAATTTCTCAATGGCTTTATCTTGAAAAAACTGACTGAATAAATATAGAGGTCTTGAAACAAATCCTAGTCCATTGATTAAAATAGACTTAACTACTGTACCTGCTGAGATTTTTTCTCTAACATCTATTCCTAATTTATTATTAATTATTTTGACTATTCCTATTTCATCAATTAAACCAGCTACTATCCCTAAATGGTCTAAATTTTTAACTTGTATTTCTTCTAAATAAGACATTTTTCGCTCTTTTTTTACAGAGGAAACAACTTAAGCAATTATCCCACTTTTTTGTCTTCAAGAGCTTAAGCAATTATACTTAATTATTAACCCCAGGCTTGTAGTATTTAATGCTACTTTTTGAAGTGCGGAATCTGGGTTAAAACAATTTGTTTTTCATCATCATACAGGTTATGGCCAACCTCACTATGATTTAATGCTCGAACATGACAAAACTTTGGCTACATGGCAATTAACAATTTCCTTGCCTGAAATTCAAGATGAACAAGCAATTATAGTCCAAAAAATTCAAGATCATCGCTTGATTTATTTAAGTTATGAAGGGACTATTAGTAAAGGAAGAGGACAAATAAAAAGACTAGATTTCGGTAGTTATGAATCGCTTATTAAGGAAATGTCCCATTGGGAGTTTATTCTTTATGGACAACATTTAACCGCTTATTATAAACTGACAAAAATTGAGGGGGACAACAATTATTGGAGTCTCATAAAGTTTCAGCAGTCAAAAAGATACAATTAGATTAGGTATCGCCAATCAATGGGGAATCTATGGACTTAATTTTATGCCACCAGACGGTTGATTTTGACGCATTAGGGGCGGCCGTTGGTTTATCTTGTCTCAGAGTAGGAAGTCGCATCGTTTTAACCGGTGGGGCCCATCCAAAGGTTAAGGATTTTTTAGCTTTACATCGAGATGAAATTGCCCTCATTGAGTTAAGAAGTGTTAACCCGAAACGAATTCGTCACCTAATTGTGGTAGATAACCAACAACTTAGTCGTTTAGGAAAAGCAGCAGAATGGTTTGATTTACCACAGATAGAGAGTGTGGAATTATACGATCATCATCTTAACAGTAGCTCCGATATTCCTGCCACTTTTCAGCAAATAGAAGCAGTGGGAGCAAGTACCACTTTAATTGTGGAAAAAATGCAGGAAAATAATATTAATCCTAATCCCATTGAAGCGACTATTATGGGGTTAGGAATTCATGTTGACACTGGTTCTTTGACCTTTCCCCAATCCACTGCTAGGGACGCAAAAGCTTTGGCTTGGTTAATGGAGAAGGGGGCAAATGTTAAGATTATTGCTGAATATTGTGATCCAGGTTTGACTCCTAAATTACAAGAAATATTTACAGAAGCTTTAGATAAATTAGAGACAAATAATATTCGAGGATATCAAGTAGCTTGGGTACTTATTGAAACAGAAAATTTTGTTTCAGGATTATCTAATTTAACAGAAAGATTGATTGAATTAAGCGAAAGTGATGCTTTATTGTTTGCTCATATTTATCATAAACGACACAATAATAAGCCTTATCCTGAAAACCGTTTAGTTGTTATTGGCAGGACTCGTATTGAAGGAACTGATCTCAATCAATTATTCTCACTTTATGGAGGGGGTGGTCATAGTCAAGCAGCTTCTTTAATGTTAAGAAATGTCGATGCTGACGGTAAATTAAAGCAGTTAGTAGAAGAATTTATTACTCAAATTCCTCACCCTTTAAACGCCAGAGATTTAATGTCTTCTCCAGTGAGGACTATTCATCCAGAAACAACTATCGAACAAGCAGAAAGGGTGTTATTTCGTTATGGCCATTCAGGGTTATCGGTGGTGGATGAAAAAGATCATTTAGTGGGGATTATTTCCCGTCGAGATTTAGATTTAGCATTACATCATGGGTTTAGTCACGCACCAGTAAAAGGATATATGACCAAAAATATCAAAACTATTAATCCTGATACTTTATTACCTGATATTGAATCAATCATGGTAACTTATGATGTGGGAAGATTACCAGTTATTGATGATAATAGACTCTTAGGGATTGTTACACGCACTGACTTATTACGGCAAATTCATCAACAGAGAAAAGAAGTTAAAGACGAAAATGGGAAAAGAGTGGCAACGGTTTCCTGTTTATTACCTTCAATGCGTCACTCTTTGAAAAAATCGACTTGGAAACTATTAGAAATGATTGCTAAAGAAGCCGAAGATCAAGGCTGGCATTTATATATTGTAGGAGGGGCAGTTAGAGACCTATTACTAACTAATAATAATCAAAAAGTATCGCTTCAAGATATTGATTTAGTCGTAGATGGATTTCATCGCTCTGCTGATGTTGGTGCAGGGGTTGAATTAGCTTCAACCATACAGAAAAAATATCCTAACTGTCGATTATCAGTACATGGAGAGTTTCAGACAGCAGCTTTATTATGGCATAAAGATCCAGAATTTGGGTCACTATGGATTGATATTGCTACCTCAAGAACTGAATTTTATCCTTACCCTGCAGCCAATCCCGAAGTAGAATCAAGTTCTATTCGTCAAGACTTATATAGAAGGGACTTTACTATTAATGCTTTAGCGGTGAGATTAACCCCACCAAGGGAAGGAGAATTATTAGATTTCTTTGGAGGTTTATTAGATTTAAAAGGGAAAGAAGTTCGGGTACTTCATGCCAATAGTTTTATTGAAGATCCTACCAGAATTTATCGTGCTGTGCGGTTTGCTGTCAGATTAAACTTTGACATTGAACCCCAGACAGAAACCTATATCCGTTATGCTATTGAAAGCGGTATCTACGATAAATTAAAACTTAAAAATCATGTAACTCCTGCTTTAACAACACGCTTAAAAGCAGAATCAAAGTATATTTTAGAAGCAAATTATTGGAAACCAGCATTACAATTACTGTCAGATTTAGATTCTTTAAAATGTTTGCATAATCAAGTCATATTAGATGATAAGATATGGTGGCAAATTCGCTGTGCTTCTCGTTGGTTAAGATATCTTGATCCTGATAATAATATTGGTCATTGGTTGATTCGTCTAGAAATCTTAATTTCTAAAATTAATCCCCAAGAAAGAAAACAACTTGCACTTAATTTACACCTACCTAAAGATAGTCTAGAAAGAATAGACAAAGATAACATAATTTATTCAGAAATACAAGAATTGTTATTAAAATGTAATAAAATAAGCGATAAATATAAACAGTTATATCGCAATAAATTAGCCGATTTAATTTTAGTTGCAGTTAATTCTAAGAAAGAAGTTAGACGCATTATTTGGCAATATTTAACCCAATGGTCAAAAATTCAAGCACCCTTAAATGGTAATGATTTAAAGCGTATGGGGTATAAACCAGGACCACAGTATAAACTTGTCTTAGATCGGTTACTCGCTTTAACTTTAGATGGAGAAATTAAGACTCAGCAAGAAGCAGCAATAATAGTTAAACAAATGTTCGACAATGGATAATGGATAATGGATAATTTTGAATGTAGTATCAGCACTTCAGTTTATTCTTAATCTGAAATAGTGTATAATTGGGATTATGGTAGAAGAATTATCGAAAAAAGTTGCTTTAATTACTGGTGCATCGAGTGGGATAGGAGAAGCGATCGCCCATCGTTTAGCAGCAGAAAACTATCGTTTAGTTATTTGCGCCCGTCGTCAAGAAAGATTAGATCAATTAACAAAAACATTACAAGAAAAAAATAGTGAGATATTAGCCATAAAAGTTGATTTACGTCAAGAATCAGAAATATTAAACCTTTTTAACACCATTCGGAAGCAATGGGGTGGTGTTGATATATTAATTAATAATGCAGGGTTAGGTCACAAAGAACCCTTAATGACAGGGAAAACAGAAGCTTGGCGAGAAATGTTAGAAGTGAATGTTTTGGCTTTATGTATTTGTACCCGTGAAGCAATTAAAGATATGAGCGATCGCAACGAAGGCCATATTATTCATATTAGTTCAATGTCAGGTCATCGTGTTCCTTTATCTAGTGGGGTTTATGCTGCTAGTAAATATGCAGTGAGTGCGTTAACAGAAGGGTTACGACAAGAGTTAAGAGAAGCCAAGAAAAACATTAAAATCTCTTCTATTAGTCCAGGTTTTGTGGAAACAGAATTTGCTGAAAAATATAACAATAACAAAGAAAAAGCACAAGAACTTTATAGTCGTTTTCCCGTCTTACAACCCAAAGATATTGCTAACGCAGTTTACTATGTTTTATCCCAACCAGACTATGTACAAATTCATGATATTTTATTGCGTCCCACTCAACAAAAAAGTTAAGCGTTAAGCGTTAAGCAGAAAAGTATCCTTTGTATCTGAAAATTTTTCAATTATTGAGATAAAATTAAGGATGAAAGGCAAACCATTGATTATTAGCTATGAGTCCAACCCCTAACACCTCTGCGTTTATAGAAACCAAGATAGCAACTAACCATCCCACCCATCATCATCCACAGGGAAGTCATTGGCAACCTCAAGGGACTTTAGAACCCTCATTTTACTATTTTGCCTATGGTTCTTGTATGTGTCCAGTAGACTTAAAACGGACTTTTGGGGAAAATACCCATCAGTATGTGGTAGGAAGAGGGATATTAGAAGGATATCGGTTGGGTTTTTATCGTCGTTCCCTACGACGTAACTGTGGAGTCTTAGACGTAGTTGAAAACTCCAATGCTAAGGTGGAAGGGGTACTGTATCAACTACCTTGGCGGTTTAGCGATCGCCTAGATGAAAGGGAAGAAGTCCCCCGTAATGGTTATCGTCGACACACTGTCACTGTTGAGAGTCAAGGAAAAATTTATACTAATGTGAGAACCTATGTGGTTATAGATAAATTACCCCAAGAATTAGCCCCCAATGATTGGTATTTGAATGTAGTATTACGGGGTGCAATTACCTGTGGACTTTCTGAAGAATATTGTTGGAATTTGTTTAACCATATGTATAAATTACAACTGCAACAAAAGTCTTTAATTGCTATGGATAAATCTGCTTTAAAAAGGGCTTGATGGTAATTTTTTAAACAGCAAAACTCAATAATAATGAACTTTACAAAATATCTAAAATAGCTTGTTTACTTACCTGCTTATGAAGAGAAATAGCCCTTAACATACTATTAAGTGTTCCCACTTTAACGAGATGTAACTTAATATTAGGAACAGTAGGCTGGTCAAAATAGTAACCTTTCACAGCTTCTTTAACATTAGTTTTTAGTTCTTCCCAATTATCCCCTTGAGTAAAGATTTCTTCAGTCAAACATTCTGCAAAAAAGCCAGCATCTTCTTCTTGGGAAACTTCAAAAACAATTGTTTGATTCATGTTACTTAACCATATGTAGGTATAGTTCGATTTAAGTATATCACAACATCAGTCCTCTAGCAGATATGATGGATAGGAATAAATAATGATAGTTAAGAAACAGCAAACTCAGTAAAATGACGAACTTCTAGGGGATGAAATGCTAAAACAATTTCATTTTTTGGAATACCTGCTCTGACTAAATCATTGGCAATACCATCCTCTAATCCATCTCTATGAATCCAAATTTTATCATTAATGATTTCTAGATGAACTAAACAACCATGAATCTTGACATCATTTTCCCAGCCCATGGTCATTAATAAATAATCCTTTTTATCATCACTAATAACTAATTTATGCTTAAGATTTTGACAAGAATACGGCAAGGCTGCGTATTCTTTGAGAATAGGGGCAATAATGTTATAAAAGTGATTTAACTTATCCATTGCAAGATGCTCTCTTTTCTGGGTTCAAATACTAATAATTTAATAATTTTCCTGTTTAATAAAATTTTACCGATAGGTTCCTCAAAAATTTCTTGATAAGCAGATTCTTTGATTGCTAAGTATAAAACTCTCTCATCTTGTTTTGCTAATAAAACTTCATAATAAAGAATATATTGACCTAAAGCATTCTCTAAATCATTAACTTGTGAATTACCGAGAAAACTTTTGATTTCTACAGCAATTTTTTGTTGATCTTTCTCAGCAGCAATTAATTTTTCTGCTCCTAAATCGATAAATAAGTCTTTTTTTCCAATGGATAAAATTAAGGGATCATCTGTAATTTTCCATCCATCTTTGATTAAAGCATTTTTGACAGCATCATGATAAATATCTTTGGCTGGCATGAGTGAAAACTATTAATTACAGCTACTCTATATATTAGCAAATCACAAAATTCATAATAAATATTGTAGGGGTCAACGGCCGTTGACCCCTACAGTATAAACATCTTTTTCTTCTTTTTATACAAAAAGTAACGAATACTTGACAAAATATGAGGGGGGGGTAGGATAAAGACGTTTATCTTTTATGAAAGGTTAATTAGGGTTACACCCATATTCGCGATCGCAAAAAAGATCAGCTTTGTCGGCTACAAACCGCTATAATTGGTAGAAACACCTCCCAGTTGTTGGTCAAGAACAAATGTATCGAAAAGAGGAGCAACCTTTACCGCCCCCAGAAAAATTTGAATTACCTTTCGAGGGCAAATTGTCCCCCAATAATCGTTGGGTAATCATGGCAGAGTTGATACCTTGGGATGATTTTGAGGAAGAATATGCTAAACTTTTTTCAGCAGAAAAAGGTGCGCCAGCCAAACTATTTAGAATGGCATTAGGGACATTAATTATTAAGGAAAAATTAGGAACAAGTGATAGAGAAACTATAGAACAGATTAGAGAAAATCCCTATCTACAATACTTTATAGGTTTAAATTGTTATCAACAAGAGCCACCACTGGAATCTTCAATGCTAGTTCATTTTAGGAAAAGAATTGATGGAGAATTGATAAACAAAATCAATAAAAAAATAGTAAAAAGAGAAATAGACAAGAGTGATAAAGAAGTAAAAAAAAAGGATTGTCTCCAAGAAAAAGGAGAAAAAATAAAAAATAAAGGTAAACTAATTTTAGATGCGACTTGTGCGCCAGCAGACATCAAATACCCAACGGATTTAGGCATATTAAATCAAGCCAGAATTGAGACAGAAAGAATAATAGATAATCTTTATAAACCATTAAGAGTGAAATTGAGAAAAAAGCCGAGAACTTCTAAAAAAATTGCTAGAAAGGAATACTTAAAAGTAGCTAAAAAACGAAAAGTATCTTATCAAGAAAGAAGAAAAGCTATCGGGAAACAGTTAAAATACCTTAAGAAAAATTTAGGAAATATAGAAGACTTAATTCAAGCTGGGGGCTTCCCTGGAAAATCTGAGTAAAAGACAGAAAAATTGTCTAGAGACTATCAAAAAAGTTTATGAACAACAACAGTCAATGTGGGAGAATAAGACCCAGAGTGTTCCTCAAAGAATTGTAAGTTTAACTCAACGGCATATTCGTCCAATAGTGAGGGGAAAAGCAGGAAAACCAATAGAGTTTGGAGCTAAACTCTCAGTAAGCTGTGTAGATAACTATGTGTTTCTAGACAAAATAAGTTGGGAAAACTTCAATGAATCTTGTCATTTAAAAGAACAAGTAGAAAAGTATAAAAAAACGTTTGGCTATTATCCCGAATCCGT
Organism: Crocosphaera watsonii WH 8501; assembly: GCF_000167195.1. GTDB lineage: Bacteria > Cyanobacteriota > Cyanobacteriia > Cyanobacteriales > Microcystaceae > Crocosphaera > Crocosphaera watsonii. The sequence goes on along the minus strand of NZ_AADV02000005.1, from coordinate 11,426 downwards.
CCATGTAGATAAAATTTATCGAACTAGGGAAAACAGAAATTGGTGTAAGGAAAGAGGGATAAGAATCAGTGGTCCGAAGTTAGGAAGACCTCCGAAAAATGTCAGTGAAGAAGAAAAGAAACAAGCCCACTCCGATGAATGCTTCCGTAATGCTATTGAGGGAAAGTTTGGACAAGCTAAACGAAGATTTAGCCTAAATCTCGTGATGACAAAACTCCCTGAAACCTCCATTACATCTATTGCTATTACATTTTTAGTTGTCAATCTTTCTAAACTTCTGAGACAGTTTTTGTCGCTTTTTTTGTCCTTATTTACTAATAATAGAACAGGGGAACTCATCGAACCGCCTTTCATTAATTTTGATTATACTTTAAACAATTTTTATGTACTAAAACTTATTGATTTGTCAGAAAATTCTTGGTCAAAAGTGGCATAAATTTTGGAGAAACTTTTTCAGCAAACCCTAAGTAAAGGTGGCATCGTCTTCTTGTACAAAGTCATCTAACACCGGAAGTCTAATACTGGCGGTGTTTTCGGTGATAGTAAAGCTGAAACTACTGAGGAAAGCGTCTCCTGCAGCTTCGGGGTCGGAATTATTTTCTGCCGGATCTCCATCTTCCAAGGAAAAGGGATCTAAAATACCTCCTACAATATTGTCAGAGTTAACAAAGTCCTCATCAAAGCGATAGAAGATGTTTCCTGTCTCTTGGTCAATACCAGCTTGGACTACGTCAAACTGCTCCATGATGCGGGCTGCATCCCCTTCCAGGTTGACGGTAACCCCTTCATCAGGGATTTCTCCTTCAAAGCTGAAGTCCATCACTAGGAATGTTCCTTCGGCTTCATTGACCACTTGTGGGGTGGTGCTAAAACTTACAACTGGCAGTGGTGGTAAATCTGCTACGTTATCAGCAAATAAAACTCTGCTACTGGCAGATTCCGGGTCAACTGTATAATCCCCAATGGGAAACCCATCTGCTTCCACAGTATTTAAGTCGCTACCTTGATCACCGGTAACGGGATCGGTTTGTGTTGTTCTATCGGTTTCTTCTCTGGTTGTGAGGGTAAATGTGGTTAGGTCTAACCCATTTAAGTCGGCTATATCGAGGGCTGGAAGCGTCAGGGAAGCGGATTTTGCTCCGGCCTCAACTGTGACTACGAAACCGCTACCAGTAAAGTTCTCAAAGGACTCTTGATTAACTGTTAAATTGGATAAGAAATCGGGGTTATCGTTCAGTGCCGATAGGTCAAGACGACCAAGAATTCCTGGAGTATCGCTATCAACATAAATTTTTAAACCACCAACACGAGCGGGTTCATCAAGCTCGAAATTAAAGGTTAATAGGGTTCCGAGATTTTCAACTACCGCACCAGGATAGATATCTAGGTTGGTGAAAGTAGAAAGTGCGACTTGGGGCATTTTTTTCTTTTGGGATTATTGTTATTTTGTTTAGTAAGTATGGCCTAAAAATTTTCTTTTTTAGACAAGGCTCGAATCATTGGACACAGGCAAACTCCTGTTATTATAGACTGATTGTCAAAGTTGTTCCTTGAGCAATCTGTTAAAAATTTCCCATGGTTTACCATCATTCAAATCCTAAAACATTTATCATAGCTAAGCTTCCCTTGCTAGGGACTTAGCCTTCATAATTCTCTAATAATATACAACTTTACTCTATGATCTAATTGATTTCAATTCTTTAATAACAAACTCCTCAATAATTTTTTTCATGAAAAATATACCATAGACACACATGGTTTGGCTAGGCTCTTTAAGGTTCTATTAAGACTACCTTATAGAAGTGCAAAATTTGCACGAGTCTAAATGCCATTAGTTGCGCTGGTTGTTTGATTAATTGATGGGCTTGTATTCGAGATAAGACTTCAATCAGAGTAGCTACACCGCTATATAAAACTTACTCAAACTTACTCTCTACTAATATGAGTAAGTTTAGACAAGATTGAGTATGTTTTTGGGAGCAGCATCGACCCCTCTCTCATATAACCCAGATTCCGCACTTCAAAAAGTAGCATTAAATACTACAAGCCTGGGGTTAATAATTAAGTATAATTGCTTAAGCTCTTGAAGACAAAAAAGTGGGATAATTGCTTAAGTTGTTTCCTCTGTAAAAAAAGAGCGAAAAATGTCTTATTTAGAAGAAATACAAGTTAAAAATTTAGACCATTTAGGGATAGTAGCTGGTTTAATTGATGAAATAGGAATAGTCAAAATAATTAATAATAAATTAGGAATAGATGTTAGAGAAAAAATCTCAGCAGGTACAGTAGTTAAGTCTATTTTAATCAATGGACTAGGATTTGTTTCAAGACCTCTATATTTATTCAGTCAGTTTTTTCAAGATAAAGCCATTGAGAAATTGTTAGGAGAAAGAATTAAACCTGATTACCTTAATGATGATAAAATTGGGAGAGTAATGGATGAATTATATAAATATGGACTAAATGATATTTTTATTGAAGTAGTTTTAGAAGTAATTAAAAAAATTAAAATAGACCTTAAATACTCCCATTTAGATTCCACATCATTTCATTTAGATGGAGAATATAAAAGGGAAGAAGATAAAGAGAAACAGGAAGAAGAAAAAATTATTAAAGAAAGACCAATTTTTATTAAGAAAGGATATTCTCGGGATCATAGACCAGACTTAAAACAATGTGTCTTGGATTTAATAACAAACCATGATACTATCAAACTTTATTTGCTTTTTGAATTCTACTAAAACTTTTCCAAATACAGCTTTATCAGATTCATTTCCATCTCCTACTCTCACAAATAATGGAATATCTCCATCTTGGCTTGTTATTAAATCCAAGACACATTGTTTTAAGTCTGGTCTATGATCCCGAGAATATCCTTTCTTAATAAAAATTGGTCTTTCTTTAATAATTTTTTCTTCTTCCTGTTTCTCTTTATCTTCTTCCCTTTTATATTCTCCATCTAAATGAAATGATGTGGAATCTAAATGGGAGTATTTAAGGTCTATTTCAAATTTTTTAATTACTTCTAAAACTACTTCAATAAAAATATCATTTAGTCCATATTTATATAATTCATCCATTACTCTCCCAATTTTATCATCATTAAGGTAATCAGGTTTAATTCTTTCTCCTAACAATTTCTCAATGGCTTTATCTTGAAAAAACTGACTGAATAAATATAGAGGTCTTGAAACAAATCCTAGTCCATTGATTAAAATAGACTTAACTACTGTACCTGCTGAGATTTTTTCTCTAACATCTATTCCTAATTTATTATTAATTATTTTGACTATTCCTATTTCATCAATTAAACCAGCTACTATCCCTAAATGGTCTAAATTTTTAACTTGTATTTCTTCTAAATAAGACATTTTTCGCTCTTTTTTTACAGAGGAAACAACTTAAGCAATTATCCCACTTTTTTGTCTTCAAGAGCTTAAGCAATTATACTTAATTATTAAACCCAGGTTTGTAGTATTTAATGCTACTTTTTGAAGTGCGGAATCTGGGTTTAAAAAGGAATTAGAATTTGATGGGGCAACCTAGTACGATTTTGCCAGGGTTCGGATCAATATCTTTGACACTTTACGGGGAAACGCCATGGTTTTGCGTCTCATTCCCCTAAAAATCTTGACCATGGAACAATTACGCCTACCGATGGTGTTTAAGGATATTTCTGATTCCCATAAAGGTTTAATCTTAGTAACAGGTCCTACTGGTTCGGGTAAGTCTACCACTATGGCTGCTATGGTGGACTATATCAACAAAGAACACCCCAAACATATCATTACCATCGAAGATCCGGTGGAATTTGTTCACCAAAGCCGTCGTTCCCTGATTAAAAAACGGGAAGTAGGGATGCACACCCACAAATTTGACAACGCCCTCAAAGCGGCTTTACGGGAAGATCCTGACATCATTCTGGTGGGGGAAATGCGGGACAAAGAAACCGTGAATACCGCTCTCAAAGCAGCCCAAACCGGTCACTTAGTAATGGGAACTCTCCACACCAACAGTGCGGTCAAGACTATAGAAAGGATTTTGAGCTTATATACTGCTGAAGAACGAGAAGCTATGCGGGTAGCTATGGCAGAATCGTTAGTAGCGGTTATTTCTCAGGGGTTATGTCGAACAACCGATGGAAAACGGGCTGCTTACCACGATATTTTGGTCAACACAGAAACGGTGAAAGACTATATCATTCGCGGTCAAAACGACGAAATCCACGAATTAATGAAGGATGGTGAATTTGATGGTATGATTACCACCAACCAAGCCCTCTTTAATCTCTATCAAGAGGGACGTATTACCGAAGAAACTGCCCTAGAATTATCCCCAACTCCTAATGAGATTGCCATGATGTTAAGGGGTCGAATCTAGAAAAAAGTAGCTGCTAACACAACTTACCCATTAGGCTTAAAGCCTGATGGGAAGATAAATTGATCAGGCAAATTATAACTCAAACAAAAACTCAAGAACCACTATAAGTTACCAATCATCCTCTTGTTCTTCTAACACAGCTTTTTGTTGTATTGGAGGTTGTTTAACGGGTTCAATATCTTCTCTATCTTCTTCCCAACTGTCTGATAAAGGTTGCACTACTTTGCTAATAGCATCTTGAACAAAAGCTTTGAGAAATTCATCTTTGCGACTCAGTTGAAACTGTCTTTGTACAACTTCTGTGATCCCTCCATCCCCCCAGTCTTGATCCTGACGGAAATATTCTACAAAACTTTTACCAGCAATACGGGTTAAATAAGCTGCTGTTACCCCTTGAATTACTTTACCTACTAAATAGGTTGCTATGTTTAATTGTAGGACTCTTCCTAACAGATCAACCGCACCTTTGACTACCCCCAAACTAACTAAAGTTTTCCCTAAAGATAAAGCTAACTCTTTACCGCGATCGCTATTAATTTCGCAACCATAAACTTGTCCTATTTCCATTACCATTTGCGCATTAACTGCGGCGGTTGCTAACATATCAACTACGGGTAAAGGTGTAACAGCAATCACTCCGGCACTAATCCACTGATAACGATCAATTACCTGCTCACTTTGTCGTTTTCTCTGACGATCAATCAGTTTTCTTGCTTCTTCTCCTAACCGTTGAGATTGTAATAAAATATTATCCGCAATTAAGTCCTCTCCTTCCGCTCTCAGTATAGCTGCAAGTCGTTTTATTAGGGGCGTAATATTAGGCAAAGGTTGGACTTTTTTACCATTTTGTGAAGTAATACTTTGGGGTTTAGCTGATAAGGAAATGACATCTTTTTCAGCAATAATTGATTTAACTCTTTCTTTCAATTGCTCTAAAATTTGGTTTTCTTCTTCTTCTGTATAGAGATCAATTTTATTAAAAATAAGCAGCGATCGCTTACCTAAATTTACTAATATTTCTAGGGGATTATATTCAGATTGTCTTAAATCATTATCGACAACAAATAATAATAAATCTGCTTCCGTTGCCAACTGTCTCGCTAAGGTTTCCCTTTCACTGCCTTCTATTCCTGCCTCCAGAATACCGGGGGTATCTGTGATTAAAATCTCTCTGGATATTCCCTTTAATTTTAAAGAATAAGTCTCCCCTATTTTTGTGGTTCCCATAGTTGCTTCTACATCTCCAACAATATCCCCAAATAAAGCATTAACTAAAGATGTTTTTCCGGCGGAACCTGTTCCAAAAATGACGACTTTTAATTCACCTCTATTTAGATTATCGGTAATTTCTTGGGAACGATTTAATAAAGCTTTTTGAGCAACTTTATCTTGTATTGTTTCCAGTTGGCGACGAATTGCCTGTAAATTTTCTTGTGCTGCTTCCGTTTTTTGTTCGGGTAATTTTAGCTGAGGACGACGTTTTTTATAACGACGAGAACCCTCAGAAGAAAAGATATTAAAGTAATAAATAAAGCCATAAATTAACAATCCTAATAATCCCATAATCATAAAAACGAGAAAATTAGCTAATAAAGGTGCTGTAAAAGAAATTTGTATATAAAGTCGGTAAATAGAGGTAATTAACCAAATAACCAAACCAAGAATTATACTTAAACCGATAATTAATATAATTAAGCGATGAGTAGGCATATTGGGAGACGGGGAGACTGGGTGACTGGGTGACTGGGAGATGGGGTGACTGGGAGATGTTTTGTTTTCTAATTTGTCAATATATTTGTAAAATATATGTTATTTAAAGAGCATTTATTACCAATTATATTTGATGCTAAGCTGTTGTGCATTTAAACCGCTCATTGTTGAAATGGATAAAAAAACTATAATCTCCTACCCCTTTTGCCTTTTGCCTTTTGCCTTTTGCCTTCTAAAAAGCATTTTAAATGCTTTTTAGCTTAGGGTGGGCAATGCCCACCTATATTTTAAAACAAATTCAAGTCAGTAACTCCTCCTAAACTACTAGAAGAAACTAACTTCGCATATTTGGCTAATACCCCTCTTTTATAACGAGGTTCGGGGGCTTTCCAGTTAGCGCGACGTTGGGCTAATTCTTCCTCAGAAACGTTCACTTGTAACAACTTTTCTTTGGCATCAATGGTAATACTATCCCCCTCTTTTACTAACCCAATAGTTCCCCCAACATAAGCTTCTGGGGCAACGTGGCCCACAACTAAACCGTAGGTTCCTCCTGAAAAACGTCCATCGGTAATTAAGCCTACAGAATCACCTAAACCTGCGCCAATAATAGCAGAGGTTGGTGCTAACATTTCTCGCATTCCTGGGCCTCCTTTGGGACCTTCATAACGCACAATAATCACATCACCTGCGTTAATTTTTCCTGCTAAAATAGCCTCTAAACATTCCTCTTCTGACTCAAATACTCGTGCGGGGCCTGTCATTGTTGGGTTCTTGACACCGCTAATTTTAGCAACGGAACCCTCGGAGGCTAAATTACCTTTTAAAATGGCTAGATGTCCCTCTTTGTAAACAGGGTTATCCCAAGGACGAATAACATCTTGATTAGCAGGAGGTTGCTCTGGTATATCAGCTAAAATTTCGGCGATAGTTTGGCCAGAAATAGTTAAGGCATCCCCATGTAATAACCCATGAGTTAATAACATTTTCATCACTTGAGGAATGCCACCAGCTTGATGTAAATTAACGGTAACATAGCGTCCCGATGGTTTCAAATCACATAGTACCGGAACCCGTTGACGAATGGTTTCAAAATCGTCTAAAGTTAACTCAACACCCATGGTATTAGCAATAGCTAAAAGGTGTAATACAGCATTAGTTGAACCACCTACAGCCATGATTACAGAAATGGCGTTTTCAAAGGCTTTTCGGGTTAAGATTTGACTAGGTAAAATTTGGTTACGAATGGCATTAACTAGGGCAAAAGCTGACTTTTCGGTACTGTCTGCTTTTTCTGCATCTTCGGCCGCCATAGTAGAGGAATAAGGTAAACTCATCCCCATCACTTCAAAAGCAGAAGACATGGTATTTGCGGTGAACATTCCCCCACAGGAACCAGCACCGGGACAAGCGTTGCGCTCGATGGCTAATAGTGTGTTATCATCTATCTTACCTGCACTATGTTGGCCAACTGCTTCAAAAGCACTGACCACCGTTAAATCTTCCCCGTTGTAGCGGCCGGGTTTAATGGTTCCCCCATAGACGAAGATTCCAGGTATATTCATTCTGGCCATAGCGATCATAGCCCCTGGCATATTTTTATCACATCCACCGATCGCAATCACTCCATCCATACTTTGACCGTTACAAGCGGTTTCGATAGAGTCGGCAATGACATCCCGTGACACCAGGGAGTATTTCATGCCTTCTGTACCCATAGAGATACCATCACTGATAGTAATAGTACCGAATATTTGGGGCATACCACCGGCCGTTTTAATTCCTGCTTCAGCGCGCTTGGTTAAGTCGTTAATCCCCATATTACAGGGGGTGATGGTACTGAAGCCATTAGCTACCCCAACGATGGGTTTAGTAAAGTCATCATCTCCGAAGCCCACAGCACGCAGCATTGCACGGTTTGGGGTACGTTGAGGACCGTGGGTTATGAGGCGACTTCTTATATTCTCTGACATTATAGCGTTCTCCTTATGGCTCTGGCAATATTTCTATTGTCCTTTGTTCTGTTGCTTAAGAAAATAAAAAGATAACAAAACTTTTACCTTTCATGTTTTCAGGAATCAAAAAAAAGTCATCTATAATAATCATAGAATGATAGAAAAATAAACATAAAAACAATGGCAATAACCCAAAATCATGAACCAACCTTAACCGATGTTATTGAAAAACTGGATAAATTAACTTCTAATGTTGAAAACCTAACATCGGAGGTTGAGAATATTAAATCAGATGTTAAACACTTAACGTCGGATGTTGAGCGCATCTCATCAGAAATGAAGCGATTTGATGAACTTTTTTCTGACTATAGACAAGCAACACAATGGGTTGTTCAACTTGCATTTACGTGCGATACCTAGTGAAAATATTACCGTGATTATTACATCAGTATTGATATAATTGTTAGTTAAGTACAATGTAACAGTTCCCATTTTTACACAAAAGAAAATAAAGTAATATTTTGTAGGGTGGGCAAAGTTTTAAGAAATGTGATAAGTCCAAAAACTTAGATCGTTTGCCCACCTTCTTGAATTAATAACTAATTGAACAAGAATACCTTTAATTATAAATAAATCTAGATAAAAATAGATTAATAATTAAACTGAAAACGTCCTAAATAATTATAATTTCCATACTTTTCTTGAGCAGCAAAGAAATTAACTATATATTCCCCTTGTTTTGGTAATTTGCATTTTATACTTGTAATTATTCCCTGATTGATTTGACAGTTATTATCTTCAGTATTATTGTTACTTCCAATTAAATTAAATTTAGCCAATAAATAATTATTATTGGGATTATTAATTTCTATTGTTGCCACGGAATTAACATTATTTTTGAATTGTTTAGGAGAGATAAGAGACAAACCTTTAGCAAAAAATTCTGGTTGAATCATTGGATTATTTAAAGATTCTTCTTTTGGTAAAGGATTAGATAATAATTGCCAATCTTTATTATTAGGAAAATGACTCATAATCATTACTTCAGGAGGAGTAAATAAATAATTAGTATTATAAGAAGGATAAAAACCTGATTCATTAACATAACCACTATCCCAAGTCGGATCAATTAAGTACCTAGGAGTTACGCATTGACAAATTAACTTAAATATGAGTAGCTTTAAAGAGAGACAACGATCGCTAATTATTAGAGTCATTAAAATTGACGTAATAATAACAATAACTAATCTATAAATTAGGCTGATAATTTCAAATTTATTTGCTCTAAAATAAAATTCCGATTAACTTCAATAGACAATTCTCTTTGGAGTTGATACCAATTATCAATTAACTCATTAGCTCTCATTAATTCAAGTTTAATAAAAGCCCGTAAAGAACTAAAGAAATGGGTCAATATAGCTTCTGATTTTCTGACTATAAATTTATTGATACCACATAATTGTTTGAGCGCACGATGGTAACATTCAATAATCCAATGAGTTGTTTTCAACAAAGTAAATAGAGTTTTATCTGTTTCTCTTAAGTCTTTATTCTCTTTGTCAAATAAAATATAAAAACGAAGCATCCCGTTTTTGAAATGTTTCTTAAATACTTTAACTTCGCCAAACTCTTTTAAGTAAACAATTGTCCCATTTTCCTCTATTTCTAAGCTTTCAACGGATTGATATTGTCCTTTAACGATTGATACTTGTCGATTTTTAGCTATTCCTATCATGAAACCTAATTCTTGTTTTTTCAAAAATTTAAGGTTCTCTTTAGATGAATACCAACTATCACCAGTTACATAAATTGGCCTCAGTCCCCAAGCTAAAACTTCCGATAGCATCATCCGAAAATAATCATTTTTAGACAGATTATCTTCTTTATCATAAAGTCGATAATTTAGAGGGACTGAAATTCCATTAGGGTCAGTATATAATAAAGTAACTAAATTAATTCCTTTGATAGTTTTATGTTTATTTCCTGACCAGAAATAACCAATAAATTTACTTAATTTAGGATTACTATAAAGTTTTTCAATGACTGTATCATCAATACTTAAGGTTCCCCCACTCAGTTCAATGTGCTGTTTAAATTCATTGAATAAATCAACAGGTTTATAGCTTTCTCTTAATAAAAAACGGTTAACACTATCATGAGATAAATCCTCAAATATCTCGGATAAACGATTACAACCCGAATATTTGGATTCAGCAATTAAATAGTAAGTATAGAGTTCTAAATGACATTTAGCCGTTGATTTCTTCGTTATAGTTCGGATATCTACCTCCAGTTCTTATAATCCTCTCTATTTTATCAGTTTTTTGCTTTTTGTTAACAGCGATCGCTTTCTCTGTTTGGACTATGCACATTGTAAACCATCTGTCAATGCGTAACTCCTAAAGAGGCCTATGGATTCGTGTTTGGAAGTTTTGCCCCAATCCCCAAAGGTTTATTGCCAACGATTACTTAGGGTTTGCTGAATAAAAGCAAAACCCTATTCTTTAAAACCCAGATTCCGCACTTCAAAATGTAGTATAAAAAAATACATAGTTTTGAAAAGTCCGAAAATCATACCTGGGCAAGAATATTTCTCTTTTCATTAAATTTTTAGGAAAAATAATCAAATTAAGAAGATTTATACTCATTGAAAACTTAGCAAGACTCAGCACAAACGAAGGAGAGTTTCCTCTTCTCATTTGATATCATTAGACTCTTATTCTTTTATTATTTTTGCTTTATCTAATTCAATTTATAGATAATATCTTTGACAAGATGCAGGTAATAAACTCAATATAAAACGCCTTTCTTCTGTTAAATTGACAATTTGTTTAACTCCGTTTAAAATCACATAATGAATACCTTGAAAACATTGAAATATCCACCTCAAAGTCGGACGCAATGTTACTTTCCCTACTTGATTATTTATTCCTTTTTTGACTCTTTTTAAACAATTTCTTAATTCTCTTTGCCCCAAGTTATAAATCAACAAACACAAAGACATTAAAAATAACATTGTTTCTATTCTTTCTGGTTTTTCAACGAAGAAACTATCAGTAAAAAATAAGGGATCTTTCAAAAATCGAAATCCTCTTTCCGTAGATTGCTGGTTTTTATAAGTTATCAGAATTTCACTAGCTTCTAATTTATTTTCCTCTACTAAGTTAGTTGCTAAAATAAATTTTCCTGCTTCTTTAGTCTTTCTACTTATCTCTTCATCTTTTTTGATGATCAGACTAATCATTTTATAAATCTTTTCCTTTTTTTTCGAGTAAGTTTCAATCAGTTCAACTTCTTTTCTTTCCAACAATCTCAATTTTTTATTAATAGCTCCTCATGACATGGGTCACTTGAGTATGTGCTGATCCCGGCGGGCTGCCC
>NZ_AADV02000006.1 GCF_000167195.1 Crocosphaera watsonii WH 8501 | reverse complement strand
AATCGGACCGGGGATCACGCATCCTCACCAGTGACTGCTATAGTGCCTACTTTAGACAAAGTGCCATGGACAAACAGAAATGTCTGGCACATTTAGAACGAGAGTTAGAGTCCCTTAAAACCAGTCGTTTTCAAGCGAATCGAGAATTTGCTGCCGATGTACAGCAAGTTTTAGCAACCGCCCGTATCCATTATCGTCATTATCATGCTCGAAATTTAACCCTTGAAGACTTAGGCTCCAAAAGAACAGAAGTCGAGAACTCACTGCAAAAGATTTTTAAAGCAACTCCCAAAAAAGGATGGCCTTATGATGCACAAAGATTGATTAACCGTCTCAAACGTCATTGGGAAGAGTGGTTCACCTTTCTAACTTATCCTGAAGTCAAACCAGATAATAATGATGCTGAGAGAGCTTTACGTCCCATTATCATTCACCGCAAAGTAAGTGGGGGAGCAAGAAGCGACTGGGGTGCAGAGTTAGTCACCCAAATGTTCAGTTTTTTAGAGACCATGAGATTACAGGGGCAAAATGCCATTGTCCAATTATGCGAATTATTTTCATTAGCTGGTCGGAGTCCCCCAGGATTAGAGATGTAAAAGGCTCCGGAGCCGATGGGGGATAGATTTTTCTTGATCCCCCTATCTCTCTGCACAAAAATACACAGGATTAGCGGATAATCTCCGCTAACAAAAAACTATCTTACTATTCTTTTTTTTCTCATATTGTTGTTTTTATTTGAGGTTTTTAAAAGACTTGATTCTGGGAATGTTAGTCATTAAAATAGCCGTAATAAATTAGCTTAAATTTTACGCTAAATCACAGGGCTTATATTTTTGTTGACTCAACTGATGTTGTTTGTAGTGCTTTTCAATAAGACTTTTTTGTTGCGGTGAGCAGTTACCAAGCAACCATTAAACCTGTCATTCCGATGATGGTCAACTTTTGAGTGATAGAATTCATGATTAAGCAGTGCAAAAAAGGATGTAAGCTCAAAAATACTGATCTTTATTCTAACACTTCTAAATTTGAGTGGCATATATTTTTACAACTCTAAAATAAGATTAATGATATCTTCAGTGCGATCTCGACAGAGATCCGCGTAGCGGTGCGCCTATTTTGTAGGGTGCATTACACTTCTTTAATGCACCTTATTTAATTAAAAATATTAACTATTTTCTTGATGGTAAAGGAATCTCTTTTTTACCACTATTATAAACTGTCTCTATCCATAATTCCCTTGCTTCTTCAATATTAATAACAACTTCTTCTAAGGTTTCCCCTTGAGTTATACACCCTGGTAAGTCAGGAATTAAAGCGGTATATCCTCCTTCATCTTCAGGATAAATTGAAATAGGATATTTAAGGTATAAAAAATAGTCTAGATATAGATTTTGTGACTCTTTATTGTGTTTCATTTTTAACTTACCATCACGTTAGATTCTGTATCAGTAACCGTGAGTTTTCCTGAGATAGATGAGGTGTTTTTGACAACAATTTCTACATCCTTACCTAACGCTTTCAAAAATCGAATTAAATCATCAGTAGAAAATCTTAATAATTTTCCTTTTTCTAATTCTATTACTTGAGAAGGTTCTATGCTTAATAATTGAGAAATTTCTTCATCAGTCAATTGTCTCTGCTGAATAATTAAATTAATTTGTCTAGTCAATTCAGCTTTAGCTAACATTTCATCAGCATTTTCAAAGCCTAAGTCTTCAAAAATGTTTCCACTACCAGGGCAGAAATTAATGTCTTGATTCATGATTGATCCTGCTACTTAAATATTAGTTAGAATAATAGTTTTGATATTTCACTCTTACTTAACACTAATGTTACTATTTAACAATCTTTTAGCCTTATTTAAGCGATATTGATACAAAGGAGAACGTCTATTTTCTTCCTCTAATTGAGCAATAATATCATCTAAGATTAAAATTTCAGCATCCATTCGCTGACAAAGTGCTTTAACTTTAGCTGAAGTTGCTTTAATTTGTTCCATATCAGGGGTAAATGGTTCTTGTGTCATGGTAGATTCCAATTCCTTTTTTCTTCTCTAATGGTAGCTTCTGACGCTGCTATATTAGCTTGTGATTCTTCGATAGACCTATCTAATAGCTCTAGCATAGCATTACTAGCTATGGGTTGAGAATCAGCAATTCTTAATAATAGTGTATAAAATCGTGAATAATAAGTATTTGCTCTTTCTCTAATGTTATCAAGATCGTTAAGAGAGACAATAGTTTGTTCTGTTTCTCCATAACTTTCTAAAAGCATAAAAGCGGTTGCTGTTGTTTTGTGAATAATTGATAATAGTTGTCTCTGTAATTCTAGAACAGTTATGGTAATTTCTGGTGGTAATTCTGCCATTACTAAATTATCTTAAAACTTAATTAAATAATTAAGGTGGGCATTGCCCACCCTACTATCTTATTCTACACCTTCAATTCTGTCCTCAACTTCTTGATACAACTCTTGTAATCTTTCTAAGTTTTCTTCGGAGGTTTCCCAATAACCTCGTCCGTTAACTTCCAGTAATGTACCGACCATTTTACGGAAAGAATTAGGGTTTAAATTCATCAGACGTTTACACATTTCTTCGTCTTCAATGAAGGTTGTATTTACGTCTTCATACACCCAGTTATCCACTGCGTCTGCGGTTGCACTCCATCCCATTGTATTCACTAACCGCTTAGAAAGTTCCCTCACACCTTCGTAACCATGAGATAACATTCCTTCGTACCATTTAGGGTTTAATAACTTGGTACGTGCATCTAAACGAACGGTTTCAGACAATGTACGGACTTGTGCATTAGCAGTGGTTGTATCCGCAATATAAGCAGAGGGTTTTCTGCCATCATCTCGTAATTTTGCGACAACTTTTGTGGGATCAGAGTCGAAATAATGGGACACATCTGTTAAACTAATTTCCGAAGAATCTAAGTTTTGGAAGGTTGCATCTGCCGTTTTTAACGCTGATTCAAACACTTTGCGGTTATCTTTCATGACACCAGGGTTATCTGAATCAAACGCGAAACTTTTACGGTTGAGATACATATCCTGTAACTCTTTTTCTTCTTCCCAACTGCTATTTTCTACCGCTAAGTTAACGTTAGAAGAGTAGGAACCAGAAGCGTTGGAAAAGATACGGGTAGCAGCTTCACGGAGGTTAATTCCCATGTCGTCTGCTTGCTGTATTGCGTGTTTCCGAATATAGTTCATTTCGATGGGTTCGTCTGCTTCTGCTGCCATTTTAACCGCCTGATCTAAGAGGTTCATTTGGTTAATAAACAGGTCACGGAATACACCAGAACAGTTGACTACCACATCAATACGAGGTCTTCCTAATTCTTCGAGAGAAATTAATTCTAACTTATTGACCCTTCCTAATGCGTCGGGTACGGGTTTAACTCCTACCATCCACATAATTTGTGCCAGGGACTCACCATAGGTTTTGATGTTATCTGTACCCCATAATACACAAGCAATTGTTTCGGGATAATTACCCCCATTATCGATTTTTTGACGGGCAATTAAACGATCTACTACTATTTTTGCCGACTTGACCGCAGCTAAAGTTGGAATAGACTGCGGATCTAAGGCATGGATGTTTTTACCAGTAGGTAAAACGTTGGGGTTACGGATAGGATCACCACCGGGACCAGGTAATACATATTCCCCTTCTAATGCTTTTAGTAACCCTCCTAACTCATTATCGGCACAAACCTGTTCTAAACAGAATTCGAGATACTCAAACAGGGGTTTTAACCTATCTTGATCAACTTCTGTGTAACTTAAATCGTGTAAAGTTTCCACCCAAGGGGCTTTTTTTCCCATGTTGAAAAAGTTAAGCTTGGATACAAGGGATACCCTTCCTTCTGCATTTATCTGGGCTTTTACTAAAGATGCTACTGCTTCACGGGTTGCTAAAGTGATTTTTTGTAGCAGTTCCACATCTTCTAAAATACCCCGATCGCTGTTTTGATAGACTTCCTCAATGTCTCGGTCTAAACTATCAGCAATAATGCGAGGTAAGGAGGTAATTTCTTCCTCTTCTCGGTCTAAAGATGCGATATTTACCAAAGTTGCGATCGCTTCTTCTGCGGTGGGTGGTTTACCAATAATATGAAGTCCACATGGTAATAAACGGGATTCAATTTCCATCAGTTTTCGATAAACCAAACCGACAATATTATCCCGTTCTTCTTGGTTCATATCTTTAGCATCTACATCAGGAAGTTCAATATCCTGATCTAAATTAACTAAGCGACATTTATCCATGATGGTGTTAACAATAGGAACACCACGCCCCCCGTCTTTTAAGGTTTGATAAGAACCAATTAACTCACTTAATTCTTTCAATCCTTTGTATAACCCTGCATTTTCAGCCGGTGGGGTTAAATAAGAGATGGTTTCTGCATAGCTGCGACGTTTAGCAATGGTCGCCTCACTGGGATTATTTGCCGCATAATAGTATAGGTTAGGAATGCTACCAATGAGACTATCGGGATAACATTCACCAGACATTCCCATCTGTTTTCCTGGCATAAATTCCAAAGATCCGTGAGTTCCAAAATGGAGAACTGCGTCTGCTTTCCAAACTTGGTTTAAATAGGTGTAATAAGCAGCAAACCCATGATGAGGACTGGCGGATCTTGAGAACAGTAACCGCATGGGATCGCCTTCATAACCAAAGGTGGGTTGTACCCCAATAAAGACGTTACCAAAGTGTTTACCATAGATGAGTAAATTTTGTCCATCGCTGTTTAAGTTTCCTGGTGGGGGTCCCCAGTTTTCTTCTAAACGGACGGAATAAGGGGTTAAGCGTTCGTATTGTTCCACGGACATACGATGGGCTATATTTAACTCAGGAGAAGCGTATTCTGCCTGTGCGTCGTGGATCACAGCTTCCATCAAAGCTTTGGGAGAGTCGGGGAGATCCTGAAGGTCGTAACCATTTCCCTGTAAAGCCCTCATTACCTCATAAATAGACCCAAATACGTCTAAATAGGCGGCTGTTCCCACATTTCCTTTATCGGGAGGGAAACTAAACACAGTAATAGCTACTTTTTTATCTAGTTTAGGCTTCTTCCTTAAAGTAGCCCATTTCATCGCCCGTTGGGCCACTGCTTCGATGCGATCTTGAAGTGCGATCGCCCGTCCTGTGTTTCCGTCCCGTCCTGAGAGTATAATGGGTTCGATGGCACCGTCTAACTCAGGGATGGCTATTTGTAAGGCAACTTGGATGGGGTGTAAACCCAGATCGCTTTCTTCCCATTCTTGGGTGGTTTGGAACACCAAGGGTAAGGCACACATATAGGGACGGTTAAGGCGTTTTAAAGATTCTATGGCCTTGGGATGGTCTTGACGCGCTGGACCCCCCACTAAGGCAAACCCTGTCAATGATACCACTGTGTCAACTATAGGAACTGCTTCGACACCTTTAATACTCTTGTCCGAGAAATAAGCTTCTACTGGTTTAGAGAAGTCCAAACCTCCGGCAAACACAGGTAGCACTTTTGCCCCCATACATTCTAATTCTTGCACCATTGCTACATAATGTGCATCGTCTCCGGTGACAAGATGGGTTCGTTGTAAAATGATTCCAATGCAAGGGGCCAGGGGATCTTTTAAGTCCTCGGAAATGTCGCTACGACTGTTATACCATTCAAGATAGGAAGGGACATCTTCAAACATCTGCATGGATAAAGGATGCCATATTCCCATGTCAGGATAAACCACAGGGTCTTTGTAGTCAACCTGTTTATCCTCGAACATATCGGGATAGGAATATTTATGGGCCAACATGACTAAGAAGTTTTCTAAGTTTTCAGAAGAACCACCTAACCAATATTGGAAACTTAACATAAAGTTGCGAGCATCTTGCGCTTTTTCCACCGGCAGATACTTAAGCACTTGAGGCAGTGTCCGCAATAACTTTAACATAGCATCCTGGAAACTTGCCCCAGAATTTTCCTTGCGTTTGCGCATAAACTGGGCGATCGCACTTTTGGACTGTCCCAACTGGGCCATGGAAAAGCTACCCAACTTATTTAAGCGCATTACTTGGGGCATTGAAGGGAATACCACAATCGCATCTATATTATCACGATGGGGCTGTACTGCTTCAACCACTTTATCTGCTAAGTCTTCGATGAAGATTAAAGAAGCAATAAATAAGTTGGCTTCTGCCACATCTCGCTTAAATTCTTCGTAATTTTCAGAGTTTCTAAGTTCTTCGATGAAATAACCACTGATTTCGATTGCTAACTTAGGATTATCTTTATTAATAGCATTAACGGCTGCGGAAAGGGAACTCTGATACTGAGGTTCTAACACCACATAGACCACCTTGAGCAAAGAACGACCATTGGTTTCTTCTGGAACGATATGGCGAATGGTGGACTTGACGTTGGTAAACATATATGGTATTGCTCCTGTGTTTTTATTAAGGTCTGAAACGGTGGGGACTCTGGCAACATCGGTTAAGAAGATTACTTGCCAAAATTAATTAGCTCTCTATGTGTTTTTATCAGAAAACGACACCCTATGGAGCGTTTTATCGATGATTTGACACATTTTGTAAAGAAAAATGAAATATTTTGTTACAAATATTGACAAATTTACTGAGTGTTTACTCAGTTTTAGTTTTACAAAAATTATTTATTTTATTATTGACAAATTTAGTATAAAGTGTGTATAAAATTTAATTGCTATAATGAAAATGAATTGAATGACATTAGGCGTTAATTATCATTGAACAAAATCAATGTATCATGGATATTGATGAAGCTATCAAGGAACTTGAGAATAGTAAAAACATTCGCTTTTCTCGACTAATGAAAATTACAGAACGTTTTTTTGATAAACCTAGAAATAGAGGATCAAGTCATTATCCTTTTAAAGTACCTTGGCAGGGAGAGCCTAGAATTAATTTACAAAAAGGAAAAGATGGCAAGGCAAAACCTTATCAAGTGAAACAAGTTAGGTTAGCATTAATAAAGCTTCAAAAAATAAAACGAGGAGAAACTAATGATTGATATTTTAGAATACATTAAAAACTATTCTTATCTAGTTGAATTTTCATCAGAAGATGATGCTTATTTAGCCAAGTGTTTAGAATTGGGAATTATGGCACATGGTGACAGTCAAGAAGAAGCAATACAGGAAATTAAAGAAGCGGTTAGGGTTCATTTATTGATGTTACTAGAAGATGGTGAACAAATTCCAAAATATAAGTCAATTATGGTAAACTTATAATTAATATAAATTAATCACGATAAATCATTAAAGCTTTATGGTTTCTCAATCACTTTCAGATGAACTAATTTGGCAAGATATACTAACTCAGTCATATCTAACAGAAATTTTAGATGTTAAGCTTAAGCGTAGTAAAGTGAAAGGAATTGATAGGTTGAATATCTATCAGTTTTTTAAGCAATCTAATCAACATATTGACAATATTCAAACCAAATGCTTACAAGGAAATTATAGGTTTTCACCCTATCTCGAAAATTTAAAATCTAAAGGAAAAGACAAAAAACCTAGAGTTATCTCTATTCCTACTGTACGAGATAGAATTGTTTTGTTGGCACTCAAAGAACTTTTGGTTAAAATTTTTCCTGAATGTGTTCCTAAAGAACTACCTAATACATACATTAATGACATAAAGAATCTTATCCCTAACTTAGAACTTGAATCCACTAATATTATTAGAACTG
This sequence comes from Crocosphaera watsonii WH 8501, assembly GCF_000167195.1. Taxonomy (GTDB): domain Bacteria; phylum Cyanobacteriota; class Cyanobacteriia; order Cyanobacteriales; family Microcystaceae; genus Crocosphaera; species Crocosphaera watsonii. The sequence continues at coordinate 128,638 of NZ_AADV02000006.1, read as the reverse complement.
ACATAAAAAATTTTTATATTTTTTATGTCATTATACCATATATTCAGATGTTAATTCGATCTTAATTAATGATAATAAGGACAGAATACAAACACATTGTTCTCAATGAGAATCACATTCCTATTATCGAAGGAACAACCTTAAAATTCGTAGAGTTAAAGAGTGATTATCAATGATTATATTTCTAAATAACCTTCAAAAACAGTTCTGGAGATTATTCCTGCCTCAGAACGACATTATTATTACCCTGACGGTCAAAAAAAATTGTTTAGAGAATATTAAGCTTATAATATACTCTTAAGTTGTTGTGTGTGGGAATAAAATGCTTAAACCACTTAAAAATAAACGTCCTCTTCTGATTCTATCTAGTCTCGCGTTACTAGGTTCTATCAGCACTGTTGCCCTAACTCCGAAAGTCTTAGAATGGTTTGAAACAAGACAACAGGCAAAAATCGAAACCGCCCTGGAAGAAGACATTAACCAGCCATCTCTTGTCTTAACCCTAGCCGAAGTTCCAGAAAAACAAAGACGAGAACAACTAGAAGCGATCGCGGCTTCTAAAAATCTCTCCTTAGAAAGAAGTAGGGCCCGTTATTTGTTAGCTAGTGATCTGCTCAAAGAATACGAAGGTGGGCCAGCTTTACGGCAACTGGAAAGGTTAGAAAAAGAATATCCTCCCATGAAGCCCTACATTCTCCTTAAAAGGGGTCGTGGTTACGAGCTAAGCAATGAAACTGACTTAGCTCAAGCAACCTGGAAAGAACTAATAGAAACCTATCCCGACTCTTTAGCCTCTGCCAAAGCATTATATAAACTGGGAAACTATGACCCTAGTTATTGGGATCAAGGGATCGAACGATTTCCCCAACACCCCAATATTCAAGCAGTTATCCGTCAAAGGTTAAAAGAAAACCCCAAGCAACCTCAACTATTGCTGTTATTAGCAAAATACGCAGCCAATGATCCCCAAAGCAACCCCATACGCGATCGCTTAGTTAACCAATATGCGGCACAACTTACCCCCGAAGACTGGCAAATAATCGCCGATGGTTACTGGATAGTCAACGACTATTACAAAGCGGCGATCGCTTACCAAAAAGCCCCCAAAACCCCCCAAAATTACTATCGCATTGCTAGGGGACAGCAACTACAACCTCGAGGTAATAACAGAGAAACGGTGATCGCCGCCTATCGTCAACTCATGTTTGGCTTCCCTGAAGCGGAGGAAACAGCCTTAGCCCTGAAAAGATTGGCTCAATTATCCCCTCCACAGACCGCTATAACTTATTTGGACGAAATTATCAAAAAATTCCCCGAACAAGCCCCGGATGCTCTTTTAGAAAAGGCTAAATTGCTCGATAAACTGAATGGGGGTGCAGAAGCGGCCGCAGTTCGTCAAAACCTTTTATCTGAATATGCCAACTCCGACGCAACGGCAAAATATCGTTGGCAAATGGCTCAACAAGCAGCAGAGAAGGGAGATGCCCTCGAAGCTTGGACTTGGGCCCAACCCATCACCACCAATAACTCTGATAGTTCTATTGCTCCCAAAGCTGGCTTTTGGGTAGGGAAATGGGCGCAAAAATTGGGTCGTATCCAAGATTCTCAATCTGCTTTTCAACACGTTGTTGCCCGTCATCCCCAATCCTACTATGCTTGGCGATCGGCGGTACAGTTGGGCTGGAATGTGGGTAATTTTAATAATATTCGTCAAATGTTGCCCCAAGTCAATAAACCCACCAGCCGTCCTCTTCCTCCTGCTGGTTCTCCCATGTTTAAGGAGTTATATCGTTTGGGAGAAGATCAGGATGCCATTACTTTATTCCAAGCAGAAATCGGCTATAAACCCACCTTAACCGTTAATGAAGGGTTTACGGATGCTTTATTAAAATTAGTTCAAGGAAAAAATCTTCAGGGAATTAATCAAGTTTGGTTTCTTCAGAAAAAAGATGATCCCGAACAACAAAAAGAATGGCAAGAACTCAGAAAAACTGATAAATATTGGCAAACATTGTTCCCTTTTCCTTTTTATGATCCCATTACCGAATGGTCTGATCGTCGTAAACTAAACCCTCTTTTAGTTACTTCTTTAATGCGTCAAGAATCCCGTTTTGAACCAGAAATTAAGTCACCAGTTGGGGCAACTGGTTTAATGCAGGTAATGCCCGCAACGGGGGAATGGGTAGCTAATAAAATTAGTTTAGAAGATTATTCTTTAACCGATCCTGATGATAATATTAATTTAGGAACTTGGTACTTAAATTATACCCATTCTAAATATAGTAATAACTCTTTATTAGCCATCGCCAGTTACAACGCAGGACCGGGTAATGTTTCAAAATGGGTGAGAAGATATCAAGTTAGTGATCCTGATCTTTTTGTGGAAAAAATACCTTTCCGAGAAACAAAAGGATATGTAGAAACTGTCTTTGGTAATTATTGGAATTATCTAAGGATTTATAACCCAGAAATTTCTCAATTATTGGAAAGATATAACAAATAACCAGTTTTTCAGTTATCAGTGAACAGTAACCAGTTATTAATTATTGGTTTCTTGTCACTGCTGACTATTCTCTATATAGTTAAACAGGTAAACTAAAGCCATTACCCTTGAGATACTTTAATTTAGTTCATTCTTGATAATCAGTATTAATAGTTACTTCGAGGGTATTTTCATCTACTTCTATATAAATAACATTAGGGCGACAACATACCTGACAGTCCTCAATATAAGATTGATAGTTGCCGGAACTAATATCTATAAAAGTTGTACTAGATTCTCCACAAAAAGCACAAGTATAGTCTGCTGTTGTTTCCATAGTTTTTTACTATCCTTAATTTTTTTCTCTATAACGACATTCGGGTTCAGGAAAATTATACGGACATTCTAGGTAAAGCATTTTTCCTTTGCGATCGTCAGCCCGACAGTTAAGCCACCCGTTATTATTGCTATCAACCCCTTCGCATTCAATGGCATTGAGACTATAACCTCTGGCAAATAATCTCAGTTTTTTCTCAGCGGTTTGTCGAATTTGACGACTTTCTGGGTTTTCTAAGAGGTTAGAAACAGAAATGATCAGAATTACGGCGATTATTATCACCGCAATTAAAAGGTTAACCGGATCAAAGAAAGACGGTTGATTTTCCTTTGAGTTATTCACCGTAACACCGATAAGAATCTAATTCTCGTAATAAAGAAAATGCAGCACTTTCTGACTTAGCAATAGGTTGAAGTCGATCTATCACCTTGGATAGTTGATCCCCAGTGGTTGGACTTTCTAGCAAAGGAACCTCGGGAAAAACTTGAGAAAAAGCTTTAATTCTTTCTCTAGTTTTCCAGGGTAACGGAATTAATTTTTTTGTTTTCATTGGTCTAACATCTTCTGTGAATTGTTGGTGCAGTCGTATAAACCAGATAGATAAGAATTCAAGGGACTTTTTTGGTTAGTTAAAAAGTTAGAAACGGCTAAGGAAATAACTTCATTAAATCCTAACGGGGCATGATTTTCAATAAAGTTCGTGAGTAAAACATAGGTTTCTTCTGGTATTTCGACTTCAAGAGCGATAGTAGTTTTCATGTCTTTTCCTCACAAAGATAACAATATAATGGATAAACTTGGTATCATTTTATTATATAGAGCATAGTTTTAAACAAGCTACATTATTGAGATATACTGAATTATTTATTCTTGAGAAGAACCAAGTAATAAAAAGACGCACTAATTATAAATAGATACGTTTATTTTCCTAGAGATTACCTCCGACTTATGTATATTAACATAGGATACAAAAAAAGTGATTATAAGTTTTTAAACAAGAATTAACCGAATACTTTTCCCCATGAATTCCCAAAAGTCTATTATTTGGTTTTTTATTGTTGAAAAGTTAGAAAAGGCTGGGGAAAATTTAGTGGAATCTGTGGAAAATCCTCATGAGGGTGTGAAAAAAATTTTGGAAATCAAGAATGAAAATTTTGGTTAAGAAGAGAGGGATAATTTTAATTTTGATAGTACCTTTGTATGTCGCTAATGGAGAATAAGGCTTGAAAAGTTAACCCTTGACTGTCATAAAAAGCGGACCCTCCTTGTTCTCGATCCACCAAAGCAAGAATTGTATTAACGGTGTAGCCAACGGCCCGTAATCTTTCAACGGCCAACATAGCTGACTTACCAGTTGTGACTACATCTTCTAAGACAACCACCGTCGCCCCTGGGGAAAGAGTTGGCCCTTCGATATAAGCTTGGGTTCCGTGTCCTTTAGCTTCTTTGCGAATAATTAAGGCAGGAATGGGGCAGTTTTCATAAGCAGACACCACACTGACCGCACTAACAATAGGATCAGCCCCCAAGGTTAACCCGGCCACTCCTTGAGTGTTGGGGGGCAACATGGATAATAATAAGCGTCCAATAGCCAAAGCCCCATCAGCCCTCAGTGTCACCTGTTTTCCATTGATATAGTAACTACTTTTCTGACCGGAAGACAGGGTAAAGTCCCCTTCTTTGTAAGCTAACTTAACGAATAAATCTAAAAGATAGGTGCGTAACTCTGATAAATCGGCAGTTGCAACGGAAATCATAGAAAAAGTACCACAGGTGACATTAACAATGATAAAACTTAATTAACTGAATCGGGCAATCTTCAGACCCCAACAGAAAAATTAGCTAAAATACGGGTGGTTAGTTACCCTGACCTATCTTTTAGTTAAATTGATTGTGAGGAGATGAAACAAAAGTGTACAAATCTTTGTTACCTGCTTTGATAGTGGGTTCTGCCTTAGTTAGTAATGTTAGCTACGCCGAACCTGTTCCTAACTCTTACCCTTCACAGACGGCTCAACAAACCCAGGAATTGTCACCAAATAATAACGTTCCGGCTCAAGCTTACGATTATCAGACTATACTGCAACAACTTAGTAGTATTCAACAATTAAGGGATGTTTCTCCTACAGATTGGTCTTATCAAGCTTTGAGAAGTTTAGTGGAAAATTATGGCTGTATTGTCGGTTATCCCGATCGCACTTATCGGGGCGATCTCGCCCTGACTCGGAATGAGTTTGCCGCAGGTTTAAATGCTTGTATGGAGCAGTTAGAGCGGCGTTTACTCGAAGCGAGGAATCTGGGTTCCCCAGCTTATCAAAATACAGCACCTGAAATTCAAGCTATCCCCACAGATCGCGGAGAGCATTTTTCCCACGTCATGGATCGGGCGTTTTAGGTGATTTCCGAGAAAGCTTTTCCCATAGGGGGTAATCGCTTGGACTAAAGGCTTTCAAGAAATAAAAGGAACAGAGAGTTAGCGGATCTTGGTACACAACTTTAAAATTTCATAATTGGCTTGTCTGAAAAAACAGAAGAAATAGATTAAAATGAAGAGGTAAAAAGATTAGAGAGAGTAAATTGAAGCTAAAACAGACAAATCATCCCTTAACCCCGTCGATGGTCGATGATTTACGTTTAGCAGCCTCAAAAATGACGGGAGCAGAGCGTCGTTCATTTCAAGCTGAAATGTGTCTCAAGTATTGTGGAGGAAGTGCCAGACAAACCGAAATCGTGTTTGGTTGGGGGAGAAAAAATGTTCAACTTGGATTACATGAAAAACGAACTGGGATAGTGTGTTTAGGATTACAATCAGTCAATAGTGGATGTAAAAAATGGGAGGAAAGATACCCAATAGTTGCCCAATCATTGAAAGAAATAGCCGAAGCTCACGCACAACAAAACCCCACATTTAATAACCCCATTGCCTATACAAGATTAACGGCGGCTGAAGCCATTAAACAATTAAGAAATCTAGGATATAATGGAGAGGAGGTTCCTGCTGCTTCGACAATGGCAGATATTTTAAATCGTTTGGGCTATCGATTAAGAAAAGTGGTAAAAGCTAAACCTAAAAAAAAATCTCGGAGACGGACGCTATCTTCGAGAATATAGAGAAAAAAGATAGAAAAAAAGACCCTTCTGTGAAACGTTTAAGTATGGATTGTAAAGCAACTGTGGAAATAGGAGAATATTCACGTGGCGGACAAACCAGAGGTTATAATCAAGCTCAAGATCATGATATGGGAACTAAAGAAAAATACGTTCCTTGTGGGATTGTAGATGAAGATACAGGGCAACTTTATGTAACTTTTGGAAGTTCTTATAAAACGAGTGATTTCATGGTAGATAACTTGGAGCAATGGTGGACAAGTCTGAGTATAAATGAAAAGCAGCAACTAGAGAACATCCAAATTAAAGTTGATAATGGACCAGAAAATAGTGGAATAAGAAGGCAATTTTTGAAGAGAATGGTAGAGTTTGCCGACCAAACTAAGAAATCTATTCAATTACTATATTTTCCTCCTTATCACAGTAAATATAATCCCATAGAAAGATGTTGGGGAATTTTAGAGAGGCATTGGAACGGAACACTTCTGAGAAATGCTCAAACGATGTTAGCTTGGGTAAAAACTATGACATGGAAAGGCTTAAATCCGATAGTTAAGTTAAGTAAAAAAGTTTATCAAAAAGGCATTTCTTTAACGAAAAAAGAGATGAAGGAAATTGAGAAACGTTTAGAACGTAATCCTCACTTACCTAAATGGGATATTTTGATTAGACCCAGTTAGTCTAAAAAGTTAATAAGAGTGTAAAATTAAGTGAATTTCCTTTTTAAAAATAGTCAAAGCTAATTTAAAAGTTAGCGTATTTCTTTCTTTTAGATAGGGAGGTTTTTGTTCGCGGAAAGTATCCGCGAACAACTTTTTATTTTTCCCTTTTCGCTTATTTGAGATGTTCTACAAACAGATTCTGAGAATGGGTGGGAAACTTTTTCTTGGAAATCACCCAAGCAAGAATGTGAGAGTTTTCTTGTTCAAGGGGAGGCAGTTGTTTTTTCAGTTCTGTAAAACTCTCTAGAAAATCCTCATCTAATTTAGGGTTTGCTGAAAAAGTTTCTCCAAAATTTATGCCACTTTTGACCAAGAATTTTCTGACAAATCAATAAGTTTTAGTACATAAAAATTGTTTAAAGTATAATCAAAATTAATGAAAGGCGGTTTGATGAGTTCCCCTGTTCTATTATTAGTAAATAAGGACAAAAAAAGCGACAAAAACTGCCTCAGAAGTTTAGAAAGATTGACAACTAAAAATGTAATAGCAATAGATGTAATGGAGGTTTCAGGGAGTTTTGTCATCACGAGATTTAGGCTAAATCTTCGTTTAGCTTGTCCAAACTTTCCCTCAATAGCATTACGGAAGCATTCATCGGAGTGGGCTTGTTTCTTTTCTTCTTCACTGACATTTTTCGGAGGTCTTCCTAACTTCGGACCACTGATTCTTATCCCTCTTTCCTTACACCAATTTCTGTTTTCCCTAGTTCGATAAATTTTATCTACATGGACGGATTCGGGATAATAGCCAAACGTTTCTTTATACTTTTCTACTTGTTCTTTTAAATGACAAGATTCATTGAAGTTTTCCCAACTTATTTTGTCTAGAAACACATAGTTATCTACACAGCTTACTGAGAGTTTAGCTCCAAACTCTATTGGTTTTCCTACTTTTCCCCTCACTATTGGACGAATATGCGGTTGAGTTAAACTTACAATTCTTTGAGGAACACTCTGGGTCTTATTCTCCCACATTGACTGTTGTTGTTCATAAAATTTTTTGATAGTCTCTAGACAATTTTTCTGTCTTTTACTCAGATTTTCCAAGGAAGCCCCAGCTTGAATTAAGTCTTCTATATTTCCTAAATTTTTCTTAAGGTATTTTAACTGTTTCCCGATAGCTTTTCTTCTTTCTTGATAAGATACTTTTCGTTTTTTAGCTACTTTTAAGTATTCCTTTCTAGCAATTTTTCTAGAAGTTCTCGGCTTTTTTCTCAATTTTACTCTTAATGGTTTATAAAGATTATCTATTATTCTTTCTGTCTCAATTCTGGCTTGATTTAATATGCCTAAATCCGTTGGGTATTTGATGTCTGCTGGCGCACAAGTCGCATCTAAAATTAGTTTACCTTTATTTTTTATTTTTTCTCCTTTTTCTTGGAGACAATCCTTTTTTTTTACTTCTTTATCACTCTTGTCTATTTCTCTTTTTACTATTTTTTTATTGATTTTGTTTATCAATTCTCCATCAATTCTTTTCCTAAAATGAACTAGCATTGAAGATTCCAGTGGTGGCTCTTGTTGATAACAATTTAAACCTATAAAGTATTGTAGATAGGGATTTTCTCTAATCTGTTCTATAGTTTCTTTATCACTTGTTCCTAATTTTTCCTTAATAATTCATGTCCCTAATGCCATTCTAAATAGTTTGGCTGGCGCACCTTTTTCTGCTGAAAAAAGTTTAGCATATTCTTCCTCAAAATCATCCCAAGGTATCAACTCTGCCATGATTACCCAACGATTATTGGGGGACAATTTACCCTCGAAAGGTAATTCAAATTTTTCTGGGGGCGGTAAAGGTTGCTCCTCTTTTCGATACATTTGTTCTTGACCAACAACTGGGAGGTGTTTCTACCAATTATAGCGGTTTGTAGCCGACAAAGCTGATCTTTTTTGCGATCGCGAATATGGGTGTAACCTTTTAAAGAATAGGGTTTTGCTTTTATTCAGCAAACCCTAATTAAAGATAAAATAGAAAAGTTCGTAATGAAGGCTAAAGCCTTCATGATGACTATGTTTTTCGTCTGTTAGGACTAACTACAAACTTACGTTATTAATTGATTCTTCGATCGCTTCTTGCCTTAATTCTTTACCAATGAAGACTAAACGGGTTTGTTTTAGTTCATCTTTGCGCCAGGGGCGATCGTAAAAATAATCGAAGCGATCGCCTACTCCTTGTAAGACTAACCGCATGGGTTTATTAGGAACATTAACAAAGCCTTTAATACGATAAATCTCGTTATCTTCTACTATTTTTGTTAAGGTTGTCACTAATTTTTTGGGATCATAAGCTTGTTCGAGGGTTATTTGTACCGAGTTAATATCATCGTCGTGATCGTGTTCTTCTTCGTGATCGTGATGAGAAGGACGGGTTTCTAAATTATCTTCTACAGCAGCATTAAACCCGAGTAAAATGTCAGGACTAATTTGACCGTGATCACAGGAAACAATTTTAACACCGGGACGTAATTCTTGAGATAACCAGGTTTTAATTTTGTTTAATTCTGTCTCTTCAACTAAGTCGCTTTTTGTTAGTAATACTAAGTCAGCACAAGCTAATTGATCCTCGAATAATTCTTCGATGGGGGTTTCGTGTTCGAGGTTGGGATCTGCTTCTCTTTGTGCCTCTAATGCCTCTAAGTCTCCTACTAAGGTACCGGAAGCTAACGCCTGACAATCAACTACTGTAACCACACCATCAACTGTAGCACTGTTACGAATATCTGGCCAACGAAAGGGTTGTATTAAGGGTTTGGGGAGAGCTAAACCGGAGGTTTCTATTAACATACAGTCGAGGGAGTCTCTTCGTTCTAGAAGTTGCTGCATGGTGGGATAAAATTCTTCTTGAACTGTGCAACAAAGACAGCCATTATTGAGTTCTATAATGTTTTCGTTGGGGTTATCTTCTTCGTCGCAAATTTGACAATCTTTGAGTAATTCTCCGTCGATACCTACTTCTCCAAACTCATTAACTAATACGGCAATGCGTCGCTTTTGATTATTTTGTAACAGATGACGAACTAATGTAGTTTTTCCTGCGCCTAAAAAGCCTGTAATTACTGTAACGGGGATCTTGTGCATTGATTAATTTTCCCTAGAATCTATTTTCCTGTTGAATCATATCATACTAAGTTGAGTTCAGAAATTATAGTAAGAATTGTTTAATATTTTTGATTATTTGAAAAACTTGATAAAATTCTTGATTGTTTCTTTTTGCTAAGGTTAATTTATCGGAAAGGTCGTATTGTTTATCTTGATGACTGACTTTGATAAAAATATAATCTTCTCCGTTGGTTACCAAACCAAAAATAGGGCTTTTTTGCTCAGTATTAGCCATCATATAAGTTAAAGCTTGAGGAATAGCTAAGGAAACATTGAAACCATACCTTTTTACGTGAGTTCGGAGTTAGGAGTTCGGAGTTAGGAGTTATGATTTTTTAAACGAGAGAATGAGAGTTTGGGACTTCTGATTTGAGTTAGTTTTCTGCAAATTTCCTTATATCGAACTCAGGTTTTTTGCTTCAATAACAATGACCAAAAATCATTCTTTAATAACTAAAGCGTCAATATAATATTAAGCTCCTACTAATTATTGATTATAACTTGGTTCCACAAATCTTACAATTATTAGCATCTCGATCATGAAATTTTAAGCCACAATGGGAACAAACTTGATTGCCTTGTTGAGTATTTTGTAAGGATTTTTGGGTTAATATACTAAGTTGCCAAGGTATTAAAAGAATACCAGAAAAAATCATAATTACAGTTAAAATCTTCCCTGCTTCTGACAGTGGTATAACATCGCCAAAACCAACAGTTGTCATAGTAAACACAGAAAAATATAAAGCGTCAAAAAATGTTTTAAAAACTTCTGGATTACTATAATGCTCTACTTGATAAATAGCTCCAGAATAGATAAAAACTAAGGAAAATATAATCAAAAATATTCTGACTAATATAATACCGTCTTCTGATTTTATTTTAAACAAAGATGTTTCAAATTTGATTAATCTCAATAGTCTTAAGATTCGAAACCAACGCAGAATACGAATGAAACGAATATCAATAAAACCTACAAATAAAGGTAAAATAGACAGTAAATCGATAAAAGAAAAAATACTGAAAATGAATTTAACCTTTGATTCTGCACACCAAAAACGGATTAAATATTCAATAGTAAATAAGCTTAAAATTACTCCATCTATTTTCCCTAATACTTTTAAAGTAGTATCATATAAAGGATAAGTTTCTATAACAAAAATCCCAGAAGATAATAAAATAAACCCCAGAATAATTAAATTTACTATAACTCCAATGGGGCTATTAAAATCATCTAAATAGTGGGATATTTTTTCTTTAAATGTGAAGTTTTGGGCTTCCATTGTCTGTTAGTTAAAAATTATCTTTCATTCCCCTAATTTGACCAAATACCCTAGCAGGATCATTCATTCCCGTTAAACTTTGTAAAGCGGGTTGATCCCATCGTAAAAATGGATTAGTTTTCTTTTCTTCCCCTAATAATGAAGGAACCGTTGCTTGCTGATTTTTACGAGCTTTGATTATCGCTTGATAACGGTTTTGTAACTCGTTATTATCCTGCTCAACGGTGACAGCAAATTTAAGATTACTTAGGGTATATTCGTGGGCGCACCAAACACGGGTATTATCGGGTAAGTTTCTCAGTTTAGTTAAGGAGTTAACCATCTGTGCCGGTGTCCCTTCAAATAGACGGCCACACCCTCCAGCAAAAATAGTATCCCCACAAAATAAATCACCTTTTCCTTCTGAATCATGAGGCGGAAAATAATAGGCAATATGTCCTCGAGTATGGCCAGGAACAAAATATACTTTAGCCATTTTTTCGGCAAATTTTACCGTATCTCCTTCTTCTAAAAAAACTTGTTGTCCTGGGATTCTTCCTTGATCTTCTTTGCCTCCATAAATACAAACATCGGGGAACTTTTTCATGAGTTTTTTATTAGCCCCAACATGATCGGCGTGGTGATGGGTGTTCAAAATAGCCACCAATTTTGCCCCTAATTCATCTAAGCACTTTAACACTGGTTTCGCCTCCGCCGGATCGACCACAGCAGCCGTGTTATTATGGGGATCATGTAACAGGAAAATGTAATTATCAGATAAAGCAGGTAAGCGTTTAATTTCCATAAAAATAATTGTTTACTTTCCTTGTATTTTATCAAGAATTCAGAAGTACAACCTGACTGCTATATTTTCAATGTATTATATTTGTATTTTTTATATAACGTTTTTCTCGCCATTTCCCAAAAAACGGTAACATAGATTACAAAACCCATCACAAACTGTTCAATACTACCACAGAATTATTGATAATCTTTCTCAATAATAAACGAGACAATGGGGTTGACAGACCATACTACTTTTTTATATAATAATGGACCGTGTTAGGTGTATGAGTAAAAAATATGTCTGCCTATAGGGTCTTTTCAGGTGGATTAGACAGTTTACCTATCTTTATAGCGCAAAGGTTTGATGAGTTAGATTTCGTGCGATCGCATCGCCTTCTTCGGTTGGGGCGTTGCAAATAAATTATCATTGATACAACAGATTGATGTGATTTACCAGTGAAACCCAACACCCCCTACATTGTCAGTATCAGGATTTTGTGGATGATAGGATTTTCAGGATGAGGTTATAGTGGTGGGATTTAGGGGATGAGGGGATAAGATGATAAAGTTCATTTTTCGATAAAAAGGAGCAATTGTTAGATGAAGATTGGCTTCCTACTCCATAGGGTAAGACCAACTATTTTGATGATGTAACTGAACTTGTTTTAACTGGCTTAAATTAGAAGATCCGGCGCAAAAAGTAGCAATTTTCAGGGTTTCTAATAAGATTGAGAACTTATCATAAACCGCTTGAGATTGATAGGTAGCAGCGTCTAATAGGGGGGCCGCACTGCCCACTAAAGTTGCTCCAAGGGCGATGGCTTTAGCAACATCGATACCGCTACGAATACCCCCACTAGCAAAGACTGGTAACTCTGGGACAGCTTTACGCACTTGCATCAAGGAAACTGCCGTAGGAATACCCCAACCGGCGAAACAATGGGCGATCTGACGACGACGGGGATCGCTTTCTCGGTATGCCTCAACCTCACTCCAACTGGTACCTCCAGCACCGGCAATATCGATGGCAGACACTCCACAGTCAGCTAAACGACGGGCTATTTTGCCACTGATGCCATTACCTACTTCTTTAGCGATGATGGGGACATCTAATTTAGTAGCCAGGGTTGCGATCTTGTTGTAGAGTCCTTTCCAGTTGCGATCGCCTTCTGCTTGGACAGCTTCTTGTAGGGGGTTGAGATGGAGGATCAAAGCATCGGCCTCGATCATGTCTACGGCTTTTTTGGCTTCATCGATACCATAACCATAATTAAGCTGTACTGCCCCTAAGTTAGCAAACAATAAAATATCGGGTGCAACTCCTCGTATTTGATAAGTTTTACCTAAGTTTGGCTGTTCAATCCCTGCACGTTGGGAACCTACCCCCATAGCAATACCCAAAGCTTGTGCTGTTTCTGCTAAATTTAAGTTGATAAAATGGGCATTATCTGTGCCTCCTGTCATGCTACTGATGAGTAAAGGAGCTTGTAGAGTTTTGCCCCAAACTTGTAAGCTGAGGTCAACTTCATCGAGATCCACGTCAGGAAGGGCATCATGTTCCATGAAAAATTGTTCAAACCCTGTGGTGATGCCTTTACCTGTCACATCTTTTTCTAGAACAATGTTGATATGATCCGCTTTTCTGTTTTCGATTAAAGTAGGAGATTCGTTAACAGGGTGAGACATGGGTTAAAGTAGGGTAGATCGGGTTCTTAGGTTATCTTAGCAAAAAAGAGCTATTGAGTAGAGATTGAAAATGTTTGATGATTTACAAAAGTCTTTTCCTCAATATTGGACGGGAATTTTTCTGAGATTTTTGTCTATTTATTTAGTTTATGGTGCCTTGGTACATTGTAGCAACATTTTAAGTAATGGTGATGTTTCTTGGTGGGAAACACCGCTTCATTGGCGAATAATGGATATTATTTTACTAATTTTTGATGTCATTATTGCCATTAGTCTTTGGTTTTACTCTTTTTCTGGAATCATTGCTTTTTTCGTTGGCATTATTCTTTTACAAATTATTCCTTATACCCTATTTCGTCAGTATTTTATCACTAAACCAGAGGACATAGAAACTTTAAATGGTTTAGTGGGTACTGAAATACTTTTGATGACAGTGTTAATTATTTTAATTGTGACTAGAAAATGAATATTACTGAAATTATTGATAGGTTACGTCAACTAACACAAGTTACTGTACAACATAACTGGTTAGGGACTTCTGAAGAAATAGACATTAATGATATTCGTTTTGATAACTTACAATCAATTACAGCTAATGAGAAAGGATATTTAACCTGGGAAGCAGGAAGTCAGGTTAAATGGTTAGTTCAAAAAATCGTTATTCCTGAACAATTAAACGGTTATCCTTTAGAAAAACTATCTTTAAGATTATCTCTGGTTTGGTGGGCAGAAATAGCACAAATTTTTGTCAATGGTAAGTTGGTACAAGAGGGAGACTTATTTGACTGTTTAGCTAGAGTTTTATTAACCTCTTCTGCTCAGATAGGACAAGAATTTTTAGTATGTTTACGGTTAGTCAGTCCTAGTCATGATATTGGGGCGTTAATGAAGTCACAGTTAATATATGAAAGTGATTATAATGCTATTGATCCTGGATTCATTGCTGATGAGCTTGCTGTTTTATTTAACTATTTATCGACATTTTACCCTGAAAATTTAGAGTTTCTAGAAGAAACAGTTAATAATCTTAATTGGAATTATGTGGATCTTGCTGACAAGTTTAATGAGGAACTAATACAACTCAGGAAACAGTTACAACCTTTCAGTTATCTCATCAAACAACGAAAATTTAATATTGTTGGTCACGCTCATTTAGACATGGCTTGGTTATGGAAAGTAGACGAAACTTGGGAAGTAGCAGAACGAACTTTTAGCTCAGTTATCAACTTACAACAGGAATTTAATTCCCTGACATTTTGCCATACAACCCCTGTTCTTTACGAATGGGTAGAAAAAAATCGTCCAGAGCTTTTTAAACAGATTCAAGACTCATATAAAGTAGGTACATGGGAAATTTTAGGAGGGATGTGGGTAGAACCAGAGGTTAATTTAGTATCAGGAGAATCTTTGGTTAGACAGCTTCTATATGGACAAAAATATATCCAAGAAAAATTTGGCACTATCACAGAAGTTGCTTGGCTACCTGACAGTTTTGGATTTTGTTTACAGTTACCGCAAATTTTCAAACAAAGTGGCATTAACTATTTTGTTACAGGTAAACTACACTGGAACAATACTGTAGAATTTCCCTATGGTGCCTTTTGGTGGCGATCTCTTGATGGCACAGAATTATTAACCGTAATGTCTCCCCCAAATGTAGAGGGTGTGATGACAACCCATCCTATTCCTATGACAAACTATAGTGTGAAATGGGAACAACAAACGGGGTTACAAGAAATATTATGGATACCAGGAGTTGGAGATCATGGTGGTGGTCCCACCCGTGACATGATAGAAGTTAGTCAACGGTGGAAACAGTCTCCTTTTTTCCCTCAAGTTAATTTTACAACTGCTAAAAATTATCTTGATAAGGTTAAACATACTGTTGAAAATGGGTTAAAAATTCCTGTATGGGATGATGAACTCTATTTAGATTTACATCGGGGATGTTATACTACCCACGCTGACCAAAAATATTATAATCGTCGTAGTGAAGACTTATTATATCAAGCAGAGTTATGGTCATGTTTAGCGGCCATGATTGAAAGTAAACCTATGGATGATGAAGTCAAAAGTAACATAGAGTTTGCTTGGAAAAAAGTCTTATTTAATCAATTTCATGACATCTTGCCTGGAACCTCTATTACCGATGTTTTTATACAAGCTAACCAAGACTGGGAAGAAGTGCAAATTATAGGAAATAATATCTTAAAATCTGCTTTTAAAAAAATAATGTCTTGGATTGTAATTCCTTCTATATCTAAACTTAAGGCGAAACCGATTATTATTTTTAACTCTCTTAACTGGGAGCGTTCGGAAATAGTAGAAATTGATTATATGGATAATAATTATGAAATTTATGACTTAGAAGAGAATAAGTTAGTTACTCAAGTGTCCCATGATAATAAGCTTCTATTTGTGGCTGAGAATATCCCTTCTATTGGTTATGGTGTTTTTTATCTAGTCCCTAATGATAAAGAAAGAGAGAAAGAAGAAATATTACAACAAAATGAAACTATTTTAGAGAATGAATATCTGAAAGTAATAATCAATGCTAAGACTGGAAATATTGATAGTATCTATGATAAAAATAATCAATTAGAGATTTTAAAAAGAGAAGGAAATAAATTACAAAGCTTTCAGGATAAAGGACAATATTGGGATGCGTGGAATATTGATCCAAATTATAATAGTTATCCCTTACCATGTCCTAAGTTAATATCTATAGAAACCTTAGAAGTGGGTCCTATACAATGGAAAGTGAGAGTTATCAGAAAAATGGGTGACTCCGAGTTTACTCAAGATTATGTATTGCAGAAAAAATCAGCAATTTTGCAAATAAAAACTAAAGTTGACTGGCAAGAAAAATATGTTTTAGTTAAAGCAGCATTTCCATTTAATTTAACAGCAGAATATAGTAGCTATGAAATTCCTTTTGGAACTATTCAACGGTCAAACTGTCCAAAAACACCATATCAAAAAGCTAAATGGGAAGTACCAGCATTACGATGGGCAGATTTAACCGATAATAGTAAAAACTATGGAGTTAGCTTATTAAATGACTGTAAATATGGCTATGATAGTCAAAGCGATCGCCTAAGACTTACCCTATTAAAAAGTCCCCGATGGCCTGATCCAACTTGTGACATTGGAAAACAGGAATTTACCTATGCTATCTATCCCCATCAAGGAAGTTGGCAAGAAGCAAAAACAGTACAAAAAGCCCGTGAGTTGAATATTCCCTTACAGGTAGTAATTACTGATAATAAAAAAAATAATAAAGGAACATTGCCCCCTGTATTTTCAGGGTTAAATATACCAGCAGAAAACTTAATTATCTCTGCATTGAAACCAGCAGAAGAAGAGGGAAAAGATAACTATATTCTACGCTGTTATGAATGTGAAGGAAAAGCAGCTACAATGGAAATAGAAAGTGATTTAAACCTAAAATTAGGTCAAGGAAGAAACTTATTAGAAGAAGCAACGAATGATGAGCAGAAAATTCAACCCTGGAAAATTGTAACTTTTGACCTAAAAAAAGAATAGCGATCGCTAGTAAAATAAAAACCAAATGAGTCCAACTTATGTTATAATAGTTAGTCTATTTTCCAGTTAATTTAACAAGGCCGATACCACCAAAATATAATCCTAAAACAGCCCCTGCTAATAAAGATTGAGTTAAGGGATCGGTAGAAGGAGTTAAAATTGCACCCAAAATAACCGAGCCTAAAACAATCACACGCCATCCCTTTAACATCTGATTTGAAGAGACAATACCCAACTGTCCTAAAATTAATTGAATCACAGGAATTTGGAAAGCAATACCCGTACTAAACATTAATAATAGAACAAACTCAAAATAGCGATCAATGGACCAAGATTGTTCAACAACATCGCCCCCGTAGGTGATAAAAAAGTTTAACGCAGCCGGAATTAAAGCCCAATAAGAAAAACCAATTCCCGCAAAAAATAAGACACTCGATCCTAAAATCACAGGGCCCAATAGAAGACGTTCCCCACGGGTTAACCCTGGTAAAACAAACTGAATAATCTGATAAAGAATAAAAGGACTCGCCACCAATAAACCGCTATAACCAGCCACTTTAATCGAGACAAAAAAGAACTCACCAGGGGCTAACTGTAAAAACTTGACTCCTTGAGCCGGAACTTCTAACCATCGGACCAAGGGTTTAACCACCAGGAAACAACCAACCATACCCACCGCCACTGCAATTAAAGAGTAAAAAATACGCATCCGCAGTTCTTCGAGATGGTCAAACAAAGACATTTCTACCTCATTGGGTATTTCGTTGAGATAGGCTTCCTTTTCAACATCGGTACGGGGTTGACTATTGGTTTGGGTCATAACTTGGCTAGGGTGGTTTGATCATTACCTATTGTAGAAAAAAATGGTCAGTTTCTGTAACCACTACGAGATTAAATCAAAAGAAATTACGAGATCGCGTCCTTCTTGTTTAGTTTTATATAAAGCTAAGTCAGCATTTTGTAATAATTGTTTAGGTTCTTCTCCATGTAATTATCTCATCAAAGAAAGGTAGTAATACTCAGAATAGTTGCTCTGTTTCTCTTAACTTATTCTTAACAAAAGAGTTAATTAATGGTATAATCTATTTGAATTGTTTTGTATTTATTGAAACCCATTATTAACTTAAACCCCTGTGATTAGCTACTTAAAAGGCATTCCTATCGAAGTTATCAAAAATACCAATAATCGGATAATATTGGTCTTAGAAGTGAATAAAATCGGCTATGAATTGCAAATACCCTCAAAATTAGCGCGAGATATTTCTCAATATGATTTAGAAAATATTCAGGTTTTTACTTATTTACAAATAAAAGAGGATCAGCAAATTTTATACGGGTTTTCTACTACTGCCGAACGGGAATTATTCCGTCAACTGATAAGTGTTAGTGGTATTGGCGCACAATCAGCCATTGCCTTAATAGATACTCTAGGGTTAGAAGAATTAGTACAAGCTATCGTCACTGGAAATATTAGAACATTATCTCAAACCCCAGGAGTGGGTAAAAAAACCGCAGAGAGAATTGCTTTAGAATTGAGAACAAAACTATCACAATGGCGAAAACTGGTAGGGGGAACCGTTGCTTCTTCTTCTGCCATGCCATCTTTGGATATTTTAGAAGATATTGAGATGACCTTGTTAGCTTTAGGGTATACTAATGAAGAGATAAACAAAGCTGTTTCTACCTTAAGTCAAGATAATCTGATGCTCAAAAATACCAGTACAGAAGAATGGATAAAAGAAGTGATCGCTTGGTTAAGTCAGTAAAAAACTATCGATTATAAACCATTATCAACCATGTCATTATCAAAAATACAACAACTAGAAAAGTACACAATTAAACATCCTCAAGAAGTATTATTAATAACAGTTGTTATTGAGGAAGAAAAGGATAAAGTAATGATTTTTAAAGGATTTTCTAGTTCTTTAATGGGTTCGACAGAATTCAATGCCGAGATTCCCCTGATTTCAGAAACAGCAGAAATTATTAGTATTGATCGCCTTCAAAGTCCTTATAACCCGCAAGAGCCTAAATATATTGAAAAAGGATTAACCTGGGAAAAAATGGAAAACTTATTCTAAGCTAACGACTTGGCATCCCCCAGAAATTTTGTGGTACAGAGGCTCTGATAAAAAATATTTACCCATTTTTCTAAGTTTGTGATATTTTGTAAAGAAGGACAAAACAAGTCTTTGCTAATCCCGGATTTCTCACAAATTAATTTGAAAGCCCAATCCAGAGATGAAAAATGATGATTTTTAGGACTAATAGAAATTTTGAATATAGATGAATAAAAAAATTGACTTTGATTATCCAAAAATTGAGTTTAAGAGGGAATAATTAGGGTTTGCTGAATAAAAGCAAAACCCTATTCTTTAAAAGGTTACACCCATATTCGCGATCGCAAAAAAGATCAGCTTTGTCGGCTACAAACCGCTATAATTGGTAGAAACACCTCCCAGTTGTTGGTCAAGAACAAATGTATCGAAAAGAGGAGCAACCTTTACCGCCCCCAGAAAAATTTGAATTACCTTTCGAGGGCAAATTGTCCCCCAATAATCGTTGGGTAATCATGGCAGAGTTGATACCTTGGGATGATTTTGAGGAAGAATATGCTAAACTTTTTCAGCAGAAAAAGGTGCGCCAGCCAAACTATTTAGAATGGCATTAGGGACATTAATTATTAAGGAAAAATTAGGAACAAGTGATAGAGAAACTATAGAACAGATTAGAGAAAATCCCTATCTACAATACTTTATAGGTTTAAATTGTTATCAACAAGAGCCACCACTGGAATCTTCAATGCTAGTTCATTTTAGGAAAAGAATTGATGGAGAATTGATAAACAAAATCAATAAAAAAATAGTAAAAAGAGAAATAGACAAGAGTGATAAAGAAGTAAAAAAAAAGGATTGTCTCCAAGAAAAAGGAGAAAAAATAAAAAATAAAGGTAAACTAATTTTAGATGCGACTTGTGCGCCAGCAGACATCAAATACCCAACGGATTTCGGCATATTAAATCAAGCCAGAATTGAGACAGAAAGAATAATAGATAATCTTTATAAACCATTAAGAGTAAAATTGAGAAAAAAGCCGAGAACTTCTAGAATAATTGCTAGAAAGGAATACTTAAAAGTAGCTAAAAAACGAAAAGTATCTTATCAAGAAAGAAGAAAAGCTATCGGGAAACAGTTAAAATACCTTAAGAAAAATTTAGGAAATATAGAAGACTTAATTCAAGCTGGGGCTTCCCTGGAAAATCTGAGTAAAAGACAGAAAAATTGTCTAGAGACTATCAAAAAAGTTTATGAACAACAACAGTCAATGTGGGAGAATAAGACCCAGAGTGTTCCTCAAAGAATTGTAAGTTT
Organism: Crocosphaera watsonii WH 8501; assembly: GCF_000167195.1. GTDB lineage: Bacteria > Cyanobacteriota > Cyanobacteriia > Cyanobacteriales > Microcystaceae > Crocosphaera > Crocosphaera watsonii. The sequence continues at coordinate 108,239 of NZ_AADV02000006.1, read as the reverse complement.
AACTCAACCGCATATTCGTCCAATAGTGAGGGGAAAAGCAGGAAAACCAATAGAGTTTGGAGCTAAACTCTCAGTAAGCTGTGTAGATAACTATGTGTTTCTAGACAAAATAAGTTGGGAAAACTTCAATGAATCTTGTCATTTTAAAGAACAAGTAGAAAAGTATAAAGAAACGTTTGGCTATTATCCCGAATCCGTCCATGTAGATAAAATTTATCGAACTAGGGAAAACAGAAATTGGTGTAAGGAAAGAGGGATAAGAATCAGTGGTCCGAAGTTAGGAAGACCTCCGAAAAATGTCAGTGAAGAAGAAAAGAAACAAGCCCACTCCGATGAATGCTTCCGTAATGCTATTGAGGGAAAGTTTGGACAAGCTAAACGAAGATTTAGCCTAAATCTCGTGATGACAAAACTCCCTGAAACCTCCATTACATCTATTGCTATTACATTTTTAGTTGTCAATCTTTCTAAACTTCTGAGGCAGTTTTTGTCGCTTTTTTTGTCCTTATTTACTAACAATAGAACAGGGGAACTCATCAAACCGCCTTTCATTAATTTTGATTATACTTTAAACAATTTTTATGTACTAAAACTTATTGATTTGTCAGAAAATTCTTGGTCAAAGGTGGCATAAATTTTGGAGAAACTTTTTCAGCAAACCCTAATTAGGCACCGAAAAGATAACAAAAGTGATCAAGGGTTTACTTTACTAGAATTATTAATTTCTGGCATCATTGTTGGCATTTTATCTACCCTTGCTATACCTGCTTATGTGGCAACTGTTGATAAATTTCACTATGCAGAAGCTAAAATACAGATGAGTTGTGTTAAGCGAGAATTAGAGGTTTTTAGAATGGAAAGAGGCTATTTTCCTGACGATGTTAATCCTAATAGAGTACCAGTGGGAATAGAATGTTTTATGAGAAGAGAGACCAACCTAACTCCTTATGATTCCCTGTACGACTATGAAAATTGGTCAACGAATGGAGCTTGTGTCATCAAAATCACTTTTTTTGGCAAAGATAAACGAAGAAACTCCAGTGTAAATGCCACAAGTCTCAGTTTTCACCAACAAGCAGGATTTTACAATGACAGAGAGAGAGATAGAGATAGTGATGATTTGTATTTAAGTTTAGGATTGCAACCCTCAGAGGTTTGTGAACAGTAAGAGTGGTTATAATCAAGTAAAAGATACCAGAACTAAAGACTAGAATGATTCGTTGGATTTTAAGTTTACTGATTATTTTATTAACCTGGACAAGTGTAACAGGCACGGGATTAGCGCAAACTCAAGATAATCCTCCTCTGACAGAAGAACAACTAGAAGAAGGTCAATCCATTGCCAAAAAAGCTATAGCAGCTACAGAAAATGGAAATTTTGCCCAAGCAGAGACTTATTGGACTCAGTTAGTTGAGACATTTCCCAGCAACCCGGCTGCTTGGAGTAACCGAGGCAATGCTCGTGTAAGTCAAAATAAATTAGAAGCCGCCATCGCTGATTTTAACCAAGCCATTGAACTTGCCCCAGAGGCCGCCGATCCTTATCTCAACCGAGGAACTGCCCTGGAAGCTCAAGGAAAATATGATGAGGCGATCGCTGATTATAATCGTGTCTTAGAACTTAACCCTGATGATGCTATGGCATATAATAATCGGGGTAATGCCAAAAGTGGAGAAGGTGAGTGGGAACAAGCTTTAACTGATTATCGCAAAGCCTCAGAAATAGCCCCCAATTTTGCCTTTGCCAGAGCTAATGCGGCCCTAGTTTATTATCAAATTGGAAAAACTGGCGAGGCTGTCAAAGAAATGCGTAATTTAGTGCGTAAATATCCTATGTTTCCCGATGTGAGGGCGGCTTTAACGGCGGTTTTATGGAATATTGGACAACAAGGAGAAGCCGAAAGCCATTGGGTGGCTGCTGTTGGCATGGATAACCGTTATCAGGATCTCGACTGGGTAAAAAATATCCGTCGTTGGCCACCGCAAATGGTTGCCGCTTTGGATAAGTTCCTTAATTTAAAATAAGACCAATTCAGCAATTAACAATTAACAATTATTGATTGTTAATTATTCGGTTATTAAGATAATAGGGTCTAAAACCTAGTTGCCTGAAGCGAACATTTTTTTGAGACTGAGCATAAATCTCCGTCTCAAAAATAACTTCTAACTCCTGACACTTTTTAAATACTTAAAAAATCATGGTTATCAATCGCTCTATCTTTCGCATTTCTCCTTTAATTCGTATCACCTTAGTTAGTTTATATATTTCCTTGACCGTTCCTTTACCGTTTTTAGCTGAGGTAACTAATGCTCCTGTTCCTTCTAATGTATTATGGATAGGGATATTTTTGGGTTTATTGGTTTTGGTGGGGGCGTTGAGCGAACGGGTTATTGTTAACGAAAGTCAAATTAAAGTAGTTTATCCTGTTTGGTTTTCTTCTTTTTTCCGCAAAGGATGGTCATTAAATTGGTCAGAGATTAAGGATTTAAAATTACGAACTACGGGACAAGGAGGTTTAGTTTATTATTTTGTTAGTGAAAATTCTCAGCAAGCTTATTTACTTCCTATGCGTATTGCGGGATTTTCCTATTTAGTCAATATTGTTACTGAAAAAACAGGGATTGATACCACTGATGTTCGCCCTCTTTCCCAACCTTGGATGTATTTAATTTTATTAGTCTGTACTCTATTTTTACTGTTAATGGATAGCTGGACAATTTGGACTGCAATGAATATCTAAACTCAGATTAGCAAGGTGGGCAATGCCCGCCCTACTGTAATTTAGCAAACAATTTTTATTTTTCAACTTTTACTCCCTTCCAAAAAGCCACATAATTTTTAATATTTTGGGCTTTTTCTTTAGGGGTTGGATAGTACCAAGCAGCATCCTTATTTTCTTGTCCATTGACTTCAATTGTGTAGTAAGTTGCTTCTCCTTTCCAGAAACAATTAGTACGGGTACTACTTTCCTTAAAATATTCTTTGTTAATGGAATCAGGAGGAAAATAGTAATTTCCTTCTACCATTTCGCATTGTTGACTGTCTGCTAAAATAACATCATTCCAGATTGCTTTTGCCATGTTTTATCTCTAATACTGTGCCATTATCTATTATGGAGGAAATGGGTTTTGTTGACAAGAATAAAAAATAGAATATTAATGCTACTCAAAAAAATTCCCACTCCATTTATAATTTGCAATAGTATTAGTATTCTGTTATTAATTTTGGTAATAATTTATGCTCAAAAATTTGCTCCACCTGTAGATGGTTTATTTATTCCTCCTGCAACACCTCGTTATCCAACGGCCGGTTTATTAACCCATACGTTTGAGGTATTGTGTTCTATCCCTCCTGTAATATGTGGGTTTACTTTTTTTATTATTAGACGGATCAATCCTAACAATAGTAATAACTTTTTCTTATTAGGTTCTACCATTTTAACCACGGGATTTTTTTTCAACGAAATTTATCGTACTCATATTATTCTACAATATTTTGATATTGCTAAATTAACCACCATTCGTGTTTACGGCGTTATTCTAATTGTTTATTTATCGTTGTTTTGGAAAACTTTGAGAGAGACACCATTAGGAATTATGATAACTGCATTTTCATTGATTATTATAGCAGTATTAATCGATTCTTTTTATTCCTATTTTCCTATGAAGTCTTTGTTAATTGAAGGTGTCCCTAAGCTATTGGGAATGATTAATTTTACTCTTTATTTTTGCCTAGTTTGTTATCAAACGATATTAAATACATGGAAAGAACTTGAATAGACCTGTCCCTTTAAAATTGAGTTTTAATATATAAATTCCAGATTCTAACTATTTTGACTTTTTAACCCGGCAGACTCAGACAGAGAATTATCAACGGGATCAGCTAGAGGAACTTCTTCTACTTCAGATAAGCGTTCTGCCGTTAATTCTTTAGAGGTTTTATTTCCTCCTGAGAGACGTTTGAGCAGTTTTGGACGAGGATCGTGTAAGAGGTAAGTAACTTCGTCTCCAGCTTGCCAAGTTTGAGCAGCTTGAACAACTTGTAAACTGCCTTGTCGCTTAATCAAAAGGGGTAATACCTCTCCTTCACGAATCAAAGCTTGAAAATGGGCTTGTTTAAAAGAGAATCCCTGTTCTTGAAAATTCGTGATACCTAACTTGAATTGATCTTCTGTTAGGTATTGATTCCACATTTTAATTAATTGTTGATCCACAAAGGCCGGACTAATATTAGTTTTATTAGTGTTCCCAGTTTTATTGGCGTTGTTGTCTTGAGGGGCATTACTAGGAAAGATAGCGAAGACTCTGGGGGGTTTAAATTCTTCTGTGGCCCTTTGAGCTAGCACTATGTTAACTTGGCCGTTGCTAGTCAAGGCCATGAAAGTTCCCATAGATTCTATGCCGGCTTCTTCCAGGACATCAGGATCAAGCGCACTACTTTGAAACACCGATAAACCTTGAGCTTCGGCCTGGGAGCAGGCTTCGGGATCTGTGTCGATTAATACCACCGATTCTCCCTGCTGCTCAAATAATCGTCCTAGTAATCGTCCCAGGGCATTACAGCCCACAATTACTGCTCCTGTCGCTTCCACTGCCGTAATTCTTAGTCCTTTGGCCACCCAACGGGCTGATAAACCCTGAATAAATACCGTCATCATAATAGTCAAGAAGACTAGGGCTTTAATAGAGTCACCGCCATTAATGCCTTTTTCAGTTAGTAAGATGGCGAATAGAGAAGCAACCGAAGCAGAAACAATTCCCCGTGGAGCAATCCAGCCTAAAAAAAACTTTTCTCGCCAATTGAGATCGCTATTGATGGTACACAAAGCAATACTAATGGGGCGTACCAGCCACATCAAAGCCAAAACCGCTAAAACGCTACCCCATCCCAAAGCAAAAATACTGTCAATAGAAAGATCCGCCGCCAAGAGAATAAATAGGACTGAGACACATAAAACTGTCAACTGTCCCTTAAAACGTCTTAATAACCGTTCATCGGGTATAGATGAAGCCCTCAGAACAATTCCTGCCACCACAGTAGCCATTAACCCCGATTCACTCAGGGTTAGTTGGGATAAACCAAACAATCCCCAAACCCCGGCCAATACCACTAAATTTCTCAATTCTTCTGAGAGGAAAAGAGTATTTTTCAGCAGAAAACCCAATAAAAATCCACTAATGCCCCCAATAATGGCACCAATGGTGAATCTTAGCAGTAAACCACTAAAAATTTCTACAGGTGTGGCATTACTATTAAGAATTGTATCGAGAACCACTACGGCTAAAATAGCCCCCACAGGGTCAATGAGAACCCCCTCGCTTTCCAAGAGGGTAGCCACTTTCCGTTCGACTTCTACTTGTTTGAGAAGGGGGCCAATAACCGTCGGTCCAGTAACTACTACCAAAGCCGCATAGAGAAAGGCGATGGACCAAGGAAATTCTGCTAACCAGTGGGCAGCCATACCACCACCCACCAGGGTAATTAAAGTTCCAAAAGTAACCAAATTACGAAGACTACCTGAGACTCGTCCTAAATCTTTTAATTCTAGGTTTAAGCCCCCTTCAAACAGAATAATGGCGACAGAAAGAGCCACTAATACCTCCAAACCTATTCCTAACTCCTGGGGGTTAAGAATATTTAGGCCATCGGCTCCGAGTATAATGCCGAATAGAAGCAAGAAGACAATGCTAGGAACCTTAAAAAATTCAGCAATGACTTGTGCGCTGATGCCTGCGAGAACAGCCATCACAATTTGCAGAGTAATTTCAAAGGATGCTTCCATAGGCTTATTGATGGCAAACAACTTTTGGGGTAATGGTTCTCAAAAACTTTTTTCCTTATAGTCTAAATAAAAACGGAGTCAAATATTCCACTTGACATATTATAGTTGATTTTCTGATTTTCCTGGAATCATCGATCTCAATTTCTACGTCTGCTACCATAACATCAATCGTCTAGAATGATGGGTGAGTGTGTCGGAGTGAAAAAAAGTGGTAAGTCAAGAGTCTTTAAGTGGGGTTATTGAGCGTAATCGCTATAGTTATCATCTTTCTGAGGTTATTCGCCAACGGGCTTGGGTAGAAATTGATTTATCGGCATTAAGTCATAATGTTGTTCAAATTAAGCAACTATTGTCTCCAAAAACCGCATTAATGGCTGTGGTAAAAGCAGATGCTTATGGTCATGGGGCGATCGCCGTTGCGCAAACTGTCCTTGAAGCAGGGGCTAATGCTTTGGCGGTGGCGACTTTAGGAGAAGGGATCGAGCTACGAGAGGCCGGTATAACTGCACCGATCTTGATTTTAGGGGCAATCAACACCCCTGAAGAAATTGCAGCGATCGCCCATTGGAATATAGAACCTACTCTCTGTGATCCTCAACAGGCCATAATTTTTTCTCAAACCTTATCCCAGTGGGAAAAACCTTTATCGGTTCATCTAAAATTAGATACGGGAATGTCTCGCTTGGGAATGCCTTGGCATCAGGGAACAGAATTTGCCAGTTTAGTTAAAAAGTTGCCCTACTTAAAGTTAAATAGTGTCTATTCCCATTTAGCTACCGCCGATGATCCCGATCGCACCAATATGTATCTACAACACAAACGGTTCAAAACGGCCATCTCCCAGTTAAAAGCCCAAGGAGTTAAACCCCCTCGTCTTCATTTTGCAAATTCTGCGGCCACTCTCATTGCTCCCCAGTTACACTACGATTTAGTTAGGGTGGGACTAGGTTTATATGGTCTCTATCCTGCTCCTCATTTGCGCTCTATTGTCTCTTTAAAGCCTGTTTTACAAGTTAAGGCCAAAATTACTCAAATCAAGACTATCCCTGCTAATACAGGGGTTAGTTATGGTTATCAATTCGTTAGCGATCGCCCGATGAAAATAGCAGTGGTTGGTATTGGTTATGCCGATGGAGTTCCTCGCCAATTATCTAATCGTTTACAAGTATTAATTAAAGGTCAGCGAGCTTGTCAAATCGGAGCAATTACAATGGATCAGTTAATGTTAGATGTAAGTCACCTTCGTCATCTTAAAGTGGGAGATACTGTGACTTTAATCGGTCAAGATGGAAACCAGGAAATTACCGCCAATCACTGGGCAACCATGCTAGGAACGATTTCTTGGGAGATTCTTTGTGGGTTCAAACATCGACTGCCAAGGATTAAGAAAAAGTCAGCCCAGCTGACATCAGAAGTTAAAATTTAGTGGGAGATTTTGACCTAACACTAATATAGGGTTTGCTGAATAAAAGCAAAACCCTATTCTTTAAAAGGTTACACCCATATTCGCGATCGCAAAAAAGATCAGCTTTGTCGGCTACAAACCGCTATAATTGGTAGAAACACCTCCCAGTTGTTGGTCAAGAACAAATGTATCGAAAAGAGGAGCAACCTTTACCGCCCCCAGAAAAATTTGAATTACCTTTCGAGGGCAAATTGTCCCCCAATAATCGTTGGGTAATCATGGCAGAGTTGATACCTTGGGATGATTTTGAGGAAGAATATGCTAAACTTTTTTCAGCAGAAAAAGGTGCGCCAGCCAAACTATTTAGAATGGCATTAGGGACATTAATTATTAAGGAAAAATTAGGAACAAGTGATAGAGAAACTATAGAACAGATTAGAGAAAATCCCTATCTACAATACTTTATAGGTTTAAATTGTTATCAACAAGAGCCACCACTGGAATCTTCAATGCTAGTTCATTTTAGGAAAAGAATTGATGGAGAATTGATAAACAAAATCAATAAAAAAATAGTAAAAAGAGAAATAGACAAGAGTGATAAAGAAGTAAAAAAAAAGGATTGTCTCCAAGAAAAAGGAGAAAAAATAAAAAATAAAGGTAAACTAATTTTAGATGCGACTTGTGCGCCAGCAGACATCAAATACCCAACGGATTTAGGCATATTAAATCAAGCCAGAATTGAGACAGAAAGAATAATAGATAATCTTTATAAACCATTAAGAGTAAAATTGAGAAAAAAGCCGAGAACTTCTAGAATAATTGCTAGAAAGGAATACTTAAAAGTAGCTAAAAAACGAAAAGTATCTTATCAAGAAAGAAGAAAAGCTATCGGGAAACAGTTAAAATACTTTAAGAAAAATTTAGGAAATATAGAAGACTTAATTCAAGCTGGGGCTTCCCTGGAAAATCTGAGTAAAAGACAGAAAAATTGTCTAGAGACTATCAAAAAAGTTTATGAACAACAACAGCCAATGTGGGAGAATAAGACCCAGAGTGTTCCTCAAAGAATTGTAAGTTTAACTCAACGGCATATTCGTCCAATAGTGAGGGGAAAAGCAGGAAAACCAATAGAGTTTGGAGCTAAACTCTCAGTAAGCTGTGTAGATAACTATGTGTTTCTATACAAAATAAGTTGGGAAAACTTCAATGAATCTTGTCATTTAAAAGAACAAGTAGAAAAGTATAAAGAAACGTTTGGCTATTATCCCGAATCCGTCCATGTAGATAAAATTTATCGAACTAGGGAAAACAGAAATTGGTGTAAGGAAAGAGCGATAAGAATCAGTGGTCCGAAGTTAGGAAGACCTCCGAAAAATGTCAGTAAAGAAGAAAAGAAACAAGCCCACTCCGATGAATGCTTCCGTAATGCTATTGAGGGAAAGTTTGGACAAGCTAAACGAAGATTTAGCCTAAATCTCGTGATAACAAAACTCCCTGAAACCTCCATTACATCTATTGCTATTACATTTTTAGTTGTCAATCTTTCTAAACTTCTGAGGCAGTTTTTGTCGCTTTTTTTGTCCTTATTTACTAATAATAGAACAGGGGAACTCATTGAACCGCCTTTCATTAATTTTGATTATACTTTAAACAATTTTTATGTACTAAAACTTATTGATTTGTCAGAAAATTCTTGGTCAAAAGTGGCATAAATTTTGGAGAAACTTTTTCAGCAAACCCTAAGTAGTTGCCAAGGGTGGCCACTAAAAGAGCAAAATAGGGAATTAGCGATTATTTTTAACCATGCTGATCCTTTAAGTGTTCAGATCGGTCAATATTATCGTCAAAAACGGAATATTCCTGCTAACCATGTAATAGAAGTTATTTTCGACCCCAGTGAAACCAGTTTGTCCCGTGAAGACTTTAAACGTATTAAACAAGAAGTAGATGCTCTAACCCCTCCTGATGTGCAAGGATATGCCTTAACTTGGACAAAACCCTACAGAGTTGATTGTATGTCCATTACCAGTGCTTTTGCTCTAGGATTTGATCCTCGTCACTGCGCCAAGGGATGTAAAGCGATCGCCCCTAACCCTTACTTTAATAGTAATCGTTCTCAACCTTTTATTGATTTCAGAATTCGTCCCACTATGGCCATTACTGGGAGCAGTTTTGAAGAGGCAAAAGCGTTAATTGATCGGGGTATTGCCTCCGATAATAGTCATCCTCAAGGAACTGCATATTTAATGAATACCAAAGACAAAGCCCGTAATGTGCGGTCTAATTTTTACGAAATTATTATTAAAAAATTATCAGATAAAATTCCTATTGAAGTGATTCAAGGTAACGTTTTAAAAGATAAAAACGATGTTTTATTTTACTTTACAGGGGTAACTAAAGTAAGAGAATTAGATACTAATCGGTTTATTCCAGGGGCGATGGCTGATCATTTGACATCTTTTGGCGGAAAACTTACCGATAGTGGACAAATGAGTAGTGTTGAGTGGTTAAAAGCTGGTGCCACGGGTAGTTATGGAACGGTGATTGAACCCTGTAACTTTCCCCAGAAATTTCCTCATCCTGGGGTAGCTATGTATTATTATTTGCAGGGAGATAACCTATTACACGCTTACTGGAAAAGTGTGGCTTGGGTTGGGCAAGGAATCTTTATCGGAGAACCCTTAGCCCGTCCTTTTGCAAAGGATGATCAGGTTGACTAATTTTTCGGGCCATGGCCAGGACAAGGAAGGGGGGAAATGGAACGATCTAACCATCCAGCGGCCTGATTAATGTGAGCTAACGCCTCATCGGGTTGATTGTTGAGTAAAAATACTAAAGCTGTGGCTAGTTGCTGTTGAGCTTGTGCTTGACGATTGCCTTTAAGACGGTGCCAATCACTGGGGGTAATACTTAACTGTTGTGCTAAAACTTGCGCTAATTCTAGGGAAGAAGCGGACTGTAGTGACTCGGCTGGAGAAACTTGGGACATAGGGGACATGGTTAAGTTTAAGATAGAAATAGAGCAACTTGAACACTGCTCTACCTTAAGTTTAGCGAATAACTGTAGCGAGAATGTCTTCTATTGAATCTAATCAGTCCCCAAACCCTGACGAAGAATTTGAAACCGCTTTGATGGAAGTAGAGCGATCGCTGCTCAAACTCAAAGAACGTCATAAACAGGTTCAACAGTCACAAAAGCAAAAATTAGACCTAGAAGACAGATTAAATACTATTGCTAAAGAAGACACCGCAGAAGTAGAGAAAATTAACGAAGAATTGCAACAGTTAACCCTTGAGCTAGAAACTAATTTATTAACCGATCAAGACCTCAATACTCTATTTTGGCAAGGAATTCGTCAAGGATTATTAGGGGAGGTATTTTGGCAAATTGTTCGCTTTGGTGGGTTAGGGGTTGTAATCGGATGGCTATTAAAAACATGGGCAGGTTGACATACTCCCCCGTTTATCTATTATTTTTCTAAGGCTAATTGTATTAATTTATCCACTAATTGTTCAAAACTGATGCCTGTTGCTTGCCACAGTTGAGGATACATACTAAATTTAGTAAACCCTGGTAAGGTATTAATTTCATTGAGATAAATTGCTTGGGTTTCTTCTACATAGAAAAAGTCCACTCTCGCTAAACCAGAAGCGTCGACTGTTTTGAAAGCTTGTATGGCCATTTCTTGAATTTGTTTGATGACTTTTTCTGGTAAACTAGCAGGAATATGTATCTGAGAACGACCTTCTGTATACTTAGTTTCGTAGTCATAAAAATCGCTATCAAAAGTAATTTCTCCTACCACAGAAGCTTTGGGGTTATCATTGCCTAACACAGCACATTCCAACTCTCTGGCCGTAACTCCTGCTTCGATAACAATACGTCGATCATAACTGGCCGCACTATCTAAAGCTGCTTCTAACTCAGAATGCGATCGCGCTTTAGCAATACCCACCGACGATCCCAGATTAGCTGGTTTGACAAAGCAAGGATAGCCTAACCCTGCTTCGATGTCGTCACAAAGTTTAGGAAAAATACAGGGGTTAGACCAGATTTGCGATCGCTCAACGGCCTTATACTTAACTTGGGGGAGTCCGGCTTGAGCAAAGGCCATTTTCATGGCAATTTTGTCCATGCCTACGGCCGATCCTAACACCCCACTGCCCACAAAAGGAACCTGCATTAAGGTTAATAACCCTTGAATGGTGCCATCTTCCCCATTGGGGCCATGTAACACGGGAAACCACACCTCTACCTCTTGAAGTTCTGGAGGAAACTGCCATAATTGATAAGGGTTTGTGTCTTCCGGAGAAAGAGGAGTTTTACTTTCTAGGACTTCATCGGCTGTTTCTCCTGCGATCCAAACGCCATTTTTTTGGATGTACACCGGAATAACATCGTATTTATGGTCATTTTCTCCTGTTTGCAAAGCTTGGGCAATGGCTTGTGCCGAATTAATAGAAACCTCGTGTTCTCCTGATCTTCCACCGAATAACAATCCTATCCGTATTTTAGCCATTGCCACTACTCCCGTGCTTTTGTTGTTAATTATCGTTATAATTGACCCTTGTTATTAGCTTGACGTTCCCTAAAATTAATCTACTCTTTAACTAGGGTAAAGTATTGTAAATTTTGAATCCTTAAAACTCTTATTATGCCATCACCTACAATAGCTCCCTTTGGTTCTTGGAAATCACCGATCACCTCTGATTTAATTGTTGCTCAAAGTATTGGATTAGGAGGTGTAGTTTTTGACAATAATGATATTTATTGGTTGGAAGGAAGACCCCAAGAAAAGGGACGAAGTGTCTTAGTTAAATATAGTCCTGATGGTCAAATAACAGAGATTACTCCTCAACCCTTTAATGTTCGTACTCGTGTTCATGAATATGGGGGAGGTTCTTTTTTAGTTAATGATGGGGTTGTTTATTTTGTTAATTTTCAAGATCAACGTCTTTATCAAAAGTTACCTAATGAAGATCCCAAAGCTTTAACCCCTGAGAATCAACTTCGTTACGCTGATTTTGTCTTGGATGTCGCTAATAATCGCCTAATTAGTGTGTGTGAAGATCATAGTCACGCTGATCAAGAATGTGAAAACAAAATTGTTGCTATTGATATCAATACAGGAGCAATCACACCTCTAATAGAAGGAGATGATTTTTATTCTTCTCCCCGTTTAAGTCCCGATGGAAAACAACTCGCTTGGATTAGTTGGAATCATCCTAATATGCCTTGGGATGGAACAAAATTATGGTTAGGTAATATCGAAAGTAATGGCTCATTAAAGGATATACAATGTATCGCAGGGTATATAGATGAGTCTATTAATGAACCGAAATGGTCACCAGGTGGCCAATTATATTACGTCAGTGATCAATCTGGTTGGGCTAATCTTTACTGTTACCAATCTAATGCTAATAACGCACCTATTTTTCCTCTGACTGCTGAATTCTCTTACCCTCATTGGGTGTTTGGATTATCCACTTATACCTTTACATCAGAGCAAGAAATTCTTTGTACTTATACTCAAGATGGACGTTGGTATTTAGGCACTTTAAATATACCTGATAAACAACTGAGTATTTTAGAACTTCCTTACAGTAATATAGCTTCTCTTCGTAGTCAAGATAAAAACGTTGTATTCCTTGGTTCATCGACAATAGAACCTACATCGGTTGTTTATTTAGATTTGAATTTAAGTCAAACTAAAGTATTAAAGACTTCTAGTAATATTGATGTTGATAGTGGCTATTTCTCAGAACCAGAGTTCATTGAATTTCCCACAGAGAAGGGATTAACAGCTTATGCTTGGTATTATGCTCCGAAGAATAAAGATTATAGTTTTTCTAATGGAGAGTTGCCCCCTTTATTAGTTAAAAGTCATGGGGGTCCCACCGCAGCAGCTACTCCTAGTTTTAGCTTAAAAATTCAATATTGGACCAGTCGAGGTTTTGGTTATCTTGATGTTAACTATGGGGGAAGTACAGGGTTTGGCAAAGCATACCGTCAACGGTTAGATAAAAATTGGGGTGTTGTTGATGTTAATGATTGTATTAATGGGGCAAAATATTTAGCGGCTCAAGGTAAAGTAGACGGAGATCGCTTAGCTATTTCTGGGGGAAGTGCGGGTGGTTATACTACTTTAGCTGCCTTAACTTTTGATGATACTTTTAAAGCAGGAGCCAGTTATTATGGTGTCAGTGACTTAGAATCATTGGCAAAAGATACCCATAAATTTGAATCCCGTTACTTAGATAGGTTAATTGGTAAATATCCCGAAGAAAAAGAAATTTATGAACAGCGATCGCCTATTAATTATACAGATAAATTAAGTTGTCCTGTTATATTTTTCCAAGGTTTAGAGGATAAAGTAGTCCCTCCCAACCAAGCAGAAATGATGCTTTATACTCTTAAAAACAAGGGAATTCCTGTTGCTTATGTTCCCTTTGAAGGGGAACAACATGGGTTTCGACAAGCTGATAACATCAAGTATGCTTTAGATGGCGAGTTCTATTTTTATTCTCGCATTTTCAACTTCACCCCTGCTGAAAGTTTACAACCTATTAGCATTTTAAATTATGATTCCTAGACAAAAAATATCCCTCTCTTTATCTAATTTATTAATCATTGGCAGTGCTGCCTTTTTGCTATTATTATTATGGCAACTTAAAGGATTAATTATTATTTTGATGATTGCCATTGTGATTGCATCTACTTTGAGTCCTTTAGTTAAAAGTGTTGAAAATATTGGAGTTCCTCGTTGGTTTTCTGTTATTTCTGTTTATTTGATGTTGATATTAGTATTAACAGGAATAGGTTTATTATTGGGACCAACTATAGTAGCACAGCTTCAACTTTTGTTAGAAAAACTCCCACTCTATATAGAAACTTTGAATAAACAGATTCAATTGTTTATGACAGAAAAGGGTTTTACAGAACCAGACATACTTGACTTTATTAATCAACAATTCAATTTACAATCAGTTATTTCTTGGACATTCAAATCAAGTCAAAAATTATTAATTGGGGTCAGTGATATAACAAGGGGTATTGTAGGAGGAGTTTTAAACGTCTTTTTGGCTATCCTATTATCGGGCTATATGTTATCAGGTTCCCAAAAATTAATTAATGGGATTGTTAGTTTATTTCCTGTTCGTTGGAATGATCAATTAAAAGCGCAAGTAATACCAGTTAGTCAAAGAATGGGAGGCTATATTCAAGGAAGATTATTAGTTTCTTTTATTCTCGGTTTAGCAGTTAGTTTAGGGTTAAAATTTTTAGGAATAGGTGAGTTTGCTTTAGGGTTAGGAACTATTGCCGGAATTACCAATTTAATCCCTTTCTTTGGTCCCGTCTTAGGTTCAATTCCTGCTTTAATTGTAGCCGTTGCTCAAGGAGGATGGTTATTTCTTTGGGTACTATTACTCTTTCTAATTATCCAAAACTTAGAAACTTATGTCCTTGATCCCTTGTTAGTGGGTTCTTCGGTTAATGTACCTCCCTTATATCAATTATTAGCAGTTTTAAGTGGGGTTCAGCTATTAGGAATTTTAGGTGCTTTAATTCTTCCTCCGTGGGTTGCAGGGGCAGGAGTATTATTACAAAATCTTTATTTAATACCTAAATTAGAAGCAGAAAAAGAAAATAGTTAAAATTTGAATGTTGTTGATCATAAGGGTAAATATTGAATACGATTAGGCAATTCTTCCCCAGATGCGGCTTTGGCAATAATTTCTAAATCTCGAATACAATCACCCATCCTTTAATACTTGATTTCAAATTAGACTTATTAACGTCTTACCCTAAAATTTCTGATAAAGTTTTCCATAATTTACCGGCTGTTTCCGTAAGGTGGGTAATGCCCAGTCTCCCAATCTCCCCATCTCCCAATCTCCCCATCTCCCAGTCTCCCCATCTCCCAGTCACCCAGTCTCCCAGTCACCCAGTCTCCCAGTCTCCCCACTCCCCTGGATGTTATTTTTTCGGAAATTGAGGGAACTCTATAACTGTAACAGTGTGATTACTCACCTTATTCAAGATGTAATGATGACAGCTGCCTATCCTCATCAAACCCCAATTTCCATACCAGAATTTACAGCCTCAAGACAAGCAGGGTTTTTTGATAGCCTCAAACAACCTAGATTTAGTGGTCAACTGGTTTTAACCAATAGTAGACAGGAAACATGGTTCTTTTATTTGTATTTAGGGCGAATTATGTATGCTACCGGGGGAACACATCCCGTGAGACGGTGGCGAAGACATATCGCCCGTTATTTGCCCGAAATAGCTAATCAATTATCCTCTTTACAACTAGACTTAGCCAGTCTAGGCAATCAAGACTTCCGTTTATGTTGGGAATATCAACTGCTGTGTTTGTGGGTGGAACAACAAAAGATTAGTCGAGAACAAGCCGCCAGAATGATTCGTTCGGTAATTAGGGTTTGCTGAATAAAAGCAAAACCCTATTCTTTAAAAGGTTACACCCATATTCGCGATCGCAAAAAAGATCAGCTTTGTCGGCTACAAACCGCTATAATTGGTAGAAACACCTCCCAGTTGTTGGTCAAGAACAAATGTATCGAAAAGAGGAGCAACCTTTACCGCCCCCAGAAAAATTTGAATTACCTTTCGAGGGCAAATTGTCCCCCAATAATCGTTGGGTAATCATGGCAGAGTTGATACCTTGGGATGATTTTGAGGAAGAATATGCTAAACTTTTTTCAGCAAACCCTAAATATTTAGGACGAGCCGGAAGTTCTGCTCATATTGATGCTGTAGAAAAACTCACTAGAAGAAATCTCATTGATGAATTAGAACGAGTCATTCAATCTCTAACTGAAAGCTACTTAGATATCTATATTGGAACCGAAACTGAATGAAGCTATTTAATATTTAAAATCCCCTAAAAAGATGGAAAGAGAGTTTTTAAAATCACCTTAATTCTCTATTTTAGCTCTGGAGATATGTTTAGCGTAAAATTTAAGCTAACAATTGTTTTTTATCCAAAGTCCAATTTTTAGGGGAAATCTCTATTGTGGGATTAACTCTCGATGAAGTGGAAACAAAAGTCGCTTATGAATTGGGACAACGTTTCCTGCAAGAACCCCCAGATCTCATTGCTGTTCTCTCGCAACCTCGCCCGGTACAGTTAACTATTTTGGGGGAAGTCACTCGTCCCGGTTATTACTTTTTTGGACCAGGAATTACCCTAAATAACGTTATTAGGGGGGTAGGAGGCAGCACCCCCCAAGCTGACTTACGCTCTATTATTATTCGTCGCCCCTTGGTGGATGGCACTGTACTCGAAGAAAGGGTTGATTTATATACTCCTTTAATCGAAGGAACTCACTTACCCCAACTGCGCTTACAGGGTGGAGATACGGTGATTGTTTCTAAGTTAGATCCCACACAAAAAGACTACGATCGCAACCTGATTGCTCAAACTAACCTAGCACAACCAACCATTACTGTGCGGGTTCTGATACCAACTGCCCCCATTGGTTTAGCTATTCGTAACTTAACACTGCCTAATGGTAGTGCAGCTTAGCAAAAATAATCCACCAGTCACTTATGATCTTTAAAGCCCTTAAATTTCCAAACGAACGGCTTAGCAAAATGTTGATTAAAGTAATCAATAAAATTGAGAATTTTTTGGGATAGTTCTTCAGTTGAACGGACAGTAATTCTTTTGAGTAAACGCCTGACTAAGATCGAAAACCAACACTCAATTTGATTAAGCCACGATGTATGTTTGGGAATATAAACAAAGCGAATTCGATGAGATTCATCTGATAAAAAATCTGCTCTGCTGTCCATAGATTGCAAAATCCCCTCCTTTCCTTTTCTCCCCAAATCAATAGTAATTTCACAGCTTTCTGCTACTAATTTGACTAAGCTTTCCGATTTATGAGTGTTGAGTTTATCTACAATAAAAATCCATTCTGCTTTTTCATCAATCTTAATCGTTCTCTGGATATGTTCAGAAAAATCTTGTTCTGTTCTTGTCGGTCCAATAGAGGGACTAACAACTTTTCCTCTTGCCACATCCCAGTTCGCAATCAAGCTTAAAGTTCCGTGTCTTTCATATTCAAATTCGATTTTTTCTACTTGTTTAGGCTTGATTCTTTTGTTCGGAAATAATCTCTCAAGAGCTTGAATCCCTGTCATTTCATCTGTACTAATTAAATGAATTCCTTGTTCTAACAAAGTTTTAGCTTCTTGATGAAGTTCACAGATATATTTGACTTGCTTTTTAAATTTTAAGGGATCATCAATTTTGGCATTTAACCAGTAACGAACGAGATGTGGTTGTAATGTCGCTTCTTTTTAAAAAACGCCCCACACTACGGGGGGAAATCTTTTCGACAATTCCTCTTTTTATGGCTTCATCCGCCAACTCTGAAGGTGTCCAATGGCTCACTGGTCTGTCTGATTTTTCACATTCTTCACAAGCGATCTCTACAATCTGGACTACTTGTTCGACCGTAAAGGATTTTGTTGTTCCAGGTCTTGGGCGATCGCTTAAAATTCCTTTGATCAAGACCATTAATGCTTTCTCCGTTACCTGTTGTTCTTCGGCGGCACTCAGTTTTTCTCTCTCCTCAAACCATCGCGATCGCCACTGACGCACTTGTACTCGGTCTAATTCTAATCTTCGACTAATCGAACTATTGCTCTCTCCTGATGCTGCGGCTAAGATTAGCTTGGCTCGTCTAACAAGGCGATAGGGGTTTGTTGTCCCTCTCACTATTTGTTGGAGTACTGTTTTCTGTAGGTTGGAGAGGTTAATTGGCAATGCTTTTATCATGGACATCAACTTCGAGATTCTTCCGTTAGTTTCATTGAAACACATTGTCGTGGCTAGTCACGAAACTTTCTGTAAAAATCTGGTGGATTACTTTCGCCAAGCTGCACTAGGATTTTCTTCTTGCTAGGTTTGATTAATGTTTTGAATCCTATTAGTCTTGATTTTTGTCCCTTATTTGGATTACCACCTGTTTTACCAGAATGATATTTGCCAACAGGGTATGACCGTATATTGAATCCAAGAAAATCGAATCCTGCTTTTTCCATCCTTCCATCAATTTCTACATCCTTTAAGGTGTGGCAAATTCTGGTTTTAGATGATTTGATTTCAAGTCCGATTTTTCTTAACCATTGTGCAATTAGATTTTTACATTGTAGAATAACCTCATAGTCTTCATGTAAGACTACGAAATCATCAGCGTAACGGATGATTTTAGGTTTATAACCTTGCTTTTGACTTCCATCTTCCCTTCTTTTTGTATTTGGGAAGTGGTTTTCTACGTCGTTTATCATTCCGTGTAGTGCAATATTAGCCAGCAAAGGACTTATTACACCACCTTGAGGTGTGCCTGTTTCGGTTTCCTCAAATATGCCATTATCCATAACGCCACATTCCAACCACTGTTTAATGGTTCTTTTAACGACCTGTGGACAATCTACTTTGGACAGTAGGTAATCATGGTTAATCTTGTCAAAGCATTTGGCGATATCGGCATCTAGAACATATTTGGCTTTTCTAATAATGACCGTGTATATTCTACCGATTGCGTCGTGTGCGCTTCTGCCTGGACGAAAACCATAACTGGTTCCTTCAAATTGAGCTTCCCAGTATGGCTCTAAGGCTGATTTAACCAAGGCTTGCATTGCTCTATCTTTTATGGTGGGTATTCCCAGACCACGTTTTTCGTCTCTTCCCGGTTTGGGTATCCAAACTCGTCTGAGTGCCTTTGCTTTGTAACCCTCTAATCTTAGTTCGTCAACTAGCTTTAATCTTTGGTTAGGGCGTAATGCCTTTTTCCCATCAACGCCAGCAGTTTTCTTACCTTGATTGTCTTGGGTCACTTTTCGTGTGGCTAAGAGCTTTGCGTAATGTGACTTTAACAGTAACTTTTGAAGCTTTTTAGCTTTGACTTTATTACCTGACCGTACAGCTTGAAATATTCTTTTTTGGAGCTTGAACACTTTTCTCTGGACTTTTGCCCAATTGATAGTGTTCCATTCTGGCGTAGTCTTGGTTATACTCGCATTCGACATTTAACTACCTCTAGTAGAGACTATTTCTTCTAATTAACCAGCAATACGTCAGCTTATCCGTACTCATTACAAGTAGGCATTAGCAACTTAATTGCTTCTCACATCCATGACCCTTGCGGTTAAGTTTGTCCCTGCTTATCTACCGACCAGTGATAAGAGCAATCATGGACTTAATTCGTTCCGTTGATTTGGGTGTATTGGTTTTAGGTTTCATCTCTCCCCCAGGTTACTTTTAGGAATCTGTGTGGATGTGCAGAATAAAACTCCACTTTTCACCTTGTTCTTTTTGAACGCAGCCTATCAAACAGTTTTGGCTACTTGCAAATTTTGAGGGTTCAAGTCAATGATTCAACGTAATGTTTAACCATGACCAATTGACTTGGGGAACGCCTTATTATGCTGTTTCATAACGATTTCCCCTTTTAACCCTGCTCCCATCCTGGGTTTACTAAGTCCAAAACGGAGGGTTATGTCGTCACTCTTGGGATTTCTCCTTTGATTCCGAGTTTGGCTCCTTTTAGCCAACAAACCAACAGTTATTCAAGAACCTCTTTGGAGGTTCTTGAACGGGCTACACGCTAAATCCTTGTCTGAGACTGGATATTAGCTTTCTAGCTCAACGAATCGCACCTTCTGGTTTAACATAACAGAAGCTAAGATGGATAAGATTCCGTTTCCAAGGATGTGCTTGTATTTCCTTGATCACCGCCTGACCATTCCAAGATAGATCAGGAATATTAAGATCGATCACCGTTTCATTCACTGTTACCCCTCTAAGCATTAAAGCGACTTCCTTTGTATTAACCGCTAATTGCAGAGATTCTGTGCCATCATGGCCATATAAAGTAGCAGGAACTAACCCTTCACGACGTAAAGCGTTAGGTTTGATGTTTTCGGGGCGTTTTTGACATTCAATAGATAAAGACATAACAATTACTCACTTTTTTCGTGTTAATAAGGTTTATTGCTTGTTGCTAAGAGGATCACCATTCTCATCAAGTAGGGCCCGTTTTGGCCCATGAATAGGATCTTCAACAATAATAGTTTGATCCCGACTAGCTCCCAAAGAAACGATCGCAATAGGTACTTCCATCAATTCTGCTAAGAATTTCAGATAATCTCGGGCTTCCTGGGGTAAATCTTCCAAACTGCGGCAGTCTTTTGTGGATTTTTGCCATCCTGGTAAGGTTTCGTAGATGGGAGTACAACGGGCGAACTCACTGGCGTTACCGGGGAAATTATCACAGGTGTGGCCGTCCAACTCGTAAGCGACACAGATTTTAATCTCAGATAACTCATCGAGTACATCCAATTTAGTGATAGCCAAACAGTCCAACCCATTGACTCGTACCGCATAGCGGCCAATCACCCCATCAAACCAACCACAGCGACGACGGCGGCCAGTGGTAGTACCAAATTCTGCCCCGCGATCGCATAACTGTTCTCCGATTTCCCCGTGTAATTCAGTGGGAAATGGGCCCTCTCCCACACGGGTAGTATAAGCTTTGGCCACACCTATCACTCTATCAACCACTGTCGGACCAATGCCCGAGCCTACACAGGCCCCTCCGGCAATGGGATTTGAAGAGGTAACATAAGGATAAGTCCCGTGATCCAAGTCTAATAAAGTTCCTTGGGCCCCTTCAAACAAAATGTTCTTTTTTTGTTTGATAGCTTCATAAATTTTTAGGGAACTATCCACCACATAGGGTTTGAGTTGTTCTGCATAACCTATATATTCTTCAATAACAACTTTTGGATCGAGGGGAGCGAGGTTATATAGCTTTTCTAAAATAACGTTTTTATAGTTAATCGTCCATTCTAATTTTTCTTGGAGTTCTTTGGGGTTGATTAAATCAACCACTCGGATGCCTGTTCTTTCTGATTTATCGGCGTAGGTTGGACCTATGCCACGGCCAGTTGTGCCAATTTTCTTTTCTCCTCGTCGTTGTTCTGAAGCTTGATCCAACAGACGATGATAGGGCATGGTGACATGAGCGGTTTGGGAGATAAACAGGTTATCCGTGGAGACATTGAGGCTGTGAAGTTGTCCTAATTCTTCGAGTAACACCTTGGGATCGATTACTGTTCCCGAACCGATCACACATTCCGTCTCGGGGTATAGGATACCCGAAGGTATCAGGTGTAGTTTAAAAGTTTGTCCTTGCACAACGATTGTGTGACCAGCATTAACCCCCCCTTGGGGTCTTACCACTACATCCGCCGAACGACTCAATAAGTCTGTGATTTTCCCTTTTCCTTCGTCGCCCCATTGAGCGCCGATTACAATTACATTAGCCAAAATTCTAAAAAGTAGCTAGAGTTCACACAAACCGCTATTATATGCAATTAATAGCGGTGTTGTCAATAACGGTAAACAATCCCTGGCCTGAGAATGGCAGGGATTATCAACGGTAATTACTGATTAGCGACACCATCTTGACGAGCAGCTAATTCTACAGCACTGGCCACAGCATGAGAGACACGCTCATCAAACACCGAAGGGACAATATGTTCTGCATTTAACTGATTGGAATGAACCAAAGAAGCGATGGCCTTAGCTGCTTCTAGATACATACGCTCGGTGATATTTTTGGCACGACAGTCTAAGGCCCCTCGGAACACCCCAGGAAAGGCCAAAACGTTGTTAATTTGGTTAGGATAGTCGCTCCGTCCCGTGGCCATGACTGCTACATCATTAGTAACTAACTCTGGTTGAATTTCAGGAATAGGGTTAGCCATAGCAAAAACAATGGGATCTTTATTCATCGATCGCACCATTTCCGGCGTTACCACCCCCGGCGCACTCACTCCTAAAAAGACATCGGCTCCTTGCATAGCATCCGCTAGGGTACCACTGGCACTGACAGCATAAGCTTTTTTTTGGGGGTTGAGATCCTCTCTATTGTGGGAAATTAAACCCTTGGAGTCGCATAACCAAATAGTGGTAGCTCCGGCAGCCCGCAATAGGGAGGCGATCGCAACACCAGCAGCCCCGGCCCCATTTATAACGATTCGTACCCCTTCTAAGGTCTTATGGACTAATTTCAGAGCATTAAATAAGGCTGCTAGGGTGACGATGGCTGTCCCGTGTTGATCGTCGTGAAACACAGGAATATCCAATTCTTGACGCAATCGTTTTTCAATTTCAAAGCAACGGGGGGCAGCAATATCTTCTAAATTAATGCCTCCAAACACCGGGGCGATGCGTTTAACGGTTTCGATAATTTCTTCTGTGTCTTGGGTGGCTAAACAGATGGGAAAGGCATCTACTTTGGCAAATTCCTTAAATAACATGGCTTTTCCCTCCATCACGGGTAAAGCGGCCTCAGGACCGAGGTTTCCTAAGCCTAACACCGCACTACCATCGGTGACCACTGCCACTGTGTTATTTTTGATGGTGAGGTTATACACTTCAGAGGGATCAGTGGCGATCGCCTTACAGATGCGACCAACCCCTGGGGTATAGGCCATAGCCAAGTCTCCTTGGGAATGAAGAGGTAGGCGACTTTCTATGGTAATTTTACCCTTACGATGTAGTTCAAAGGTGCGATCGGAAACTTTTAATATTTTAACGTTGGGAATTTCTCTGACAGCAGAAACTATTTGTTCGGCGTGTTCCTCGCTTGATGCTTCTACTGTAATTTCTCGTTGCGTGATTTTTAGGTTATGCTCAATTAAGGAAATCTGTCCAAAACTCCCTTGGGCCCCTGCAATAGCCTGGGTAACGTTGGCGAGGGTTCCTGCAATATTGGGTAATTCGATGGTCAATGCAAGGCTATAACTTGCGGTTGGGTTGAGGTTTGCCATGTAACTCCTTAAATCATATCAAGAGAGATTGACACTTTCTCCCTTCATGTTGATGTTTATCCTGACACAGATAGTCATTGGTCTAAAATTGATGCGATCGCTTGACTAGGATTTCTCTTGTGTCCCTTTCAGTTTATCCCCTAAATTCGGTTATCCTAATTCTTTGAATAATAGTTTAATTTCTTGCTTGGGTTGGGTATCAGCTATAATATCAAGGGATGTTTTTTAATCTTATAGGTAGTGTTCCAAAAAAAGAACCGTTTCCTATCACTTACCAGAAAATTAATTTTTCAATAAAAAACCTCAGATAGACTGAGGTATTTCTAGAAGAATCATGAGTAAAGTGACATAAAGAAGAGACAGAGTAAGAAAATAAATATTAAATTAAAGGGGTGTTTAAACAGCAAGTCTTTATTTAAACAGTGACTTGTTTTTATCTATACCTAGTCTGCCCAAAAATGAACCGTTTCCTATCACTTACCAGAAAATTAATTTTTTCAATAAAAAAACCTCAGATAGACTGAGGTATTTCTAGAAGAATCATGAGTAAAGTGACACAAAGAAGAGACAGAGTAAGACAATAAATATTAAATTAAAGGGTTTTCAAAACAGCAAATCTTTATTTAAGAGTGACTTGTTTTTATCTATACCTAGTCTGCCCAAAAATGAAACGTTTCCTATCACTTCCTGGAAAATTAATTTTTCAAGTCACGATAAGCGCAACTCCTCTCGTAACTCCGTCAAAATACGGGTAAATTCAGAAGCAGGTAAGGAAGTATTGAGTTTTTCTTCTTTCCCTGTATCGTAAACCACCTGTTGCCATTAATTGCTCGTAAGTGAGAGAATTTTGTTGAAATTTCGCCCTCAATGCTTGTTTAATTAACTCATAGTGTTTGGGCGATCGCCATTTAATTTCTTGTCCCTACCTTAGCAGTTAGCACTGTAAAACAATTCTAAAATCTCAATTATGATTCTTCAGTGACTCAAAACACCGTCGCTATAATAAAGTCCTTAACAGATGAGGATAACAATCATTATGACGACAACCCTCCAAGGAAGAGATATCTTAGGAATTGGTGATCTCAGTGCAGAGGAAATGACCGCAGTGTTAGATTTGGGTGCGAAGCTCAAAAGTGGTCAGCCATCGCCCCGTTGTCAAAAAATATTAGGACTTTTGTTCGATAAAGCGTCTACCCGTACCCGTGTCTCCTTTAGTGCTGCTATTTATCAACTGGGGGGACAGGTATTGGATCTCAACCCTAGTGTAACTCAGGTGGGCAGGGGAGAACCAGCCAAAGATACGGCAAGGGTGTTGGATCGTTATCTGGATATTTTAGCTATACGTACCTTTGAACAATCTAAATTAGAAACCTTTGCAAAATATGCCCAAATTCCTGTTATTAACGCTCTCACAGATTTAGAACATCCTTGTCAAATTATAGCAGATTTTATGACTATTAAAGAATGTTTTGGTAAATTGAAAGGCAGTACAGTAACTTATTTAGGAGATGGTAATAATGTAGCCCACTCTCTGATTTTAGGGGGGGCATTAATGGGTATGAAAATTAGAGTAGCAACCCCAAAAGATTATCAACCTTTACCGATGATTATTGAGCAAGCTCACAAGTTAGCTAAACCTGGTTTTGAGATTATTATAACTGATGATCCAGTTGCTGCTGTTAAAGATTCTAATGTACTTTATACCGATGTTTGGGCAAGTATGGGGCAAGAAGATTTAGCTCAATCAAGAATTCCTATTTTTCAAGATTATCAGATTAACGATGAACTATTAAGTAAAGCCGAGCAAGATGCAATTGTTTTACACTGTTTACCGGCTCATCGTGGAGAAGAAATAACCAATAGTGTGATAGAAGGAAAACAGTCCAAAGTTTGGGACCAAGCTGAAAATAGAATGCACGCTCAAAAAGCTTTAATGGTTAGCTTATTAGGAATTGAAAATTGAGTAAGAATAATATTTGTAACTAAATTTTACAAATAAGTCGCAAAAAAAATAACCTCTGGAAAACCTGATACAATGAAAGTGTAAGTTTAATGGCAAAAATACCTTTAAAAAGGAATAAAAGCCATCATAACAGTTGAAAAATACTGTTAAACAAGCTGCATAAAACTAAACTTAAATGATTAATTAGGAGTCAGGGATGGATTTAACAACTACCTATCTGGGAATGACCTTAAAATCTCCATTAGTCGTAGGTTCTTGCGCCCCATTAACAGAAGACATAGATAACATTAAACGGATGGAAGATGCTGGGGCTGCGGCAGTGGTTTTACACTCGTTTTTTGAAGAACAATTACGACGAGAACAACTGGAATTACACCATCATTTAACCTATGGAACAGAAAGCTTTGCTGAAGCTTTAAGTTATTTCCCAGAACCAGAAATTTTTCACATTGGTTCTGAAGAATATTTAGAGCATATTCGTATCAGCAAAGAAGAGTTAGATATTCCCGTTATTGCCAGTCTTAATGGCTCAACTTTGGGGGGATGGTTAGATTATTCCCAACAAATAGAACAAGCAGGGGCCGATGCTCTAGAACTGAATATTTATTACGTTCCTACAGATTTAGACATTCCTGGGGGAGAAATTGAACAGAATTATTTAGATATTTTGAAAGCGGTTAAATCAGAAATTAATATCCCTGTAGCCATCAAATTAAGTCCCTATTTCAGTAACATAGCAAACATGACCAAACGGTTAGGAGAAGCCGGGGCTGATGGCTTAGTTTTGTTTAATCGTTTCTATCAGCCTGATATCGATTTAAACAACTTAGAAGTATATCCTAACGTCCTGTTGAGTACCCCTCAGTCCCTGCGCCTTCCAATGCGTTGGATTGCTATTTTGTACGGAAAAATTGAGGCTGATCTCGCTTCTACCAGTGGTATTCATCATGCTTCTGATGTGATTAAGATGGTCATGGCTGGAGCAAAAATTACCCAGGTAGTTAGTGCTTTGTTGCGTCATGGTATCCATTATTTAGCCACTCTAGAAGAAGCGATACAAAAATGGATGGAAGAAAACGAGTACGAGTCCATTCAACAAATGCAAGGCAGTCTTTCTCAACTTAATTGTCCCGATCCCACGGCCTTTGAGCGATCGCAGTATATGAAAGCTTTACAAACCTACGCACCTATTTGGCGATCTCGAAAAGAAGCTAGTGCTACATCTCGTAAATGATGGAGAGTGTGGGGTGACTGGGATGAGGAAATAACTGATAACTGATAACTCATAGGAGAGGGGAATATGAGTGGTAAACGTATTGGTATCCTGACGAGTGGGGGAGACTGTCCGGGGTTAAATGCTGTAATTCGTGCAGTGGTTAAAGCTTCGGAACTCAATAACTGGGTGGTTTATGGGCTTCCCTACGGAACCGACGGTTTTCGGGATATTGCTGAGGAAAAATGTTGTCCCGAGGATTTGTTGTTAACAGGAAAATGTTATCAACTGCCCGGAAGAATTAGAGGGTTAGATGTTTTACAGTTTTTCAGTGGCAGTGTCTTAGGATCTATTAGATGCTTTAATCGTTGTTGGCGGAGATGGGAGTCTAGATATTATCTATAATCTTGCTCAAGAAGGTCATTGGAAGATCATTGCTATTCCCAAAACTATCGATAATGATGTTCCCTTTACAGAGTTTTCTGTAGGTTTTTCTACAGCAGTTGAAATTGTTACCCAAGCTTTATACGATCTAACTTTTACTGCAGCTAGTCATAACAGGATTATGATCGTGCAAGTTATGGGGCGAGATGCAGGGCATTTAGCCTTACGAGGAGGGATCGCCGGAGGGGCTGATGTAATCCTTATTCCTGAATTGACACCCTATCTAAGTTTAGATGTGTTGGACGGTTGCTGTCATCAACTATTAAGGTTACAAAAGTTAGGCCGTCATTTTGGTTTGTTGGTTATTGCAGAAGGGGTTAAAACTCAAAACAAAGAAAAAGATCCCCATATTGCTGATTATCTCCTCAGACAGATTAAAGAATACAGTCAAATTCTTTGTCATGAGAAACACGAAGATTTTTGTCTGTTAAAAGATATCGATATGCGTACAACAGTTTTAGGACATCTGCAACGTAGTCATCCCCCGGTTGCTTGGGATCGCCTATTATCGACTGCTTTCGGCATTAAAGCGGTTGAACTGATTCAGGCAGAAAACTACGATCATTTAGTGGTGTGGCAAAAAGGCCAGGTGAGTAGTGAACCTTTATCAACCGTCACTGCTACCATTAAGGAGCGTCATCAGCAAAAAATATGTACCTCTCCTGTGGAAAAATACGATTGTATGGTTAAGACAGCGCGATCGCTAGGAATTTATTTGGGCGATGGTTAAAAAAGTTTATCGATGGTGTATAATGACTAATTGTGACCCCAAAAAGGAGAGGTGGCCGAGTGGTTGAAGGCGCAGCACTGGAAATGCTGTTTAGGCGTAAGTCTAACGAGGGTTCGAATCCCTCCCTCTCCGTTCCCAGAAATCAATCTACCCAAGAGGGAAGTTAAGAAGTTACTGGATGCTTTGCCAACCATAGATGGTTGCAAGCAAGATTATAAAGTTTTCTATCCCAATCATTGGGGGTAAGTGAACTACCCCAACTAACCTATCGGTATAGTTGGGGCTTCTGAATTCACAGGAGAATGCCTCAAGACAGACTTGCGCCCACCTTTTGGTCTGACTTCTCCTCCTTCAGCAGCAGTCCTGGTTCCCAAGACCGATAATTGCCTGATCCCCTCTGCTCTAATGTTCTTGCTGGCGTTCTCATCCCTATCATGGTGTGTACCGCAACTGGGGCAAGTCCATTCTCTAACATCTAATGGCATTTCTGACATTGGATGTAGGCAATTAGAACAAGTTTTACTACTAGGAAACCATCTATCAATCTCAACTAATAAACCACCTTTTTGCTCTAGTTTATAAGCGAGGAAATTGACAAACATTCCCCATCCGACATCAGAGATAGCCTTAGCTAAGTTATGATTACGAACCATACCCTTGACGTTCAAATTCTCAACGACTACTACCTGATTATCATCAACAATTTTTCTTGATAACTTGTGTAGAAAGTCTTGACGGGCATTGCTAATACGTTCGTGAACTCTAGCTAATAGCTTTCGTGCTTTTTCTCTTGATTTACTTCCGCCGACCGACCTGCCGTTGAACGGCAGGTCGGAAGCGGCGGTGCATTCCGCACCCTTCTTCTTACGGGCTAATTTGGCTTGTTTTCTAGCTAAGTTTTTTTCATGTTTTTTTAGATGTCTAGGGTTAGCATACTTAGATGTTTTTACGCCATCATGGGTAATACAGAAGTCTTTAAGTCCTAAATCAACTCCTGTAACTTTGACCCTTGGAACTACTTCAGGAGTCTCTTGTTCAGTGTCAAACAACAATGAAGCATAATATTTCTGAGTTGGTGTTTTAGTAATAGTTACAGTTTTTAATTGGCCGTCAAACAACCTATGAATAGAGGCTTTAATCACACCAATTTGAGGCACTTTAACTCCCTTATCTACCACCTCACAGTTTTGAGGATATTGACAGGATGGCTTGCCATGATAAGACTTGAATCTAGGGTATTGAGCTACTTTGTCAAAAAAATTCTTGAAAGCTTTAGTTAAGTTGAGGGTAGTTGACTGCAAGACCTGGGAATAACATTCCTTTAGCCATTGCAATAGGCATATATTCCTAGCTTTTCTTGAAAAGTAACGTATATTCTGTTGGGAAGGGAATTGGCTATGTTTAGAAACTTTACAAAAATTAACATAATGATGTATTATTATTAAGGAACTAACTAAAGAGCTAAGGAATCATACCTAGACAAAGATGTATTCTCAAATGACTTCCCTGTTGAAAAGACAAAGCTATGATCTTCTAACAAAAATCTAAAGAAACAGCAACCACTATCAAAATTTTGTTATTATAAGCTTTTCCTTTTATATATCACTATTACTTACTCTTCATTATCCGAAACTAAACTACCAGATAAAAAATTTCTTATGAAGCTAACTAAAAGTAATCCTGACCCAGTTCGGGCTTATCTCAAAGAAATTGGTCGTGTTCCCTTGCTAAGCCATGAAGAGGAGATTCTTTATGCCAAGCGAGTTCAACGATTGATCAATTTAGAGAAGCTACGAGAGGAGATAATTCAAGAAACGGGAAAAGAACCCACTAACAGTCAGTGGGCTAAGGCAGCTAAACTCTCAAGAAAAGAATTCTGTTCTGTGGTAGAGGCCGGAGAGGCGGCCAAGCGAAAAATGGTAGAGGCCAACCTTCGCCTAGTGGTATCTGTGGCTAAAAAGTATCTCAAGCGAAACTTGGATCTCTTGGATCTGATCCAAGAAGGAACCATTGGGATGCAGCGGGGAGTAGAAAAATTTGACCCCACCAAAGGTTATCGTTTCTCAACCTACGCTTATTGGTGGATACGTCAGGCTATTACACGGGCGATCGCCGAAAAAAGCCGAACCATTCGCCTTCCCATTCACATCACTGAAAAACTCAATAAAATCAAGAAAGCACAACGGGAACTCTCTCAACAGAAAGGCAGGGCAGCCACCATCAGCGAACTGGCCGAAGAACTAGACTTAACCCCCAAACAAGTCAGAGATTATCTAGAAAGATCTCGTCAGCCCCTTTCCTTAGATTTACGGGTGGGGGATAATCAAGATACAGAATTAGGGGATCTTCTCGAGGATGAGGGACAGTCCCCCGAAGACTTTGCCACCCATTCCTCCTTGCAGTTTGACTTAGAAAAGTTGATGGAAGACTTAACCATTCAACAAAAACAAGTCATTGCCTTGCGTTTTGGACTCATGGATGGACAACCCTTAACCCTAGCTAAGATCGGTTCTCGTCTTAATATTAGTCGGGAGAGGGTTAGACAAATTGAAAGAGAGGCTTTATCTAAACTGAGAAAACGCAAAGCTAATATTCAAGAATATCTAGCTAGTTAAATTCGAGTAGTATTGCTATGGAGTCGGAAGATCGGAATTTGCGGTTCTGTTCTACCGACTCCTATCTTAAGTATGGATAATGGATAATTGTCAATTATCCATTGATAAAAAATGTCCTAACTATAGCACTACAAAAATTGGTTAGGGCATTACTGTAAGCCACCCTACGGTGTTTTGTGATTTTCTCCATGTCCTCATCATAATGGGTAGTGCTAGAGGTGGTATTCGTTACAGATTCATTATGATTAGCTGTTAATTCGTCTTCTTCATTAGATTAGGAGCAGTTATCTTCTATACTGAGCTATACTGAGAATATGAAAGAATAGTCCATAAAAAAACCAATAAACCTGAATAATGAATCATGAACAAATCATCCAGTGATCCTAAACAACGATTCAAATACTACGGTACACCAGGAAAAGACTTTGCGCGATTTGATGTTAATAGTGACTTACCCGAAGAAGTTCAACCAACCCCCAGATATGAAGCTCATCTTGGTTTGCAGGTTTTCCCCACCTTGCCTTTAATTCCCCCCTTAAATTGGGGATTATTTTCAGGGTTAGCCAAACGATTTGGCTTCCGCAGCATGGCGGGGCCAAACTTACAAACGTGGATGCCAGCCAACTTAAGTCGGCTGCACCGCGATAAATTCAGCGATGAATATTTTGTGGAACGGCGTTTGAATGGATTTAATCCAGGAAAATTGAACCGGGTGAAAGATCAAGAATGGCAATATGCCGTTAATTACCAGACTGGACGTTATAAAGCCGAACCAGGGGGTTTGCTCCCGGAGTATAGCGAAGCTCGCTTTGTCCTGGAAGGTAGTACTCTAAAGGTTCATTCCATCAAATATAGCCTGAAAAATCAAACGATTATCTGTTCTTTAAAGACATTTTCGCTGAAACCATGCGACGGGCCCCGGACTCTTTTGGTCAAATGTATTATTACTCTAAGTTGGTCAACTATTTTAAAGCTAAAGATGGGAAACTTAGGTATGTTAAATACCGTTTGATTCCTGAAGATCGGGGGGTAGATTCTGGGTTAGTATCAGGGGAAGATTGGGAAAAACCTTGGCAACAAAAGCGTCGTCCCGAGGAAACAAGACCTATAGATTATCTGTGCCAGGAATATATTGAAAGACTTTCCCAAAAACCCGTTATTTATCATCTTCAATTGCGCTTGCACCAGGATATGGAAGGGGATAAAACCGAGATTTTTACCCAGGAACGAGAGTAGAACAAAGAAACGTCTCCTTGGCTGGATTTAGCAACAGTTACCATTGATCGTGCGCTCTCTTTTGAAGAAACCGAAAAACTGTCTTTTAATATTGGTCGGCAACCGGACTCTTTGGGGGCGGTGGAAGGATATTCTACCCAAGATCCCAATTCGATCAATGCTGCTCGCATTCGCATTTATGGGTTATCTTTAGCAGTCAGAAGTTTTATTTATAAAAAAACTAAATCATGATATTAAGGGGTTCAATAATGGACAATAGAAAATGGATAATGGATAATTGTGAATTATCCATTGATAAAAAATTTCCTAACCAAAATTAAGAAAACTCCAAAAACTCTTAGAAACAATCGGTTCATTTTCTACCACTTCCAACTCCTTAAGTTCAAAACCGTCTACCTCCAATTGATGCGGTTGTACATTGCGGTTAATAACTGCTTTTAAAGCAGGCCAAATATATTCAAAATTGTAAGCATTAGGTCCATCTTTATCCCCTCCAAAGTTCTCCATAAAACCATCTCCATAATAGGTTGTATTCGTCACAGATTGATTATGATCAGCTGTTAGCTTCTCTTCTTTATTAGATAAAGAAAAATATATTTTCTTGTCCGTTGAAATAATATTAAAAAACGCGCCTTTTTCCTGAGAAAAAGGTGGTTTAACCCATTCAGTTGGCTTGACAATTTTATCACTATTTCCATGTAAAATTGCCACTGGAACATTGAGAGATTTTCCTGTCTCTTCAATTTTCAGAGGTTGAGTTGCAAAGGGAAAGCGAAAAATCCCTAAAACCCAGACAGCGATAGTAGGAATTCCCATAATTGTATTAGGAGCAGGATCAGCCGTCATAATCTGTTTGGGATAAAATTTCTCTAGTTTTGGATCTTTATTTTGTTGTAAATAGTAAGGCCAACTTAAGGCTAAAAGTCCTCCTAAAGAATGTCCAAAAACATAGAAATCAACTTCTTTTTTAGATAAGTTTAAATCATCTTTGTCAACTTGCTTACTATATTCGCATAACTTTTCCCATCCTATTTCTGTAGTTTCTACTGACTGTTTAAGCCATTCTATGGGCGCACTTCTTAAACTAGCAATAACAGTGGTAATCATACTAATCAAGTTCTTCCCGTACTCACGATTAAACAAGAAAACAATATTAATAACTACCACAAAAAATAAGGTACCAAGTATAAACCTTAAGGCGACTAATATTCCATCTTCAATTAATTTTTTCAACTCCTTGGTATTAATTTTTTGTCGCAAGATTAATGTAATTAATAAGACACCAACATCAAATAACCAATAGCGAAAGGTTGCCCGAAGAGTTCTATTATCTGAATAAGTTTCTGTATCTTTTGGAAAGTTTGGATAATCACTTTTTTGGTAGTCAGGGAAAAAGATATAATATCCTTGTTTTGCCAATTCTTCTAAATGTCTTTCGTAAAATTTAGGCATACAAAGGGCAAAACCATGCAAGTATGTAATTACTTTAACCTTGCCATTTTCTTCATAGGGTTTTTCAGGAACATAGATTCTCACAAAGTCCCCTTTTTGATGAGTTCCTGTCTGATAAATTGTGTATTCTTCTTCCTCTTTTACGAAGATTTGGTAACCTGAATAATTGGTTTCTTCCCATCCTTCAGGAGCAGTTATAGAGGCAAAAGAACCAGTAAGGTCTTGTAATTGTTCTTCTTTTTCAAATCCTTCAACGTCTTCAAAGTTGTATTGAGTTAATAATAAACTTAAGGCTAAAACAGCTTCAGATGCGCTTCCAGGAAGAGTGCCAAATTGAGAAGAAGGTAAGGCATTACCAATTAAAGCAACTACAGATCCTATAAATAACCATCGCCAATTCTTGGTTATCACCCAAATACCAATACCAACCGCTAACACAAATAAATTAACAATAATTGTCATGATTGGTATTTGAGGTTCTACAGAAACGTAGCGTAAAACATTAGCAAATATTTCAGGTTTTAAAGTTAAACCAATAAAATTCCTGATAACATCAAATGCACTTAATCCAAAAGCTAGTAACCAAGAAAATACTCTAACCCATTTTGTCGCCCACTTTGCCTGGGAACGATAAGCTAACTCAATAGCAACAACAATAAATAAGGGGATCACTAAATAGTGAAGTAAATAACGAACTTGTGATTGGACTTTGGACAAAAAAAGTTTGTTGGCGTATATTTTACGCTAAACTAAAATCCCAAAATATCGGCTCTGTATCAGTCAATAAAATTGGCTGACAAATAGGGCTAATCTATAGATTCTGAGGAAAACTAAGGAGCTTTTAAGTTTTTAGTTGATTTTTTGCTCCCTTTCTTGATAACATCATGACGAGTTCGTGGGGCTTTTTTGTAACCTTTAATACGTCCGGAAGAAAAACCTCGACGTTTGGGAAATTTGGCGAAAGTCCCCAAGGTCGTAATTATTCTTGAAAAGTCTCTTTGAACTAGACTAGTGCAGCTTGGCGAAAGTAATCCACCAGATTTTTACAGAAACTTTCGTGACTAGCCACGACAATGTGTTTCAATGAAACTAACGGAAGAATCTCGAAGTTGATGTCCATGATAAAAGCATTGCCAATTAACCTCTCCAACCTACAGAAAACAGTACTCCAACAAATAGTGAGAGGGACAACAAACCCCTATCGCCTTGTTAGACGAGCCAAGCTAATCTTAGCCGCAGCATCAGGAGAGAGCAATAGTTCGATTAGTCGAAGATTAGAATTAGACCGAGTACAAGTGCGTCAGTGGCGATCGCGATGGTTTGAGGAGAGAGAAAAACTGAGTGCCGCCGAAGAACAACAGGTAACGGAGAAAGCATTAATGGTCTTGATCAAAGGAATTTTAAGCGATCGCCCAAGACCTGGAACAACAAAATCCTTTACGGTCGAACAAGTAGTCCAGATTGTAGCGATCTCTTGTGAAGAATGTGAAAAATCAGACAGACCAGTGAGCCATTGGACACCTTCAGAGTTGGCGGATGAAGCCATAAAAAGAGGAATTGTCGAAAAGATTTCCCCCCGTAGTGTGGGGCGTTTTTTAAAAAGAAGCGACATTACAACCACATCTCGTTCGTTACTGGTTAAATGCCAAAATTGATGATCCCTTAAAATTTAAAAAGCAAGTCAAATATATCTGTGAACTTCATCAAGAAGCTAAAACTTTGTTAGAACAAGGAATTCATTTAATTAGTACAGATGAAATGACAGGGATTCAAGCTCTTGAGAGATTATTTCCGAACAAAAGAATCAAGCCTAAACAAGTAGAAAAAATCGAATTTGAATATGAAAGACACGGAACTTTAAGCTTGATTGCGAACTGGGATGTGGCAAGAGGAAAAGTCGTTAGTCCCTCTATTGGACCGACAAGAACAGAACAAGATTTTTCTGAACATATCCAGAGAACGATTAAGATTGATGAAAAAGCAGAATGGATTTTTATTGTAGATCAACTCAACACTCATAAATCGGAAAGCTTAGTCAAATTAGTAGCAGAAAGCTGTAGAATTACTATTGATTTGGGGAGAAAAGGAAAGGAGGGGATTTTGCAATCTATGGACAGCAGAGCAGATTTTTTATCAGATGAATCTCATCGAATTCGCTTTGTTTATATTCCCAAACATACATCGTGGCTTAATCAAATTGAGTGTTGGTTTTCGATCTTAGTCAGGCGTTTACTCAAAAGAATTACTGTCCGTTCAACTGAAGAACTATCCCAAAAAATTCTCAATTTTATTGATTACTTTAATCAACATTTTGCTAAGCCGTTCGTTTGGAAATTTAAGGGCTTTAAAGATCATAAGTGACTGGTGGATTATTTTTGCTAAGCTGCACTAGGGGTGATTTTGATGGATTTATTAGTCTTCAAATACTGTTCCCAATCACGGGGTAAAACCACAGCTAATTTTCTGGCAGCCCACAAATTTACAGAAGAAAGAAGTGTTAGTTTAAACCAATTTTCTTCATGATGTACATCGGGAGTTAAATAAGATGTCATCAATAATCTTTGTTTACCAAATCGAAAAAGATGTTCCATGTCATAACGTTGTCGATAACACTGATAACAATCAACTAAACTTAACTCATCGCGCCGAGAACCAATAACAATAAGCCACATAGGTTTCCAAATACTATTTCTTTCTTGATCTCTGACAACAATCTGGAGTAAAGTAAAGGGGTGATTGTTCATTTTATAGTTTTTAGTTCCTCTCATTAACATCTGTTTCCATCCCGAAATAGTCACTGTTAATTGACGACCTTTTTTCGTTGTAAAGGGAACATGATGAACTTCATCAGGTTCAGTCCAAGTTTGGTCATCTTTAAGGTCAAATTTATCCCCATACCAACGGGGATGTCCCGAAGTTTTGGCTTGATTTGGGTCCCGAATAAATTGACGATAAAAAACTCGGTCACTTCTAACTATTGTAATAGTAACTACGTCTTCATGCTTAACTTGTTCCCCAATAAAATCCTTTTGGCTGTAGTCACTATCAGCCACTAAGACAGATAATTTATCAGAAAATAAAGAACTTTGCCAGATTTTTTTTAGTTGTTGATTGCCTTGATTTACTCCTTTATGTTTAGAGGGGACTCGCTCTCCTGATAAGGGGACAGCCCAAGGGACTTTTCTGTGTCTATTTGGTCAGGTAAAGCGCAGACAACGGAATAACAATGTCCAATATTAATGGGTTTATTTCCCTTAATTGGATTGGGGTAATGAATAAAGGTTTTATCCGCTAACGTTTCGGCAAACGGTCGTGGACAGGGAGTTGTGTCAATACCAAATAAGTTATAATGTTTTGAAGTGGGAGGAATTGTTCTCGATACCGCTGAAAATAAAGTCTCAATTCTCTGTTCATAATTAGGGTCAGTTTGAGTGGGTAAAAACTCTTGAATTCCTCTATATAAACTGTTATAATCTCTTCTAAATAAAGGATTGAGAGACAATTCAACGACTGAGTGAGCTTGTTGGTTACTGGAGAGGGCATCGAGTAATTCTATAATAGTTTCTTTTCTAGCTTTTAGTCCTTGGAAGAGGTTAGACCTCCACACCAGGAATTCCTCGACAGAAGTAGCCGTTTCATTTTTGGTCATTTTTAAAATTTATTACCTTATAAATTAGCGGAATATATACGCTAACATCAAAAGAGGTTGTTTGTTACAGTTAAGGCTAATGTCATCACATTCCGAACTTAAGACCAGTCAAGATGTCCACCTGAGAGCCAAACAAATTAAGAGTCTAATTCGCTCTCTTAAACAGAAAATAAAGAAAATTGAACGGGAAGGGGAAGTAGCACCAGCTAATTGTCATATTATTCGTTATCAGGTTAATGGAAAGGGAACAATCTACTGGTATTATAAACTACAGGCTGCTGAATCAATTTTTCCTATGGCCA
The DNA here is from genome assembly GCF_000167195.1 of Crocosphaera watsonii WH 8501. GTDB lineage: Bacteria > Cyanobacteriota > Cyanobacteriia > Cyanobacteriales > Microcystaceae > Crocosphaera > Crocosphaera watsonii. The sequence goes on along the minus strand of NZ_AADV02000006.1, from coordinate 71,573 downwards.
CTAATAATGAGAAAAAAACCAAATATAAATATTTAGGACGAGCCGGAAGTTCTGCTCATATTGATGCTGTAGAAAAACTCACTAGAAGAAATCTCATTGATGAATTAGAACGAGTCATTCAATCTCTAACGGAAAGCTACTTAGATATCTATATTGGAACCGAAACTGAATGAAGCTATTTAATATTTAAAATCCCCTAAAAAGATGGAAAGAGAGTTTTTAAAATCACCTTAATTCTCTATTTTAGCTCTGGAGATATGTTTAGCGTAAAATTTACGCTAACAATTGTTTTTTATCCAAAGTCCAAATACTGTATCAGCAACATCCTCAAAGTGTAGCTGTTGCCATCGTCTCAAACGGAGTTCTCCTTTAAGGTGCATGGCTGTAATATCCTCATCTGGGGGGATTTCTGGACTGTCCCATCCTGGATGAAGAATCTCCCCATGTTTTCTGGGGCGACCTGGCCCTGGTTGGGATGGACGTGGAGGTGGAGCACAGCGCAGTTTACTATTTATGCGTAAGCGTCCTAACAAAGCATCTTTGTCCTCACGGGGTGACAAGCCCGTTAAAACCCTTATTGAAAGAGGGTTTCAGCCGTGGCGATCGCTCTATAAATTGTCAAAAACTAGAGGGCTTATTGAGAATAAACAATAATGATAATTAGGGTTTGCTGAATAAAAGCAAAACCCTATTCTTTAAAAGGTTACACCCATATTCGCGATCGAAAAAAAGATCAGCTTTGTCGGCTACAAACTGCTATAATTGGTAGAAACACCTCCCAGTTGTTGGTCAAGAACAAATGTATCGAAAAGAGGAGCAACCTTTACCGCCCCCAGAAAAATTTGAATTACCTTTCGAGGGCAAATTGTCCCCCAATAATCGTTGGGTAATCATGGCAGAGTTGATACCTTGGGATGATTTTGAGGAAGAATATGCTAAACTTTTTTCAGCAGAAAAAGGTGCGCCAGCCAAACTATTTAGAATGGCATTAGGGACATTAATTATTAAGGAAAAATTAGGAACAAGTGATAGAGAAACTATAGAACAGATTAGAGAAAATCCCTATCTACAATACTTTATAGGTTTAAATTGTTATCAACAAGAGCCACCACTGGAATCTTCAATGCTAGTTCATTTTAGGAAAAGAATTGATGGAGAATTGATAAACAAAATCAATAAAAAAATAGTAAAAAGAGAAATAGACAAGAGTGATAAAGAAGTAAAAAAAAAGGATTGTCTCCAAGAAAAAGGAGAAAAAATAAAAAATAAAGGTAAACTAATTTTAGATGCGACTTGTGCGCCAGCAGACATCAAATACCCAACGGATTTAGGCATATTAAATCAAGCCAGAATTGAGACAGAAAGAATAATAGATAATCTTTATAAACCATTAAGAGTAAAATTGAGAAAAAAGCCGAGAACTTCTAGAAAAATTGCTAGAAAGGAATACTTAAAAGTAGCTAAAAAACGAAAAGTATCTTATCAAGAAAGAAGAAAAGCTATCGGGAAACAGTTAAAATACCTTAAGAAAAATTTAGGAAATATAGAAGACTTAATTCAAGCTGGGGCTTCCCTGGAAAATCTGAGTAAAAGACAGAAAAATTGTCTAGAGACTATCAAAAAAGTTTATGAACAACAACAGTCAATGTGGGAGAATAAGACCCAGAGTGTTCCTCAAAGAATTGTAAGTTTAACTCAACCGCATATTCGTCCAATAGTGAGGGGAAAAGCAGGAAAACCAATAGAGTTTGGAGCTAAACTCTCAGTAAGCTGTGTAGATAACTATGTGTTTCTAGAAAAAATAAGTTGGGAAAACTTCAATGAATCTTGTCATTTAAAAGAACAAGTAGAAAAGTATAAAGAAACGTTTGGCTATTATCCCGAATCCGTCCATGTAGATAAAATTTATCGAACTAGGGAAAACAGAAATTGGTGTAAGGAAAGAGGGATAAGAATCAGTGGTCCGAAGTTAGGAAGACCTCCGAAAAATGTCAGTGAAGAAGAAAAGAAACAAGCCCACTCCGATGAATGCTTCCGTAATGCTATTGAGGGAAAGTTTGGACAAGCTAAACGAAGATTTAGCCTAAATCTCGTGATGACAAAACTCCCTGAAACCTCCATTACATCTATTGCTATTACATTTTTAGTTGTCAATCTTTCTAAACTTCTGAGGCAGTTTTTGTCGCTTTTTTTGTCCTTATTTACTAATAATAGAACAGGGGAACTCATCAAACCGCTTTTCATTAATTTTGATTATACTTTAAACAATTTTTATGTACTAAAACTTATTGATTTGTCAGAAAATTCTTGGTCAAAAGTGGCATAAATTTTGGAGAAACTTTTTCAGCAAACCCTAATTATTAATTGTTAAATCCGGTTTAGGGATCAACGGCCGTTGACCCCTACATTAACGAACTCAGAAGTTCCTCACTCCCTTAACTAAAGTCATTATTGCGACGACGCAAACTACCAAAGACGAATAATCCAGCTATGGCCATTAAACCAACAGTGGTAGATGATTCGGGAACGGACTCAACAGTGATGGTGACACGGGCAATACCATTGGGATAGAGAGTCTGGTTGTTAAAATTTAGATTAGCAAAATCAGTATCAAAATCTGTTGGTCTGTTTTGGAAATTGGCAAAAGAATCGGTAACACTGGTGATGACTCCGTTTTCATCAGCCCCTTGATTGGGTCCTGTTTGTCCACCTGGTAATCCTGGGAATAAACCGTTACCAGCAGAAGTGTTAAAGTCATTGACTTCGGTTCCTGCATCCCTAAAACTTCCTGGGAGTCCAATTTCAAAAGAAATGGACGTATCTGCACCTGAAAATAAAGTGCTTAAACTATGAGCCAAGGGATCGCCATTGGCAAGAAAGTAATCATTGGAGGGAAGAATCATCGATGTGTAGGAGAAGTAAAGATTAGAAACATCGGGGGTTACTTCAAATGTACTCATAGCCATAGTTCCTGCTGTGATGGGGGCCCCACCAACAGCACCATCAACACGGGTTCCCATTTGGCTTGAGGCGAAAACCCCACTCACACCACCTTGAACATAGGTTCGATTGGCGAGAAAGTCTGCGGAAATCACCATAGGATTGCCATCTTCGGCGATTCGCTCTAACCCCTCTGGAGAAGCCTGTCCCCCGTTATAGACATCAAAGCTACCGTCATGAAATCCCACCCAAACAGGGGTCAAGGCCACACCACCATCGGGGGCCAGACTTTCTACTTCTACTTTTAGGGTTAATGCTTGGGCAGTAGATGCTGTGGTTACAACAGAAGCGACGGTTGCAACCGTTAATAAAGCTTTACTATTTTTCAATAAGTTGATCATGGCAGAATTCACAATTTAGTCGATAATCTTTTGATTACGTTAATAAGACTATCTGAGAATTACCTGAGAAAATCATAAAGTTTTTCTCAGAAAATTTTTATGAACTTTTAATATTTTTTAACCAATTTTTTAAGGTTTCTACGAGGTTTGTCACTTCAATTTCTTGGGACTCTTTTGTTTGTCGAGTAACCACTTCAACTTTACCTGCTTTTAACGATCGCCCTGTCACCACACGGTAAGGAATACCGATTAAGTCAGCATCTTTAAACTTAACCCCTGCTCTTTCATCACGATCATCTAATAGGGTTTCTACCCCGATCTTATTCAATTGATTATATAGATTTTGCGCCACTTCCATTTGATTTTTATCTTTAATATTCGGCACAATAATAATCGCATGATAAGGGGTGATCGCTACTGGCCAAATAATGCCATCTTTATCATAGGATTGTTCTACGGAAGCTTGCGCCAAACGTGAAACTCCCACCCCATAACACCCCATTACAATCGGCTTTTCTGCGCCATTTTCATCGGTAAAGGTTGCCCCCATTGCCTGGGAATATTTCGTTCCTAACTGGAAAATATGTCCTACTTCAATACCTCTCGCACTGGCTAATATTTGACTAGGATCATGAACGGAGCGATCGCCTACCATAGCTGTTCTAATATCAGACACTAATTTAGGTAATTGAAACTCTTGACCCCAGTTAGCTCCTATTACATGATAATTAGTTTCATTGGCTCCTGTAACAAAGTTTTCTAAGTCAACAGCCGTTTGATCCACTATTCTTAAAAACTGACCTTCTATAGATTCTCCAGAAGCAATATAATCATCTTCTAGACTAGGGGAAATATAACCGAGAGGTAAAGGTTTATTAGCCCATTTTTTCTGAGCATTTTCATCGGGAACGCTCAAAGCTAATAGGGTACTTGCTTGATATTGGGGTGCTAGTTTAACTAATTCGTTGTTTAATTTAACTTCATTAACTTCTTGATCCCCTCGAATACTAACTAAAATCAAAACGGTTTTACCATTATCATAAACTGCTTCGTAAAGCACGTTTTTAACAATATTAGTAGGAGAACATTGCAAAGATTGGCACACTTTTTCGATAGTATTAGAATCGGGTGTCTCTTTTTTCTCGTAGGCCGTAAAGGGTGATATTTCTAGATCTTTAGGCAAAGAAACTGCCTTTTCTATATTGGCTGCATACTTACCATCTTCTGTGTATAAAACTTCATCTTCCCCTGCTTCTGCGAGGATCATAAATTCTTGAGAAGCTGAGCCACCAATTGCTCCAGAATCTGCTTCTACGGCTCTATATGCTAACCCACAACGGCTAATAATATTACGGTAAGCTCGATCCATTGCCTCGTAACTTTTTTGTAAACTGGCCTCATCTTCGTTGAAAGAATAAGCATCTTTCATAATAAATTCTCTTCCTCGCATTAAGCCAAAACGAGGGCGGATTTCATCCCTAAATTTTGTTTGAATCTGATACAAATTAACGGGTAATTGTCGATAGGAACGGATCATATCTTTGGCAACAGTTGTAATTACCTCTTCGTGGGTGGGGCCTAACCCTAACTCCCTCTCTTGTCTATCAATTAAGGAAAACATGATCCCTTCTGCTTTGGTATAAGTTTCCCATCTTCCCGACTCTTTCCACAACTCCGAGGGTTGCAACTGGGGTAAAAGACATTCTTGGGCCCCCGCTGCGTTCATTTCTTCTCGTACTATTTGCGAAACCTTTTGTAATACACGCCACATTAGAGGCAAATAAGCATAAATACCGCTACCAATCCGACGGATATAACCCGCTCTCAAAAGCAGTTTATGACTAGGAATTTCTGCTTCGGCGGGATCTTCGCGTAGGGTGACAAAAAGCATCTGAGAGAGTCGCATTCAGGGTTTCCTCGCAATTATCAGATAGTCATTATCGCATTTTTTGGGGGTTTCTACCAACTTGTTAAGAATTATCTCCTATTCGTGGCTAATTATTCAGTAAAAACTCTTATCTTTTATAAATATTTGATGAAGCTGGTTCCTTTTTTTATAAAATATAAATAAAGTTAATTATCTTTAAAAATGTTCGACAATCTTGATAATTTTGCGTATAATTATGGAAAGTGCAGAATCACAAAAAAGCCAGAATCGGTATTTTCTCGCTTTCTTCAAGAGTGCTAAATTTATTATCAGTCTAGTTTTCCATTTAGAAAGATAGCTGGTAGTTCAATATATTTTGTTTTGAGGATTAATGTATGAACTATTCTATAGATAGTGGAGCTAAGGTCCATGTAAACATCATGGAATTATTAGTCCAGAATGAAATTGATAAACAACTGAGACTTTATCCCAAAAAAATCAGAGATTATATCAATAAAGTTGAAGTTGCCACTTATGCCCTGAATCGCTTACCTCCCCTTTATGCCTCTAGTTTAATAGGGAAAGAACATCAAAAACGGACAGGAATGCAAAAATATAAATCACAAATAACTTTAGCTGTTCGTCGATCTTTAGCTGCTATTGAAAGAGATCCAATCAAAAAAACAGTTCCTATCCGTCCAGAGAGTTATGTTGAGCATGACTTGGCAAAAGAATCATTAGACAAATTAGAAACTCTTTTCAAAAGACAGGGGATTCTGGGTGATTATCAGAAGCTTTCTTGGGATAATTTGTATAGGGTTATCTATCCCTTAATTGCTAAATTAAAATATGAAACTATCAAGAGAAATGAGTTAGAATTTGCAGCATTAACCGATGTTTCTAAGCAACTAAGTGAGGAACTATCCCAAAGCTATAACCTAACTCAAAGAGAAAGATAAAAAGATATTAAAACCCTCAATCGTTACCACTGGTAAGGTTAAGAAAAATGAATTTCAATAAGAATCTTATCCTTACCAGAAAACGGTGTAATAAAAACTCTCAAGATTTTCTTAAGCTAATTCTCTATCAAAAAATGTTATTATTTTAGGTGAGAAAAATTAAATAATTTCAATTGTTAATGTTAATAACCTGCTTCATAGATAGGATACAACCTTTAATGGTTCCCCTCTGTTTGATAACAGCCTGGGTATTTATATTAATGTTAGGTAGTAGTGTGATAGCAATGATAGTGGATGTTATTAAGCAAGCAAAAAAAATGCACAATATTCCCTGTAGTGATTGTCAATATTTTACTAATGATTACCGTTTAAAGTGTCCTGTTAATCCGTTTAAAGCTACTACAGAAGCAGCCATTGATTGTAGAGATTATCATATAGGAAAAAATTAAGCATGAAAGTTGGAATCATTGGTTTAGGATTAATTGGCGGTTCATTAGGATTAGATTTGCGTAACTGTGGACATATTATTTATGGTGTTTCTCGTAAAGAAAGCACCTGTAATAGAGCATTAAAGAAAGAAGTTGTAGACTATGCAGATATTAATTTAAAGTCCCTATCAACAGTTGACATTATTTTTATTTGTACACCTATTGGCTTAATTTCTCAAACTTTAAAACAATTAATTCCTCATTTAAGCAAAGAGGTGATTATTACTGATGTGGGATCGGTTAAAACTTGCATCGTTAAAGAATGTGAATCATTGTGGACTAATTTTGTTGGGGGTCATCCTATGGCTGGAACGGCTGAACAAGGAATCGAAGCGGCACAGAAAAACTTATTTAAAAATGCCCCTTACGTCATCACTCCAACAGAAAAGACTCCAGAGAATAGCATGAAAATTTTAGAAGAATTAGCCCAATCTTTAGGATCGCTTGTTTACACTTGTTCTCCCGAAATACACGATCAATCCGTTGCCTGGATTTCCCATTTACCTGTAATGATTAGTGCCAGTTTAATCGCTGCTTGTTCAGAAGAAAAAGATAAAAGTATTTTAAAATTAGCTCAACAATTAGCTAGTTCCGGTTTCAGAGATACCAGTCGCGTTGGAGGAGGAAACCCCGAGTTAGGGGTGATGATGGCTCAATATAATAAAACTGCTTTGTTACACACTTTACAGGGTTATAGTCAGCAACTGGATGAGATTACGGAATACATCAAGACCGAACAATGGGACTCCCTTCAAAAATTACTGATGATCACACAACAGGAGCGATCGCCATTTATAGGAATAGAAAAAAATTCGTAATTTTTCCGCACAAATACTTAATTGCGTATATAATCGTAGAAATCATACATAAACTTTGTACAAGGTTTTAAGGTCAATGGTTACAAATAACACTATTCATCCGTTTCAGAAAGTTTTTCTCAACTTTAGCTTGATTTTTCTAGGAATTGCTGCTAATACAATGTTTTTCAACCTCATGGTAACATTTCTGCTAGGAACCGTAGTTTTAGGATCTTTAAATAGTCAAAATAAAAATTTGCCTTGAAGACCAAATCAATCAACAAAGAGGAAGAAATAGAAAAATTACCCATTCCTTGAGCTTTTTCTAAAAGACAAAAAATCCGAAAATGAGTGTTTTCCTTGGCCTTATTTCTTCTAACCACGGATCAAGTCTAAGTAATAATATTGTTCCCTGCGATACAATACCCATAGGGTTGCGTTGTAGATCATAACCCTATATGTAGTGTATCAATCCCTGTAAAATGACAGATCATCCCCTCGGTGCAGTTGTTCAAGGTTCCCTTTCACAAGGGTTAGAAGTTCGTTTACATTCTGATGTTTCCGTCGAACAAATGCGAGTGGGAAAATTTTTGGTGGTGCAGGGGGTGCGATCGCGGTTTTTCTGTTTGTTGACCGATGTTTCTCTAGGAACCGCTAACCCCCGTATTTTAGCCAACCCTCCCAATTTTCAAGATACGTTTATGAGGGATGTCTTAGCCGGTAGTGCTACTTATGGCAATGTAGAATTAGCACCCATGTTAATGTTTACCCCCACAGAAGGGGAGAAAAATAATAATTCTCAAACGGAAGATACTTCTTTAGGATCGTTTCAAGCGCAAACCAATGCTGATTTAGAATTGCTTCCGGTGAAAACTATTCCCACCCATTTTAGTCAAGTTTATGAAGCTTCTGAGCAAGATTTTAGGGCTGTTTTTGGTTGGGAAGATGACCACACACGGCGAAATTTTGCCATAGGGAAACCCTTAGATATGGAGGTGCCAATCTGTATTGATTTAGATCGTTTTGTTGAGCGTAGTAATGGGGTTTTTGGTAAGTCTGGAACAGGGAAATCTTTTTTAACTCGCCTATTAATTTCTGGGATTATTCGTAAACAAGCTGCGGTTAATTTAATGTTTGATATGCACTCAGAATACGGTTGGGAAGCGATGAAAGAAGGGAAAGAAGTTTCCACTGTGAAAGGGTTACGTCAACTGTTTCCTGGACAAGTAGAAATTTATACTTTAGATCCTGAGTCTACTAAAAGAAGAGGGGTTAATGATGCTCAAGAATTGTATTTAAGTTACGATCAAATTGATATCGAAGATATCCGTTTAGTGGGACATGAATTAGGTATTTCGGAAGCTAGTTTGGATAATGCCAACATTTTAGAAGCAGAATATGGTAAGACATGGATCATGCAGTTAATAAACATGACTAATGAAGATATAAAAATGTTTTGTCAGGAAAAACAAGGTCATGCAGGGTCAATTATGTCCCTACAACGTAAGTTAATGAGATTAGATAATTTAAAATATTTACGCCCCGCTTGTCCCCATAATTATATTAATCAGGTATTAGAATCTTTGGACGCTGGAAAGCACGTTGTTATTGAATTTGGTTCTCAGTCTAATATGCTTTCTTATATGTTAGCAACTAATATGATTACTCGACGGATTCACGGTAGTTATGTCAAGAAAGCTGAGCGATTTCTCCAAACCAAAAGTCCGAGCGATCGCCCCCGACAATTAGTGATTACCATCGAAGAAGCACACCGTTTTTTAGACTCGAAAATTGTCCATCAAACCATCTTTGGAACCATTGCTAGGGAGATGAGAAAATATTTTGTTACACTCTTAGTAGTGGACCAAAGACCATCGGGAATTGATAATGAAGTGATGTCACAAGTTGGTACAAGAATTACTTGTTTACTAAACGATGAAAAGGATATTGAGGCTATTTTTACTGGAGTTTCTGGGGGACAAAATTTAAGGTCGGTGTTAGCAAAGTTAGATTCTAAACAACAAGCTTTAATCTTAGGTCACGCTGTGCCGATGCCAGTTGTTATCAGAACTCGTGCTTATGATCAAGAATTCTATGCAGAAATCGGGGAAACAGACTGGTCACAGTTATCTGATGAAGAGTTATTTGCAGCAGCAGAAAATGCTAGGGCAGAACTAGGTTTTTAAAGTTACTAAACTCATTATTGAGCATCTAGTAAAAAACTAACTTTCACAAATAAATTTTCTCTAAGCTCAGTGTTGGTAATTCACTTATAATCTCTTCAACAGAATAACCTTGTAGATAATATTTTCTGAAAACCCTAGCCTTATTTTAGTTGTTAACATGAATGAACACTCAAGAAGAATTATTGGTTTGACAGGAGGTATCAGCACCGGAAAAACAACAGTTTCCCGTTATTTAACAACTGTTTGTCATATTCGAGTGTTGGATGCTGATATTTATGCTAGGGAAGCAGTTGAGGGAAACTCACCTATTTTACAAACGATTAAACAACGATATGGAACAGAAATTTGCTTAAACAATGGGGAATTAGATCGGAAAAAATTAGGTAATATTATTTTTAATAATTCGAGAGAAAAAACATGGTTAGAAAGCCAAATTCATCCCTACGTAAGACAGAGATTTAAAGAAGATATATTCAAATATGAAGAGACAATTATAGTATTAGATATTCCCTTACTTTTTGAATCAAAATTAACCCATTTAGTCACAGAAATTTGGGTAGTTTATTGTTCTTATGAACAACAACTAGAACGACTAATGAGTAGAAATAATCTAACCAAACAAGAAGCGATCGCCCGTATAAAAAGTCAACTACCCCTTGAAGAGAAAATACAAAAAGCCGACCTTGTTCTAGATAATTCTTCTACAATAGAAGCTTTACATCAGCAAATTGAAAAAGCATTAAACATTCCTGAATATGGCACTACCCTTTATGATTAAGAAGTTCAAGAGATTCCTGCTAATCTCGCTATGACAATTAGCCATTATCAATTATCCATGAATTTACCTAATTCGATCACAATTTCCCGTTTAATAGGACTTCCTTTTCTTTTCTATTTCCTCACTACTCCTACCCCTTCTCATCGTTGGCTCAGCCTCGTTATTTTCCTCCTTGCTGCCTCAACAGACTGGGTAGATGGTTATTTAGCTAGAAAGTTAAATCAAGTGACTGAATTAGGCAAATTTCTCGACCCTTTAGTTGATAAATTATTGGTACTTGCACCCCTCTTAAGTTTGATTTCTCTGCAACAAGTTCCGGCCTGGGGAGTGTTCTTAATATTAGGCCGAGAAATAGCGATCGCCGGATGGCGTATTAACCCAAACTTAACCGGAAACACCACCATTCAAGGAGCAAATATTTGGGGAAAATTAAAAACAGTCAGCCAAATCACGGCGATCGCACTACTGATCGCCCCTTTGCCTCAACCTTGGGAAACTATCTCTATAACAGTTTTTTGGCTATCAGTCTTCTTAACTATACTTTCTGGAGTGATCTACCTACTGCCTAATTTTAGTAGTAACTGATAACTGATAAACTAGAAATGTTAAGAAATTGTAATCAAACATGACTAGGACAGGAACGGCGATCGCAAAACAAGACTACGATGTTATCGTTATCGGTTCGGGAATGGGGGGGTTAGTGACAGCTACCCAACTCGCAGCCAAAGGAGCGAAAGTATTGGTCTTAGAAAAGTATTTAATTCCTGGGGGAAGTGCCGCTTATTTTGAACGGGAAGGTTATCGCTTTGATGTAGGTGCATCGATGATTTTTGGTTTTGGCACAGAAGGAACCACTAACCTTTTAACCCGTGCTTTAGAGGGGGTTAATATGAGTATGGAAACCATCCCCGACCCTGTACAAATACATTACCATTTACCTAACAATTTAGAGCTAAAAGTACACAAAAATTATGGTAAATTTATCGAAGAATTAACGGCTAAGTTTCCTCATGAAAAGATAGGTATTCGTCGCTTTTATGACGAATGCTGGCAAGTTTTTAACTGCCTAAATGCCATGGAATTACTTTCCTTAGAAGAACCTAGATACCTGATGAGAGTATTTTTTCAGCACCCTTTTGCTTGTTTAGGGTTGGTGAAATACTTACCCCAAAATGCAGGAGATATTGCTCGTCGTTATATCAGTGATCCCGAACTACTAAAGTTCATTGATATGGAGTGTTATTGTTGGTCAGTGGTTCCGGCAGGAAAAACACCTATGATCAATGCAGGAATGGTGTTTTCAGATCGACATTATGGGGGTATAAATTATCCGAAAGGGGGTGTGGGAACTATTTCCGAAAAATTAGTCGAAGGTTTAGAAAAATTTGGTGGTGAAATTCAATATAAAGCCCGTGTTACTAATATTTTAATGGAACAGGGTAAAGCAGTGGGAGTTAGATTAGCCGATGGCAAAGAATATAGGGCAAAACGTATTGTTTCTAATGCCACTCGTTGGGATACATTTGAAAAATTATTGACCAACAATCCACTCCCTAAAAAGGAAGAAAAATGGCAACAACGTTATGAAAAATCCCCTAGTTTCTTAAGCTTACATTTAGGGGTTAAATCTGAAGTTTTACCCATAGGAACAGAATGCCATCATGTTCTTTTGGAAGAATGGGAGACTATGGAAGATGAACAAGGAACCATTTTTGTCTCAATTCCCACCCTACTCGATCCTAGTTTAGCCCCTCCTGGTCATCACATTATCCATACATTTACTCCCAGTTATATTAACGAATGGGAAGGACTATCTAAACAAGAATATTCTCAGAAAAAAGAAGCAGCAGCTAGTCATTTAATTAAACGCTTAGAAAAGATATTTCCTGGATTAGTTGATGGTTTAGACTATCAAGAAGTGGGAACACCACGCACTCATCGACGCTTTTTAGGGCGAAATGATGGTACTTATGGGCCTATTCCCAGTCGTAAGTTACCAGGGTTGCTAGGAATGCCTTTTAACCGCACCGTTATTCCTGGATTATACTGTGTAGGAGATAGTACCTTTCCAGGTCAAGGACTCAATGCTGTGGCCTTTTCTGGGTTTGCTTGTAGCCATCGCATCGCCGTTGATCTAGGAATATAAGTCTTAACACTTAATTGTTTATATTTCTTTGCACTTGTTTCCGTATATCCACCGTTGAAGAATACGGCGTTATTACTGATGATAAGTATATGTCGGTAACTTATCATCTTAGAATTAGATTGCGCTTTTTCTAAGTTAAAATGTAGATTGAACCCAAGGAGGAAAATACTGTTTTTTCTTGGAAGTTAGATAAAGGGATTGTAAATTTACATGAAACGATTAAATCATCTATATATCGGATGCTATGAGTACGATGTCAAATTCTTCTACAGATAATAACACAGAAAAATCTTTGATTAAGGCAATTGTTGCTCCCTCGGATTATGGTAGAACTTTAGACAAGATAACCCAGATACTTAGTAAAGAATTATTAGTTGATTTTTGTGCTATTATTATTATTTCTAATCATTCAAAATACTTTTATACCTTGATAAATTCCAAGGGAAAATATGCAACTATTCATGAAAGTAAACTATCAAAAATAATACAAACTCCTTGGGTACAAGAGATAAAAAATAATTCAAAGTTAAAATCAATTAGTGATTTAAGCAACAAAAAATACCAAAAGTTATCACTTTTCTTTGAGGATATTAAAGTTCAGTCCCTGTTGGGAGCAAGAACTGATTTTAAAGGAGAGACAAATGGGATTATTCTCTTAGGCAAATCAAATTCTTATCAGTGGAGTAGCCAAGATAAAACAAAGTTAAAAGAAGTTGTAAATATTGTTGGTATGGCTTGTCATCTAAGTCAAGTAGATGAAATTTTTGATGAAAAAAGTGTTAATAAAGATTCTTCTTTTTCTCTTAGTGATATTCCTCAACTTTTAGAAGAAAATCCAATCCTCAAACTGTGGTGGACAAGTACAAGAAAGCAATTAGAAAAACAGTTAGAATGGAATAGAAAAGTTATTTACAATATGATTACGATTATGAGCGATCAAACTCGTAATCCCTTGGCTATACTTAAGATGGGAATCACTGTTTTACTAACTAGAGAATTATCTCCAGAAGAGTTGGCTAAAAGAATAGCCATGTTAGAAGATGCTTGGCATAAGCTTAACAATATTAATGAAAAAATATTACAACTGAAATATTTAAAATCTCAAGACCTTTGCTATAACTTAGTTCCTCTTAATTTAACTAAACTGCTGATAGATATTACTGACTCTTACCGAGAGAAATGGCAAGAAAATTGTAAAAATAATCTAACATTAAAGACAAACTTTAATATTGAACCTGAGGAACCACTGAGTACAGATGTTCAGCACTTGACCAATATTCTTGAAGAATTATTAACAAATGCCAGTAAATTTTCGATTCCCAACTCTACTGTTACCCTAGAAGTTAACAAAGAAAATGACAATAATGACTCATTAATTATTATCACCTTATGTAATATAAGTGAGCACGGTTGTCGAAATAACATTAGCGAGTTTTTTGAACCTTTTTACCGAGAACAAATTGTTATAGATAGTGGTATTCCTGGTATTGGAGTGGGACTAAATATTGTTAAAGATTTAGTTAAACTCATCCAGGGTAAAATTAGTCTTGAATCTCTCCCCACAGAGAACCCTAAACATTGTAAAATTGTATGTAGATTGGTTCTTCCTCAATCATTATCCTCATCGTAATTTAAAGGTTGTATGCTCACAAAACGCGGTTCCTCTAAGTCACTACGATGGCAACATTCTCGATATTCTCCTCTTGGTCGTCAATGGGAAGTCTCCTTATTTACATTCCAATTTTTACTATTTATACTATGGGATAAATTTTTAAGAAAAAATAGTTCCAAACAAAGACAAAAACGAGCAAAATGGTTAGTCAAAAATTTGCTCCAACTAGGGCCAACATTTATTAAAATTGGTCAGTCTTTATCCACTCGTGCTGATTTAATTCCCTTAGAATATATTCAAGAATTAAGTCAACTGCAAGATAACGTTCCTCCTTTTAGTACCGACGAAGCGATCGCTGTCATTGAAGGAGAGTTGGGTAAACCTGTTTACGATTTATTTGACGACTTTGAAATCGAACCCTTAGCATCAGCAAGTTTAGGACAAGTCCATCGGGCAAAATTATATACAGGCAAAGAAGTTGTTGTCAAAGTGCAACGACCAGGGTTAGAAAAAATTTTTAATTTAGATTTTGAAGTTGTTCACCGTTTAATTCGTATTTTAACTCGATTTTTTAAGTCTTTTAAAAAGTATAATTTAGAGGCAGTTCATGAAGAATTTTTTGAAATTTTATTTAGAGAAATTGACTATGTTCACGAAGGTAAAAATGCTGAGAGATTTCGCACTAATTTTCGGGGATATTCACAAATAAAAGTACCTAAAATTCACTGGAAATATAGCACCAAGAAAATATTAACTTTGGAGTATTTACCTGGAATAAAAGTAGATGATAGAGCAGCATTAGAAGCGAATAATATTAATTTAGATAACATTATTAAACTGGGAATTTGTTCATATTTAAAGCAATTATTGATCGATGGATTTTTTCAGTCAGATCCTCACCCTGGGAACATGGCAGTTAGTCAACGGGGAGAACTGATTTTTTATGATTTTGGTACTATGGCTGAAGTTAAAACCTTTGCCAAGGATCAGATGATCCAAGTATTTTTTGCTGTCTTAAAAAAAGATACGGATACAGTGGTAGATAACTTGGTTTATATGGGTTTAATTGAACCTTTAAACGATATGACTCCTGTAAAAAGAATTGTTGCCTTTTTATTAGAGAATTTTCGGGAGAAACCAGTGGATGTTCGTGCTTTTGAACAAGTCAGTGATGAGGTGTATTCGATGTTCAAAAGCCAACCCTTTCGTTTACCCCCACAAATGACATTCATCCTGAAATCTTTGGCAACATTAGATGGTATTGCCAGAGCATTAGATCCTCAGTATAATTTATTAGCAGCTAGTCAACCTTTTGTCAAAAACTTGGCTTTAAGTGGTAGTGGGGGAAGTGTGGTGACAGTCATGGTGAGACAGGCCAAAGAGATGATTAAAAGTAGCTTAAATCAATCTGATCTCTCCGAGAGGTTTTTCAGAGGTTTCGAAGAAAGAATAGATAGAGGAGAGTTACAGTTTAGAGTTCGCTCTTTAGAAAATGAAAGAGTTTTAAAACGTATTAATTTAGGGATAAGAAGCTTAATATATGCTTGTTTAACCGGGTTTGTTTTATTATCAGCTTCTATACTAATGACAACGGTTTATACTAAGTTTGCTTTAATCTGTTTTGGTTTTGCCGGACTTTTTAGTTTATTTTTTTTAAAGTCTTTAATCTCTTTACTTTTGCAAGAAAAAGTTGATAAATTATTAGAGAAATAAAGTTGATGAGTGATTTATGAATGTACTTTCTATTCCAACTTGGATGGTTCATGTTTCCAGTGTCGTTGAGTGGACAGTGGCTATCTTATTCGTTTGGACTTATGCCCAAGTCAGTGCTAAATTATATTGGCGATCGCTGTCTTGGGGAATGTTACCAGGTTTAGTTAGTGCCATGTGTGCTTGTACCTGGCATTTCTTTGATAATCCAGCTTCTTTAGATTGGTTAGTGACCTTACAAGCGTCTTTAACTGTTATCGGCAACTGTACCCTTTGTTTAGCCGGTTGGTGGATTTTTCGCTCCTCTGCTTGCCAAAAAACTGATCACTGATAATATTGATATAATATCTGTAATAGTTCGCCAGAGATATCAAAGTTAAGGTATTCTCCCTGACAATCAATAGAAGAAAAAGGAATGACTTCCACAACACTGTTTGTATAGACAACTAATTCCAGAGATTTAACCCAGGAAGGACTCCATTGGTTTTCTATAACATTGATATTTTTTTGACGTAACCAGTTAATTAATTGCCATCGTCCAATACCGGGTAAGATACCAACCTCTAACCCTGGGGTGTACCATGTTCCCTCTTTCCATCCCCAAAGATTTCCCGTTGTTGTTTCCAACCAATTATCTTGTGAATTAACTAAAATTGCTTCTTGAAAACCTAGTTTTTTAGCTTTTTGTAAAGCTAAGTAAGCTCCTAAATAATTGCCAGTTTTGTGACCTTGTAAACTGCGTTGAAACAGGGAATCCTTAGCTAACCATCCTTTGACCCCTTGCTGCTGTAATTTAACTAAATTTTCGGGTAAAAAACGTCCTGTAATCCATTCTTTACCATCAGGAAAAATAGTTATTCTTAACACAGGGTAAGTCCCTATCAAATAGTTTGCCCCTTCAGCTATTTTTTGCCAATTCGGTAAACACCAAGCAAACTGTTGTAAACTGGTTTGAAGACGATGACAATGGGCTTTCCATTGGGTTAAAGGGTGGTCTAAAGACTGCTGATAAACCCGAAGTGTAGTAAAAACAGTTGCCCCATATTTTAAACCTGGATCATCAATAGATAGAGAAATTTTGTCTTCCGTAAATAGCTGACCATCATACCAATATTTCACTCTAGACTTTTATACACATTATCTAAAAAAATGCAAGATAAATTCAAAAAAATTAACGAAAATCGCTCTTGTGACGAAAGAATGCCTAATACAGACCATTAAACTGTTATAGGTAGGTAAACTAAGCCCACAACCTACCTGAAAAATAAAGTATCATGAAAATGGACAAAATGCAAATATGGCAAAATTTTGCCATAATCAGCAAAAATGAGTTGTTTCTTAACCATTCAAAAAAAGCAAGTATTGTTGAGTAAATAAAATCAATTTTTCAAACTCTATAAATTTAAGTTATAAAGAACAGAGATTATTTTGTTGCCTCAGAAAGAGAATTAAGACAAGGGACAGGAAACCTGCTTAAATAGTTAACAATAGGCCATTCTAACGAGTATGCAAACCGACGACGACCTCAGCGTAATTGACAGTGTAGATCAATTTGATGACCCCTTGGATCGCCTGGAAGCAGTAGATGTACAGGTTCCCAGTCCAGATCCAGAGGAAATGTTGCCAAAATTGAGTGATGAAGACCCATCACAGAGAATGCTGGCGGCGAGGGTCTTTTGTGAACTAGAAGACTCTAGAGCGATCGCCCCACTGGTGCAACTGCTAGATGATATTTGCCCCTTAGTACGGGTTAGTGCAGCTTATGCCTTGGGAAGAAATACCAGTCCTGAAGCAGTATCCGCCCTAATAGAGTTATTGGGAAGAGATTGGAATGGATACGTCCGTAAAGGGATTGTTTGGGCTTTGGGCAACGGCAGCGATCGCAGCAGTATTGCGCCCTTGATCCATGCTTTGAGAACCGATATTTCTGCCGTACGTCTTTGGGCAGCCAGTAGCCTAGCTCAAATCGCTAAACAAGAATACGAAGACGCGATCGCCGCCATGCCGCCTTTGATTGAAGGATTAAGGAGAGATTCCGTGGCGGCCATACGAGGAAACTGTGCTTGGGCCATCGGGCAACTCTGTCGAGAACTCCCATCAAACGTGGTTTATGCTACGGCGATCGATGCTCTAATCGAGGCATTGGTAGAAGATGAAGACTATAGCGTTAAAGAAGATGCCAAAAGTGCTTTATTGCGGCTTGGGGATACCAGGGGAATGCAGATGATCGAGGATCTTGAACTAGAAGGGCTAATTTAGTTATACAATGTAAACCCGATGAATTCTCTAACGCCTGAGTTTCCTTCTCACAGTTAACTTTAGTTTTGTTGAAAGTAAAAACTAATCTAGTTTATACTTAGTGAGGCTACATATTTGATATTGGAAAAAATATCTTATGAATAATTATTTTGAGAAATACCAAAAAATAAAAAATAAACTATCCTATCAATATCAAGGATATAACTTAGGTGAAATTATCGCTTTTTATATAATCTATCATATTTACTTTGAGAGAAAGAATGAGCTTGAAGGTCAAGCATATCGAATAATATTATCACAAATAAAACAACATCCATACATTGATAATTTACAAGACATTTGTGAGTATCCTGGTATTGTTTTTACCATTCCTAAAAATCAAAGTCGCTGTAATGATTATTGTGAACTTATTGAGTTAACAAGTCAGAAAATAAGCCAATCTGTCAGTTTCATTTTAGACATAAAGACTGACAGTAAATCAGTCCCCTTATTCAGTAAAACTTTTCTATTGTTCTTAGTAACTTTTATCAGTAATTGTACGAAACTATTTAATCTTTTAACTATAAAAGAAATTTTTTGGTTTAGTTGTAGATTACAATTTTATAGAAATTTTATTGATGCTCTTGAGAGGACTGAAGAAAATAAGCTAAAAATCAAAAAGTATATTACCTTTAATGGTGCCTTGAATTATGAAAATATGTTGGTAAAATTTTTCCAAAAGAGAGACATTCCTACTTACTCATTACAACACGCTATTATGGATAGTTATTTTCTCAATCAAGATTCTCCTCCTTATGATTTAATCAATATAGAAAATATTCAAACTGATTACCTATTATGTTGGAGTAAAAATACCATTAGTCAAATCATAGACTCCGCCATGACATCCACAGAGTTATTATTAGTTGGAAATCCAAAATATACTCAGTGGGAAATTGATAAAGTAAAACAGTCTTTCAAGAAATGTTTAGTTTTTTTAGGTAGAAAAGGAGGTGAATTAGTTAACGAAGAAGTGATTGAAATCATTCAAAAACTATCGAAAACGATGACAGATGTTGAGTTTTTTATAAAATTGCATCCTCAAAACCTTGATGATACTTACTACAAAGAAATGGCGCAAGGTTGTAAAATGGAGATAGTTCCTACAAACGAAAATTTATCGACTTTATTGAGCAAAGATGATTTCGATTTTACAGTTTCCTATAATTTGACAACAACAGTTTATTATGAATCACTATGTTATGGGTTGCCATGTTTTAGATATAACCGAGATAAGATTATCAATGTTTATGGATTAGAGAATGATAATTTTTCGACGCTTGAAGAGTTAAGGGAAAGAATATTATATTTTCAACAAGTTGAGTCTTCTATGTTACTTGTGGAGGTTCGGGAAATGCTTAAACAGACAATGGGAATTAATCTGGATAACTATCACCAATACTTTTCTCAATTTGCTTAAACCCAGATTCCGCACTTCAAAATGTAGTATAAAAAAATACATAGTTTTAAAAAGTCCGAAAATCATACCTGGGCAAGAATATTTCTCTTTTCATTAAATTTTTAGGAAAAATAATCAAATTAAGAAGATTTATACTCATTGAAAACTTAGCAAGACTCAGCACAAACGAAGGAGAGTTTCCTCTTCTCATTTGATATCATTAGACTCTTATTCTTTTATTATTTTTGCTTTATCCAATTCAATTTATAGATAATATCTTTGACAAGATGCAGGTAATAAACTCAATATAAAACGCCTTTCTTCTGTTAAATTGACAATTTGTTTAACTCCGTTTAAAATCACATAATGAATACCTTGAAAACATTGAAATATCCACCTCAAAGTCGGACGCAATGTTACTTTCCCTACTTGATTATTTATTCCTTTTTTGACTCTTTTTAAACAATTTCTTAATTCTCTTTGCCCCAAGTTATAAATCAACAAACACAAAGACATTAAAAATAACATTGTTTCTATTCTTTCTGGTTTTTCAACGAAGAAACTATCAGTAAAAAATAAGGGATCTTTCAAAAATCGAAATCCTCTTTCCGTAGATTGCTGGTTTTTATAAGTTATCAGAATTTCACTAGCTTCTAATTTATTTTCCTCTACTAAGTTAGTTGCTAAAATAAATTTTCCTGCTTCTTTAGTCTTTCTACTTATCTCTTCATCTTTTTTGATGATCAGACTAATCATTTTATAAATCTTTTCCTTTTTTTTTGAGTAAGTTTCAATCAGTTCAACTTCTTTTATTTCCAACAATCTCAATTTTTTATTAATAGCTTTTAATTTATATCGAGCAGCTTGAGGATGTTCAAATTCTTCAGATTGTATTTCTTTAAGAAATTTTTGGGATTTCTTCTCTTCTTGGGAAAGTTGTTTTTCTAGTTTTTCCAAATCACTTTTCTGTCTTTTTTCACTCAAGACTATTAACCAAGTTTGCTTGATTCCACCATAAGTAACAATTTCTTCTTTCCAGGTATAACTTTCTAAATTTAGGTCACTTCTTTTTTCTTTATCTTCATCTTTTACTTCTTCCACCTCTATATTTTGCACTAATTCTTTTGCTTTTTTTATGGTCATTGGAACTCTCGTTATCCATTTTAAATGTTGGATTAGTTGGAGATTTTCTTGACCATATAAAGCACTATCACAAACCATGATACTATCAAACTTTATTTGCTTTTTGAATTCTACTAAAACTTTTCCAAATACAGCTTTATCAGATTCATTTCCATCTCCTACTCTCACAAATAATGGAATATCTCCATCTTGGCTTGTTATTAAATCCAAGACACATTGTTTTAAGTCTGGTCTATGATCCCGAGAATATCCTTTCTTAATAAAAATTGGTCTTTCTTTAATAATTTTTTCTTCTTCCTGTTTCTCTTTATCTTCTTCCCTTTTATATTCTCCATCTAAATGAAATGACGTGGAATCTAAATGGGAGTATTTAAGGTCTATTTTAATTTTTTTAATTACTTCTAAAACTACTTCAATAAAAATATCATTTAGTCCATATTTATATAATTCATCCATTACTCTCCCAATTTTATCATCATTAAGGTAATCAGGTTTAATTCTTTCTCCTAACAATTTCTCAATGGCTTTATCTTGAAAAAACTGACTGAATAAATATAGAGGTCTTGAAACAAATCCTAGTCCATTGATTAAAATAGACTTAACTACTGTACCTGCTGAGATTTTTTCTCTAACATCTATTCCTAATTTATTATTAATTATTTTGACTATTCCTATTTCATCAATTAAACCAGCTACTATCCCTAAATGGTCTAAATTTTTAACTTGTATTTCTTCTAAATAAGACATTTTTCGCTCTTTTTTTACAGAGGAAACAACTTAAGCAATTATCCCACTTTTTTGTCTTCAAGAGCTTAAGCAATTATACTTAATTATTAACCCCAGGCTTGTAGTATTTAATGCTACTTTTTGAAGTGCGGAATCTGGGGTGTAAAAAGCATAACAGACTACATATTTAAAATGGTGGGTTACGGTGCAGATAACAATTTATGATGTTTTTATCAAAATCAAATCCGCACCTAACCCACCCTACCCTCGGCTAAAATTTCCTTATCACTGTGACATACTTCTGCTGTTAGGCAAGAAGCTTCCTGGGCTGAACGTGCCATCACTGGTCTTACCTATTCATGTCTCCCAAGGCGTGAATTTCGGGATGCCCTCCCGTATCCTTCTACACTAGCATATTACGTCCTTTAGGAAGGGGTTTTAGACCCTTGATTTTTCGATAAATCCAAAAAAGCCATTTATTAAAGAAAAAGCAGTGATCTTATGGAAAAGATCACTGCTGACAAGGAGAATTAACATACAAACGATGAAATATTTAAAAAGGTTTTAACCCAATATAGAGATGTTTTCTTCACTATCAGTTTCATCATCAAATAAACCACCGACTGTCACTAAATCCATTGGTGCGGAGTTCATTTCTTGACTCATTTCATCCTGAGAATCTATTACTTCTGCTGTTTCGGTATTAACTGGAGAATGGCGAACCTCATAAAATTCTTTACTGAGGTTTCTCGCTTGTTCATAGCTTTCGATATCACCTTGCTCAAAGTAATATTTAGCTGCTAAACGTAAGTCTTCAACAGCCTGTTTTCTGTTGCCAATTTCTGCTAAGATAACCCCTCGGGTATGATAGGCTCTAGCATAAGTAGAGTCTAAATGCAAGGCTTCTGTATAGTCTTCCATTGCCCCTGTTTTATCCCCTAATTTTTGATGATTCAATCCCCGTTGATAATAAGCTTCTGCACTCTCCGGGTTAGTACGAATCATTTGAGAGAAGTTTTCGATGTTTTGCAGGGTTTCAACAACACCTTCAACTTTATTGAGTTGGGACTCTAACTGATGATAAAATTGATCTAGTTCATTTTCTTTTCCATTTAAAAGAGTAAAAGATTCTTTATTGTTTTGAACTCTATCTGATAACTCATTGATAAGGGTTTTAAATTTTTGATCTTGCTGTTTTAAGCTATTTTCTCCCTGTTGTTTTAATTGTTGCAATTGTTCTACAAGGGTAGAATGATTGCTATTCATAAGTTGGGTCATCTCCATTGTAGAACTTTCTTGCATTTGAGCTAATTCTACTTTTAATTAACGACGGTTAGCAATTTGTAAAGCAACTGAGAAAGAAAGAGGAATGGCAGCAAAAGCAGCATTACCTAAAAAAGAGCCAACCGCACCCCCAACTAATCCAACTCCTGATAAAATATCAAAAATGTCAGATAAATTACTGTTATTATTTTGATTTTCTAGTTCTTGTTGTTCTACTTGATTTTCCATGATATTCAATACTTTTTAAAGATTAATAAACGGTGAATATTTAAACTAAATATTCTTCTTCTTGATGGGTTAAAATGGTGCAGTCAGATGTAGGAGAACAAGCACAAAGTAATACATATCCTTGATCTAATTCGTCTGGTCTCAGAAAGGATTCAGCCTTTTCTGTTTGTTCAAATTTTCCAGAAATAAGTTTACCCAAACAATCAAAACAAGAGGCAGCACGACAAGAAGCCGGATGTTTAACGCCTTTGATTTCTGCAATATCAAGAATATAGTCTTCTGAGGAAACCCTGATAGTTTGATTTAAGCTGCGTTTGGGGTTAATTAATGTGACTTGGAAAGAACCGTTAGTTTGACTCATTTGTAGCTCCTTAATAGTTAATAATTAAATGATTGAAAAGAAATTTTAAGCACCTAAAATAGTGCAATCGAGTTGAAAAGCTGGTAATATATACTTAGCCTCTTCGGGGGTTAAATACTCTTGAATTACCTCCTGAATAATGGGGTAGTGAGTTCGGACAAAACGATCATATCCAACAGCTTTAACAATGGTTTTTAACCAAATCAAAAGACCATCACGCAAACGATCTAAATCATTGATTAACATTGCCGCACTGGTATATTTAATGGCATTTTTTCGATCTCTTAGACAAACTATTTTTGTATTTTCATCCATTTTGAACAAGGAATCATTTTTATTTAATTCCTGCATTTTTTCATCAACTTCTTGAACAATTGCTTCTTCATTTGCTTGAATTTTTTCGTAGGTTTGAACTCGCATAGCCATTGATTCTAAATAATCGTTAATAAATTCTAATTCAGAATCAGTCGCGTAACGGCCATCGGTGTTTACACTAAGGTTTGAAAACTGGGTTAACATTATTATTCCTCGATAATAAAATTAGGGTTTAAATAAATTAAGCATCTTGAACTTTTGCCATGTATTCAGCAACTTCAACTTGCGTATCTTTTAGTTGAGTAATCATGGTTCGAGTAACCAATTTATCCTTTTCAACTAAGAGCGCACCAGTGATGGGATGAAGGATATTATCTTTGGCACGACTGCCAATTAAATCTTCAATATTATCGATTTCATTGACATACATCCCCGAAGGAACTTCTACTACAACCCCGTCCCCGATAACCCTTGCTTGACAAGCTAAACGAGAGCATTTACCAGCAGTGGTAATCACTTCCATAGTGCGAATTTCTCGGCGGTTAACAGGGGATAAACTCTCCATTCCATCTGTGATAAAAACATGGCAAGTGGAACACATTCCCCGGCCACCGCACTCTTTCCAAACATTCAAATCTTTGGCTAATAAACCACTCAAAAGATTATCGTTAGTTAGTATATCAACCTTTTCGTTAATCGGGTCAAGTTTGACTGTTTTTGGCATTTCTAAAGTATCCTAAATTGATTAGTTTTGGTTCAATTAATCACGACATAATAATTCCATAATTTTATTATGATCATGACCTTCTTCTCGCCATGCTTCTACGGATTCAAGTCTTTCAGCTAAACCAATTACAAAGTAATTAGAATTAGCTCCCATAGATTCACAAGTGGTTTGAATACAGTGTAATTTTTCTCCTGTTATTTTACTGAAAAAAGCACTCATAATTCCTGCTTCTAGGAAACACATAGGACGCTTATTTTGAGGAGCAAATCGAGCAAAAGGAGAATTAGAAATTTGGGGTACTATAAAACCATTTTGATAGTATTTGAGGTCAATATCAAGAACTCCCCAACCATGAGCTTTCCAGCATTCTTTTAAGCATTGAACAAATTGAATCATGTTCATTTGTGCTAGAGGTTTTCCGTAGTATTCCCCTAATTCATCGGCAAATCTCTGATAGAAATTTTTTCCCCACCAACGACCAATACTGAATAAAGCAACACTACTTCCCTCCCCTAGTTCATCTTCTAGGGTATTGTAAAGTGCCTCTAATAAAGGTTGGGGCAGAGCTAATAAACGGGAACCACTACGGTTCTCTAATAATCCAAATTCAAAGTCTCCTTGTAGATAAATGTCTGGGGAAAAGTAATTACCCTTAAAGGAAGACTTTTCGACTAAATTGGCAACATCAATCATTAATTTATGCTCCTACTTTTAAGGTTTCAGATTCGGGCTTTGTTTCTAGTAGCGTAATTTTTGCCTGTTTCAGAAATGGGGTTAGAATAACCATTTGCTCCATAGTTAATATTTCTTCTAAACCCTGGATCAAATTCTCAAAAATATGGGTTTCTATCTCTACCATTTCTTGAGCATGGATAACATCTGTGAGCCATTCTAAAAGGCGATGTCTGATTGGACTTTGGATAAAAAACAATTGTTAGCGTAAATTTTACGCTAAACATATCTCCAGAGCTAAAATAGAGAATTAAGGTGATTTTAAAAACTCTCTTTCCATCTTTTTAGGGGATTTTAAATATTAAATAGCTTCATTCAGTTTCGGTTCCAATATAGATATCTAAGTAGCTTTCAGTTAGAGATTGAATGACTCGTTCTAATTCATCAATGAGATTTCTTCTAGTGAGTTTTTCTACAGCATCAATATGAGCAGAACTTCCGGCTCGTCCTAAATATTTATATTTGGTTTTTTTCTCATTATTAGTGGCCATAGGAAAAATTGATTCAGCAGCCTGTAGTTTATAATACCAGTAGATTGTTCCCTTTCGATTAACCTGATAACGAATAATATGACAATTAGCTGGTGCTACTTCCCCTTCCCGTTCAATTTTCTTTATTTTCTGTTTAAGAGAGCGAATTAGACTCTTAATTTGTTTGGCTCTCAGGTGGACATCTTGACTGGTCTTAAGTTCGGAATGTGATGACATTAGCCTTAACTGTAACAAACAACCTCTTTTGATGTTAGCGTATATATTCCGCTAATTTATAAGGTAATAAATTTTAAAAATGACCAAAAATGAAACGGCTACGTCTGTCGAGGAATTCCTGGTGTGGAGGTCTAACCTCTTCCAAGGACTAAAAGCTAGAAAAGAAACTATTATAGAATTACTCGATGCCCTCTCCAGTAAACAACAAGCTCACTCAGTCGTTGAATTGTCTCTCAATCCTTTATTTAGAAGAGATTATAACAGTTTATATAGAGGAATTCAATAGTTTTTACCCACTCAAACTGACCCTAATTATGAACAGAGAATTGAGACTTTATTTTCAGCGGTATCGAGAACAATTCCTCCCACTTCAAAACATTATAACTTATTTGGTATTGACAGAACTCCCTGTCCACGACGGTTTGCCGAAACGTTAGCGGATAAAACCTTTATTCATTACCCCAATCCAGTTAAGGGAAATAAACCCATTAATATTGGACATTGTTATTCCGTTGTCTGCGCTTTACCTGACCAAATAGACACAGAAAAAGTCCCTTGGGCTGTCCCCTTATCAGGAGAGCTAGTCCCCTCTAAACATAAAGGAGTAAATCAAGGCAATCAACAACTAAAAAAAATCTGGCAAAGTTCTTTATTTTCTGATAAATTATCTGTCTTAGTGGCTGATAGTGACTACAGCCAAAAGGATTTTATTGGGGAACAAGTTAAGCATGAAGACGTAGTTACTATTACAAGAGTTAGAAGTGACCGAGTTTTTTATCGTCAATTTATTCGGGACCCAAATCAAGCCAAAACTTCGGGACATCCCCGTTGGTATGGGGATAAATTTGACCTTAAAGATGACCAAACTTGGACTGAACCTGATGAAGTTCATCATGTTCCCTTTACAACGAAAAAAGGTCGTCAATTAACAGTGACTATTTCGGGATGGAAACAGATGTTAATGAGAGGAACTAAAAACTATAAAATGAACAATCACCCCTTTACTTTACTCCAGATTGTTGTCAGAGCTCAAGAAAGAAATAGTATTTGGAAACCTATGTGGCTTATTGTTATTGGTTCTCGGCGCGATGAGTTAAGTTTAGTTGATTGTTATCAGTGTTATCGACAACGTTATGACATGGAACATCTTTTTCGATTTGGTAAACAAAGATTATTGATGACATCTTATTTAACTCCCGATGTACATCATGAAGAAAATTGGTTTAAACTAACACTTCTTTCTTCTGTAAATTTGTGGGCTGCCAGAAAATTAGCTGTGGTTTTACCCCGTGATTGGGAACAGTATTTGAAGACTAATAAATCCATCAAAATCACCCCTAGTCTAGTTCAAAGAGACTTTTCAAGAATAATTACGACCTTGGGGACTTTCGCCAAATTTCCCAAACGTCGAGGTTTTTCTTCCGGACGTATTAAAGGTTACAAAAAAGCCCCACGAACTCGTCATGATGTTATCAAGAAAGGGAGCAAAAAATCAACTGAAAACTTAAAAGCTCCTTAGTTTTCCTCAGAATCTATAGATTAGCCCTATTTGTCAGCCAATTTTATTGACTGATACAGAGCCGATATTTTGGGATTTTAGTTTAGCGTAAAATATACGCTAACAAACTTTTTTTGTCCAAAGTCCAATTACTGGAATGGGGTGAAAAATCGATTGAATTGGATTCGGTTAAAGATAAATTGCGATCGCTAAAAGATAAAAGCTCTCAACTGAAGATGGCATACGAAATGCCTGGTTGTTATCGCACTAGCAATCAAATAGACCGATTAATGAACTATCAAGACCGAATTCTTGATGATATGCAGTATTTCCACGGCACAATTGAAGCGGCTCGTCTCCAAATGCGCGCCCATGCCCTACTGTGGAACTTCCATCCTTACGGTCGTCGAAAACTTGATGGGGGCAGCGATTTTCGTTCCCCGTTTGAGGCTCTTAATGGTTTTTCCTTTAACATCAATTGGTTGCACAACTTGTTACTGGCTGGTTCTCTCAATGGTTATCGTACTGTTTCCCCTCCATGTTACAAAAGCGGCTGAAATATGTTACGCAGATATTTCAACAAAAGGCGTTACCCGAATTTCTCACAAAATCTGCGATCGCCAAACACAGAAGCCTTACAGGAAGTGGGTTTGAACAGAGCGATCGCAGATTTCCCCAACCAACAGTCTGTTGTCAGATTTTAAGTTAAAATTAACCCGAATTAGACAAAGATGAAAAGATAAATCAATCACTCATTTTTCCAAAAAAATTATTAATAAAATCTCTAATAGTACTAGATTGTTAGAATAAAATATGCTATAATTTAATTATTAAAGCAATTTACCTTAAACTGATTTAATAAGTCCCAGTCATCCCCGAAACCCTCGTCAAGTAATCAACTTTAGTAAACAGAAAGGAAAAGAAATAATCGCTAATTTTGATGGGGGACTAATCACTTCAGATGCGGGGATTGTCTGGATAGCTGAGTTGGATAAAAAACTGGGAATTACCGAGAAGTTTGATAACTGTTTTCAAGATCATCGTCATCAATCTTATGTAGATCATTCCGTTCATGAGTTATTAGCACAAAGGCTTTATGGAATTATTTTAGGCTATGAAGATGTCAATGACCATGATAAATTACGTCACGATCCTGCCCTTAAGATCGCTTTAGAAAA
This sequence comes from Crocosphaera watsonii WH 8501, assembly GCF_000167195.1. Classification (GTDB taxonomy): domain Bacteria; phylum Cyanobacteriota; class Cyanobacteriia; order Cyanobacteriales; family Microcystaceae; genus Crocosphaera; species Crocosphaera watsonii. The sequence continues at coordinate 43,093 of NZ_AADV02000006.1, read as the reverse complement.
GCTTAATGAACTTGAAGATAAAAAGGGATGGTTAGCTGGAAAAAGTACAATTAATAGATTGTAATATTGTCCTGAGACTATTCTCGACCAAAAAACGAGTCGTTATCATAAAATAGAACCCAACTTTGAAGCCATTGAAAAATCTTTTGTCGAATTTTGTTTAGAGTCTTATAAAAAACCTCCCTTAAGTATTATATTAGATATGGATGTCACGGATGACCAAGTACATGGTAATCAAGAAGGGGCATTTTTTAATAGTTATTATCACGGAGTATGTTATGCTCCTTTATATATTTTCTGTGGGCATCATTTATTAGTTGCTAAACTTCGTTCATCTAATGTAGATCCAGCCGATGGAGCCTTAGACGAATTACAAAGAATTATCGGACTAATTAGAGAAAAATGGTCAGAGACTCATATCCTAGTTAGGGGTGATAGTGCCTATGCCCGTGAAGAAATCTTCTATTTTTGTGAAAATCAGTCTTTAGTTGATTATGTTATAGCTATGGGAACAAATGGCGTTCTTAAGTTACGAGCGGATGATGTAATTGAAAAAGCCAAACATGAATATGAAAAAAAACTAGCTCCAATAACTGAATTAATGGATAGTTTATTTCAGAAAAAAGAAGATTTAGAAGAAGTTAAAAAATTAGTACCAATTTCTACTTGGTATCGCTCTATTCGTTATAAAACAGAAAAGTCATGGAGTTGTCAAAGAAGAGTAGTGACAAAAGTTTGTTATGGAAGTGATGGCTTAAAAATGCGCCATATGGTGACATCTTTGCCCGTTTCAAAATTCCACCCTCAAAACTTTATACAAAAAAATACTGTCCGAGAGGCGAGATGGAAAATCGGATTAAAGAACAACAATTAGACTTGTTAGCTGATAGAACTTCAACTCAAACATTTCAAAGTAATCAACTAAGATTATGGATACATTCCTGGGCTTATGTTCTCATAAATGCTTTTCGTCAACACTGTTTAAAAAAAAACTTCATTGGCTAAAGCAACTGTGGGAAGAATACGTCTAAATCTTCTTAAGTTGGGAGCCAGAATAAAGATTAGTTGTAGAAGAATTATTATCGCTATAGCTAGTGCTTGTCCTTATCAAGATATTTTGTCTATTGCTAACAAAAGAATTAAAACTATTCCTAATACTGGATAAGTAGAATAAGTTGTTTTTAAAAAAAGATATCTATCATAAGTTGTTGACTGACTGATACTTTCATTTAGTCTTATTTATCGTGGAAAAAATCAAAAGTTAATATAATTATTCCCTCTTAAACTCAATTTTTGGATAATCAAAGTCAATTTTTTTATTCATCTATATTCAAAATTTCTATTAGTCCTAAAAATTATCATTTTTCATCTCTGGATTGGGCTTTCAAATTAATTTGTGAGAAATCCGGGTAACACCCTATCAAGGTTAGAGGAAACCAATTCGGTCTATTGTGATGAACGGGAGAGCGTCACGTCTGCTAGAGCTAACTGGGTTAGCATTCTCAAGCGGATGGTAGGGGGTCATCAACCCCTAGAAGTCAAAAAGCTTTATAAGGACAAGTTTATTCTCAAAGGCCATTGGGTGGTTAATCAAGCTACCAACAATGAGGAACTATTCTATGACGTGGGGAAAGCACTTGAGGAACGCATTATCACCATCAAGACACAAACCATCCCTAAAGTAGAAATTGACAAGTTCAATAGTGATTTAGTCCGCACAACTCGGTTGTATAGTGAAGAGGAGGCCACAAGGTTTGTCTATTACCTTTATAAAAAGTTTCCTTACTTTGAGGACTGCTTATCTACCATCTCTAAGCTAAAACTTGAGTTTGCACACGAAACACGCAAAATAGCTGATAGTAGTAGTCCATTTGATGGGTTCCTTGAGGAGTGCTTAGAACCTAGTGCAGCTTAGCAAAAATAATCCACCAGTCACTTATGATCTTTAAAGCCCTTAAATTTCCAAACGAACGGCTTAGCAAAATGTTGATTAAAGTAATCAATAAAATTGAGAATTTTTTGGGATAGTTCTTCAGTTGAACGGACAGTAATTCTTTTGAGTAAACGCCGGACTAAGATCGAAAACCAACACTCAATTTGATTAAGCCACGATGTATGTTTGGGAATATAAACAAAGCGAATTCGATGAGATTCATCTGATAAAAAATCTGCTCTGCTGTCCATAGATTGCAAAATCCCCTCCTTTTCTTTTCTCCCCAAATCAATAGTAATTCCACAGCTTTCTGCTACTAATTTGACTAAGCTTTCCGATTTATGAGTGTTGAGTTTATCTACAATAAAAATCCATTCTGCTTTTTCATCAATCTTAATCGTTCTCTGGATATGTTCAGAAAAATCTTGTTCTGTTCTTGTCGGTCCAATAGAGGGACTAACAACTTTTCCTCTTGCCACATCCCAGTTCGCAATCAAGCTTAAAGTTCCGTGTCTTTCATATTCAAATTCGATTTTTTCTACTTGTTTAGGCTTGATTCTTTTGTTCGGAAATAATCTCTCAAGAGCTTGAATCCCTGTCATTTCATCTGTACTAATTAAATGAATTCCTTGTTCTAACAAAGTTTTAGCTTCTTGATGAAGTTCACAGATATATTTGACTTGCTTTTTAAATTTTAAGGGATCATCAATTTTGGCATTTAACCAGTAACGAACGAGATGTGGTTGTAATGTCGCTTCTTTTTAAAAAACGCCCCACACTACGGGGGGAAATCTTTTCGACAATTCCTCTTTTTATGGCTTCATCCGCCAACTCTGAAGGTGTCCAATGGCTCACTGGTCTGTCTGATTTTTCACATTCTTCACAAGCGATCGCTACAATCTGGACTACTTGTTCGACCGTAAAGGATTTTGTTGTTCCAGGTCTTGGGCGATCGCTTAAAATTCCTTTGATCAAGACCATTAATGCTTTCTCCGTTACCTGTTGTTCTTCGGCGGCACTCAGTTTTTCTCTCTCCTCAAACCATCGCGATCGCCACTGACGCACTTGTACTCGGTCTAATTCTAATCTTCGACTAATCGAACTATTGCTCTCTCCTGATGCTGCGGCTAAGATTAGCTTGGCTCGTCTAACAAGGCGATAGGGGTTTGTTGTCCCTCTCACTATTTGTTGGAGTACTGTTTTCTGTAGGTTGGAGAGGTTAATTGGCAATGCTTTTATCATGGACATCAACTTCGAGATTCTTCCGTTAGTTTCATTGAAACACATTGTCGTGGCTAGTCACGAAAGTTTCTGTAAAAATCTGGTGGATTACTTTCGCCAAGCTGCACTAGACTTACTGTTCTTCTCGTCCCATAATAATCTCTTGCAGTAGCACCGGGGAAATCACGAATATTAGCCCCTTCAGACCTAGAATTTTCAAGAGTTCGAGATGGTCTTTCCTCATCTATAGCGATTCTACGGTTTAAAACTCCTGTCTCTCCCCCATTTTCCTCTCTTTGTTGTCTATTTTCTCCTACATTATCTTTAATTACCTTCTGACTACATAAATGGGAAAGATCAATAGTTTGTCCCGATTCATTAACCATGTAACATAAAGGACTTGCTACAGTGGTTTCTAAACCAATAAAGAAACCCATTAAGCTAGACATCCCACTAACAACTAGAAATTTCTTCAAAAATACCTTCATAGCAATAATAACCTATTCTCCAATAAGTAATCTAGCTTAAATCTAGCTTAATTCTTTTTCTACCTCTTATTCTAATACCATTAATGAAATTAAATTCAAAAAGTTTCAATGCTGTTAGAAAAGTTTACATATTATTGTTTAGGTTTAGTTTCTCATTGCGAATGCTAATAACACAACATTTACGTATAAAAACTAACCGAAAATTTCAAGCTAAACTGGGAAATCAGGTTAAAAAATATGACTTAATTCTGTGATTTCTGATGCTATTTTCCACCCTTCCATTCCAGCACACCACACATAGGTTTGAGGGGTTACTCCTTGGGTTGTGAGTTCATCCATAGAAAAGGGGCCAGTTTGTTGATTATTTTTGTACAAATACCATTTTCTAGGTGCAGGGGTTTGTGGTGTTTTTGCTGGGGTATTAGTAACAGTATCAGTTGTGTAAAGTTGATAATCATCAATCAATCTTTTGATAACTTCAGCTTCTCTTTTATATTCAGGACTATCTTTTCCTCCTTGTTTTTCTAGTTCTAAGGCTCGGTGTTCTAAATAGTTGGTGAATGTTTGATAAAGTTGTCTTTTTTGTTGAGGAGTTTCTGCTTGGGTTAACTGTTCGTTGATTTGCCTTTGTATTTCTTCTCGATCAGGACGACAAGCACGAACTTCTAATATTTGTGATGCTTCTTCCCAACTTGAAGCAAGGTCAACATTTTCTAGACCTATGTTAGTCTTACGAGTGTAACGAATTGTCTTTTCTTTTGTAGATTGATTCTCTGATAGGTATAAAACATTTAATGCTCTTGCTTGAATGACTAATTGAAATATTTTTTGATCTTCGGGAAAAACATCCCAAAAAGGAGGTTCTTTTTGGATATGAACGGGAATAGGTAAGTCCCTGGGTTCTCCTCTTAACTGGGCGCGTTTTGCTTCAATGCTATCTCCTTTCCAGTCTTGATAGGATTGTCTTAATTCTTTCATTCCCTCAATACAACGTAAGGAAAATCCTCCAGTTTCCTGTACAAATACAATGCGATGGCGTTCAGTATCTCCTAAAGGTTTAATAGCACTTTCTTTAATGTCTTGGAATTGTTGCAGCAGAGGAAGAAGTTTTTGGGAAGCGGGATCGGGGGTATTTCTACCCCCTAAAATACCAACATTGACATTAGTTGAGGGAGTAAAACCTGCATCTTTTCCTGACAAAACAGCACGATCCATCATTATTAAGGGACGAGATTTATTATAAGCAATACGGATATTATTAGTTATCTCTGTTTCATCGTTATAAAGTTTGAAGAGGCGATCGCAAGCTGCCATTTCGGTGTAAAGATAGGAATTTTTTGGGGTTTTATCTACCACTGTTTCTTTACTGTGGTTATAGATAATTTCTTCGAGATCCCCTTGTTGCACATCGGGAATCTGTTGAATATCAAATAAGCGCATATATTCATCAGCAAGGCGATTTTTTTTCCATAACGAACTTGCTTCTTTTAAAATATCTTCTGATAAGGTACTACAAATTTGATCTAGTCCGGTTTCAAAGAGACTTTTACTTCCTTGAACACCAGATCCTAATTTTTCAATTAAGTCTTGATAAAGTTCGTTCATCTTATCTCGATCGTATAATTTAATGCCATTTATGCTTAAAACATCGGCACTTTCTGCTTGATAATCTGCTTGTTTAGAAAATTCATCTCTTGTTTGAACTAAACATTGTTGAAAACGATTTAAACGTCTTTCTAAATTTTCTAGTTCTTCTTTTAAGCGGTCGATTACCACTAAGGAAACTTCCCGAGTTTTTCGCTGTATAGTTGCCACTAAACTCCCTTGAAGATTCTCTAGTATAGAATCATAGCAGACTTCCATTCTATCTTTCTTAGTAATACCATATTGTTCTTTAATCTGACTAAATTCTTCTAAGGCTTTTTCGTATTTTTCCTGCCTTTCTATTTCTTTTACTTCCCAAAGTTGTTCTTTTTGTTGACTAAATCTTTGTCTAGTATCATCAAAAATTTGTCTTACCATTGTGATAAATGTTTGGGCAAATTTGGGACCATAATTACGATCTTCTATAATGCGATAAAGTTCCTCTTCTAGGGCTTTTCTTCCTTGATTAATTGTGCGATCGCGGTTATCGTAAATTCGCTGAAAATAGTCTCCATGTCGTCTTTCTTCGGGACTTAGTTCTCGAAAATGATCTTGTTGATAACTATTAACTTCTTCTCTAATAAATTGCTCCAAGTCTTTTATTTTACCCTGTTCTTTCCCAAAAATATTAATTCCTGTTGCTGTACACTGTAAGTAATTTTCTTGGTTAATTGTTTTCCGAAGTTGATTAACCCATTGGGATACTTCTTCGATATAAGATTTATCCTGTGCAGCGCCCATATCTGCCAATAATTCTACATCGGTTAAACGCATCCTTTTGAGGATATCAGTTTTTAGCAACTCCATAGAATCTGCCGGCAGTTGGACTTGTTCATTTAACCACCAATTAACGATATCTTTAGCTAAGCGGTAACATAAAGAGTTACGAATCTGAAAAATAGGAATTTCAATAGTAGATAAGCCAAAACTCATAAAGTTTTTGGGGTATCCTCTCCCCCTGGGATCTGCTTGGGCCCAAGCAGACTTAATATTGTCTCTAATAGATCGCTTATGAGGAGAAAAATCTGAGGTCAAATCTAAGAAAATATTTTGTGCAATCATTTCTCGCATTTCCTCAAGTTTAAAGTCACTTTCCCCGTTTTTTGTTCCCACTAAATAGGTAAAATCGAAAGGGGGCGGTTACTGCGAACTTCATCGGCTAAGTTTTTACTTAATTGAGAATTATATTCGGTTCGGTAGTCAGAAAAATAACTCAATTCCATCATAGCGGCGTAGCCATTTGCTAACACACGATCGCCTACTTTTATCCCAGCAAAGGCTTGAGGCATGGGAACAATAGCGGTTACTAAAGGGCTTCCTTCTCCTTCTAACCATTTACGAATACAGTAGCCCATATCAATCAACATTCCACTGCCTGTTCCCCCAGAAAGTGAACCTGTTACAAACACATTAATGGCGTTGGTACTGACTTTTATCCCATAGCGATCTAACATAAAATTTTCGCGGCCTTTAACCCGATTGACGGCATCCAAAAATTTATCTCTAATATCATGATAATTACAAAATAAAGCAAATCTTCCACAGGCTCTAATTTGTCCGGCACCTGCTTCTAAAGAGGTAATATTTCTTTCTAACTCCCTCGGAAATCAGCGATCAATCCAAGGATATTGTTCCATATCAGAAACCATATCGCTGACTTGTTTTCCGCTAACACTAGCCCAATGTTTTTCGTGATCTTTAAATTTACTTCCTCCTGCTTCTGGGTTACTAATTTTATAATCTTTATCGGTATCAACTACTAAGAAACTGAGGATAGGAAACCCATTTAAACTGCCGTAAGTTTCTTCCACTAATCTGCGTATTCTTGATAATATTTCTGCCCCAGTCCCCCCCACACCCACTAAGACGGTGGGAACCATACTTTTTTCTTCAACTGCTGCCATTTTTGCCTCCTGATTGTTATTTTCTATTTTAGGTTAATGATAGGTAAGATGTTGGGGGTAAAAACATAAATCTTTATGTTTGTATTTCCTTTAATAGTAACTTAATTTTAATTTTTAATTCAGGTATTTCTTGTTCAATAATTTGCCAAACAATTTCTAAATCAATTCTAAAATACTCATGAACTAAAAGATTCCGAAAATCCGATATATCATTCCATTGAATATTTTCATGACAATTTTTAAAGTTTTGAGATATACTTCTAACAGCTTCGCCGATAATTTGTAGATTATATAACATCCATGTCTGTATTAATTCATCTTTCATAAACATATCTTTTCCTTTAAGGGTATACTTTTCAATTTTTATGATTGCTTCTTGAATATCAATTAATCTTTGCTTATCACTTCTCATAGTTTAACACAATCTTTTAGTACCTTTTCTTTAATTCTTTCTTGTAGACCATTTTGAGTAACCACGTCAACTTTTCGTCCTAAAATTGCTTCCAAATCACGAATTAGTCTAACTGGAAACCAAGGAGAAATTTCAGACAAATCATAATCAACCAAGAAATCAATATCGCTATTTTCTGTCTCTTCACCTCTGGCTACCGAACCAAAAATCTTAACGTTGAAGGCACCATGTTTTGCAGCTATAGATAAGATAGCTTCTCTCTTTTCTGTTAATAATTGTTCTAGTAACATAGAGGTTAGCATTTAGAAATAAAAGGTAATCCGATATAAAGCAAAATTGATAGGGTAAAAGCTGTCCAAAATAGGGCTAAAAATAAGGAAAATCTCCCTGAAACATTCATGTTAACCTTAAAATGTTGCAAAGTTCTATCTAGGGGAAGCACAAGAGTCCACCAGAGAAAAATCCAAGCTAACCCAGACCAAAAGACAATCCATTTTAAATTACTATTAAAATAGGTAAAGAATTCATCGACGAATAATAAGTCTAAATAATCAACACTACCATTTAGTAAAAGTCCCCCAGTAGCGTTTACAGTTCTTTGTAAATCGGGAGCCGATTCTCCTAGTATAATACCATTAATTGTGATATCACGACTAATTGCATTGTTACTAATATTAATATCTACTGGTGCATCCCCATCGGAAACTAATAACAGTTCTCGACAGTAATTATTAGGGGCATTTTCTAAGCTATTAATCCCAAATTGAAGGGCATTATCTAGGTTTGTTCCTCCACCAATTCTAATGGGTAAGCTAGTATTTTGTACACTTTGAATTAATTCTGTTTGTACTTGTTGACTATCGGATTGAAATCCAGTGGTGAGGGGTTCAACACTGTTGGCAAAACCAAAAATTAGGACATCGTTGGGCTTTTCTAAAAAGCCTGTTTTCGAGTTTTCTTGGAGGTAAGCTTGCACCGCTTGCACCTCTTTTGTCATAGTTGACTCATTGCCTAACCATCCTCCTTGGGCATAAGTGCTGCTGCTGAGATCAAGGGCGATCGCCACGGCAACAGGGGGCTTTCCTATGCCAAAACCCCAAAAGCTAGTCAACCCGATCAAAGCAATGAGTAAACAGACTAAAGGTAATAAAAACCATGATTCTTGCCAAAATTTTTTGCTGTAAGTTCTCATAATAACCCTTTATTTTGTTAGTCCTATTTTAAAGGATCAAATTGATAATCCGATCCCTTGGGACCTTGATTGCCTTTTACGGCTTGAACTAAGGGAACTTGGTCGAATAAGTTAAAATTGGTGGTACTATCAGAAAGGTTGATCCCGTTAGTTAATTCTTGGAAAACCAGAGTGCGATCCGGGTTTTTACTAACCGTTTCTGCTAAAGCTTTGGTAGCATCATAAGCCGTAGCTGTGCGCCAACTGACTCGTCCTTTCCAGCTTTGTAAGGCATCTTTAGCAAAGTCATCTGTGGGGCTAAAACTTCAAGGAACTGCTAAAACTATATCTGCGATCGCATCACCTCCGTCCCTTAAAATATCAGCGTTATAAAGTTCGTCTCCTCCCATTAATAGTAAAGGAAAACCATTATTTTGATTAGCTTTAGCTATAGCTACTGCTTGGGAAACTTTACTTTTGCTCATAGCTAAAATAGCAATTCTTCCACCGCTATTCTGCACATCTGTAACGGCACTATTAGCATCAAAACCGGAGTAACTAATATCGATTTCTTTGATTAAATTTCCCTTAACTTCTGGCAAACTATTGATAATTTCTTGCCGTAGTTGTTGAGAGTAACGACTATCAGAATTATAAAAAATAGCGATGTTTGGGGAGGGTTGCTTTTGTGCCGCATATTCGGTTAAAGTTTTCCCCACTGCTTGCAAATAACTGACTAATAATTCGTCTTCTTTTTTATCTATGGGAATAGTTTTCAGGGTCGATCCTTGAAAGCTAGTAGTCAGGGGGGATAAAACCGTAACCCCGGCCCTTTCATATTGTTTTAAGGCTGCTTGACTCCCTGAATCGATACCATAGCCTACAATGCCCAAAATTTCGGGGGTATTGATGACTTCTTGGGCAACATTTGGGGCGGTGGAGGGGTCACTGCTATCGATGATGGCCACTTCTAACAGTCGCCCTGATGTGGAAGACTGATTATACTCTGTTTGATATCTAGCTACCCCGCGCAAAATTTCTGCTGCTGAGTCGGGAATTGCGGAGGTGGGAACAGCTACAGCAATAGTTATGGGGTTTCCTGCTTGTTTAGCTTGGGCGTTATGCCAATAGATACGACTTTCAGGATCGTTGGGATCTCTTTCCGCTGCCCTTTTATAAGCTGCGATCGCATTAGGCCAGTTTTCTTGGCTAAAGGCATCGGCCCCTTCTTGTTTCTTGGGGGTTGATCTCAAAAAGAGTTTTTCTCCCCGACTTATAGACTGGCCGTTGCTAGGAGTTGTGGGAGAGGGAGTGGTTGGGCTTGGGGATAAAGAAGGAGAGGGAGCAATGGCTTGATCATCGGATCTAAACAAGAAAAACGCACCTACACCACCCCCTAAAAGAAGGATAATAAGGGCAATAATGGCAGGAATTAGCCATTGCTGGCTTCCATTAGCCGAACCACCATTACTCCCTGTCATAACTGTTTTTCCTGGTTTACTGCTCCCACTAGGTTCCATGGCTTCTCTTGGCAAGCCACAGATAATACAGTCTGGTCCGGTATTATTTTGGGGGGCGTGGGGAGATACCCCAGGATATTGTTTCCCGTCTTTAGGTACTCCATCACAAGTCCATGAACTCATGGTTAGATTGCGCTCCTTATCACCATCCTTAAATTATGAACGATTGTTTGAGAATTTGACTCATTTTCGCCATAACATATCTATCAAATTCGGCCATACAAAATTGTATCACAGATTTAACACTGGGGGAGACTGGGGAGACTGGGGGAGCAAAACATTAATATTTTTTCTCGTCTTCCCACAGTTCTTCAATTGACTATATCTATGTTGAATGTCAAAATGCTTGATGTTTATAGCGTTTCTCGGACTCAATATGTACACCTAATATCGCGCCTCCGAACTCCGAACTCCTAACTCCTAACACTAGAAAACTCTGTACCGTTCGGAGCCGCGCTCACGGCGAAGCCTCACAAGTATGAGAAATGCTATATATGTTTGTACGGTTTTTAATAAGTTAGAAATATTTTTATGAAAATTTCTTTAACAAATAGCTCAAGTAAAATATTGAATTTTACTCCCTATTTATTTTTACTCCCGGCTTTACTCTTGCTACTCTTCACTGTTTTTATTCCTGCAATTCAAGCTTTTTCTTTGAGTTTTACTCAATACGATTATGATATTACTCAAGCCCCCCAGTGGGTGGGTTTGGATAATTTTCAAAGATTACTTAAAGATCCGGTATTTTGGTTGACATTAACTAATACCATTTTATATTTGGTTGGTGTTGTTCCTCTCTTGGTTATTTTGCCGTTGCTCTTAGCTATTTTAGTCAACAATAAACTCAAAGGAATCAGTTGGTTTCGCTTAGCTTTTTATGTTCCTGTTGTTATTTCTATGGTTGTGGCTGGAATTGCTTGGAAAGCTTTGTATAGTTCTAATGGCTTGTTTAACCAAATATTAGAAAAAATAGGCTTAAGTGAAGGTATTCCTTGGTTAACCAGTCCAGATTTGGCGATCTGGAGTGTGATGTTAGTGACGATTTGGAAAGGATTGGGCTATTATATGGTTATTTATTTAGCAGGATTACAAGCTATTCCCGAAGAATTGTACGAAGCTGCTGCTATTGATGGTTCCGATGGTTGGCTTAAACATTGGGACATTACTATCCCCTTAATGCGTCCTTATTTATTATTAGTTGCGGTCATCTCTTCTATTGCTGCAACCAAGGTATTTGAAGAGGTTTATATTATGACTCAAGGTGGTCCCTTAAATCGCTCTAAAACCATTGTTTATTATGTTTATGAAAGGGCATTTGAAGATTTGGATATTAATTATGCTTGTACCATAGGACTGATTCTATTTTTAATCATTTTAATTCTTTCCTTTATCAATCTGAAAATTTCTAAGAACCCAACTCTTTAGAAAATCTTAGTTGACAAAGTATTATTAGTTTAATACTTTGCCAATGGGTTTATTTTTTGCTCACAGGAGGAACGGGATCGTAACCACCAGGATGAAACGGATGGCAGCGTAAAATTCGTTTTAAACCCAACCAACTACCTTGTACCGGACCAAATCTCTCAATAGCTTCCAAGGTATATTGAGAACAAGTTGGACGAAAACGACAACTAGGGGGAAACAAAGGAGAAATAAAATTACGATAGCCTTTAATCAGTAAGATTAGAATTTTTTTCATGAATCCTCGCATGGGAAGAAAACGATCAGAAGAGTCCCTTTTTAAACTATAATAAGGGAATTAAGCTATGGAGATCATCAAAGGGTAAGACGATTTATGCCAACCATTGATATCTTGGGGGTTCCTCATGCTTATGAGTTAACGTCTCCATCCTCTAAAAACTCAAACCCTGTTTTAATTTTTATTCATGGCTGGCTCTTGAGCCGTCGATACTGGCATCCTTTGATAGAGCAGTTGTCGGTGGAGTACCCTTGTCTTACCTATGATCTTAGAGGCTTCGGCGATTCTAAACCCTTGAGCGACTCCGTATCAGAAACTTACTCTAGCTCTTCTCCTTACACTTTAGAAGCTTACGCTCAAGATTTAATTATCTTACTGGAAAAATTAAACATTAAAAGAGCTTGGTTGATTGGTCATTCTTTGGGAGGTAGTATTGCCTTATGGGGTGCTGATCTTTGCCCCGAAAAAATACGAGGGGCTATTTGTTTAAATGCGGGAGGAGGCATTTATTTAAAAGAGGAATTTGAGAGATTTCGCTCAGCAGGCCAGCAACTAATTAAGTATCGTCCCCCTTGGTTATCCAATGTTCCTTTGGTTGATATTTTGTTTTCTAGGATGATGGTGGCTAATCCTATTGCCCGACAATGGGGTAAGCAACGAGTCCTAGACTTGGTAAGGGCAGACTCAGAAGCCGCTTTAGGCTCACTCCTAGACTCTACCACGGAGACAGAAGTACATCTATTACCTCAAATTGTCTCTCGTCTGGGACAACCTGTTTATTTTTTTGCGGGGGACAAGGATACAGTGATGGAACCGCAATATGTTAGTTATCTAGCCAGTTTTCACGAACTTTTCAAGTATCAAGGACAAAATGTCATTGAACTTGCCAATTGTGGTCATTTCTCTATGGTAGAACAACCAGAATTATTAGGGGAAAAAATGATCAACATTCTGATAACCCATGAAATCTAAAGGGGACAGGTATTTGAGACTGAGATCGCCTTTGAGATCAGAATCAGAAGAAAAAGATGAGAAATCTGACGAGAGTTTGTTAAATACATTATCATTAATTTAAGGAATCGTTTAGATCATAAGACAATTTAAGTCGTGTTCACTCGTCCCTCCTTGTTGATGGCACTTATTATATCTAAATTTTTTGAATGTTAGACCAGATTCTTGACTCTTCTATGGCCTTTAGTCTAAAAACCCCGATCTTACTATTAATTTTAATCACTCTAGAGGCGGTGCTATCAGCTGATAATGCCATTGCTTTAGCGGCCATCGCCCAAGGGTTAAAAAAGCCAGAATTACAACGTTCAGCCCTTAATCTTGGCTTAGTGGTGGCTTACGTGCTACGAATGTCCTTAATTCTCACAGCTACCTGGGTGGTTAAATTTTGGCAATTTGAACTGTTAGGAGCTATTTATTTACTGTGGTTAGTGTTCAATTATTTTACTTCCCAAGATAATGAAGAAGATAATCATCATGGTCCAGAGTTTGCCTCCCTTTGGCAAGCGATTCCTTTAATTGCCGTTACAGACTTAGCCTTTTCTTTGGATAGTGTTACCACTGCCATTGCTTTAGCTGACGAAATTTGGTTAATTTTGTTAGGAGGAACCATTGGGGTGATTACCCTACGGTTTTTGGCAGAATTATTTATCCGTTGGTTAAACGAGTATACTTATCTTGAGGATGCTGGTTTTATCACCGTTGGTTTTGTGGGATTAAGGTTATTATTCCGGGTGATTAATCCTGAGTTGGTTCCCCCCCAATGGTTAATGATTAGTGCGATCGCTTTAGTCTTTGCTTGGGGTTTTTCTAAACGCAACCCAGACAGCAAAGATGAGGTAAAAATTCCCATTGAACCGATGGAAGATCAAGTTAGTAAAGAACCCGAAAAAATCTCGTCCTAAAAGTGCATAAGCTAACGGTGATGAAGACTACTTAATGAGTGTAGAGAATGAACACAAAACTTAAGGAGTTGCAAAATGTCATTATCAAACGATTTTACTTGTCTGACACTTAGCTTATTGTCATTTGTTGCTTTAGGGGTTCCAGCCAAGGCAACAGACTATCCCGACATTATTGTTAACGGTTCAGTTTCGCAGGAATCCGTTGCTAATCAAGGGGTTATTTTACCTCAATCTACCCCCTTGTTAGTGACCTTTCCCCAAAATACTGTTGTTGATGTGGGACAGGGAGATTCTGCACCGATTATTTTGCCATTAATGCAGGATATTAAGTCTCCTTCGGGAGATATATTGATTCCTGCTAACACTCCTATTAGTTTGAAAGTACAACCTTATGGAGATGGTGCTTTATTGGTGGCAGAATCTATCATTTTGAATAGTCAAATGATTCCTATTAATGCTATCAGTTCTGTGTTACCTGGAAGAACGATTACCGTTAGAACCGCAGAAGAAATGGCCAGACAAGGAAGTAAAGTCTATGGTAACTTAGCCAATGCTCTTGGTGGTGTATTTGATGCTGATATTCCTGATATGCAAAGAGGCAGTTTTGGCGGTGTTGCTTTTGGTATTTTAAAAGGTTTAAGTAGTCCTGATAATGTTAGAGTTGTAGAAATTGGCGCAGGAACTGTTCATCTTTTAAAGTTACAATCATCCCAACAATTAAGTTACCGTTAATTGAAGTTGTTTGATGGGCAAAGTAAGAGACAAAAAATTAATGGAACCATAATCGCTTATCTTGTCCACCAAACTCTCTAGTGCAGCTTGGCGAAAGTAATCCACCAGATTTTTACAGAAACTTCCGTGACTAGCCACGACAATGTGTTTCAATGAAACTAACGGAAGAATCTCGAAGTTGATGTCCATGATAAAAGCATTGCCAATTAACCTCTCCAACCTACAGAAAACAGTACTCCAACAAATAGTGAGAGGGACAACAAACCCCTATCGCCTTGTTAGACGAGCCAAGCTAATCTTAGCCGCAGCATCAGGAGAGAGCAATAGTTCGATTAGTCGAAGATTAGAATTAGACCGAGTACAAGTGCGTCAGTGGCGATCGCGATGGTTTGAGGAGAGAGAAAAACTGAGTGCCGCCGAAGAACAACAGGTAACGGAGAAAGCATTAATGGTCTTGATCAAAGGAATTTTAAGCGATCGCCCAAGACCTGGAACAACAAAATCCTTTACGGTCGAACAAGTAGTCCAGATTGTAGAGATCGCTTGTGAAGAATGTGAAAAATCAGACAGAGCAGTGAGCCATTGGACACCTTCAGAGTTGGCGGATGAAGCCATAAAAAGAGGAATTGTCGAAAAGATTTCCCCCCGTAGTGTGGGGCGTTTTTTAAAAAGAAGCGACATTACAACCACATCTCATTCGTTACTGGTTAAATGCCAAAATTGATGATCCCTTAAAATTTAAAAAGCAAGTCAAATATATCTGTGAACTTCATCAAGAAGCTAAAACTTTGTTAGAACAAGGAATTCATTTAATTAGTACAGATGAAATGACAGGGATTCAAGCTCTTGAGAGATTATTTCCGAACAAAAGAATCAAGCCTAAACAAGTAGAAAAAATCGAATTTGAATATGAAAGACACGGAACTTTAAGCTTGATTGCGAACTGGGATGTGGCAAGAGGAAAAGTTGTTAGTCCCTCTATTGGACCGACAAGAACAGAACAAGATTTTTCTGAACATATCCAGAGAACGATTAAGATTGATGAAAAAGCAGAATGGATTTTTATTGTAGATAAACTCAACACTCATAAATCGGAAAGCTTAGTCAAATTAGTAGCAGAAAGCTGTGGAATTACTATTGATTTGGGGAGAAAAGGAAAGGAGGGGATTTTGCAATCTATGGACAGCAGAGCAGATTTTTTATCAGATGAATCTCATCGAATTCGCTTTGTTTATATTCCCAAACATACATCGTGGCTTAATCAAATTGAGTGTTGGTTTTAGATCTTAGTCAGGCGTTTACTCAAAAGAATTACTGTCCGTTCAACTGAAGAACTATCCCAAAAAATTCTCAATTTTATTGATTACTTTAATCAACATTTTGCTAAGCCGTTCGTTTGGAAATTTAAGGGCTTTAAAGATCATAAGTGACTGGTGGATTATTTTTGCTAAGCTGCACTAGTGCTAGGGCAAGTCTTTGACCACAGATAACAGCATTAATAAAGACCATTGCCATGCCAAATAACCCGCAATTTCTCCAAAAGAATGCAGAATCACTAAAGGCAACAGAAAAACAAATAGCAGCATTTGCCACTAAAAACCACCCCCAGTGCCAAGGAGAAACAAAAGTTCCAGGCATACGAATCTGTCCCTGACTCGGAGAGTATAAAGCAGAACCTCCAACCAAGCATCTTGCCTTTATAGTTGGTTTAAATAATAGTTCTCCTGCTAAATGATCCGTCCCTTGACATCGTCCAGTTTTGAACATCCAAAATTGTATCAGTGCTAAGCCACAACAAATAATTGCTATTACCACTAATAAGCGACCTAGAAACAATAACTGTTTCTTATCGTTGATTAAGTAATAAGCACAAAAAATTAGAGGAATGTAACCAGCTAAGACTTTTAGACCCAAAATTCCTTGAGCAAAGGGAATTGAATTTTTACAAGGCGTTCTAATTACTATTCCGTCCGCACTTAAAATCCATTCTCCATTAGCATCCCGTAAATATCTATCGTCGTAACTTATAGAATCACAAGTAGGTAAAAATTGCTTAGCTCCATTCACAAAAAATAACGTTAATAAGGCACAAGTAGCTAGCAGTACCAAGGTAAGGTGATTTCCAAGAAAAAGTTTCCCACCCATTCTCAGAATCTGTTTGTAGAACATCTCAAATAAGCGAAAAGGGAAAAATAAAAAGTTGTTCGCGGATACTTTCCGCGAACAAAAACCTCCCTATCTAAAAGAAAGAAATACGCTAACTTTTAAATTAGCTTTGACTATTTTTAAAAAGGAAATTCACTTAATTTTACACTCTTATTAACTTTTTAGACTAACTGGGTCTAATCAAAATATCCCATTTAGGTAAGTGAGGATTACGTTCTAAACGTTTCTCAATTTCCTTCATCTCTTTTTTCGTTAAAGAAATGCCTTTTTGATAAACTTTTTTACTTAACTTAACTATCGGATTTAAGCCTTTCCATGTCATAGTTTTTACCCAAGCTAACATCGTTTGAGCATTTCTCAGAAGTGTTCCGTTCCAATGCCTCTCTAAAATTCCCCAACATCTTTCTATGGGATTATATTTACTGTGATAAGGAGGAAAATATAGTAATTGAATAGATTTCTTAGTTTGGTCGGCAAACTCTACCATTCTCTTCAAAAATTGCCTTCTTCTTCCACTATTTTCTGGTCCATTATCAACTTTAATTTGGATGTTCTCTAGTTGCTGCTTTTCAGTTATACTCAGACTTGTCCACCATTGCTCCAAGTTATCTACCATGAAATCACTCGTTTTATAAGAACTTCCAAAAGTTACATAAAGTTGCCCTGTATCTTCATCTACAATCCCACAAGGAACGTATTTTTCTTTAGTTCCCATATCATGATCTTGAGCTTGATTATAACCTCTGGTTTGTCCGCCACGTGAATATTCTCCTATTTCCACAGTTGCTTTACAATCCATACTTAAACGTTTCACAGAAGGGTCTTTTTTTCCATCTTTTTTCTCTATATTCTCGAAGATAGCGTCCGTCTCCGAGATTTTTTTTTAGGTTTAGCTTTTACCACTTTTCTTAATCGATAGCCCAAACGATTTAAAATATCTGCCATTGTCGAAGCAGCAGGAACCTCCTCTCCATTATATCCTAGATTTCTTAATTGTTTAATGGCTTCAGCCGCCGTTAATCTTGTATAGGCAATGGGGTTATTAAATGTGGGGTTTTGTTGTGCGTGAGCTTCGGCTATTTCTTTCAATGATTGGGCAACTATTGGGTATCTTTCCTCCCATTTTTTACATCCACTATTGACTGATTGTAATCCTAAACACACTATCCCAGTTCGTTTTTCATGTAATCCAAGTTGAACATTTTTTCTCCCCCAACCAAACACGATTTCGGTTTGTCTGGCACTTCCTCCACAATACTTGAGACACATTTCAGCTTGAAATGAACGACGCTCTGCTCCCGTCATTTTTGAGGCTGCTAAACGTAAATCATCGACCATCGACGGGGTTAAGGGATTATTTGTCTGTTTTAGCTTCAATTTACTCTCTCTAATCTTTTTACCTCTTCATTTTAATCTATTTCTTCTATTTTTTCAGACAAGCCAATTATGAAATTTTAAAGTTGTGTACCAAGATCCGCTAACTCTCTGTTTCTTTTATTTCTTGAAAGCCTTTAGTCCAAGCTATTACCCCCTATGGGAAAAGCTTTCTCGGAAATCACCTTAAAAGGGGATAACCACTATGAAACAGCACAAGAAATCCTCAAGTCAATCGGTCATGGTTAAACATTATGTTGAATCATTGACTTGAACCCTCAAGACCTGGAAGTAGCCAAAACTGTTTGATAGGCTGCGTTCAAAAAGAACATGGTGAAAAGTGGAGTTTTCTGAGTGACATCCACACCGATTCCTGAAAAGTAACCTGGGGGAGAGATGAAACCTAAAACCGATATACCCAAGCCAACGGAATGAATTAAGTCCATGACTGCTCTTATCACTGGTCGAGTAGATAAGTAGGAACAAACTTAAGCGCAAGGGTCATGGATGTGAGAAGTAAAAAGTCACTACGACCTAACCAAAGATTAAAGTTAGTCAAAGAACTGACTATAAAAGGTTACAAAGCAAAGGCACTCAGACGGGTTTGGATTCCCAACCACAGAAGAGATGAAAAACGTGGATTGGGAATACCCACCATGAAAGATAGAGCAATGCAAGCCTTGGTTAAATCAGCCTTAGAGCCATATTGGGAAGCCCAATTTGAGGGAACATCCTATGGTTTTCGTCCAGGCAGAAGCGCACATGACGCTATCGAAAGAATATTTTCCAATATTCATAAAGGCTCCAAATATGTCCTTGATGCGGATATCGCCAAGTGCTTCGACAAGATTAACCATGATTACCTACTGTCTAAAGTAGATTGTCCACATAACATCAAAAGAATCATTAAACAATGGTTAGAATGTGGTGTTATGGACAAAGGCATCTTTGAGGAAACCGACTCAGGTACACCTCAAGGCGGTGTAATAAGCCCATTACTGGCAAACATTGCACTACACGGAATGATAAAAGACGTAGAAAACCACTTCCCTCGCACAAAACGCCAAGGAAATGGAACTGTCGTATGGGACTATAAACCTAGAATCATTCGCTATGCCGATGATTTCGTAGTTCTTCATAAGGACTACGACGTTATTCTACAATGTAAAAAACTGATTGCACAATGGTTAGAAAAAGTCGGACTGCAATTAAAACCAGAAAAGACCTCCATCAGACATACTTTAAAAAGTATCGAACATGACGGAAAAACCATTAAACCAGGTTTTGAGTTTCTTGGATTCAATGTCAGGTCATACCCTGTAGGAGAACACCACTCTGGTAGAACAGGGGGAAATAATTCCACAACAATTGGATTCAAAACGTTAATCAAACCTAGCAAAAAGAAAATACTAGCTCATCATGAGGCAATCAAAGAGGTTATCAAAGCCCATAAGAAAGCCCCACAATCAGCACTAATCGCAAGATTAAACCCATTATAAGAGGATGGTGTAACTACTACCGAACTGTAACAAGCAAAGTAACGTTCGCATCCGAAGACTATTTACTATGGGAGATGCTTAGAGCATGGACAGTTAGCAGGAAAAAGAAAAAGACACCATTGATTAAAGCTCTCAGAAAATATTTCTCACACGGAAAACACGGATTTTGGACCTTCCAAACAACAGGAGCAATCCTCTACCATCATGCCGAAACGGAAATAAAGAGACATACACTGGTAAACCCGGATTTCTCACAAATTAATTTGAAAGCCCAATCCAGAGATGAAAAATGATAATTTTTAGGACTAATAGAAATTTTGAATATAGATGAATAAAAAAATTGACTTTGATTATCCAAAAATTGAGTTTAAGAGGGAATAATTATATTAACTTTTGATTTTCTCCACTATAAATAAGACTAAATGAAAGTATCAGTCAGTCAACAACTTATGATAGATATCTTTTTTAAAAAACAACTTATTCTACTTATCCAGTATTAGGAATAGTTTTAATTCTTTTGTTAGCAATAGACAAAATATCTTGATAAGGACAAGCACTAGCTATAGCGATAATAATTCTTCTACAACTAATCTTTATTCTGGCTCCCAACTTAAGAAGATTTAGACGTATTCTTCCCACAGTTGCTTTAGCCAATGAAGTTTTTTTTAAACAGTGTTGACGAAAAGCATTTATGAGAACATAAGCCCAGGAATGTATCCATAATCTTAGTTGATTACTTTGAAATGTTTGAGTTGAAGTTCTATCAGCTAACAAGTCTAATTGTTGTTCTTTAATCCGATTTTCCATCTCGCCTCTCGGACAGTATTTTTTTGTATAAAGTTTTGAGGGTGGAATTTTTGAAGCGGGCAAAGATGTCACCACATGGCGCATTTTTAAGCCATCACTTCCATAACAAACTTTTGTCACTACTCTTCTTTGACAACTCCATGACTTTTCTGTTTTATAACGAATAGAGCGATACCAAGTAGAAATTGGTACTAATTTTTTAACTTCTTCTAAATCTTCTTTTTTCTGAAATAAACTATCCATTAATTCAGTTATTGGAGCTAGTTTTTTTTTCATATTCATGTTTGGCTTTTTCAATTACATCATCCGCTCGTAACTTAAGAACGCCATTTGTTCCCATAGCTATAACATAATCAACTAAAGGCTGATTTTCACAAAAATAGAAGATTTCTTCACGGGCATAGGCACTATCACCCCTAACTAGGATATGAGTCTCTGACCATTTTTCTCTAATTAGTCCGATAATTCTTTGTAATTCGTCTAAGGCTCCATCGGCTGGATCTACATTAGATGAACGAAGTTTAGCAACTAATAAATGATGCCCACAGAAAATATATAAAGGAGCATAACATACTCCGTGATAATAACTATTAAAAAATGCCCCTTCTTGATTACCATGTACTTGGTCATCCGTGACATCCATATCTAATATAATACTTAAGGGAGGTTTTTTATAAGACTCTAAAAAAAATTCGACAAAAGATTTTTCAATGGCTTCAAAGTTGGTTTCTATTTTATGATAACGACTCGTTTTTTGGTCGAGAATAGTCTCAGGACAATATTCCAATCTATTAATTGTACTTTTTCCAGCTAACCATCCCTTTTTATCTTCAAGTTCATTAAGCTTTTCTAAAGCGATCTTAAGGGCAGGATCGTGACGTAATTTATCATGGTCATTGACATCTTCATAGCCTAAAATAATGCCATAAAGCCTTTGTGCTAATAACTCATGAACGGAATGATCTACATAAGATTGATGACGATGATCTTGAAAACAGTTACCAAACTTCTCGGTAATTCCCAGTTTTTTATCCAACTCAGCTATCCAGACAATCCCCGCATCTGAACTGATTAGTCCCCCATCAAAATTAGCGATTATTTCTTTTCCTTTCTGTTTACTAAAGTTGATTACTTGACGAGGGGTTCGGGGATGACTGGGACTCATTAAATCAGTTTAAGGTAAATTGCTTTAATAATTAAATTATAGCATATTTTATTCTAACAATCTAGTACTATTAGAGATTTTATTAATAATTTTTTTGGAAAAATGAGTGATTGATTTATCTTTTCATCTTTGTCTAATTCGGGTTGATTTTAACTTAAAATCTGACAACAGACTGTTGGTTGGGGAAATCTGCAATCGCTCTGTTCAAACCCACTTCCTGTAAGGCTTCTGTGTTTGGCGATCGCAGATTTTGTGAGAAATTCGGGGCTAATATTGATCAACAAATACGAATGGAGTTAACGCAAGAAGGAGAATTAATTATTATGAGTCCAACAGGGGGTGAAGCAGGGAGAAAAAACTTTAATCTCTATTTAGATTTAGGTATTTGGAATCGTCAAACTAAATTAGGAAAAGCTTTTGATTCTTCTACTTTATTTATCTTACCCAATGGTGCCAGAAGAAGTCCTGATGTTAGTTGGATTAAATTAGAACGCTGGAATGGTTTAACCCTTCAAGAAAAGCAAGGTTTTCCACCCATTGCTCCCGATTTTGTTATTGAATTAGTTAGTCCCAGTGACCTAAAAAATCAAAGATATTCTGATTTACAATTAAAAATGCAAGAATATTTAGGGTTTGCTGAAAAAGTTTCTCCAAAATTAATGAAAGGCGGTTTGATGAGTTCCCCTGTTCTATTATTAGTAAATAAGGACAAAAAAAGCGACAAAAACTGCCTCAGAAGTTTAGAAAGATTGACAACTAAAAATGTAATAGCAATAGATGTAATGGAGGTTTCAGGGAGTTTTGTCATCACGAGATTTAGGCTAAATCTTCGTTTAGCTTGTCCAAACTTTCCCTCAATAGCATTACGGAAGCATTCATCGGAGTGGGCTTGTTTCTTTTCTTCTTCACTGACATTTTTCGGAGGTCTTCCTAACTTCGGACCACTGATTCTTATCCCTCTTTCTTTACACTAATTTCTGTTTTCCCTAGTTCGATAAATTTTATCTACATGGACGGATTCGGGATAATAGCCAAACGTTTCTTTATACTTTTCTACTTGTTCTTTTAAATGACAAGATTCATTGAAGTTTTCCCAACTTATTTTGTCTAGAAACACATAGTTATCTACACAGCTTACTGAGAGTTTAGCTCCAAACTCTATTGGTTTTCCTGCTTTTCCCCTCACTATTGGACGAATATGCGGTTGAGTTAAACTTACAATTCTTTGAGGAACACTCTGGGTCTTATTCTCCCACATTGAC
The DNA here is from genome assembly GCF_000167195.1 of Crocosphaera watsonii WH 8501. Lineage (GTDB taxonomy): Bacteria > Cyanobacteriota > Cyanobacteriia > Cyanobacteriales > Microcystaceae > Crocosphaera > Crocosphaera watsonii. Next base: position 20,183 of record NZ_AADV02000006.1, on the reverse strand, counting down.
TGTTGTTGTTCATAAACTTTTTTGATAGTCTCTAGACAATTTTTCTGTCTTTTACTCAGATTTTCCAGGGAAGCCCCAGCTTGAATTAAGTCTTCTATATTTCCTAAATTTTTCTTAAGGTATTTTAACTGTTTCCCGATAGCTTTTCTTCTTTCTTGATAAGATACTTTTCGTTTTTTAGCTACTTTTAAGTATTCCTTTCTAGCAATTTTTCTAGAAGTTCTCAGCTTTTTTCTCAATTTTACTCTTAATGGTTTATAAAGATTATCTATTATTCTTTTTGTCTCAATTCTGGCTTGATTTAATATGCCTAAATCCGTTGGGTATTTGATGTCTGCTGGCGCACAAGTCGCATCTAAAATTAGTTTACCTTTATTTTTTATTTTTTCTCCTTTTTCTTGGAGACAATCCTTTTTTTTTACTTCTTTATCACTCTTGTCTATTTCTCTTTTTACTATTTTTTTATTGATTTTGTTTATCAATTCTCCATCAATTCTTTTCCTAAAATGAACTAGCATTGAAGATTCCAGTGGTGGCTCTTGTTGATAACAATTTAAACCTATAAAGTATTGTAGATAGGGATTTTCTCTAATCTGTTCTATAGTTTCTCTATCACTTGTTCCTAATTTTTCCTTAATAATTAATGTCCCTAATGCCATTCTAAATAGTTTGGCTGGCGCACCTTTTTCTGCTGAAAAAAGTTTAGCATATTCTTCCTCAAAATCATCCCAAGGTATCAACTCTGCCATGATTACCCAACAATTATTGGGGGACAATTTGCCCTCGAAAGGTAATTCAAATTTTTCTGGGGGCGGTAAAGGTTGCTCCTCTTTTCGATACATTTGTTCTTGACCAACAACTGGGAGGTGTTTCTACCAATTATAGCGGTTTGTAGCCGACAAAGCTGATCTTTTTTGCGATCGCGAATATGGGTGTAACCTTTTAAAGAATAGGGTTTTGCTTTTATTCAGCAAACCCTATTTATAGTCAAATTTCTGTTCCCGAGTCCAGTTCTATTTTAGGACTTTTTGGTTTTGGTCTGTACGGCTTAGCAGTTTTCTTTAAGCAAAAGTCCCCAGCTAAAATCTCCAGATCGTTAAAGTTATGATAGACATTAGACTGCCATTAATATCTGAGTTAATGACTTGATTATTGGCAGTCTTAAACAATCCTCTTTTAATTCGACGACCAAGATCCGAGTTATGCTTGCCCATTGCTTCTAAATCTAAATCTAAAAAAACTAATATATTTATAGAAAACTTTAAGCAGTTTTCTTCTTGGCTTTTTATGGGCGAGTTACTGTCTTTTTAACTGTAGGATAAGGATGTTTTTTATTCCTTTTTTTCCCTTGTTTCCAACCGGGATACTTTCCACGGGGTTTGGGGGGCTAAACAATCATGTGATAGAGTGAAGTCTTTAGAGATTGGGTTTTTCCCGACTGCAAAACTTATCAAAATTAATTGTTTAACATTTTTATAAAAGCCCATGATAGAACCCATATCGCTTATTAATAATGCTTTACAGTGGTGTAGTCCATCGCTGTTAGCCACCGCTACAGAAGGAGAGAGTTATGGAAAAGCCCTAGCTGTATCTCTCGCTTTAGTAAGTCTTTCAATCTATGTATTTAGTCGTTTTTTTGAAGAAATAGCAGCCAGACTAGTGCAGCTTGGCGAAAGTAATCCACCAGATTTTTACAGAAACTTTCGTGACTAGCCACGACAATGTGTTTCAATGAAACTAACGGAAGAATCTCGAAGTTGATGTCCATGATAAAAGCATTGCCAATTAACCTCTCCAACCTACAGAAAACAGTACTCCAACAAATAGTGAGAGGGACAACAAACCCCTATCGCCTTGTTAGACGAGCCAAGCTAATCTTAGCCGCAGCATCAGGAGAGAGCAATAGTTCGATTAGTCGAAGATTAGAATTAGACCGAGTACAAGTGCGTCAGTGGCGATCGCGATGGTTTGAGGAGAGAGAAAAACTGAGTGCCGCCGAAGAACAACAGGTAACGGAGAAAGCATTAATGGTCTTGATCAAAGGAATTTTAAGCGATCGCCCAAGACCTGGAACAACAAAATCCTTTACGGTCGAACAAGTAGTCCAGATTGTAGCGATCGCTTGTGAAGAATGTGAAAAATCAGACAGACCAGTGAGCCATTGGACACCTTCAGAGTTGGCGGATGAAGCCATAAAAAGAGGAATTGTCGAAAAGATTTCCCCCCGTAGTGTGGGGCGTTTTTTAAAAAGAAGCGACATTACAACCACATCTCGTTCGTTACTGGTTAAATGCCAAAATTGATGATCCCTTAAAATTTAAAAAGCAAGTCAAATATATCTGTGAACTTCATCAAGAAGCTAAAACTTTGTTAGAACAAGGAATTCATTTAATTAGTACAGATGAAATGACAGGGATTCAAGCTCTTGAGAGATTATTTCCGAACAAAAGAATCAAGCCTAAACAAGTAGAAAAAATCGAATTTGAATATGAAAGACACGGAACTTTAAGCTTGATTGCGAACTGGGATGTGGCAAGAGGAAAAGTTGTTAGTCCCTTTATTGGACCGACAAGAACAGAACAAGATTTTTCTGAACATATCCAGAGAACGATTAAGATTGATGAAAAAGCAGAATGGATTTTTATTGTAGATAAACTCAACACTCATAAATCGGAAAGCTTAGTCAAATTAGTAGCAGAAAGCTGTGGAATTACTATTGATTTGGGGAGAAAAGGAAAGGAGGGGATTTTGCAATCTATGGACAGCAGAGCAGATTTTTTATCAGATGAATCTCATCGAATTCGCTTTGTTTATATTCCCAAACATACATCGTGGCTTAATCAAATTGAGTGTTGGTTTTCGATCTTAGTCCGGCGTTTACTCAAAAGAATTACTGTCCGTTCAACTGAAGAACTATCCCAAAAAATTCTCAATTTTATTGATTACTTTAATCAACATTTTGCTAAGCCGTTCGTTTGGAAATTTAAGGGCTTTAAAGATCATAACTGACTGGTGGATTATTTTTGCTAAGCTGCACTAGTCTAATTCTGATTATTTTTTCGGTGATATCATAGTTACATATTGGCTCTTTAGTCTTACACATTGCATCTAACTCTGATGATATTTTATTTAATTCTCTACTTTTATTGAATTTATTTTGAGCTTGAGCTAATTATATTTTATAAGTCGATGTTAAGGGTTGAATTTCATTCCACTTAAAGGTATTTTGAGGGACTTTATTGATATGGAGTGTAGCCATATTCCAATAGTTAACTGCTTGTAACAATTGGTTACTTTTTTCTGATTTCTCAGCTAGTTTAGCATATTTATTAGCTTCCTCATACATTTCTAAGGCTAAATTTTCTTGTTTTTTCCGTTTCTCAATTCTATTTTTCCTGAATATATAGCTCTGTAAAAGAGTACGAGATTCCTGATAAACAGTTGTTTCTATTGGTATGTCTTGTAAGCTTTTTATAGATTTTGTCCAACTATTATATACTAATTCTAAACTGCTTACATTGTTGGCAGTATTTTCTCTATTTTGAGCTAATAATGCCCCTGATTTTGCTTGTTCTAGGCTTTTGAACGCTCGTTTTTCTTTTACTATCCTTTGATTAATTAGTTGGATATTATTTGAGTATTCTTTATATTTCTGATTTTTTACTTCCTCTAAAAATTCATTATTCTGAATTAATTTTATCTGGGCGATCGCCGCCTGAAATTCTTGTTTAAGTGCTTCTAGTTGTGAAAGTGATAAAGGAGATGATTCTGATAAGGATAATGATAATAGTGCTTTGCTTTTTTGATTTATAGCAGATTCGAGTAATAAAATATCGTCTAATTGTTGTTGATATTGATTCTTGAGTTGAGAAGATTCTTGATGATAGTTAGACCAAAAAGGAATGTCGTGTAATAAATTAATGGCTAATTCTAAATTAGTTTTTACTAAAGTTATTTCAGCATCACTAACATTATTTTTTGATAAAATTTCAGTCTGTTCATAAATTTGTTCTGCTTGATTAATTTGTGGACATTCACCAAAAACACAAGGACGAGTTAAACCATAAAAAAGACTAATAGTCGTTATGGTGGCCAAACTGCAACCCATAACTAACAAAGATAATTGATTTGATTTAAATTTTTTTGTAAAAGCAGTTAATCTTGTTGCATCAGGAATACTATTCATTTTTTACCACGCCTCTTAACCCGAATTTCTCACAAAATCTGCGATCGCCAAACACAGAAGCCTTACAGGAAGTGGGTTTGAACAGAGCGGTCGCAGATTTCCCCAACCAACAGTCTGTTGTCAGATTTTAAGTTAAAATCAACCCGAATTAGACAAAGATGAAAAGATAAATCAATCACTCATTTTTCCAAAAAAATTATTAATAAAATCTCTAATAGTACTAGATTGTTAGAATAAAATATGCTATAATTTAATTATTAAAGCAATTTACCTTAAACTGATTTAATGAGTCCCGGTTATCCCCGAACCCCTCGTCAAGTAATCAACTTTAGTAAACAGAAAGGAAAAGAAATAATCGCTAATTTTGATGGGGGACTAATCACTTCAGATGCGGGGATTGTCTGGATAGCTGAGTTGGATAAAAAACTGGGAATTACCGAGAAGTTTGGTAACTGTTTTCAAGATCATCGTCATCAATCTTATGTAGATCATTCCGTTCATGAGTTATTAGCACAAAGGCTTTATGGAATTATTTTAGGCTATGAAGATGTCAATGACCATGATAAATTACGTCACGATCCTGCCCTTAAGATCGCTTTAGAAAAGCTTAATAAACTTGAAGATAAAAAGGGATGGTTAGCTGGAAAAAGTACAATTAATAGATTGGAATATTGTCCTGAGACTATTCTCGACCAAAAAACGAGTCGTTATCATAAAATAGAACCCAACTTTGAAGCCATTGAAAAATCTTTTGTCGAATTTTTTTTAGAGTCTTATAAAAAACCTCCCTTAAGTATTATATTAGATATGGATGTCACGGATGACCAAGTACATGGTAATCAAGAAGGGGCATTTTTTAATAGTTATTATCACGGAGTATGTTATGCTCCTTTATATATTTTCTGTGGGCATCATTTATTAGTTGCTAAACTTCGTTCATCTAATGTAGATCCAGCCGATGGAGCCTTAGACGAATTACAAAGAATTATCGGACTAATTAGAGAAAAATGGTCAGAGACTCATATCCTAGTTAGGGGTGATAGTGCCTATGCCCGTGAAGAAATCTTCTATTTTTGTGAAAATTAGCCTTTAGTTGATTATGTTATAGCTATGGGAACAAATGGCGTTCTTAAGTTACGAGCGGATGATGTAATTGAAAAAGCCAAACATGAATATGAAAAAAAACTAGCTCCAATAACTGAATTAATGGATAGTTTATTTCAGAAAAAAGAAGATTTAGAAGAAGTTAAAAAATTAGTACCAATTTCTACTTGGTATCGCTCTATTAGTTATAAAACAGAAAAGTCATGGAGTTGTCAAAGAAGAGTAGTGACAAAAATTTGTTATGGAAGTGATGGCTTAAAAATGCGCCATGTGGTGACATCTTTGCCCGCTTCAAAAATTCCACCCTCAAAACTTTATACAAAAAAATACTGTCCGAGAGGCGAGATGGAAAATCGGATTAAAGAACAACAATTAGACTTGTTAGCTGATAGAACTTCAACTCAAACATTTCAAAGTAATCAACTAAGATTATGGATAGATTCCTGGGCTTATGTTCTCATAAATGCTTTTCGTCAACACTGTTTAAAAAAAACTTCATTGGCTAAAGCAACTGTGGGAAGAATACGTCTAAATCTTCTTAAGTTGGGAGCCAGAATAAAGATTAGTTGTAGAAGAATTATTATCGCTATAGCTAGTGCTTGTCCTTATCAAGATATTTTGTCTATTGCTAACAAAAGAATTAAAACTATTCCTAATACTGGATAAGTAGAATAAGTTGTTTTTTAAAAAAGATATCTATCATAAGTTGTTGACTGACTGATACTTTCATTTAGTCTTATTTATAGTGGAGAAAATCAAAAGTTAATATAATTATTCCCTCTTAAACTCAATTTTTGGATAATCAAAGTCAATTTTTTTATTCATCTATATTCAAAATTTCTATTAGTCCTAAAAATCATCATTTTTCATCTCTGGATTGGGCTTTCAAATTAATTTGTGAGAAATCCGGGATTAGCGGCTGCCAACATTTCAGGTAATTTATGTCTAGGTTGAAACGGTTTTAAAATGACATTGGTAGCTTTTTTTCCACAAGAGTACTTTTCTAGCCTTTCCAGTGCTTCTTGTTTACCCACAATAACAACAGCCAAATTATCAAGATGATTTAACTTAACGGCTGCATCTATTAAAATTTCTAATGGTTGAGTTAGGGCAATATTCCCCGAATAGAGAACGACAAATTTATCATCTAAATTATTTTCTTTGCGGAAGTAATTATCTTCTTTTTCAAGAGGTTTAATAAAGTTAATATCTACCCAATTAGGAATTTCTATAATTTTCTCTTTAGAAACTTTCTTCTCTAAAAGGTTTTCGGTGAACCCATCACTAATTACACTAATTTTTCTCGCTGTTTTATAAGCAAACTTTTCCAACCATGTAAACAAGCGAATCATTTTAGGATTACGAATTAAGCCCACATGAACGGCTGCATCAGGTAGAATATCTTGTAAATTGAGAACAATGGGTGTTCGATATAACCAACTAAGAATAGCTGCTGGAACACAGACTGGCAGACCAGGAATTGTCAAAAAAATAACATCAGGACGAGAACCTTTTAAAACCTGGAAAAAACTTAAAAAAACAAAACTAATCTCGAACAAAGCCCGATTTTAAAAATTTCTTTCACGAGATATCCAGACAAAACTCCGTTGAATTTTCACGCCATTACAATTTTCAGTAAGATACAATTTACCCTGATACTCTGGAGCAATTTCACTATTGGGATACCAGGGCATAGCGGTAACAACTCGCACATTATGTCCTTTCTTAACTAAACCCTCGGCTAACTCTGTCATTAGAGGGGCAATACCAATGGGTTCGGGATGATAATTATACGAGTAAATAAGGATGCGCATGTCCTGATCATTAGAATTAAGATAAAGTAAACAGATTTATAGTCAAGGTGTTTTATGGGAGACTAGCCATTAATAATAAAGTATATTAGTTCAGGGTAAAAATATATCTATTACCCTTCATTCAAACCCAATTAATCCTAAAGGTCAAGAAATTACCAAAAAATTGGGTTTAAAGCCCCGTCCTTCTTGCTCCGTCCCTATGTCTGAGGGAACCTCAGACGGGGCGATCGCTTGTCTCAAACTGACGCAAGTGATCTACTGACGCTGTGCCTTGGCAATCAAAGATATGGGGTTTTATCCATTATCGTGGGGCGCACGAAAAGTAACGCTTGGGGAAAGAACCACCTCTGGACTAAGAATCGCAAGGTACACGGGTCTAAGTGGACTTGTTGAACCAAGAATCCACTCGCCATAAGGGCAGTGGAGGGTCAATTACTCCCTTAGCCTACCCTAGATCGGACCCTGTCGTGAACTACGGGGTCTAAATTAAACAAGAAATCCCTAAAAATGGTTAAGATAGAAAGTAGGCGACCCACTTCCCAGTGCGATTCATGACAGCATCTTCTGATAATTATCCCAAAGTATTGATCCGTCCCGTCCAATATCGGGATCTTGACTGGTTAGAAGGTATTACCACAGAGACTAACCAGACTGCCCCAAATTCGGTTTCTTTTGCAGAACAATTACAACAAACCAAACGTTGGTTTGGGGTTCTCAAGTTTCTTAGCTGGTTCCCCAACAGTCTTAGAGATCATTTTCGTGTCTATGTAGCAGAGTCACCCCAACAATCAGATCCACGACTAAAACGGTTAAAAGGATTTATCCATATTTCCCCTTTCAACATGGGACGGAGTACCTGGCGTGTAGAAAAGGTTATGGTGGCTTGTGATCAAGGACAACCTGAGCTATTAACCAACCCTAAGGGTGTAGGATCTCAGTTATTACGCTATTGTTTAGAAGCCGTCTGGGAAGCCAGAACTTGGGTTTTGGAGGTTAATATCAATGAAAAGAATACCTTAGCCTTATATCGGCAAAATGGCTTTCAACCCTTAGCCCAATTAACCTATTGGTTACTAGAACCTACATTATTACAAACCCTAGCCCAACAGAATTCAGAATTGCCCAATTTACTGCCAGTGAGTAATGCAGATGCGCAATTATTATATCAGTTAGACTGTGTTTCTATGCCTCCGTTATTAAGGCAGGTTTTTGATCGCAACTCACAAGATTTTAAAACTCATTTTTTGATGGGATTATGTTCAAAATGGCAGCAGTGGCTTAATCAAACAGAAGTCGCCCAGGGCTATGTTTTTGAACCCCAAAGAAAAGCAGCGATCGGTTATTTCAAATTAACCCTATCTAAAAATGGTTCTCAACCTCATCAGGCACAGTTGATTGTCCATCCTGCCTATACTTGGCTTTATCCAAAGTTGTTGGCACAAATGGCACAAATCGTCCAAAAATTTCCTAGTCAAGGTTTAGAGTTGATCTCAGCAGACTATCAGCATGAACGGGAAGAATATCTAGAAAAATTGGGGGCAAGTCCCATTGAAAATACTTTGTTGATGTCTCGTTCTGTCTGGCACAAACTCAAAGAAGCCAAACTAGAAGGACTCCACCTATCAGATATGTTACAAGGGTTACAAGCTGTACCTCGCACTCCTATTCCCACTCGTTTTTCTTGGGTTAAAGAACCTATTAATTTGTCGGAGAAAAATCAAATAGATTCTCAAAAATACCATCATCAAGACAATAATAACTCTTTCAAATCTTCGGAAAAAATAGATAAAGGTTCAAAGTAGATATTTTATGTTATGTCATGGCTTGTACAACAATAATTGGGGGATAATTTAACATATCTTACCAAAATTCCTTACCGAATAATTAATAATTAATAGTTAATAGTTAATACTAAATAATAGAGGGTATAAGATTCCCCTCTGTTATTCAACAATTTTTTGAGTTACGAAGAAGTTTAATTAACTACCAGCAGGAACAAGATCAACCTCATCGGTTCCATCGGTTTTTCCTTGACCAGAAGTCATTTGTTCCCCGTTAACTTCAATGGCAAAAGGTGTATCATCTAAACTAAGATTATAGTCAGTTAAATCGGCAGTATAACCAACACTTGCGATCATTTTACGACCTTCTTCATCTGTATATTTAGGGTTTGCTGAATAAAAGCAAAACCCTATTCTTTAAAAGGTTACACCCATATTCGCGATCGCAAAAAAGATCAGCTTTGTCGGCTACAAACCGCTATAATTGGTAGAAACACCTCCCAGTTGTTGGTCAAGAACAAATGTATCGAAAAGAGGAGCAACCTTTACCGCCCCCAGAAAAATTTGAATTACCTTTCGAGGGCAAATTGTCCCCCAATAATCGTTGGGTAATCATGGCAGAGTTGATACCTTGGGATGATTTTGAGGAAGAATATGCTAAACTTTTTTCAGCAGAAAAAGGTGCGCCAGCCAAACTATTTAGAATGGCATTAGGGACATTAATTATTAAGGAAAAATTAGGAACAAGTGATAGAGAAACTATAGAACAGATTAGAGAAAATCCCTATCTACAATACTTTATAGGTTTAAATTGTTATCAACAAGAGCCACCACTGGAATCTTCAATGCTAGTTCATTTTAGGAAAAGAATTGATGGAGAATTGATAAACAAAATCAATAAAAAAATAGTAAAAAGAGAAATAGACAAGAGTGATAAAGAAGTAAAAAAAAAGGATTGTCTCCAAGAAAAAGGAGAAAAAATAAAAAATAAAGGTAAACTAATTTTAGATGCGACTTGTGCGCCAGCAGACATCAAATACCCAACGGATTTAGGCATATTAAATCAAGCCAGAATTGAGACAGAAAGAATAATAGATAATCTTTATAAACCATTAAGAGTAAAATTGAGAAAAAAGCCGAGAACTTCTAGAATAATTGCTAGAAAGGAATACTTAAAAGTAGCTAAAAAACGAAAAGTATCTTATCAAGAAAGAAGAAAAGCTATCGGGAAACAGTTAAAATACCTTAAGAAAAATTTAGGAAATATAGAAGACTTAATTCAAGCTGGGGCTTCCCTGGAAAATCTGAGTAAAAGACAGAAAAATTGTCTAGAGACTATCAAAAAAGTTTATGAACAACAACAGTCAATGTGGGAGAATAAGACCCAGAGTGTTCCTCAAAGAATTGTAAGTTTAACTCAACCGCATATTCGTCCAATAGTGAGGGGAAAAGCAGGAAAACCAATAGAGTTTGGAGCTAAACTCTCAGTAAGCTGTGTAGATAACTATGTGTTTCTAGACAAAATAAGTTGGAAAAACTTCAATGAATCTTGTCATTTAAAAGAACAAGTAGAAAAGTATAAAGAAACGTTTGGCTATTATCCCGAATCCGTCCATGTAGATAAAATTTATCGAACTAGGGAAAACAGAAATTGGTGTAAGGAAAGAGGGATAAGAATCAGTGGTCCGAAGTTAGGAAGACCTCCGAAAAATGTCAGTGAAGAAGAAAAGAAACAAGCCCACTCCGATGAATGCTTCCGTAATGCTATTGAGGGAAAGTTTGGACAAGCTAAACGAAGATTTAGCCTAAATCTCGTGAGATTTAGCCTAAATCTCGTGATGACAAAACTCCCTGAAACCTCCATTACATCTATTGCTATTACATTTTTAGTTGTCAATCTTTCTAAACTTCTGAGGCAGTTTTTGTCGCTTTTTTTGTCCTTATTTACTAATAATAGAACAGGGGAACTCGTCAAACCGCCTTTTATTAATTTTGATTATACTTTAAACAATTTTTATGTACTAAAACTTATTGATTTGTCAGAAAATTCTTGGTCAAAAGTGGCATAAATTTTGGAGAAACTTTTTCAGCAAACCCTAATTCTCGTTTTAAAGCCTCCCAATCTCCAGGATCTTCTAACTCTTCGTATAACTTGGAACTAGCAGTAATTGTTTCTTTACAGAGATCAACATTTGGGGCTATATGTTCATTAATCTGAGTCGCTTTTGCTGCTTCCTCAAAGGATGATGTTTGTGGGGGTGGGGATGTTGTGGGAGTTGAAGAAGTATCAGTATCTTTTAATGCTTGTTTGAGATCATGTAATTCTTTAGTCAAAGTCATTAACAATGTTTCCATTGTTTCCAGACGCTGGGTTACGTCTGTTGGTGAGGGAATTGGTATTTCAGTGGGAGTGGGAGTCGAGGGATCAACGTAAGAGGGACACACCTGAGCAAATTCCTTTAAACCAATTTCCCCATCTTCAAGCAATGAAAGTGCTTCCGTTCTCAAAGAAGATGGTTGATCCCTTCGGGAGATTTGTTTGAGTTGTTCTAGATCGGCACCTTGAGCAATGGCTGTTCTTAAAGCTGGAGTGATGGCATGGAATTCGTATAATTGGACATAACCATCGTATCCTTCACCGTTGCATTGACGGCAAACTCGCCCCTTTTGTCTCATCTGTTCGATTTCTGTCTCCTTGAGGCAACGGGCTTGATAAAAGCTATTTTGGGAACTATCAGTCTCAGAAATACCCAATTCAGCCAATTCCCTTGCCGTCGGTTCATGAATCATACGGCAAGCAGGGCATAAACGAGGAAGACTATGTTGATGAACCACTCCTATTAAAGTATCTGCCAATAAAGTTGGAGTGACCATTTCCCTCAATAAAGCAATGGCACTAATGCCATCTTCAGCGTTGAGACTGGTGAGAACAAAACGGTCATTATCTGCCATTTCTGCAACCATTCGGGCCACCGATGGGTTGGAGAGATTATCAACTAGAATACGGGCTTTATCTTGCTGGAGAAGGGATTGCAATACCGTATGATAATCTTGTTCTTGATCAACATCGATCTCAGTTTGACTCATACCAGAGAGAAGATAGCTGATAGATTCTTCCACAGTGGCCATGGCTGATGGATTAGCTATATTTTGAGAGAACAAACTACAAAGAAGGGGTGTAGGGGCTTTTGTATCTGTACTGGTAACTAATAATAATCCCGAAGAACCCTCCATCATTTCTTCCAGGTTTTGTCTGATCACTTCATCAGAAATGAAGGTTTCCAAATTGGGGGGTTTAACAGCACTATCCACCACACGAATGGTCATTTTTTCCCCATACAAACTGGCCTCAGTTTGTACGAAAAAATGGATGGTGCGACCTCCCCCTCGTTTGCGAATACGACCTCTTTGTGGAGTTTGAGATTGGTTAACCTCCAACTCAGCCATAGATTTTAACCGAGATAGGATAGGTGAGGCAAATTTTTTGGGTAAAGGATCAACAAGGGGTTTGAGAATTTCCGCTTTACCATAGCGAATGCTGAGAAAATTGGCCTCCGGTTCAATCTGAATAGAAGTGGCTTTTTTTTCCACTGCTTTGGCTAGAAATTTATTAACCAGGGCAACAACCCTATTAGATGGTGTTTCCTGTAAGATGGCATTGGTTGCTGGTGTAAATTCTGGTGGAGAAGATTTATCACCAACAATGGTGGCCTCACAATCTGGTACTGGTTGACCAATGAGCGTGGCTTCACAATTTAAGGAGTCTTGAGGGTGATTAGACATGGGTGGTTAATGATAGGCTTGAATTAGAATTTAATAATGGCATTCGGGTCAGTTAACGAAGTCAGAAGTCAGAAGTCAGAAGTCAGAAGTTGTTTTTGAAACAGAGATTTATGCTCCGCTTCAAAAACTATGCGCCTTAAAAGGCGGGGTTTTAGACCCAACTATTTTCGATAACATTTCTCATATCCTGTCGGTTAGTTACTTAAGTTCGACGTAAGACAAAATTTCCATAAGTTGTAGCACTGGAAGTCTTTATCCCCCGTGACTACCTTGAAAAGTTTCTCACTCTGAACTCCGAAATCCTAATACCGAACTCAGATTTGTTGGTTGTTACAACCAGAAAACAATCCCTTCATGGTGTTACTCTTCTCTATCAGGATTCCCAAATTCTTCCCTCCAGTTAGCATTGCAGTATAAAAATAAGGAACCCATAGGCTCTAGTTGCCTATGGGTTCTTGATTGAGCCACAATATTGATAATAGGGAAACCAACAATCTTGGAGATATATACGAAATCTCTAGAGTAATCCAGTGTTGGTTCCAGGTTTCCCTGTGGCTAATTCAACTTTGACGATTTTACCGCCCATTTTCATGATGCGTTGTTGTTCCCTAAACCAATTATCGTAGGGAACCAATTTTGTAAAAAAGGTATTTTGTAATTCTCGCTGAGTCCGAATTCTCGTTTGACTGGGAACACAAGCGGTGACTTTAAACATTCGCATGGGTTAAGTTCTCCTAAATTTCCTCAAAAATTCTTATACAACAAAGTTCGGGAGTCAAGAGTCAATACTAGATGGTCAAAACCCATCTTTAGCAGCAAAGATTGAGCCTTTAACCAGCTAGCACTCACTCTAGACTTCCCGAACCCCTTTTTCAACAACCTTTAGTTAGTTGTTACCCTCAGTGGTTCTAGCTTAAGCCAGAGCAAATGTAGTCAAAATAGACACCCATTTCTTGTCCTGCATCTGCACCAACCAAACCAGCAGTTACTTCTTTCATGGCTTGAATAGCTTGAACAGTGCTACCGATGGGAACACCCAAAGAGTTGTAGGTTTCTTTTAGTCCATTAAGAACACGCTCATCGAGGATGGAAGGATCACCCGCTAACATAGCGTAGGTGGAGTAACGGAGATAGTAGTCGAGGTCACGAATACAAGCAGCGTAACGACGAGTTGTGTACATATTACCGCCAGGACGGGTAACATCGGAGTACAGTAAGGACTTCGCTACTGCTTCTTTAACGATGGCCGCAGCGTTGGCACTGATGACACTAGCTGCGCGAACACGGAGTTCTCCGGTAGCGAAGTAGCCTTTCAGTTTATCGATCGCTTCACCATCAAGGTACTTTCCTTGAACGTCGAAGGAATTAATGACGGAGGTAATTGCATCTTGCATAGTTTTGCTTCCTTAATCTTGCCTAGTCTTCAACAGTCTTAACAATTATTGGGGACGGCTGAGATAATGCGAGTATTTTTTACTCGTCTTAGCTCATCGCACCAATAACATAATCGAAATAAGAAGCAGCTTCTGCTGCATCATCAGCAGACATCATGCCAGTGGCTACTTCTTTCATTTCTCGTACACTTTGGGCTACTGCGTCAATTGAGGTTCCCAAAGACTTATACATTTCCTTTACACCCACTAAACCGATTTCTTCGATGGGGGTAACATCACCAGAAACGATTCCATAGGTGATTAGACGGAGATAGTAGTCCATGTCACGAAGACAGGTAGCGGTCATTTCTTCGCCGTAAGCGTTTCCACCAGGAGAAACAACGTCAGGACGCTTCTGGAATAAGCGATTTCCAGCATCCTTAATGATGGTTTCCCGTGAACCGGTCAAGGTTTCTGCAATGCGTAAACGGGCAGCACCGCTGGTAACAAAGGCTTTGATTCTATCGAGTTCGCCAGGGCTAAGGTAGCGAGCTTCTGCATCAGCATTCACGATGGATTTCGTGACAATACTCATGGATGGATTCCTCCCAATAATTTAAACTAGATGCGCTAATAGTTACATCTTATACGAAATCGGGTTGCAATTGGATCGCTTAACTTGATCCATTGTCAAGCAACCTGACCCATCTATTTTCTGGTATTGTGTTGACATTCACTATCGTTTCTTAATATTTTGTAACATTTTTTTAATAAATCGGGGATAGACACCCCACCGATCACTACCACTCGGATAAGCTTGAAACGTTCAGAAAGTGGGGAGTTTGGGAAGGAAAGACATTCAACAACCCTAACTTACTACGTTGAAGTTAGGGATTGCCACTCCTAAAAGTGGCGACGCAAGAGTTGAATAGCCCATAGAGCTTAATCTTGGAACACACTCTCAAATACTTGTCTAGTTTGAGTTATCTGTAAGTTTGTTTGGGCAAACGCTTTAAGAAAGGGCATCTTAGATTAGGTGGGCGAAGACACAAAAAACTCATTAATTTGAGGAATTATCTTATGTATCGAGTACCAGTTTTATCACCAGACGGAAAACCGTTAATGCCGACAAAACCAAGTCGAGCTAGACGGTGGATAAAAGAAGGAAAAGCAATTCATAAGTTCAATAAGCTAGGGCAATTTTTCGTCCAGCTTGTAGCCGAACCTTCTGATAGTAAAACTCAACCTATTAGTTGTGGAATAGACCCAGGAAAACTCTTTTCTGGGATTGGAGTCCAATCAGCTAAATTTACCTTGTTTACTGCTCACCTTGAACTACCCTTTAAAAAAGTTCGAGAACGGATGGATAATCGTCGGATGATGCGACGAGCAAGAAGGGGAAGACGAATTAATCGTAAACTACCTTTTCCCTTAAGAGCGCACCGTCAAAAGCGGTTTAATAATCGAAAACAAGGTAAATTACCACCATCTATTAAAGCTAATCGACAACTAGAATTAAGAGTGATTCAAGAATTGTGTAAAGTATTTCCTATTACTGATATTTACTTTGAGTACGTCAAAGCCGATGTTGATTTAACATCGGGTCGAAAAAAAGCTAAGTCAGAAAAGGGATTTTCAGCCGTTATGGTAGGACAGAAATGGATGCTTAAACAATTAGAAAAGTTGAGCAGTGTTCATACCATTTACGGTTGGCAAACTTCCAATTTAAGAAAACACCTGAAATTGGAAAAATCTAGAAACAAAGCAGAACAAACACCTAGTTCCCATGCTGTTGATGGTGTTAGTTTCGCTTGTTATCAATTTCTTAGGTATAAAGCCCATTATTCGGGTAATAATCATGGACATAGTTGGCAAGGAAATGTAACTATTACCCTTTGTCAATTCATGGTAATCAAACGCCCTCCCATTAGTCGTCGTCAACTTCACTTAATGCTTCCAGGCAAAGGAGGTAAAAGACGAAAGTACGGAGGGACAGTTACTCGTCATAACATCAGAAAAGGAGATTTTGTCAAGGCGGAAAAGGCTAACAAGGTTTTCTATGGCTGGTGTTCTGGGGATACAGCAAAACAAGTCTCAGTTTCCGATTTCGATTGGAAAAGATTGGGACAATTTACTGCCTCGAAAGTAGTGTTGCTCCAACGCTCTACGGGTTTAATTTGTAAACAAGGAACGGAAGAGCGTTGGAGCAACTGTTTGTTAGTTGATGCTAGTTTCCTCCCCGACGTTTTCAGACGACGGGGTTTCCACTCGCATATTTTACGATGAAATTAATATTGCCCCACCAGTTGCCGATGGTTTCGATAGCGGTAATAAGCAGCACAAGCTCCTTCTGAAGATACCATGGGCGCACCTAGAGGGTTTTCTGGTGTACATTGGGTTCCGAAAGCAGGACAATCGTTAGGTTTTTTGTACCCTTGCATGATTTCACCGCTAATACAGACTTGTGGGGCTGTGGATGGGGTTAAAGAGGATAAGGGGCTTTCAAAGCGTTTTAAGGCATCATAGAGGGAGTATTCTGGGCGTAAACCTAAGCCACTCTCCCGTATTTCTCCAATACCTCGCCAACGACGGGGAACCACTTCAAAGATTTCTTGAATGAGTTGTTGTGCTAAAAAGTTACCCTGAGATTTTACGGAGCGAATATATTGATTTTCACAGTCATATTTTCCGGTTTCTAATTGTTGAATACAATGATAAATTCCTTGCAAAACGTCGATAGGTTCAAACCCTGTTATGACGATATGTACTTTATATTTTTGAGCGATAGGTTTATAAGCTTCGTAGCCCATAACGGTACAGACATGACCTGCTGCTAAAAATCCTTGCACCACACAATTAGGCGATGATAAAAGGGCTGACATAGCTGGGGGAACTAAGACATGAGAAACTAATAAAGAGAGGTTTTCAATTCCTTGTTGATCAGCCTGATAAACTGCCATAGCTGTTGCTGGGGTGGTTGTTTCAAAGCCAACAGCAAAAAAAACAACCTCTTTATCAGGATTTTCTTGAGCAATTTTTAAACTATCTAGAGGTGAGTAAACAATACGAACATCCCCACCAGAAGCTTTGATAGTTAATAAATCTTTTTCGCTTCCAGGGACTCGCAACATATCCCCAAAAGAACAAAAAATAACATTAGGTAAACTAGCAATTTTTAAAGCACAATCTATTAATTCAATGGGGGTAACACAAACAGGACATCCAGGACCGTGAATCAGGGTAATCTCAGGAGGTAATAGGCGATCTATCCCATATTTAACAATAGAATGGGTTTGTCCTCCACAAATTTCCATGATTGTCCAAGGTCTAGTAATTGTTTGTGTGATCTCTTGGACATACTTTTGAGCTAGATCAGCATTACGATATTCATCAACAAATTTCATAGTGTTCTCAGTTTAAAATGACAATAGATAATACTTTTTTACTGAATACTATTCTCTTGACTCGATGATAATTCTCCCTTCTGCTTCTCTTGAGGAAAATTAACTTTTTTTTTGTTTTTCTATTAATATTTGAAAATTGATGGTTTGTCTAGGTAGGCAAAACCTTGAATTATTCACTATCATTGATAACAGTAGTCAAAGCCTTATTATTTCAAACATCGTTAAGCGTCATAGATGAGCGAAACTTCCCAAACCCTGCAATTACCAACCCATGAAAGTGCGATCGCCCTAGCTGGAGTCGCCGAAGAAAACTTAAAATTCCTCTCTCGTCATACGGGAGCTAACTTGGTCTTACGGGGTCAAGAATTAAGGGTTTATGGACAAGAAAAACCAGTGGATAGGGTGATGAAAGTCTTGCGATCGCTTAAACCTTACTGGGAAGAAGCAAAAACTATTTCTCACCCCGATCTCATGACGGCCTTTCAAGCGCTAGATACCGGACGCATGGAGGAATATCAGGACTTACAGAAATCAATTTTAGCAACAACCCGTCGAGGGGAAGTCATTCGCGCGAAAACCTTTCGACAAAAACAATATATTAAAGCTATCCAAAAACACGATGTTACTTTTTGTATTGGTCCAGCAGGGACGGGAAAGACTTTTCTAGCTGCTGTTTTAGCGGTTAGGGCCTTATTAAACGATGAGTGTGAACGGTTAATTTTAACTCGCCCGGCAGTGGAAGCAGGGGAAAAATTGGGATTTTTACCTGGAGATTTACAACAAAAGGTTAACCCATTTTTAAGACCTTTATACGATGCGTTATATGAGTTTATTGACCCACAAAGAATTCCTGATTTAATGGAAAGAGGACAGATAGAAGTTGCACCTTTAGCTTATATGAGAGGACGGACTTTAAGCAATGCTTTTGTCATAGTTGATGAGGCACAAAATACCACCCCTGCACAATTAAAAATGGTCTTGACTCGCTTGGGGTTTGGCTCAAAAATGGTAGTAACAGGAGACATTACCCAAACCGACTTACCCAGACATCAAGAGTCTGGTTTAGTGGTTGCTACTAAAATTTTAAAGTCCGTGGAAGGTATTGCTTTTTGTTACTTTTCTCAAGAGGATGTAGTTCGTCATCCTTTAGTGCAAAAGATTGTAGCAGCTTATGAAAAGTTTGAACATTAATAAATTGTTTTTAATTGTCTTTTTTATTTTTGATATTATCTATGGGTATAATGTTGGGAATATTATCATCGAAAAATTGGGTCTGAAACCCCGTCCTTTAGCGGAGCGCAGGACGGCTTTACTCTTTTAGTTTAGCTTACTCACACAATATGTGTTAAAATGTGAAGTATGAGAGAACGTGCCTATCGATTCAGGTTTTACCCAAGCCCGTCGCAAGAAAACCTCTTGCGACGGACAATGGGATGTGTTCGCTTGGTGTATAACAAAGCATTACCCGCATTTCTCACAAATTCTGCGATCGCTAAACTTCAAACCATTATGTAGTCTGAGTTTAACCTTGATTTGAGGGGCGAGTAAAAAATAACAGTGTGCCATTTTAAGCGATCGCTTGAAAAATAAGCCACATCTAACCTCTAGCTGATTACTGATCAGTTTGTGAGAAATGCGGGATTAGCGGTACGCACCGAAGGTTGGTATGAAAAACAGGAACGAATAGGCTACAGTCAAACATCAAGTCTATTAACTGAGTGGAAAAAGCTTGAAGATTTAGAGTTTCTAAATGAAGTTAGTTGTGTGCCATTACAACAGTGTTTAAGGCATCTTCAAACAGCTTTTACCAACTTTTGGGCTAAACGTTCTAAATATCCTAACTTTAAGAAAAAGAGAAATGGGGGAAGTGCCGAATTTACCAAGTCAGCGTTTAAATGGAGAGATGGTAGGCTGTTTTTAGCTAAGTGTAAAGAGCCTCTAAATATAGTCTGGAGTCGCTTTTTGCCTCAAGACTGTTACCCATCAACAGTAACAGTTAAACTTGACCCATCGGGACGCTGGTTTGTCTCAATTTTAGTTAAAGACCCAAGTATTAATCCATTACCAAAAACAGGTAAACAATTAGGAATTGATGTCGGGATCACCAGCTTAATTACTACTAGCAACGAAGAAAAAGTAGCTAATCCGAAACAATTTAACCGCTTATACAAAAAGCTAAGAAGAAAGCAGAAGGCTTTGAGTCGGAAAACCAAAGGCTCAAATAATCGATATAAAGCTTGCTTAGAAGTAGCTCAAGTTTACGCTCAAATTAAAGATGCTCGTACCGACTTTCTTCACAAGTTAACCACTAAACTTGTGCGAGACAATGACCTGATTGCTATTGAAGGCTTAGCTATTAAAAATATGGTTAAAAACCACAAGTTAGCTAAGTCAATTAGTGATGCTAGTGCAGCTTAGCAAAAATAATCCACCAGTCACTTATGATCTTTAAAGCCCTTAAATTTCCAAACGAACGGCTTAGCAAAATGTTGATTAAAGTAATCAATAAAATTGAGAATTTTTTGGGATAGTTCTTCAGTTGAACGGACAGTAATTCTTTTGAGTAAACGCCTGACTAAGATCGAAAACCAACACTCAATTTGATTAAGCCACGATGTATGTTTAGGAATATAAACAAAGCGAATTCGATGAGATTCATCTGATAAAAAATCTGCTCTGCTGTCCATAGATTGCAAAATCCCCTCCTTTCCTTTTCTCCCCAAATCAATAGTAATTCC
>NZ_AADV02000007.1 GCF_000167195.1 Crocosphaera watsonii WH 8501 | reverse complement strand
TGAAGACTTAGGCTCCAAAAGAACAGAAGTCGAGAACTCACTGCAAAAGATTTTTAAAGCAACTCCCAAAAAAGGATGGCCTTATGATGCACAAAGATTGATTAACCGTCTCAAACGTCATTGGGAAGAGTGGTTCACCTTTCTAACTTATCCTGAAGTCAAACCAGATAATAATGATGCTGAGAGAGCTTTACGTCCCATTGTCATTCACCGCAAAGTAAGTGGGGGAGCAAGAAGCGACTGGGGTGCAGAGTTAGTCACCCAAATGTTCAGTTTTTTAGAGACCATGAGATTACAGGGGCAAAATGCCATTGTCCAATTATGCGAATTATTTTCATTAGCTGGTCGGAGTCCCCCAGGATTAGAGATGTAAAAGGCTCCGGAGCCGATGGGGGATAGATTTTTCTTGATCCCCCTATCTCTCTGCACAAAAATACACAGGATTAGCGGATAATCTCCGCTAACAAAAAACTATCTTACTATTCTTTTTTTTTCTCATATTGTTGTTTTTATTTGAGGTTTTTAAAAGACTTGATTCTGGGAATGTTAGTCATTAAAATAGCCGTAATAAATTAGCTTAAATTTTACGCTAAATCACAGGGCTTATATTTTTGTTGACTCAACTGATGTTGTTTGTAGTGCTTTTCAATAAGACTTTTTTGTTGCGGTGAGCAGTTACAGGACAAGCACTAGCTATAGCGATAATAATTCTTCTACAACTAATCTTTATTCTGGCTCCCAACTTAAGAAGATTTAGACGTATTCTTCCCACAGTTGCTTTAGCCAATGAAGTTTTTTTTAAACAGTGTTGACGAAAAGCATTTATGAGAACATAAGCCCAGGAATGTATCCATAATCTTAGTTGATTATTTTGAAATGTTTGAGTTGAAGTTCTATCAGCTAACAAGTCTAATTGTTGTTCTTTAATCCGATTTTCCATCTCGCCTCTCGGACAGTATTTTTTGTATAAAGTTTTGAGGGTGGAATTTTTGAAGCGGGCAAAGATGTCACCACATGGCGCATTTTTAAGCCATCACTTCCATAACAAACTTTTGTCACTACTCTTCTTTGACAACTCCATGACTTTTCTGTTTTATAACGAATAGAGCGATACCAAGTAGAAATTGGTACTAATTTTTTAACTTCTTCTAAATCTTCTTTTTTCTGAAATAAACTATCCATTAATTCAGTTATTGGAGCTAGTCTTTTTTCATATTCATGTTTGGCTTTTTCAATTACATCATCCGCTCGTAACTTAAGAACGCCATTTGTTCCCATAGCTATAACATAATCAACTAAAGGCTGATTTTCACAAAAATAGAAGATTTCTTCACGGGCATAGGCACTATCACCCCTAACTAGGATATGAGTCTCTGACCATTTTTCTCTAATTAGTCCGATAATTCTTTGTAATTCGTCTAAGGCTCCATCGGCTGGATCTACATTAGATGAACGAAGTTTAGCAACTAATAAATGATGCCCACAGAAAATATATAAAGGAGCATAACATACTCCGTGATAATAACTATTAAAAAATGCCCCTTCTTGATTACCATGTACTTGGTCATCCGTGACATCCATATCTAATATAATACTTAAGGGAGGTTTTTTATAAGACTCTAAACAAAATTCGACAAAAGATTTTTCAATGGCTTCAAAGTTGGGTTCTATTTTATGATAACGACTCGTTTTTTGGTCGAGAATAGTCTCAGGACAATATTCCAATCTATTAATTGTACTTTTTCCAGCTAACCATCCCTTTTTATCTTCAAGTTCATTAAGCTTTTCTAAAGCGATCTTAAGGGCAGGATCGTGACGTAATTTATCATAGTCATTGACATCTTCATAGCCTAAAATAATTCCATAAAGCCTTTGTGCTAATAACTCATGAACGGAATGATCTACATAAGATTTATGACGATGATCTTGAAAACAGTTACCAAACTTCTCGGTAATTCCCAGTTTTTTATCCAACTCAGCTATCCAGACAATCCCCGCATCTGAAGTGATTAGTCCCCCATCAAAATTAGCGATTATTTCTTTTCCTTTCTGTTTACTAAAGTTGATTACTTGACGAGGGGTTCGGGGATGACTGGGACTCATTAAATCAGTTTAAGGTAAATTGCTTTAATAATTAAATTATAGCATATTTTATTCTAACAATCTAGTACTATTAGAGATTTTATTAATAATTTTTTTGGAAAAATGAGTGATTGATTTATCTTTTCATCTTTGTCTAATTCGGGTTGATTTTAACTTAAAATCTGACAACAGACTATTGGTTGGGGAAATCTGCGATCGCTCTGTTCAAACCCACTTCCTGTAAGGCTTCTGTGTTTGGCGATCGCAGATTTTGTGAGAAATTCGGGTGTCCCCCCGTCAAATTTATGATCTCTTGAAGAACTTTTTCTGGGTCGCGAGCTTTTTTTTTTCAATCCCTTAGCTAGAGGCTTGGCCTCCTCGAAAGTAAAGCCAGTTAAGTCAATTGCTGTACCAATATCAACTGTCAGATTTTTATCCCGAATCAATTCATAAGGCGTTGAAACCCCAAACACGGCAAAGGTTAACCGTTTATATTCAGGGTTGTTAGGGCGTTGCTCGTAGCACTCACGGATCAGTGTCCAAAACTCATCTAAAGAAAATTGGAGACTGAGAATAGTATCAATTTCATCTATAAAAATAACAATATTTTGTTGAATGTTAGCTAATAATACTTCTTCAATAAAAGTTTTCAATCGCTCTATCTCTTCTAAGTCTTTATTCTTAAGCCACCAGTCGCGCCAGTTGATTGCTTGAGGAAGCTGAGAATTGAGACTTTTCATCAAATCTTGAATAAAACCTCCGTACCATTGTGTTTTAGTAGAATAAGATTGTTTTAGAGCAAAAGAAGCACAGATCATTGTTTTTGTTTTCAGCTTTTCTGTTGTTTGTTCTCGCAAACTAGACTTGCCCATTTGTCGAGCATTGAGTATGTAACAAAAATTGCCCGCTTTTAACTCTTTTTGAATTTTTGTATCAGCTTTTCGAGACACATAAATTAGGGTATTTTCGACAGTTCCCCCTATTTGATAGTTGTAGTCCTGCATTGGTTTTGGTGTCATGGCCTGATAATTTCCTTTACTTACTGAAATACTTTCGATACAATTCACAACTAGTTTGAACCAACTCTCCAGTCTGGTTTATTAGTCCCATACTGCGTAACTTAAACTTGTTAAAATCTCCCAAATTTACTGGCGAAGATGATTTTGCAACTGTTTTTAAAGCTTCAAGCACTTCTGGTGTCTTTTGAAGTTGGGTTAAGATCCGTCGTAGGTGGTCATTATAAATTCCTGTTCCTTCATCGGCATCTTTCAACAATTTTTTTAGCTCAATGTTGTGATAGCTGCTTTCAAACATTGCCTTTCTTACTAGATAGGGATGTCCCCCCACCATTGCCATTAAAACTTCTATCTCAGCTTCTTTTTTCCAATCGAGTTGATGACGCTGAGCTAAGTCTAGTACCTGTATCTCATTGAACTTCGGAAGTTGTAAAGGAAAGCCTACGTTAAAAGGAGAATAGTTAATTCCTTGATTGATATAGTCTGTTGTTGAGTGTGCTATCACCAGCCGAAGCTTTTTCCAGATTGAGATATTGTTCCCCTTCTCATACCAGTCTCGTAGCATCTCCAAAAAGTCTTTTGTCACTGTAGGATATTGAAATAAACGATCTAAGTTGTCTAAACATAAAACAAGCGGACAATCTATGTTTGTCAGCAGGTATTCCTCGAAGTAATCTGTACAGCTCTGAACACTCCCAAATAACTCTACATCCCAATAATCTCGAAGCTTATTATCTTTCGTGATTGCTTTAGTAACGCTGAGAGAAAACCACCGTAAAAACTTATCGATATCTATTAAGGTTGTCTCAGGGACAGTGTTTAGATTCAAAGAAACTGTTTTATAGTCTTGAAGAAGTGCATAATCAATAATCCTGTCAACCAACGAAGATTTCCCCATTAGGTTTGGGGCTTTAATGCGAATTAGCGATTTTTCTCTTACGATCTGTTTATAGGCTTCAGACTCAATGGGAAAACGTTCCACATAGTAATAGCTACTCAGTGAAACGCACCCATCCGGATATTCAAGGGGATGTGAAGATAAAACCCAGACTCCGCACTTCAAAATGTAGTATAAAAAAATACATAGTTTTAAAAAGTCCGAAAATCATACCTGGGCAAGAATATTTCTCTTTTCATTAAATTTTTAGGAAAAATAATCAAATTAAGAAGATTTATACTCATTGAAAACTTAGCAAGACTCAGCACAAACGAAGGAGAGTTTCCTCTTCTCATTTGATATCATTAGACTCTTATTCTTTTATTATTTTTGCTTTATCCAATTCAATTTATAGATAATATCTTTCACAAGATGCAGGTAATAAACTCAATATAAAACGCCTTTCTTCTGTTAAATTGACAATTTGTTTAACTCCGTTTAAAATCACATAATGAATACCTTTAAAACATTGAAATATCCACCTCAAAGTCGGACGCAATGTTACTTTCCCTACTTGATTATTTATTCCTTTTTTGACTCTTTTTAAACAATTTCTTAATTCTCTTTGCCCCAAGTTATAAATCAACAAACACAAAGACATTAAAAATAACATTGTTTCTATTCTTTCTGGTTTTTCAACGAAAAAACTATCAGTAAAAAATAAGGGATCTTTCAAAAATCGAAATCCTCTTTCCGTAGATTGCTGGTTTTTATAAGTTATCAGAATTTCACTAGCTTCTAATTTATTTTCCTCTACTAAGTTAGTTGCTAAAATAAATTTTCCTGCTTCTTTAGTCTTTCTACTTATCTCTTCATCTTTTTTGATGATCAGACTAATCATTTTATAAATCTTTTCCTTTTTTTTCGAGTAAGTTTCAATCAGTTCAACTTCTTTTATTTCCAACAATCTCAATTTTTTATTAATAGCTTTTAATTTATATCGAGCAGCTTGAGGATGTTCAAATTCTTCAGATTGTATTTCTTTAAGAAATTTTTGGGATTTCTTCTCTTCTTGGGAAAGTTGTTTTTCTAGTTTTTCCAAATCACTTTTCTGTCTTTTTTCACTCAAGACTATTAACCAAGTTTGCTTGATTCCACCATAAGTAACAATTTCTTCTTTCCAGGTATAACTTTCTAAATTTAGGTCACTTCTTTTTTCTTTATCTTCATCTTTTACTTCTTCCACCTCTATATTTTGCACTAATTCTTTTGCTTTTTTTATGGTCATTGGAACTCTCGTTATCCATTTTAAATGTTGGATTAGTTGGAGATTTTCTTGACCATATAAAGCACTATCACAAACCATGATACTATCAAACTTTATTTGCTTTTTGAATTCTACTAAAACTTTTCCAAATACAGCTTTATCAGATTCATTTCCATCTCCTGCTCTCACAAATAATGGAATATCTCCATCTTGGCTTGTTATTAAATCCAAGACACATTGTTTTAAGTCTGGTCTATGATCCCGAGAATATCCTTTCTTAATAAAAATTGGTCTTTCTTTAATAATTTTTTCTTCTTCCTGTTTCTCTTTATCTTCTTCCCTTTTATATTCTCCATCTAAATGAAATGATGTGGAATCTAAATGGGAGTATTTAAGGTCTATTTTAAATTTTTAAATTACTTCTAAAACTACTTCAATAAAAATATCATTTAGTCCATATTTATATAATTCATCCATTACTCTCCCAATTTTATCATCATTAAGGTAATTAGGTTTAATTCTTTCTCCTAACAATTTCTCAATGGCTTTATCTTGAAAAAACTGACTGAATAAATATAGAGGTCTTGAAACAAATCCTAGTCCATTGATTAAAATAGACTTAACTACTGTACCTGCTGAGATTTTTTCTCTAACATCTATTCCTAATTTATTATTAATTATTTTGACTATTCCTATTTCATCAATTAAACCAGCTACTATCCCTAAATGGTCTAAATTTTTAACTTGTATTTCTTCTAAATAAGACATTTTTCGCTCTTTTTTTACAGAGGAAACAACTTAAACAATTATCCCACTTTTTTGTCTTCAAGAGCTTAAGCAATTATACTTAATTATTAACCCCAGGCTTGTAGTATTTAATGCTACTTTTTGAAGTGCGGAATCTGGGATAAAAACCATCTTCAAAAGCAAGGTGGGTTCCATCTTTACGGGTTAACCCATAGGTATCGAAACCAAAACCAAATTGAGCATTGAACCCTAAATTACCTTCGATACGAACCCCCAAAGGTCCAATAATTGGGACAAAAATTCCTGGGTTAATACTAAAGTATACTTCTGGGGTTCGATAGGTAATTAATTCAGTGGGATTACCGAAAATAAAGTCATAAACAAAGTTTAGGGGATCGTCCAATAAGGGGAAATTAAACCCACTCGGTAAATCAAGATTAGGGGAATTAAAAGAAGTTGGATTAGCAGAAACATTTCCTAGATCATTAATATTAATTTCTCCAATATTAATGACATTACCAAAGGTTGGTATATTGGCAATAAAATCAGAAAATTCAATTATGGTATCAATCAGTTCAAAATTAATATTTATTCCTTGACGACGGGCTTCTAATCCCGCTAAATCTCGGAAAGTTATTCTTCCATCACTATCAAAATCGAGGAAACTTGCTCCAGGTAAATTAGAAACTAAAGGTATTTCTATATTAAATATTTCAATGAAGGGTCGAATGGGATCAAATACAGCATTAATATTATCTAAAACTGGCTCTAAGAAATCACCATATAAACTACCCAAATCCAGTTCTATATTATCAAAAGCAAAAGGAATATTATAATCTGTATAACTAGGATCACCAAAGTCTATATTACCTAATTCAGCTAAATTTAAGGTAAAATCTCCACTAATACCAGGTAAATCAACAGTCCCGTCAGGCAGAGCAAAATCAAAATCAAATAAAGAGATATTTCCTAACTGACTAAAATCTAAAGAATAATCAAAGCCACTTAAATCAACATTAAAGTCAAAAGCAAGACTACTGGGAAAAGTATCACTTAAATCAAAACTAATAGGAATACACCCTAAATCCCCGTGAAAACTTGCATCAGGTAAGCCAACTTCAACGAGAATTTCTAAGTCTGAATCATCTTTATGAAGATAAGCTTGATCTTGATTGACTCCGAATCTTAATCCATCTAAATTGTAAGTTAAATTAACATCTGCTTTAGCATCAATGTTTAAGCCAAAATCATCTAATAAACCCAAATCAGGAGCAATATTTATCTGTCCTAAATTGGTAGTTCCATCTAAACTTAAGGCAAATTCTACACCATTTTCTGTCTCTGATATGACTTCTACATTTAGATAGGGAACGGTACTCAGTTGATCGGCTATTTCCTGAGCAGTTAACAATAACCCTGGTTGCAAAAGATTAGCCAAAGAATTTTGAATTTCAGTAATAATTGCAGTAGTATTTTGCAGACTACTTAAACCCTCCCCTAAAATGGGTAAATTCGTATCAAAAAGTCCACCATTATTGTTACTGGTACTACTTGCAGTAGTAAGACTTAATGAACTAGGACTACTATTAGGACTGCTAGATGAACCATTAACCGAACTAAATAAGTCACCAAAAAGTCTATAATTTGCTGAAAAATAGAGCCTGAATTATGTTTTAATAAATCCGCAACTTTACCTTGCTGATTAGTTGCTTGATAAAACTTTTGTGCTGTTAAAGTGTGTACTGTTAAATTTGTGTCAAGAAAATTAAGATTTTCAATGTTAATTAAAATATCAGTCTGAACGCTCTCACTCCCTCTAGCATGAATGATTTTAATTTGATTATTATCAATAACTTCATAATCATAGTTTTGAGGAGCATCTGAAAAAATGGCTGTATCTTCTCCCTCTCCACCATCAATAAAATCATTCCCACCATTGCCTTCTAAGGTATCGTTACCTCCGTTTCCTTCTAAGCGATTATCTATATTATTTCCTATTAAAGTATCATCACCCTGGCCACCTTTTATATTTTCAATAATGACATTAACAGGAATTTGTAAATTACTCCTTGCTGGTTTGTAAGTTTTATTATTTAATCCAATATTAGCATATCCAGCAGCTAAATCAATGGTAACTTCGTTGCTTTGCTTCGCAGCAGAAATGGTATCATTTCCTCCTGTGTCCCAAATTGTTTGCATAAAGTTTTCATTGTCTTCCCAACTATAAATATCATCTCCACTACGAGTATTATTATTAACACCATATAAATACTGAATAGCTGCAACGTCTAAAATTTGGGGGGTTCTAGGAAATACCCCAGGATTTAACTTTGATTCATTATAAGACATTATAGTGTATTCATAATTATCCTTAAAACCTACAATTTGATCACCATCACTGGTTTCGTGAGGATGTTCTAATCCCAAAGCATGACCAATTTCATGAATTATAGTGAAAAAAACATCAGTGCCCGGTTTAAAGTTCGTTTCGTTTCTATCAATCCAAATATCTCCTATTTTTTTATCAAAATTAGGTGAATAGGGAAATTCTAAGAGAGATGAGGGAGTGTACGCTAATCCTGCTGCATCTGACATTCCCATTTGATCGGTAAGAAACGCATAACCAAAATTTAAAGTGCCTCCTTCACCACCATTCGCTGTTTCATCGACTTCTTGAAACTGGATATTAGCTATATCTGAATAGAGTTTAAGCGCATCTACAATGAACTTTGTTGTATCCTCAGAAAAGGGTTGTAATAAAGTGGCTAAATTTCCATCAACATTTACACTGTCACCATCGATGTCATAGTAATTAGGAACAGTTGTCATAAAACTGTAAGTGATCACAAGGGGAAGTTCTGAACTACCACTAATGGATACAGGAGTTGTCTCCACAGAGTTCACACCACCAATTGTATTAACATTCCCCCATCTCGCTACTGGTCCTGTTAACAGTCCATAAAGATCATCCTCTACTACAGAAAATTCAGCATTAATTGTTTGATTATTAATGATTATTTCATTTTGATCTTCTTCTTGTTGCCATTGTTTTAATTGATCCCTTGTATAGCTTTCTCCTATAACTACAGCAGCCAAAATTCTACCCTCATCCCCTGCTATTTCTTCCTCATTTAATTGTGCTTCTACACTGTGACCAATTTCTTCTAACCAGACTGCTACGAATGCTTGTATATACTGGTTATCACTATTAATATCTTCTACGGTTTCAAATTGTAAAACGGTATCCCTGACCAACTTTTCTGAGAAATAAATGGTATTTGTCTCCCTGGAAAATGCCCCCCGAAACTGAGTATTATCCACAAATTCTATGGGAGATAACCCTTCCCAGTTATGATTACGCCAATCTTCAATAAGATTTAATGCTGCTTGTTCCTCAAAGCGATCGCCAAACGCTAGGCGGAATTTTTCCAGTAGTTCCGCTTCAGGTAAACTAGCAAAAGATTGTAATTGTAACTGAGTCTCTAACCAAACCTCCCCTAAAACACTTTCAACAATGTCTGCATTAAGATCAGAAAACATTGAAGTTTGGGTATAGTGAAATTTGGTAGATGTACTCATAACTTTAACTATCTTAGCTCGCCTGTGATGCTTAATTTTGACTCAATCTTATGTAAACTAGATAGGTAAGGGTGAAAAATTAACAAAAATATAATTCTTTCTTGTTTAATATAAAAAAAAGATTAAGATTCAACAAGAAAAAATAAGTTGATAATTCTACCCCTTGGATAGCAAAACTGACTCTGCTGATCTTATTCCCAACACGCTCCCTTTATAGAAAAACTAAAAAATTATAAAGATCCCCAATTATCCATGAGCAGGAAGATGTTACCATTATGGAAAAATTGTGGTGCTAACAATAAAATAGTATTAATATAAGAAGAGAACGAGCAAAGACCTTGATTATTAAAGCTAAAATTTTACTCTCGAAATAATTTTAGTTTTATTTTTGGGTTTGCCCTAACTACCCCGAGTCTCCCAACTGCTTAACAAAGTTACCCACTAGACCAGGAAATTATGATAGCGACACCAACAAAAACCCCTCACACGGGACAAGACTACCTACCAAAAAAGGTCACAGAGACTACCCAATTATCCCCTAACCAGTCTTTATTGCCCCTAACCGCTAACATTAATAATCATGATCACCTAGAAATCGGCGGTTGTGATCTTCAGACCCTGGTTGAACAATTTGCTTCCCCCCTTTATATCCTCGATGAAACAACCCTGAGAACCGCTTGCCATCAGTATAGAGATGGATTCAAAACCTACTATCAAGGAGAGTCTCAAGTCATCTACGCCTCAAAAGCTTGGAGTTCTCTGGCCGTTGTTGGTGTCATCGCCACAGAAAATTTAGGATTTGATGTGGTATCAGGAGGGGAACTTTATACAACCCAAAAAGCTTTAACACAACTAGGATATTCTTGTCAAGAAATTGCTCAGAAAATTTACTTTCACGGTAACAATAAATCCGTTGCCGAACTAGAACAGGCCCTGGAAATGGGTTGTACCATCATCGTTGATAACTGGTTAGAACTACAAACCCTAGTGCAACTGGGTGAAACGATTCCCAACCAGAAGACTCCCATTCTCATTAGACTAACCCCAGGTATTGAATGTCATACCCACGAATACATTCGCACAGGACACCTAGACAGTAAATTTGGCTTTGATCCCAATCAACTCGAAACAGTCTTTAGTTATATCGCCGAACAAAAATCCCTGGATTGTCGAGGACTCCACGCCCATATTGGTTCCCAAATTTTTGAGAGACAACCCCACCAAGACTTAGCCGGGGTATTAGTGGAATGGCTAAAAATTGGACAAGAATACGGACTCACCCTATCAGAATTAAACATCGGTGGTGGCCTAGGAATTCGCTATACAGAAGACGACG
This sequence comes from Crocosphaera watsonii WH 8501, assembly GCF_000167195.1. Classification (GTDB taxonomy): domain Bacteria; phylum Cyanobacteriota; class Cyanobacteriia; order Cyanobacteriales; family Microcystaceae; genus Crocosphaera; species Crocosphaera watsonii. The sequence continues at coordinate 54,567 of NZ_AADV02000007.1, read as the reverse complement.
ATCCCCCCAGTATTGAAGAATGGATCAAAGCTGCCAGTGAAGCGGTGATGAAAGCTTGTCAACGCTCTGGTATTCCCTTACCCAAACTGATAGCCGAACCCGGGCGATCGCTAATTGGTTCCGCTTGTGTGACAGCCTACACAGTAGGAAGCAGTAAAGAAATTCCAGACATACGTACCTATGTTGCAGTTGATGGGGGAATGTCAGATAATCCCCGTCCTATTACCTACCAATCCTCTTATAGCGTGGTTCTAGGTAACAAAATGTCAGCGGAGATCAATGAAACCGTAACCGTTGCAGGAAAACACTGCGAGTCAGGAGACATTGTAATTAAAGATGCTCAGTTGCCTCAAACCCATCCAGGGGATATTCTAGTAATCATGGGAACAGGAGCTTACAATTATAGTATGGCATCCAACTATAATCGCTTGCCCCGTCCGGCAGCGGTTTTGGTCAACAATGGAGAAGCTAACTTAATCCTAAAACGGGAAACTTACGACGATCTGATTCGACAAGATTGTTTACCCGAAAAGCTTCTCTCCTAAATTCCCTTATCCTTAAACTCCTTTTTGTTCTCATCGAGCATCTATCTTGTCATCTTACTTCCTGTCAAGTCAGTCTACTGAGCAACACTGGACAAGGCCAGACGTAATTCAAGGGCTAATTCATAACAGCATTGATATCGGTTTAGTGCTATTGCTAACCTATTTAATGCTTTTAGCCATTGGTGAACGTCGTACCCTGTATATGGTTCGGGGGCTTATCATTCTCATGTTGGCAGCAGTGATCAGCGAAAAGCTCCAATTTTCACTGCTACAGTTCGTGCTGGAAAAATTGGTCTTAGGGGCAGCCGTGGCCATGGCTGTTATTTTCCAAGGAGAATTTCGACGTTTTCTAGAATTGTTGGGACAGGGTAAAATCTTACAGTTTTTCAAACGAAAACCCAGCAGTATCAAAACCAATAATGTTATAGATGAACTGGTAGAAGCTGTCAGAGAACTTTCCCAAAACCGTACAGGAGCCTTGATCGTTATTGAAACTTCTGGCTCCATCGATATGAGAGTCTTTGTGGATCAAGGTGTACCCATTGATGGGGAAATTTCTAAAGCCCTTCTACAAACTATTTTTCAGCCCAAAACCCTACTCCACGATGGGGCGGTTTTCATTCGGGGGACTCGCATTATTTCTGCTGGGGTCATTTTACCCCTCTCTGATAAAACCTTCTCCCGTCAACTCGGGACGCGACATCGTGCGGCCATGGGTATAACGGAAAGCTTGGATCAATGTCTATGTATTATTGTCTCCGAAGAAACCGGTTCCATTTCCCTCGCTGAAAAAGGAGTTTTGGATCGTCCCCTAACTAGCAGTAAACTAAAAGAGCTACTAGACAAAAAATTTGCTTTACTTGTTAAGGGAGAGTCTGTAGCTCCAGGATGGGGTCTTCTCAGTCGTATTATCGGCCCAGAGGGAAGACGCTTCTTACAAACCACCGTTCGTACATTGTCATCGAACTCATCAGAAGAGAAGAAATGACGCAGCCTATTGTGTTAAAGGACTTACCAAGCGATCTCGATCCAAACCGTTTTCCCCAACATATCGCCGTCATTATGGACGGTAATGGCCGTTGGGCAAAACGTCGTGGCCTGCCTCGTATTATGGGACATCAAAGAGGGGTGGATACTCTCAAAGATGTACTCCGTTGTTGTAGCGATTGGGGGATTTCGGCTTTGACAGCTTATGCTTTTTCAACAGAAAATTGGGGACGACCCCTCGAAGAAGTGGATTTTTTGATGACTTTGTTTGAAAGGGTTCTGCGCCGTGAATTAGAAGAAATGATGACTGAAAACGTGAGAATTCGCTTCGTGGGGGATTTAGATGTGTTGAGTCCTTCCCTACAGGCAGAAATATCTCGTTCTATGGAAGATACGGAAAATAATACTGGGGTTCAATTTACCGTGGCGACTAATTATGGTGGCCGTCAAGAAATTGTCCAAAGTTGTCGGGCGATCGCTCAACAGGTAAAACAGGGATTATTGAATTTAGATGATATTAATGAAAGTTTATTTGAAAATTTCTTGTATACCAAAGGTATTCCTGACCCCGATCTTTTAATTCGTACCAGTGGAGAAATGCGGATTAGTAATTTTCTGTTATGGCAGTTGGCCTATGCAGAAATTTATGTGACACAAACCCTTTGGCCTGATTTTGATCGTCATACTCTCCACGATGCTTTATTAAATTATCAGCAGCGAGAACGACGGTTTGGGAAGGTGGGAAAGGCTTAATTTGACCTGAGATGAATTAGCGGTGCGGCAGCACTCGCGGAGCGAGACCGCCGATATTTATAATCGGATCAACTTTGAGAATAGTTAAATGGTGGAAGTGAATTTTTTTGTTATAATTCTATATAAAATTATGATATTTTAAATGTTTTTGGAGGTAAAATAATGACTTTGCAGGAAATTATCAAATCTTTTGAGAGTTTATCAGGAGATGAACAAGATTTATTGCTAGAAATGTTCCATAAATATAGGGCTGAAACTAGAGAAAAACAAATTTGAGTTAATGTTGAGGAATTAAAACAAGCAATAGCTACAGGAACAGCTAAAAAAGGAACTGTAGAAGATTTAATTGCTGATTTGAATGAGGATTAAAATGGATCTTATATGGTTCTAAATTAGTGTTTGCCATTATGCCTAAATCAGACAATTTCTGAAAATATCTGAAGGCGCAAAGAGATGCGCCAAAATGTTGTTTTAGAATCGACACCATATCACACTACAAAAAGTACAAAAGTACCATATACAATGAGAAAAATAGCCACAAGAATGGAGAATAGGGGTTAAAGGTGCGTTGTTCATCAATTTCTCCTGATTTTGCTTGTTTAGTTCCTAGCATTTCTTCGTGGTTACCTAGTTCTTTACAGCTAGGGAAAATCAATAGGAATAGCCACCCTAAAATAATCCTGAAGAGGGTTGATACACTGGGGAAATTTGTCATAAGGTGATAAAAGTAAAAGATACTTTGGGACACTCCTAAGTTCCGGAGTGTCTTTTTTTTATAGTATCATAATCATAAGGAAATGCAAGCTATAGCTAGTAAAGTAGAGTAAACATGGCTTTTTCTGATTTTTAAACCACAAAATACAGGGCATATTCTGATAAGTTCTATTTTGTACTTTGACTTGTCAGTTAAGATTGTTAATGATCTTGACACTTGACATTTGCTAAATTGGCTGGATCGTATAGAATTATGGAAATTGATAAAGTTCCAATTAATTCGATTGTTCGTTTTAATAATGTCATGCCAAATTATTCTCCTAATACTCAAGGTCTTAAAGAAAATCGAGGAGTAAAACCTTCTTTAAACAAAAAAGAGTATTCTATTAAGCTATCACCAGAGAAAAAAGCGGATTTAGAAAAAATAGCCCAAGAATTCGGGTTTAAACATGGTGGAAAGGGTTCCCTTTCTGCATTACTTGAGGCGATCGCCGATGATGAATTGATGTTAGTACAGACCCCCCCTTCCCGTCGCAGATCACCTGGTCAAGACAATAATACTGATATTGATGGAGATGAATATGGTGATGAATTGCTCAAAAAACGCAAAAGGAACTACTTAAAAGATAATTAAGGCTTTCATAAGAAATTTTTGCTGTTTTATCGTCTATGTCTTAGGACAGCTTAAACTTATAGTACATTTAAGCTGTCCTTATACAGAAAAATTAGTTACTTACCCTTTATTGTACTTTTTTCCATGTACATTGGGATTGACATCTTCGACCTCCATATATATTGGGACTGAAATCCCATAAAGGAATTCTATAAATTAAAGCATCAATGATGAATTGAATTCTCTAAAATCAATTATGAATCCTTCTCGTTATGCACAAACATATTGTTCTGGACTACCTTACACTCCTCGCTTTAATTCTTGAACGTCCGTTTAGTTCTCAACAACGTAACAATTTATCTGCTTTTAAACACAATATCAAAATTATTAATCGCTTCATCGAGCAAGAGATTCTACGAGTTGAACAGTCTATACTTTGTCATAATCATTGTATTGAACTTGTTGATCAACTCATTGAAGATGGGGAATTATTATCTAGTAGGATTCTAGACTATCTTGAAAAAATTAGCAACTTAGGTAGAATTCATGACAATATAGATTACGAAAAGATTTTTCAGCTTGCTAATAAATTAAGACCCTATCCCCCAAAAGTTACCTTTCCTGATGTCGTTAACTTAATTTTTGCTTTAGAAATTGGTGCAGAATTGCTTATAACGATTAAAGTAAATAAACTTCAAGAATTTATAAAAAAGAATGAAGACTTACTGTTTCAAGAGTATCCAGACTATCGAGATTTAGAAATATTTGATGAAACATCTCTAGTAAAATGGATAAAAGAATATGATCCACAGAAAACTGAAACAATCACCGTTTTAACTGAGAGCAATGAAGAAAAAGAAATACCAGAAGGGTCAACAGTATTAGATTTTGCCTACAAAATTGGCCCCAGGTTAGGGAATCATTGTGTTCAAGCTTTAGTTAATAATAAATCTGTTTCACTTGATTATGTTTTAGAATACGGGGATAAAATTAATATTATAATTGATAAAGAATTTGGACAACCTAAAGAAGAATGGCTAAAATTTGTTTACACAAAAAAAGCAAAGCATGAAATAAAAAAATGGTTTCGTCGTCATAATATCAGTCAAGGTAAAGCTTTGATTATGAATGAATTTTCTAACAAATATAGTCTCTATGGTACAATTTTTCAATATGTTGCAACTACATTAATGTACAAAACTCCTGATGGGTTATATGAAGATTTAGGTAAAGGAATAATTGATATTCGTAAAATAAAAGACACACTTCGCATTTATTTTAAATATTATGAAAGTTTAGTTAGTGAAGAAAATTTGGAATTAGATAATCACATAGATAATCCAATTGACGGACAAAGTGCTGATGAATACAAAATTTGTACCCACTGTCAACCTTTTCCTGATGACTCATCTGAAATCATCGGAATTATTAAAGTCCGTAATGATAAAAGAATTTTATATATTCATAGTGAAGATTGTTCACAAATCAAAAATGTTAATCCAGATAACAAAAGGGTTATTAATTGGAGTTATAGTTGTCAACTTTGTACCGTCACATTAAAGATCAGAATGCAAGATAGGGAAGGGATATTACGCCATATTTTAAACGATATTCCTCCTCATTTTCGTTTTCATGTTCGTACCGTTACCCCTGTGAATAATCAGTCTGATGATAGAATTGGTGTTGCAGTTATTAATTGTTTAGTTTCTTCCAAAAAGCAACTTGATTTCATTCTCCTTGAACTCAAAAGCAAACCAGCTATTTTACAGGTTCAAATATTAAAAATCACCCCTGGATAAGCTAGTTATCTAGATAGATAATATTTATCCTAAAATTAATTCTATTTCTTACTTTCTATCCTTAGCTTTTTCATAAGCAAGATCATGTTCCGCAAAACTTAAAATAAACACTCGTTTAGGTGCAGGTTTTTCATAAATACGATAAACTAAACGATAACTAACCCCATTTTCATCAATTTCTAATGCGCGATATCCTCTTAAATCTCCTTTGAGGGTATGATTATCTAACCCTAAACAATTGTAGGGATCTTCGACAAAAATAGAATTACAAAAATCCTCAAAGTCTTTCCTTAACCCTTCAGATAATTGAGGTAAATCTTCTTCTCTAACAAGATGATTGACTTTCACTTGATACCTTTACTTTGTACCCACGTTTTCTTAAATTCTCCAAACTAGATTCAACATCAATTTCATCACCGATATCAACAACAGTTTCCCATTTATCAGGGTTATCTGGATCATCAAGATCCTTCATACGTTCAATAGCTAATTCTTCAGCAGATTTTCGAGAGGTTTCTGGTTGATATTTTATCATTAAAAACTCAATAAAATCTAAAACCTCTTCTTGTTTATCAGGGGGTAATAAACGGATTTTTTGTGTCAGTAAATCAATGGTGTTCATTTTCGATTTTTTTACTTAGTTAACTAATTTCTATTTTAGCAAATTAATCGCCTTAACGTTTATTTTTTTAAAATTAATTCTATTCCTTCCTCAATAATAGCGGTTTTATTCATCATTTCTCCTAGTTCTTATGCTTCATATTTACCTCTAAATGCTTCTAAAGATGCTTGTCTCAATGCTGAATTATAAGCATCTTCTAAAGTTTCTCTTAACTCTACTGGGTTTAGATAATTTCCTCCAGTTTTACGCCGTTTATCTGTACGTTGAATTTGTCTAACAGAGTTAGCAATAGATACTTCCCAGGATCTTGTACTACGTTTTTCTGCCTGTTGTTTAATGAGATTTAATAATAGGATAATACTGAAACTAAAAATTTTATTGAGCTTATCATCTTTGCTCATTTCTGTCAACTCTTCAACCAATAACAAAGCATCATCAATATTCCCTGCTAATAACAAATCTTTTAACTCAAATAATTCTTTCATTTGCTTATTTCTCCTAATACCATTTTCATCAACTTAGACTACATAAGTTTGTCTTGTAGGAGTTAACGGCCGTTAACCCCTACTTTAGGAAATTGGTATAAACTTAATAATGTTACAAATAAACATACGGTGGGCAATTTTAATTAAAGTTAAAACCTTAACATAAAGATAGTTTTGAGTATTGCCCACCCTACGGATTTTTCTTCATTTAAACTTTGGTTGCTCTGTTTAAACTGGGTTCAACATCTCGCATTTTCTTACCTCTCCAGAACAGACGAATAGGAGTCCCTAGAAAACCAATTTGTTCGCGAAACTGTCGCTCAATATAACGTCGATAATTATCGTTAAATCGCTTAGGATCGTTAACAAATAAGGCAATGGTTGGGGGTTGACTGGATACTTGGGTTCCGTAATAAATTCTTCCCTGTTTCCCTTGTCTAGTGGTTGGAGGTGAATGCCATTTTGCTGCTTCTTCTAATACTTCATTGACCACAGATGTACTCACCCGACGACGATGTTCTTCTACTGCTACATCCACCAATTTAAATATTTTTTCTACTCTTTTTCCTGACATAGCACTAACAAAAATTAGATCCGCCCATTCCATAAAATAAAGTCGAGACATGACCTTTTTCTTATACTCATAAATGGTGTAAGAATCTTTGTCTATGGCATCCCATTTATTAACCACAATAATAGCAGCCCTTCCTTCATCAATAATGCGATCTGCTAACTTGATATCTTGGTCGGTAACGCCCTCAATAGCATCAATGACCAATAAAACTACATCCGCCCGACGAATAGCTTTAAAGGCTCGATTAATACTGAAAAATTCCGCCCCATAATTAACATTCTTTTTGCGACGAATACCAGCCGTATCGATTAAGCGATAGGTTTTTTCTCCTCGTTCTACAACCGTATCAATAGCATCTCTGGTTGTCCCAGAAATAGGACTGACAATGGCTCTTTTTTTCCCTAAAAATGCGTTCAATAAACTGGATTTTCCCACATTAGGACGACCAATAATAGAAACATTGATCTCTTCTCGATCAGGTAACTCATCAGGAGACGGTAAATAGGTAATTAATTCATCTAATAATTCCCCTGTCCCGTTGCCATGAATACCAGAAACGGGGTAAGGTTCCCCTAGTCCTAATTCCCAAAATTCCGCAGCTTGAATCAATCCTTGATCTGGTGATTCACATTTATTAACCGCTAATAAAACGGGAACCTCTTGCTGTCTTAACCAGTCCGCTATCTCACTATCCCCGGCTGTTAAACCCAGTTGCCCATCTACAACAAAAATAGCTACACTGGCCTCTGTTAAAGCTGCCATGGCCTGTTCTCGAATCAGGGGCAAAAATTCTGTCTCATCGTCGAAAACCAGTCCCCCGGTATCTACCACTTGAAAATCACGATCAGCCCAAAATGCAGGGCGATAAGTGCGATCGCGGGTAATCCCTGGTTCATCGTGTACAATAGCCTGTCTATCCTTAGCCAAACGGTTGACAAAGGTTGATTTGCCCACATTCGGTCGTCCAATAATCGCTACAATCGGTAATGCCATAATAGTTAATCTAGGATTTTGTTGTTGAACACACCTCATCTAAACCAATGATTATAATACATGAAATGCTGTTAAATCTAAAGCATCAAAATCTTTCAAAAATTCCAAAACTCGATTGGCAATCTTTTTAACTCCGCCGGAAACATTAGATTCTACATTCAGAGGAATAACAGGATCATGCAAAGATAAACGCAGTAATAACCAGCCATTTTCATCCCCAGAGCAACAAGAAATTCTGACTCCTTCATAATTATTAGGAACCAGTTGCCAATCATCTTGAGTTATTACAAATTCTTTTAGTTTTTCGATTACCTGATTACCATAATCTTGAAAACTTTCTGTATTAATTTTTACCCTAAATTCTTGACTTTCTTCAGGTTCTCGTAATTTGGCAATGAACTCTGCTAAATTTTTCCCTTCTTGTTGACAGTTTGCTAATTTGATTAACAGTTTTGTAACCAAATAAGCCCCATCGTCTAGAAAATAGTTTTCTTTCATCGCACCGTGACCAGAAGTTTCGATAGCTAACCATGATTCTTGCCCTTCATTATTTAATCTAATTGCTTCATTAATGACATTTTTATAACCTCTTCTAAAGCGATGATGAACACCATTTAATTCTTGTGTAATAAATTCACTTAAGCCATCAGAGGTAATAGAGTCTGTTACAATGGTTGACCCTGGATGTTCCTTTAAAATCATGGCAGAAATCAAAGCGATTAAGCGGTTGCGGTTCAATTCTTTGCCAAAATTATCAACAGCAGCCCCCCGATCTACATCCGTATCAAAAATAATCCCAAAGTCTGCTTTATTATCAATAACTGCTCGACAGATAGATTCCATGGCTTCTTCATTTTCAGGATTAGGAATATGATTAGGAAAAGTACCATCAGGATCTAAAAATTGACTGCCTTCGGTATCAGCACCTAAAGGTTTTAGGACTTTTTCTGCATAAAATCCCCCTGCACCATTTCCGGCATCTACAATAATTTTTAGACCTTTTAATGGTTGCTCAAAATTTTCTGTGTGATTAACTCCTTCCCTAACTTTTTTGACTAAACCTTCAGAATAGACGCTAATAAAATCATAATCTTTTATATTTCCTTTTTCTGTTCCAACTGGAAAATTATTATTTTCAGCTAAATTTAAAATCTCGGTAATATCTCCCTTGTTTAGTCCTCCATTTTTTGTGAAAAACTTTAAGCCATTACGATTAAATGGGAGATGACTGGCGGTTAACATAATAGCCCCATCGCAGCTTAAATCGGGGTTGATGGTACTCATGAACATAGCAGGAGTCGAAGCAATTTCAAAATTATAAACTGTGCTTCCTAATAAACTAATTCCTTCGCTGGCTGCTGCTAGTAAATCAGGACCCGATAAGCGACTATCACGACCTAAAGAAATAATTAATTTCGAGGCACTTTTACCTAATTTTTTCTCTAACCAACTAATAAAAGCTTGACCCAAAATCTTAGCAATTTCAGGGGTTAAATTAACGGACTCACCGGGGATTCCCTCTAAAGCAACCCCACGGATGTCTGAGCCATTTTGTAGTTTTTTCCAATCAAAATTTTGCATAAGGATTTTTTTAATTAAAAAACTCTGATTTTATTTTACCCCCTATCTTCTAATGAGGGGTAAAATTTCGACAGAAATTGGATTTAGAAAATGATTCCTTATGCTGTTTTCAGAGTTCGGAGTTAGGTGTATCGCTTAGGAAGGCTCTGTCTAGGGTTAGTGACACTCCCCCTCAAAGTGGGCATTCCATATCCCACGAGTGAACTGTGTAGGATGTAGAATGCAGCATCCTGTCAAATTAGGTTGGTTAATCGATGGCAAAAGTCACCAAATTTATATTTATCCTTCCCAAATAGAAGTAAAATGTTTAAAGAATCCCATAACTGTAAGCGATAAGCCTATTTTGTCGGGGTTTCAGTTGCAAATGAATACAATTTGGTAATTAAATTATTAGCTTATGTCATTATCTAAAGAGAAGAAGAGTATCTTAATCACTGGTGGTGCTGGGTTTATTGGCTCAAATTTTGTGCATCATTGGTGTCAGAATTATTCTGATGATCAAGTTATTGTTTTAGACGCTTTAACTTATGCAGGAAATCGTCAAAATTTAGCTGATTTAGAAAATAGAAAACAGTTTAAATTTATTCAAGGGGATATTTGCGATCGCCCTTTGATTGAGAAAATTTTAAAAGAAGAACAGGTCACCACTGTTGCTCATTTTGCGGCAGAATCTCATGTGGATCGTTCTATTCTAGGACCGGATGCTTTTGTTCAAACCAATGTCATTGGAACTTTTACCTTATTAGAGAGTTTTCGTCACTATTGGAATGAGCAAGGAAACCCAGAAAACTCTCGTTTTCTCCATGTGTCTACCGATGAGGTTTATGGGAGTTTAGAGGCTGATGATCCGGCTTTTTCAGAAGTAACTCCTTATGCTCCTAATAGTCCTTATTCTGCCTCAAAAGCAGGGAGTGATCACCTAGCAAGAGCCTATTTTCATACTTATAATCTACCAACAATTATTACCAACTGTTCTAACAATTATGGTCCTTATCATTTTCCTGAAAAACTAATACCCTTGATGTGTATTAATATCTTATTGGGGAAACCATTACCTGTATATGGAGATGGACAAAATATTAGAGATTGGTTATATGTCGGAGATCATTGTTCAGCACTAGAAACAGTAATTAACAAAGGAAAAGCAGGAGAAACTTATAATATTGGAGGCAATAATGAAGTTAAAAATATTGATTTAGTAACCATGTTGTGTGAGTTAATGGATGAGTTGGCTTCGGACTTACCAGTTAAGCCGGCCAAAGAATTAATTACCTTTGTTAAGGATCGCCCTAGCCACGATCGCCGTTATGCTATTGATGCTACAAAAATTAAAACAGAATTAGGTTGGACTCCCAAAGAAACCGTAGAAAATGGGTTAAGAAAAACCATTGAATGGTATCTTAATGATCAAAAATGGTGGCAACCTTTACTATCAAAAGACTATCAGGAGTATTATCAAAAAGTTTATGGATGATAAAAATTTTAATTGATTAAAGTAGGGAATAGATTAACAATGACTAACAGTTAAGTAATAATGTTAAGTATTGGAACACAAAAAAGCGATCGCATTACCACAATTACTAATACAACTTGGGCTGAATATATTAGTTTAGATTTGCCAAGTAAACGAGTGTCTTTTCGCAATGGAGTTATTACTGTCTTGTCTCCAGGACGTAACCATGAATTAATTGGTGATTATATTAGAGCAATTATTTGGGCTTACTGCCGTCAAAACAATATTGCACTTTTTCCTTACAATCAAACGACTCTTAAAGAAGAGGGAAAAGAAGGAAAAGAACCTGATGTTGCTTACTGTTTTGAAATAGACAAAGACAGGCCAGATTTAGCAGTAGAAATAAATCTAACATCAGGAAGTATTGATGATTTAACCAAATATCAATACTTAAAAATTCCTGAAGTTTGGCTATGGGAAAACAACAAAATTAGATTCTTTGTTTATGGTGATTCAGGATATTCAGAATTAACGATAAGCAATGCTCTGCCTAATTTAACCTGTGATCGCATTACAACAATTGTCAATAGTTGTTTTGGCAAAAGTGTTTTAGAAGTAGAAAAATATTTTTATTAAAAATTAACTTACAAGTAACAAAAATGAACCAAAAAGAATCTTTAATTTCCTTAAAAGTTGCCGTCCTAACAGTTTCTGATACAAGAACCGAAGCTGACGATAAATCTGGCAAAATCTTAGTGGATAATTTAACCACAACAGGTCATTTATTAGCAGAAAAAACTATCGTTCCCGATAACATTTACCAAATTCGTGCGGTAGTATCTAGATGGGTTGCAGATGAATCTGTCCAAGTAATTTTAAGCACTGGTGGTACAGGAGTTACAGGACGAGATGGTACACCAGAAGCCATTAAACCACTCTTAGACAAAGAAATTGAGGGGTTTGGTGAGATATTTCGCATGATTTCCTATCAAGAAATCAAAACCTCTACCATTCAGTCTCGATGTTTGGCTGGCGTAGCTAATGGTACTTATATCTTTTGTTTACCTGGTTCTAGTGGTGCTTGTCAAACAGGATGGAGTATTATCAAAGAGCAACTTGATTCTCGTAATCGTCCTTGTAATTTAGCTCAGTTGATACCGAGATTGACTGAAAGTTAAAGACAATCAAATGGGATTGTTTAATAGCCTGTAATTTGCTAGTGTACTTAAAGTCTCAAGTCCAATGGAGGGATTAATGGTTACATTAGAAGATGCCAGAAGAGTAATTAGTGCGGCCGAAAAAAAAGCGATCGAAATTGGTCAACCCATGAATATAGCAGTAGTGGATGGGGGAGGAAATTTGGTAGCCCATGTACGAATGGATGGAGCTTGGATCGGAAGTATCGATATCTCAATCAAAAAAGCTTACACTTCTAGGGCGTTTGATCTGGCCACTAAAGATTTAGCCGAACAGAGTCAATCAGGAGGACAATTTTTTGGGATTCATGCCTCTAATAATGGCAAAATCATGATTTTTGCTGGAGGAATACCCCTTTCTAGTGAGGGACAAGTAGTGGGGGGAATTGGAGTTAGTGGTGGGTCAGGAGAGCAAGACCATGCCGTAGCCGAAGCTGGAGCAGCCGCATTTTAATAGTTGAAAGCACCATTTCAGATAGATAAGCTAAAATCAGGCTTGGGGAAGTATATTTATTTCTTCTCGCTTGATTTTATCTTCATCGTCCGTCGTGATTACGCAGTCCCTAATTTTCGATTATCAAATCCGTGCCACCTTACGTCGCAAGCACCATAATCCTCCAATCTGGATGGAGAATCATTGGCATGATTTTCAAATTACCTTACACCTTCGCGCTCAACGTAATCCATCTGATATGTATGGATTAGATATGGTAGATATGGAACAGCGATTACAGGAATGGGGAGAGCGTTTACCGATAATTGTGAACGATTTTCCCCTATGTCCTGGAGGAACAACAGAAGAACTCTGTTGCTATTTTGCTTCTATTCCTTTAGATAGTGATGTGACGTTAATTGGAGTTTCCGTCGCTGAAAATTCAGAACGACTCACTTATCTATCCATTAGCCAGAAATCAGAAGCTGAGTAGTAAATTTCTCTACGAACAAAAAATATTGCTATTGTTTCATGCCACCGATGATCATAAATCCATCTCCGATATCTTAAAATGAGAATGATTATCATTCTCATAATAGTGTAAATTAATAATCATTATCGAAATATCCCGCAACAAATTAACTTAAGACTATGACTCCTCTAAATTTCAATCTATCCGATGCTCTGCCATCTTTACCAAAAAGTGGAATGCCAGTCACCATAATTACTGGTTTCTTAGGTAGTGGAAAAACCACTTTACTCAATCAAATTTTACAGAATAAAGATAACCTGAAAATAGCGGTCTTAGTTAATGAGTTTGGTGATATTAATATTGATGAGCAACTTCTCATCTCAGTAGAATCAGATATGATAGAATTAGGCAATGGTTGTATTTGTTGCACCATTAATGATAGTTTCATTAATACTGTCTATCAAGTCTTAGAAAGAGAAGAAAAAATAGATTATTTAGTCATTGAAACAACAGGATTAGCAGACCCATTTCCCATTATTATGACTTTTCTTAGTACAGAATTAAATTTTTTAACTCGTCTTGATGCTATCATCACAGTAGTTGATGCAGCTGGTTTTGATGCTAAACATTTTGATAGTGATGCCGCTTTAAGACAAATTAGATATGCTGATATGGTTATTTTAAATAAAATTGACTTAGCAACTGAAGATAAAATTGACAAATTAAAAGCATTTATTAAAGAGATTAAACCAGGATTTAGAATTTTAGAAAGTGAATATAGTAGAGTTCCTTTACCTTTAATTTTAGATATTGGCTTAACTCAAACAGATACCTATAAAGCTGAAATACCAGAGTTTAGACGCAACAAATCTGCTTTTAACAATCATTTAGAAGGCGATGGTTTTAGTTTTGTTTCCTTTAAAAGCGATTGCCCTTTTGAACTTGAAAAATTTGAACATTTTTTATCCCAACAATTGCCCAGTAATGTATTTCGTGCTAAGGGAATACTATGGTTTCAAGAAAGTCCTGCTCGACATATTTTTCAACTGAGCGGACCTCGCTACGATATCCAAGGTCATGATTGGACAACCAATCCAAAAAACGAACTTGTATTCATCGGGCGTGATTTAGATGAGTCATTAATTAAACAACAGCTTAATGAATGCTTAGTCAAGCCAAATGTTCCCCATCAATTTAGTTTACTCAATGTCTTTTCAAAGGGTTAAAAAACAAACCCTAGAAGAAGCAGCCGAAAATCGAAATTTACGTTTAGCGGCTATCCAAGAAGTTATCAAGTGACAATTAACAATTAATAAAGTCAAGAGAAGGATTTGGGGGCAAATTCTCAGAACTTGAACACCCTAGCAAAGAACGGTAGAGATGAGCTTAAAACTCATCTCTAAAAGTGCCACACAAATCCCTTAACGCAACCTAGGATTGTGTTGAACCAAGCTCATAAACTCCTGACGGGTTTTAGCATCATTGGCAAATTCCCCTCTAAGCGCACTGGTGGAAGTCCAAGCACCAGGTTTTTGCACTCCTCGCATTACCACACACAGATGACTTGCCTCTACAAGCACAGCCACCCCTTTCGGTTTTAGCAATTCTTGTAGTGCATCTGCAATCTGTGCGGTAAGTCGTTCCTGTGCCTGCAAACGTCGTCCGTACATTTCACAAATACGAGCAATTTTTGAAAGTCCAATTACTTTACCATCAGGAATATAAGCTACATGAACTCGGCCTAGAATAGGTAATATATGATGTTCACAGGAACTAAATAGGTCAATATCACGAACTAAGACCATTTCATTAGTATCTTCATGAAATACTGCCCCGTTAAGCAATTCTTCTAAAGATTGATTATAGCCAGAAGTGAGAAATTTAAGGGCTTTAACTACTCGTTTTGGTGTATCTTTCAATCCTTCTCGGTCTGGATCTTCTCCTAATCCCAATAGTAAAGTCCTTACCGCTTGGCGCATCTCCTCTTCAGAGACGGCAGGGTGTTTTGTCGTCGTTAATGATGGTAATTTATGATCGATTCTGTTAACTTGATTGGGTTTGGAGTGAGCTAAGGTCATAAGTTTGAGTTAAATTAAATAGATGAAGTTTTCCCGAATATCATCATCAACACCAGGGATAGCAGGAATGATACTAAATCCCATTTAGATACCCCTTTTATCTTTCTAGTTGAGGAGGGTGGGGAGTGTGGGGAGGGTGGGGAGTGTACTTCGACTTCGCTCAGTAACAGGGAGGAAAGAGAGCAAAACTATAAAGAGGTTTTGACAATCGGATTTGGTATGAAACGCTGTCCTGAAGCATAAATGGTGGCAGCTTGTGCTTGACCGACGGATAAAAGTAATTCCAAAGCCATGAGGACACACTCACCTTAATGTCCCAAGGAGGCTGACGTTATACGAATGTTAGCGAGAGATTAGTCTCAATTTGTCAATAGGAGTTAACAAAAATTAAATGGGATTGACCTGGGTTCTGCCCCGCCCTCAACGTAGTCGGGTGCGGTACTTCACTGGCGACGTATCTTGCGACTAGCTACCAGCAACATCGCACCTGACAATAATGCCAGAGAACTAGAAGATTCAGGCACAGGCAGAGGACCTTGAGCATGTGGGCCAAATGTCTCGATTGATCCAATTTGAACATCTATTTCTGCGGGGCCAAAAATACCTAACTGAATTGCACCTATATTAGTGAAATCAGCAGTTCCAGTAAAATCACTAAAGCTAAAGTCTTCAACCCTTTGTGTCATAATTGCTGAATCAAAGAGGCGAGACAAAGTGGAGGTGTTATTATTCATGTCAAATACGCTGAGAGTCAACTCCATACCTGATAAATCGCTCGAGAGTATCTCAACTTCAAAATCAATCGCTTCACCCCCCTGTGTTAAGTCGAATCCCCCCAGACCCGTGTGATCTACTGTCAACGGGCTGTCATTTCCATCCCATGTGATAAAAGCTGAACCTGCAGAAACAGAATTATTGGAGAAGCTGAGAATTCCTCCATTGACTGAGACAGTCGTTGACAATGGGTCCATTGATCCATCATTGATCGCTTGGATATCACGATAATCACCAAGGATCATTCCTGCGCCCTGTACCTCAGAAGCATTAGGAATACCCATACCTGCTGGATCACCAACCTGCTGTGGAGTATCAAAGAAGTCAATTTCGGTGCCAATTACATGAGCCAGAGCATTGCTGGGACTCAATAAGGATGCGCCTATTAGAAAGCCTGTAAATGGCCACACTCCTTTCAAAGCTCCAAAGACTGATAAATTAATGCTT
Organism: Crocosphaera watsonii WH 8501; assembly: GCF_000167195.1. GTDB lineage: Bacteria > Cyanobacteriota > Cyanobacteriia > Cyanobacteriales > Microcystaceae > Crocosphaera > Crocosphaera watsonii. The sequence continues at coordinate 38,048 of NZ_AADV02000007.1, read as the reverse complement.
TGCCTAAAATCTAACATCTTTTTTTCCTCCACACACAAATAATAATGATAATCATTCTCATTTTAGTCCGAAAAATTATGGTTGTTTGAACTATTATTCTTAAAAAAATCGAAAGCTTTAATCGTTGGGGGAGGAACTGCCCCCAGACAAGGAAGGAAAGTTAAATCTGCTATGAGCTATAAACAATACTGGTTTCTCCATTAGGTTGATCGATGAGAGTAATTCCCATTTCTTGTAATTGTTCCCTAATGCGATCGCTTTCGGCGTAATCTTTTACTTTTCTGGCTGCATTACGTTGTTGAATCAATTTAGTAATTTCTGCCTGATCGAAGTTATTTGTATCTTCTGATCCAACTTCAGATTTAGCTTCTAATCCTAAAATCCCTGCTAAATGAACTAAAGTTTGCCATTGTCGTTGTAAATCTTCCCCATCAGTAGTGATTTTACCTTCATGGGTTAAGAGATTTCCTTCTCGACGAAGATTTTTAGCTAGTTCAAACAAAACAGCTAATCCCCCAGGAGAATTAAAATCATCATCCACTGTTGCTTTGAATTGTTCTATAACAGCAGAGTCGAGTTCTTGGTTTTTCTCCCAACCCAATCTATTGCCATATTTTTCCCCAAAGAGTAGGCCTTGTTGTAAAGTCTGCCAACCATTGGTTGCTGAACTAATGGCCTCTTCAGTAAAATCTAGAGGCTTGCGGTAATGTGCCTGTAAAACAAACAATCTAATTACCATTGGCTCTAGGGGACGATTTAATAACTCGCGAATTGTTGTAAAGTTGCCCAAAGACTTAGACATTTTTTCCCCATTCACCGTTACCATGCCATTATGCACCCAGTATTTAGCCAGGGGTTTACCGTTAGCAGCTTCTGACTGAGCAATTTCGTTTTCATGATGGGGAAACACCAAATCCCCTCCACCACCATGAATATCGATAGTTTCTCCTAATAACCCCCTCACCATAGCAGAACATTCAATATGCCAACCAGGACGACCCTCACCCCAAGGAGAATCCCAAGCCGGTTCTTCTGGTTTCGCACTTTTCCAGAGGGCAAAATCTGAAGGATGTTTTTTATGGCTATTTGTAGGATCACTAACTGCTACTCTACCACTAGCCCCCGCTTGCATCATTGACTGGCTACGTCCAGAGAGTTTGCCGTATTGTTCAAAAGCTTCTACATGAAAGTAAACGTCTCCATCCGCAGCATAAGCATAGTTTTTTTCCAGCAATACCTCAATTAATTGTTGAATTCCAGAAATATTATCGGTGACACGGGGATATTCATCGGCATCCATAACATTTAAGGGACGGATATCTTCAAAATAAGCTTCTATAAAACGTTCAGAAATATCCGCCATCGATACCCCTTGTTCTTGGGCGCGACGTAGAATCTTATCATCGATATCCGTAAAGTTCTGCACGTAGGTTACTTCATATCCCCGCCATTTCAAATAGCGACGTACCATATCCCAGATAATATAGGAACGGGCATGACCTAAATGGCAATAATCGTAGACAGTCACGCCACAGCAATACATAGTGACTCTACCTGGTAGAAGAGTTACAAAGGGTTCGAGGCGACGGGTTTGAGTATTGTAGATTTTTAAAGTCATCGATGTTATGGAACTATCTGTGAAGGGGTAAAGGCGGAATAGGGGCTAAAATGCCTTATGAGAAGATTTTTGGGTTAGTTTAGACAAGTCATATTTTTGGGTTAGTTCGTCTCCTGAATATTGATAATCATCATCATTTTATCCTAAAAATATCGGATTGAAGACCCTCGGTTTTACCAATGGGGCGCTTCGCGCGTCTTCGACGGGCAACTTCGACTAATATATAAACCTATGCCTGGTGCGCGTGCTGGTAAGGAGGGAACCTCCGAACAGTTCGCTCCGCTTCTAGCTTCCTTAAAAAAGTTTTACACACAAAAAACAGCCAATCAGAAATGACGCGATTAAGCTTCCACAACTAGGATGGCTTCAATGGCGACTCTCAAGACCTATCCCCGATTGATTCGATGTCAAACAAGCCAGGGTGGTCAGAAAAGCATCTGGTTATTTTGTGATGCTGTCACTACAGCTAGATGTTGATGTCCAATCCTCGTGGGTTGGACTTAGGCTATGACAAATTTGTGGCTACTTCCGACGGGGAAGAAATTAAGCGACCATTATTCTTAAAAACCTTACAGCTTCAGCTTAAATTGCTACAACGTAGGTTAAAGAACAAGCGGAAAGGGTCAAATAAGTGGACTCAGAGCGACGGGGAGTATCGGTCACGATGCTCTAGTTGGTGGGGGACGAAGCAGAAAACTAGCATCGTGAGGTGTTAGAATCCCTCGGCTATGCCGACGGGAGTATGTCAACTCGTTCTGAAAAATATGAGACACGGATTTCAGGTTTTCTGATCACTCTGTGCGAAATTCCGAAAGTGTCAGAGACAGGTTCCTAATAGATTGACAATTCATAGCAATATATTTAATATTACAGTAATTTGGGTTTTAATCAAACAATATCTAATCACTTAGTGAATTACTTTTTGCGAGCGAGAATTATGTTTAAATTAGCAAGTATCCGTTTAACTGTTTTGCTTTCTATTATAACTTTGACTCCCCAAAGTTATGCAGCAACGATGGAGTCTGTTACTATCTTACAATAACTTGAACAAGTAGTTAAATTGTTTACTGGAGAATTTAGTAATTATCCTCAATTTAACAACGATAATACTGTTCCTTTAATCACCATGTCTAATTGTTCAGTCGATATCATTGGTGGCAGTTTTGGCAGTGATACAGAATCGATTTTTTTAGAACAAAACTTTTTAACAAGTCCTCAACCTCCTCGTCTCAGACATTATGCGTTTAGTGCTGGAACTGAAAGCATAAATCTCAGTGTTCGTAGTTTTGACTCCATCAGTGGCTTAGGGGGTCTTTGTAATTTAGCCCCGTCAGAAAGATCACTATTATTTAGTAATATTAACTCCGAAAGTTGTGACCTTGAACTATTTAGATTATTAGAGCCAGTTCGTTATTCAGGAACCAATTCTCCCGATGGTTGTCCGGCGGCTAGCAATGCCTTTATAACAGTAATTTCTACCTTGTCAATTCAAGAAAATAAGATAGAATCTTTGGATCTCGGTTTTGTAGGAGAAAACCAAATTTTTGGAACTCCTATTACTTTTACTCCCGTTAATGAATCAAGTTCAGTCACAGGTTTAATTACTTTATTTATTATGGGGACAGCTTTTAAAATTAAAAAATCAACTCGGGTTTAACTTATTTACATCATCGGGATGGACGGAGTTTCTTCCCCAATTACAATTTTCTTAATTTTTAGGGGGTGAAACAGGAGTCGGAAAATTTCCTACAGGAGTTCCATTGAGAGTAATAGTGGGGTTTTGGTCACAAAGACCAAACTTTGCTTGCCAACGAGACGGAAAATATGGGTCAATAAATGTAATCTCAAATCGACCCCAATGATAATTAGGTTCACCATCGATTCCTTCTCTATAAGTATCGCAACGACGAGAAGAAGTAGATTGTACCCAATAACCATTATAAGAGCCTCGATTCTTAAATTTACCCCCCAAACCGTCTATAAAAATATGTCCCAGTCCATCCCCATAACTCCAAACTGCTGTGTTTTTTCTATCTTCAAGATAAATTACTCTATATTCTTCCGTTGACCAAACTTCATCCCCATAGGCATTTTTAGGCATACATAGAACATTTAAGAAGACAAGTAAAAGTAAAAAATAATTATGTTTCATATTTGATTTAGTTTCATTAATTAAACAGCGATCGCCCGAACTTTCAAAAGCTATTCCTTAAGGCGATCGCACTTATTTACAATTGCGTCGGGTTAGGGGCATCGCCATAAACGGCTTTGGGATCAAATGTTTTCTCGGTTTCAGTAAAAGTTAACTGTAGTGGTTGCTGGGAATCAATAGCACTTTTACCCGTAGGAATACTGCGATAAAAACAAGAACGATAACCCACGTGACAACTAGCCCCCGAACCAGCTACTCTAACCTGCATCCAGAGACAATCTTGGTCATCATCAATGGTTAACTGCGCCACTTTTTGTACAAGTCCACTGGATTTACCTTTATGCCATAATTGCTGACGACTGCGACTGTAATAGTGAGCTTCTCCGGTTTCAATGGTTTTAACTAAAGCCTCTTCATTCATATAAGCGTGCATCAGCACTTCACCGGTGTTGACATCGGTGGTAACCACTGGAATCAAACCATTGCCGTCGAATTTGGGAGCAAGGAACAAACCTTCTTCTACTTGTTCTACTGAAGTTCTGGCACTAAATAAGGGATTCATATTAGTTCAACCTTTCAATTTTGATAATCATTATCCTGTGAAGTTCTTTACGCAGCTTCATCGTGAGGTATGAAAACGTAGATTACCTCTACTCAATTGATCGAGCTTGGTTACGCCCATCAATTTCATATCACGTTCAATTTCAGTGCGCATATTACCTAAAGCACGCTCAACTCCTGCTTGCCCAGCAGCGGCCAAGGCAAAAAGATATAATCGCCCACCTGAACAGGCTTTAGCCCCCACAGATAGAGCCTTAAGCACATGGGTACCGCGCTGAATACCACCTTCGCAAATGACATCAATTTTATCCCCAACAGCATCACAAATTTCTGCAAGTTGATCGAAGGGACTACGGCAACCATCAAGCTGACGGCCACCGTGGTTAGAAACCATAATACCAGTACAACCAATATCAACAGCACGCTTGGCATCTTCCACACTCATTATCCCTTTCAGTGCAAACTGCCCATTCCACTGGGAGCAGAGTTTTTCTGCATCCTTCCAATTCATGGATTGATCTAGCATGGTTGAAAAATAATCGCCAACAGAGACTGCTACATTCGTTCCCTGGGAGACATAGCCAGACAAATGGGGCATATCGAACTTTTCTTTTGTCAAAAAGTTCCAAGCCCATGTTGGGTGCGTCGCAAAACTCATTAAAGAGTCAAGGGTTAATTTTGGTGGGGAAGTAAATCCGGTACGCAAATCCCGTTCGCGATTACCACCAGTAATGGTATCGACGGTTAATGCCAAGACATTAAAGTTAGCTGCCCGTGCGCGTTCAAGCAAGGCATCATTCAAGCCCCGGTCTTTATGGAAGTAGAACTGAAACATCTTCGGCGTGTTTGTGATCTTGGCGATTTCTTCAACGGTTACTGTGGCCAGTGAAGACACCCCAAACATCGTGCCATATTCGGCCGCAGCCCTCGCAACTGCGCGCTCTCCTTCGTGATGAAAAAGGCGTTGCAATGCTGTGGGGGCGCAGTAGATAGGCATATCTAGTTTTTGCCCCATCACCTCAACTGACATATCCACATTTTCCACACCAACAAGCACGTTGGGAATAAGATCACAGTCTCCATAGGCTTCAGTGTTACGCCGATATGTCTGTTCATCATCGGCCGCTCCATCGATGTAATTAAAAATTGGCCCTGGTAGTCGGCGTTTCGCTAATGTTCGGAAATCCTGAAAATTGTGACAGTCATTTAATCTCATAAAATATCTCAGTGACAACTAATTATGGATAGGAACTGTGATGGGTCTACGTACAGACTGAAGCAGTCTTGAACCAAGTACGCTACGACTCCACCTCAATCACGACGTTGCTGATGTGGGTAATCAAGGTGCGGCCATCAGAGGGCATGATTTTGACATATCCACTAGAGATGCAATATTCCACAGCAGATGACTCCAGAGTTTGACTTGGAGAAATCAGTATTACCTTGACGTTTTCCAGATAATTAGTTGCATAGTGCTGGACGGAAGGCATTGACGTTTACCTCATTGATTTAGACAGCTTTCAGCCTATTATTGCATGAAGCGCAATGGTTATAGTTGGTCTCGGAGTTCTCCTGCAACCTTTTTAACTTTAAGGCAAGTAAATTCGGAAGGCTGAGGAGGACACTACAATCATAAAAATGAGAATGATAATCACTCTTAATAATAGCACTAGAACTCCATCGCTCGAACGAGAATCGCTAACGCTTTGTTTGATTCTTGGTTAGCAGAGAAACTCAGCGATCGCCTGCGGCACCATCAACCCCAGGGCAAATTTGAAGGACTGTTGAAGATTGTATTAAGAAAGCCGAACAACATCTGCTGAACAAGGCTAATATGAAGAAAAAAATAGTGATAAAATCCTAATTTGGGACACTATCAAGATATGACTCTTTGTAGTATGCCAAATTAGAGAGCTAAACTAACTATGCTCGGCATAAAACTCTATTATTTTTCTCTATGAATATATCTTTACCATCCCGATATGAAGATCTTGAAGAGGCTTATCGAGGTCGACTCAAACCAAACAATCCTCTAAATCAACTAATCCAAAAAGCAGTAAAGTCTATGTCTATATCGGGAGGAATTCGTTTCCTCCCGATATATGGTAAAAGCGGGTCTGGTAAAAGCTGTGCTTCACGGGAAATTGATAGGCATCTTCCGGAGACTCATGTTTTTCTACTTGATCGCGACGAGATTGAAGATGGGGACAAGCTTTTAGAAAGAATTCATAGAGAGAAAAGAAATGATAATGTCTGTCTTATTGGCGTAATTGATCAATTTGAAGAACAGGTTAGTGGCAAGGAAAATATACCATCGCAATTTATTGAAAAACTTAGTATTTATGATAGAAGTCATCTTAAAGATATTCCAACTTTATTTATTTGGTTGACAACTAATCGAGACTTCCAAAAGGAGCTTGAAAATAGTACTTCAAGAAATAGAAGGCTTCTATTAGAGAGCGATTTCGAGGTGTCAGGACCTTCGAGAGAAAGCTGGCCTTCAATAATTAAAGAGACATTTACATTCCATAACAGCGAAAAACCACTTGCTGACTATAACGTAGTGGAAAAAGATCTGTATGATATTTGCCAGGATGCATTAACAGTTGGTGAAGCTCTTGAGTCAGTAGGAGTATTGCTCAGTGAAAGAATTCCTTCCCTACAGGATCTTTCAGAATATCAAGTAATTCTAGTATGGCCAGTGGCTGATGGTACAAGGATGCAAAGAGTTCTTCAATTCTCCAGACCAAGAGAGGGATATCTGTTAAACTGGGACGCTTGGCAACGTGAATTAAATGCCCAAGATCGTGATACATTGCCTCTCCAAGAATATAATCGAACAAGGTTATACTTCGATGTGAGAATCGTTCCACTTAGAGTTGCAGATATTCATAAACTTTGTCAAAATCTGGATGATGATCCAGAAACGTTTTCAAAGACTTATATGCAATGGTTTCAGAACACACACCTTTATCAAATACTCTCTGGAAATTGGGATAACTACGATTACAGTCCCGTGAAAGAGCGAGAGTCACAACGATCCGAAGCTGCCAAAACATGGTATGCGTCAGTTACTAATCAACCGACAAAGATTGGTAGAAGACTATCTTTGATTTTAAAGGAATTAGGCGAGAATGCCACCTATGAAGAAGACATAAAATCAAAGTACTCTAAAGTTAGAGCAGACGTTTTTATCGAATCAAGTGATAGAAATCCAAAGAAGCAGATTTTAGAGCTAAAGGTATTCTCATCTCAAAATACCATGCCATCTTCAATCAAGGAGCAAGTTAAGATTACCCTGCGAAGACATGCTCAATTTGCAGGATTCATTTCAAGATAATAGGGAGATGAACCTTGGGCCTATAAGTCATTTGGAGTAGGCGATCGCCATCAATAATATTTTGCTTCAAGCGTCGGTCGAGCGGCAGATATGTTGATGTTGATCTTGCCCAGCACTAACCCCTGGCTGGAATTCATCCCAAGTCTTACGGACTTGATCGTAGCATTGAGGGGGTGTAATAGGTAGGTTTTTCAAGTAAAAGAACGTTGCTTGATCAAAAGACTCCAGCAACAATACAACCTCTGTTGTTGGATCATAATTATCGACAACTTCCAAAATGTGGGCAAATAAAGTTATGGGGCAAAATTGCAGTGTCAGGAGCCGCTAACCAGGTATTCAGGAACGGCGCAAGGCGAGAACGTCCGACAAAATGGGTTTTGAATGATTCTCCAGTAACACCCACCATCGCAGAATTCAGGCTACAGACGATCGCACCACGTTTTTGCCTGAGATGACCTGCCCAAGCATTATACCCAATGACCAGTAAATTACTGGCAATAAAATCTTGATGCCAATTCGATATATCGTTTGTTTGACTCATTAGAAATCTCTATTTTGAATTTAGGCTAAAGCAGCTATGCCGATGCAAGCGCAATTATCAAGAAAAATTAGGGGTCGGCTGGATTTCAAGGCGACCCCATTTTTAATCGCTCTTACGCACTAAAATATCTAGCTACAGGATGATAGCTTACAAAAGCAGTGGTGGATTGCTCGGGATAAAGCTGTTCGCTCTCATCGATGGATAACCCAATGCGATCGCAGCCCAATAATTGTAACTGTGGCACTTGATCCATCACCGTCGGACAAGCTGGATAGCCAAAACTATACCGAGAACCCTGATACCTCTGGGCTAATATATCGCGAATGTTATCTGGTTCTAAATCCCCATAACCTAATTCCCGACGAATCCTAGCATGACTCCATTCTGCTAAACCTTCGGCCAACTGCACCGCCATCCCGTGGAAATAGAGATAATCGGTATATTTGTTGTCTTTATAGAGTTCCTGTGCTTTCTCGGTGGAAATTTCTCCCATAGTCACTGCCTGCATAGGAAAGACATCAAATTCATTGTATTCCAGGGGGAGGATGAAATCAGAAATGCACAGCCTACGCCCGGATTTCTGACGGGGGAATGTCCAAGTGACAAACGGGGTTGCTGTTTTGGGTGTTAAACCCTGCTCAATAACACTAGGCTCGTAAACATGAACGGAATTGTCGATCGCGGCACAGGGAAAATAGCCATAAACTAGAGTAGGCTCTAACCATCGTTCTGTGCGAATTTTTTCTTTCCATTCTTCTAAGATCGGATTAACCTTTGATGCTAGGAACCAATCATATTCCTCGCGAGATTGCCCTTTCGGTTTACGGAATTGCCATTGGCCTGCGAACAGTGCTTGCAAATCCATGTACCAGAACAGTTCTTCTAAATCTAGATCGCCACTCTGAAGAATTTTCGTCCCCCAGAAAGGCGGGGTAGGACGTTCAATATCAATCGCCACATCTTCCGAGCGTTTGGTATCAATAACAATGGGTTCATCGGATTTCTTCCCATTACCATTGACTTCTCCATCGGATTTGGAAGCATCACCATTGGCTTCTCGCTCTGAATCTTCAATGGCCTTGCGTCCCTTTTGATTAAACTGAGCAAATTCCCCTGTAAAGCCTTCCGTATCCACCCAGGATTCCTGCTCTTTAGCTGGCATCAACCGGTCCATAAAGGTCAAATCGGCAAAAGCATCTTTACCGTAAATTACCTGCCCGTTATAAGTCTCTTGACAATCTCCATAGACAAATTTTGGGGTGAGTGCTGCACCGCCTAAAATCACTGGGACTGTAATCCCTTTAGCATTAAATGCGGAGAGATTATCTTTCATAAATGCTGTAGATTTCACCAACAAACCACTCATGGCAATACAATCAGGCTGATGCTGCTCATAGGCTTCGACGATGGCCTCAATGGCTTGTTTAATACCCAGATTGACCACCTTGTAACCATTATTGGTCAAGATGATATCCACCAGATTCTTCCCGATATCATGGACATCCCCTTTAACCGTAGCAATCAGGAATTTCCCTTTACCGCGATCTTCGTCTTCTCCTTCGATTTTTTCCATGTAGGGTTCGAGGAAAGCAACGGCAGATTTCATGGTTTCGGCTGACTGCAAGACGAAAGGCAATTGCATTTGACCAGAGCCAAACAGTTCCCCCACAACCTTCATGCCATCCAACAAGAAAGTGTTGACAATATCGAGTGCTTTATAACCGGCATCTAAACCGATCTTTAACGCATCATCCAATCCAATGCGCTCGCCGTCAATAATGTGTTGTTTCAAGCGTTGGTCTATGGGCAAATCTGCTAAGGAAGGACCGGATCTAGCATCCTTGGCACTCACCCCTGCAAAAATTTCTGTCAGCTTGGTCAAGGGATCATAAGTGCATATATCTCCTTCAAATTGGCGATTGTCATAAATCAAATCGCGACATACCTGTTGATGTTCTTCCTCAATCTTCGATAAGGGCAAAATCTTGGCTGCGGAGACAATGGACCCATCCATACCAGCTTTCATCGCTTCATTGAGGAAGACCGAATTTAAGGTGATACGAGTTGCTGGACTCAAGCCAAAAGAAATGTTAGAGACCCCGAGCATAAAATGAACACCGGGCAGATGTTCCCGAATCATTTTAATTGATTCGATGGTTGCTTTGGCATTTTCCCTATCCTCCTCAATACCAGTTGAAATGGGTAGGGCTAAGGTGTCATAGAAAATTTCATGGGGTGGAATGCCAAACTTGAGCGCGTCTTCATAAGCTCGTTTAGCGATCTCGAATTTTTTCTGGGCGGTTCTAGCCATTCCCTCTTCATCGATACAGCCGATGACAACCCCTGCGCCATATTCTTTTGCCAATTCCAGCACTTTAAAAAATCGCTCTTCTCCATCTTCATAGTTGGTGGAATTGAGCAAACATTTGCCCCCTGCAACTTTGAGGCCGGCTTCCATTTTGGTCCATTCGGTGGAGTCCAGCATCAGTGGCAGGGTGGTATTAGTCACCAGTCGCGATACCAGTTCTCGCATATCCCGTTCCCCATCACGCCCGACGTAATCTACGTTTACGTCCAGCATATGCGCGCCTTCTTTGACCTGGGATTTAGCGATCGCCAATAAGCCATCCCAATCATCTTCATTCAACAGGGTGCGGACTTTTTTGGAACCACTGGCATTTAATCGCTCGCCAACGATTAAAAAGGAATTATCCTGCTCATAGGTTTGGGCGGAATAAATGGAGGCTGCTGCTGGGGTATAAGAGATGGGTTCTCGAAGCTCACCCACGGCATTTTTTCGCACCGATCGCTCTTTTATTTGGGTGTGTTCTACAGCCTCGGCTAAAGCTTTAATATGTGCTGGCCGGGTACCGCAGCAACCACCGACAATCTGAACTCCATGTTCGGCAATGAACCCTGTCATGGCAGTTGTATATTCTTCGGGGGTCATTTTATAAACCGCCTGACCCCCAACATTTTCTGGTAGTCCGGCATTGGGAATACAGGAAATGGGGAAGGGGGAATTTTCTGATAGATATTGAATATGAGAGGTCATCAAATTGGGACCGGTGGCACAATTTAGACCCAAAATATCGATGGGGAAGGGTTCGAGAATTGCCAGTACCCCAGAGATATCTGTGCCTACCAACATGGTTCCTTGGATTTCCATAGTCACGGAAACCATTAAGGGGAGTCGTGAACCTTTTTTGGCAAATACGGCTTCAAAGGCACTCAATGCGGCTTTAATTTGCAGAACGTCTTGACAGGTTTCCACGATGAAGAGGTCGGCTCCCCCGTCAAAGAGTCCTTCTGCTTGCACCATGAAGCTCGATCGCAATTCATCATAGGTGATATGGCCGAGGGTGGGTAGTTTGGTTCCTGGACCGATGGAACCTGCGACAAATCTTGGTTTTTCGGGAGTGGTAAACTCATCGGCACAACGGCGAGCCAACTCTGCGGACTTTCTACTTAGCTCGTAGGCGCGATCGGCTAGATCGTACTCTGCTAGAACTAAGGGACTAGAGCCAAAGCTATCGGTTTCGACAACATCGGCCCCCGCTTTGAGAAAATTACGATGGACCCTGGCCACTGCTTCTGGCTTGGTGATTACTAAATATTCATTACAACCTTCGTATTCGGGTCCACCAAAGTCCTCGGCGGTCAAGTTTTGGGATTGGATGTTGGTTCCCATTGCGCCATCAAAGATTATCACTGGACGCTCTGGACTCTGGAGCCGTTCGAGAAATGAAGTCTTTAACTGAGGTTTGGGATTTTCAATACTTAGCATAAAAAGAAGTAATTGTTATAGTTTGTCTCGGACTTTTCCTGCAACCTTGTTATTTTTAACTCCAAAGCAGGTTTGTTTGGAAGGCTGAGGAGGATAACCTTGATAATGATTATCATTCTCAAGGTTAATATAACACAACAATGCTTGGTATTTATTTATAATTTCGTTTATATAAGCGTTCATCAGCACTTCACCCGTGTTGACATGGGTGGTAACGACTGTAATTAAACCATTGCAGTCGAATTTTTGGACTTTGGATAAAAACAATTGTTAGCGTAATTTTTACGCTAAACATATCTCCAAAGCTAAAATAGAGAATTAAGGTGATTTTAAAAACTCTCTTTCCATCTTTTTAGGGGATTTTAAATATTAAATAGCTTCATTCAGTTTCGGTTCCAATATAGATATCTAAGTAGCTTTCCGTTAGAGATTGAATGACTCGTTCTAATTCATCAATGAGATTTCTTCTAGTGAGTTTTTCTACAGCATCAATATGAGCAGAACTTCCGGCTCGTCCTAAATATTTATATTTGGTTTTTTTCTCATTATTAGTGGCCATAGGAAAAATTGATTCAGCAGCCTGTAGTTTATAATACCAGTAGATTGTTCCCTTTCGATTAACCTGATAACGAATAATATGACAATTAGCTGGTGCTACTTCCCCTTCCCGTTCAATTTTCTTTATTTTCTGTTTAAGAGAGCGAATTAGACTCTTAATTTGTTTGGCTCTCAGGTGGACATCTTGACTGGTCTTAAGTTCGGAATGTGATGACATTAGCCTTAACTATAACAAACAACCTCTTTTGATGTTAGCGTGTATATTCCGCTAATTTATAAGGTAATAAATTTTAAAAATGACCAAAAATGAAACGGCTACGTCTGTCGAGGAATTCCTGGTGTGGAGGTCTAACCTCTTCCAAGGACTAAAAGCTAGAAAAGAAACTATTATAGAATTACTCGATGCCCTCTCCAGTAACCAACAAGCTCACTCAGTCGTTGAATTGTCTCTCAATCCTTTATTTAGAAGAGATTATAACAGTTTATATAGAGGAATTCAATAGTTTTTACCCACTCAAACTGACCCTAATTATGAACAGAGAATTGAGACTTTATTTTCAGCGGTATCGAGAACAATTCCTCCCACTTCAAAACATTATAACTTATTTGGTATTGACACAACTCCCTGTCCACGACCGTTTGCCGAAACGTTAGCGGATAAAACCTTTATTCATTACCCCAATCCAATTAAGGGAAATAAACCCATTAATATTGGACATTGTTATTCCGTTGTCTGCGCTTTACCTGACCAAATAGACACAGAAAAAGTCCCTTGGGCTGTCCCCTTATCAGGAGAGCTAGTCCCCTCTAAACATAAAGGAGTAAATCAAGGCAATCAACAACTAAAAAAAATCTGGCAAAGTTCTTTATTTTCTGATAAATTATCTGTCTTAGTGGCTGATAGTGACTACAGCCAAAAGGATTTTATTGGGGAACAAGTTAAGCATAAAGACGTAGTTACTATTACAAGAGTTAGAAGTGACCGAGTTTTTTATCGTCAATTTATTCGGGACCCAAATCAAGCCAAGACTTCGGGACATCCCCGTTGGTATGGGGATAAATTTGACCTTAAAGATGACCAAACTTGGACTGAACCTGATGAAGTTCATCATGTTCCCTTTACAACGAAAAAAGGTCGTCAATTAACAGTGACTATTTAGGGATGGAAACAGATGTTAATGAGAGGAACTAAAAACTATAAAATGAACAATCACCCCTTTACTTTATCGTTACTAGCTGAGAAACCTCAACATGGATATCAATTAATAAAAGAAATAGAAAATCGTTGGGGAGGATTTTATCGTCCGAGTCCTGGGTCAGTTTATCCTACCCTTCAACAACTCGAAGAGAGAAACTATCTAACCAGTCAAGAGGTTGAAGGGAAAAAAGTTTATAGCATTACAGATAGTGGAGAACAGCTACTGGCTCAACAGCCCTCATCTGCTGAGACCCTAAACAAATCGGAAGAACAACCAAAATTAATAGAGCTAAAAATGACCTTGAGAGACTTACAAGAAGTTATCATGCAAGTAACGCGAAGTGATAAAAGCAAGAATATTGATAAAGTGTTATCAAGTCTAAAAAAGCTAAAAAAAGAAATTTATTTAATGTTAGCAAATGAAGAAGACTAAATAATGCGATCGCTTGATTTTCGGGACTCCTACTGTAGCGCAACATTTAGAAAAGCGATCATTCTATTTTTGGGGGTGTTACTAAAGCGCAATAGTAAAAAAGACGATCGCTGAGGAGTGATCCTCTTTTCATGAACAATGATCGCAATATTCTTCTAATATCATGGCAAAAACATTATCTAATTCTGCTCGTGCTGCTTCTGAAGTTTCACCCCAAGCGTGACAGCCTTTAATAGCAGGAACATAAGCAACAAATGTATTATTGTCATCGGGACGAATAACAATTGTGTAATCTTGCAGGGACTTCATTGGTTAGTTAATTTTTTCAAAATAGCATACTTAATAAATGTTGCTACATTTGTTAAGTAATATTCACGGGCAATAAATTCCCCGTGTTGCGCTACATCTCCCACTTAAAAGATGGGAGCTTTGCGCTGTCCGTCTTTTTCTGTAAAGAAGCGATCGCATTCATCAATCCTCTAAACCATTCATTCGATTTCATACATACTTTTGATTTACCAATGGCAATCTACATATACTAATTTTATCACTTTGTTCTGGTGTAAGTATTTGATATAATAATTATCATTATCAAAAATAAGCAGATCCATGTGGGCAATTTTAAGCGGAATTGAAGGAAATATCGCAGCTTACGAGGCAGTATTAGCAGATATCAAACGCCAACGCATCCCCGTAGAAGGATTGTATATTTTAGGGGATAGTGCGATTCGTTGAGCTAGAAAGCTGACATCCAAGTATATTACAAGGATACAGCGTGTAGCTCGTTCAAGAGCCTTTTAAAAGGTAATCCAAAGGTTAAATGACCAATCACCCTCCGAAGAATCACCCTCCGAAGAGAAAACAAAGCCTAGAGCGCATTCTTTAAAAGGGGTAAATACGAAGGTCGAATGGGTAAAACAACACCCAACAAAGCAATAACTAATAAAGTTTACATAACTTAATTAGTTATTACCGAACTAGCTAAGTAGGGATAACCGAACAGCCAATGAACCTGGAAACTTGAATAACTGTTGGTTTGTTGGCAGAAAGGAGCCACACTCGGAATCAAGGGATAACTCATCCCAAGAGTGACGACGTAACCCTCCGTTTTGGAATTAGTAAACCCAGGATGGAAGCAGGGTTAAAAGGAGAACCCGTCATGAAACAGCATTTCGGAGTCGTTCTTTAAGTCAATCGGTCATGGTTAAACATTACGTTGAATCATCGTCCTGAACCCTCATGAATACTATAAGTAGCCAAATCTGTTTGATAGGCTGCGTTCAAAAGAACAAGGTGAAAAGTGGAGAGTTTGTCCCCTCATCCACACAGATTCCTAAAAATAACCTGGGGGAGAGATGAAACCTAAAACCGATATACCCAAATCAACGGAACGAATTAAGTCCATGATTTCTCTTACCATCAGGTCGATGATGTAAGTAGTGACAAACTTAAGCGCAAGGGTCATGGATGTGAGAAGCAATAAGAAGCAAATGCCTACTTGTAATGAGTACGGATAAGCTGACGTATTGCTGGTTAATTAGAAGAAATAGTCTCTATTAGAGGTAGTTAAATGTCGAATGCGAGTATAACCAAGACTACGCCAGAATGGAACACAATCAACTGGGCAAAAGTCCAGAGGAAAGTGTTTAAGCTTCAAAAAAGAATATTTCAAGCTGTTAAATCAGGTAATAAAGTTAAAGCTAAAAAGCTTCAGAAGTTACTGTTAAAGTCACACTACGCAAAGCTCCTAGCCATACGCAAAGTGACCCAAGACAACCAAGGCAAGAAAACTGCTGGAGTTGATGGGATAAAGGCATTACGCCCCAACCAAAGACTAAAGCTAATTAAAGAACTTACCTTAAAAGGTTACAAAGCAAAGGCACTTCGACGGGTTTGGATTCCTAAGCCTGGAAGAGAAGAAAAACGTGGACTGGGAATACCAACCATGAAAGACAGAGCGATGCAAGCCTTGGTTAAATCAGCCTTAGAACCATATTGGGAAGCCCAATTCGAGGGAACATCTTATGGTTTCCGTCCAGGCAGAAGCGCACATGACGCTATCGGTAGAATATACTCTGGAATCAATCAATGTTCCGGTGGTAAATATGTCTTAGATGCCGATATAGCAAAATGCTTCGATAAGATTAACCATGAGTACCTACTGTCCAAAGTAGATTGTCCATATCTCATCAAAAGAATCATTAAACAATGGTTACAAAGCGGGGTAATGGACAATGGTGTATTTGAGGAAACCGATTCAGGAACACCTCAAGGTGGTGTAATAAGTCCCTTGTTGGCTAACATTGCACTACATGGAATGATAAATGACACAATGAACAAGTTTCCCAAATCCTTTTACAGAAATGGGAAACAAGTGAGGGATAATCAACCCAAAATCATCCGATACGCAGATGACTTCGTAATTATACATAACGAATACGAAGTCATCCTACAATGTAAAGAAATAATTGCACAATGGTTAAAAAAGGCTGGACTGGAACTAAAACCAGAAAAGACCTCCATCAGACATACCTTAAAAAGTATTGAACACGATGGACAAACCGTTGACCCTGGTTTCGATTTTCTTGGATTCAACATCAGGTCATATTCAAAGGGAAAGCACCGTTCAGGTAAAACCCCACGTGGCAAGATAATAGGAAGCAAGACACTAATCAAACCAAGCAAGAAAAAAATACTAGCTCACCACGAGGCTTTAAAAGAGGTCATTAAAGACAATAAAAAAGCCCCACAAGCAGCATTAATCGCAAGATTAAATCCCATAATACTAGGATGGTGTAACTACTATCGAACGGTCGCAAGTAAGGAAACATTTGCATCCGAAAACAACGTACTATGGAATATGCTAAGAGCTTGGACAGTTAACAGGAAAAAGAAAAAAACACCATTGTATGAAGCCCTTAGAAAATATTTCTCATACGGAAAGTACGGAAAATGGACGTTTCAAACAGAAGAAGCAGTCCTCTACTATCATGCCGAAACGGAAATAAAGAGACATCAATTGGTTAAACCTGACGCATCACCTTATGACGGAAACTGGACTTACTGGAGTAAAAGACGGGGAACATATACCGGGACACCAGCTAGAGTATCAAGACTCTTAAAGAAACAAAAAGGTATATGCCCTCAATGTAAGCAACACTTCACACCTGAAGACTTGATAGAAGTTGACCACATTATCCCTAAATCGAAAGGTGGTTTGGATACATACAACAATCTTCAAGCTCTACATCGTCACTGTCATGAGGCCAAAAGCAAAAATGACTACCTCTATGATTGGCACTTATAATGGCTATGAATGGAAAGACGATGTATTAACAGTACCCTAGACAAGGGACTAATTGCCGAGAGCCGTGTGAGGTGAAAGTCTCACGCACGGTTCGGACTGGGAGTCGTGGTAGGTGACTACCACTTCGACCCCTAATCAAGCTTATTTCCGTGGTGAGCAGACCAAAACCATCCACGAAAGAAACTGGAATTCTGAGGAATTTGAAACATTAGCTCAATCTGTTACAGGGAAAGACATAGATAGCGATCGCGTTCCTGGGTTCTTGGTGGATGCTTAGAAGAAGTTCAAAGCAATTAAAGCTAGGGTTGAGAGGGGAGATGGCAATACTGCTCGGCCCGCGAAAAATCGTCTGCTGAGACAAGCAGGGGGAGCAGGGGATGCTTTCTTGAGCAGAGGGAGAAAATGTGACTTCCTCTTCTGCCCCCGACCCCTCCTCTGCCTCCTCTGCCTCTCTTAACTAGAGCGTTTCGAGCAAAACCTACGCAGTATTGGGGGAGATGGGGGAGCAGAATATTAATATTGTTTCTAGTCTTCCCACCCTTTCCACAGTCCCCACACCCCCTATTTCATTAAACCCCGCCCTTAAAGGCGGGGTTTAACTTAACCAGAAATTAAAGTTTCTAGAGAGGTCAGAACATCTGTGTTGGCGGTAGTATTTTGGTGAACTCGCATAGAAAATTTGTCAAAATAAACCCAATAATCTACTATTCATAGTAGGCGTTCAACTATTCCAAGCCCTGATATAATAAATGACCTTATAGATAAATTACCAATCCAAGTATTAACTAACGTTACTCTACCCGCATTTCTCACAAACTGATCAGTAATCAGCTAGAGGTTAGAGGTGGCTTATTTTTCAAGCGATCGCTTAAAATGGCACACTGTTATTTTTTACTCGCCCCTCAAATCAAGGTTAAACTCAGACTAAATAATGGTTTGAAGTTTAGCGATCGCAGAATTTGTGAGAAATGCGGGTCTAGGTTAAACTAATTTAGATTATGCTAAATTTTTGAACTAAAATAATTAACCCCCGCCAATTACAATGATTCCTAGTGATAAACTAACTCGCGATCATTCCAGTCTGAATAACACCGAATCTACCGAGACTATAAATGCTGTGGACAGCTATCAGCGACAGAGCAGTGCTGTCACTTTTTCCCAAGTGAATGACCCCCCGGAAGAACCTGGGCAAGAAAGTAGGAGAGATGTAATCGTGCCAAATAGTATTGCCAGAATCAAAGTCATTGGGGTTGGTGGTGGCGGCTGTAATGCTGTTGACCGCATGATCGAAAGTGACCTAATGGGGATTGAGTTTTGGACAATGAACACCGATGCTCAAGCTCTCACCCAGTCTTCTGCCCCTCATCGCCTACAAATAGGCAGAAAATTAACCAAGGGGTTAGGGGCCGGGGGTAATCCCAATATTGGCAAAGAGGCCGCCGTTGAGTCCCGTGATGAAATCGCCGAAGCCCTTGAGGATACAGATTTAGTCTTTATTACTGCTGGCATGGGTGGAGGTACAGGAACCGGGGCTGCTGCAATTGTGGCTGAAATTGCCAAAGAAAGGGGCTGCTTAACCGTTGGCGTTGTTACTCGTCCCTTTACCTTTGAAGGGCGACGACGTATGGTACAAGCGGGTCAAGGTATTAGCGATCTACAAAATAACGTTGACACCCTGATTATTATCCCCAACAACCAATTATTACAAGTTATTTCCCCAGAAACTCCCCTAAGAGAAGCGTTCCTTGCTGCTGATAATGTCCTCAGACAAGGGGTGCAAGGGATTTCCGATATTATTACGATTCCTGGTTTAGTCAATGTGGATTTTGCCGATGTTCGTGCGGTTATGGCCGATGCAGGATCTGCCTTGATGGGTATCGGTATAGGATCTGGTAAATCTCGGGCTAATGATGCGGCTTCATCTGCTATTTCCTCTCCCTTGCTAGAACATTCAATTCAGGGGGCAAAAGGAGTGGTTTTCAATATCACTGGTGGTCATGATCTGAGTTTACACGAAGTTAATACCGCAGCCGAAACCATTTTTGATGTAGTTGATCCCGATGCTAATATCATTTTTGGTGCGGTGATCGACGAACGGGTTCAAGGAGAGGTGATCGTTACAGTGATCGCTACTGGGTTTAGTCCTGAGGTAGAAAATGCCCCCAATAATCAAACTACGTCAACTCCCACCCGTAGTATATCTACTCCCAATCCCCCGAAGAAGGAAGAAGAAGCACCCCCTAAACCAGCAGGATTAGATATCCCTCCTTTTTTACAAGATCGACGTTTTCCTCGAGGATAAAGACAAAATTAAACTATAAAGTCCAACTCAAACAGGGTTCAACAGCTATTGAACCCTGTTTTAATTGATAAAAAACAACTTTAGTATGCTTTTCTTAGTAATTTGTAATATTTAGTGATTTATTTTTATAAAGAGTTCTGAGACATTAATTATTAAAAGTTAATATTTAGATTGTTAGTAACGTTCCAACAATTGTCTCGTAAAATAAAAAAAATTGCAAGTACAACGGATACAGATTTTCTTCAATCTAGTAATTATATTCAAGAATAGAGAGGAAATGATTTGTCAACTTATTGGAGTTCTTTGTTGTTAAAAACTTGAACCTCAAATTCCATCTGTTTGTTTAGGTCTACACAAGAAATCAGGAGTCTTGATCATGGCTAAAATTGGCATTTTTTACGGAAGTACCTCGGGAATCACCGAAGAAATTGCTACCACCATACGGGAAAAATTAGGGGAAGAGGAATGCGATCTCTATAGCATGGAAGACGATTTTGACGAATACGATCAACTTCTAGAATATGATTACCTATTATTGGGTTGTTCCACCTGGGGAGCAGGAGACGTACAAAACGATTGGCGTGATCCCCTATTTGAAATGGAATTGGAAAAACCTGATTTTAGCGGTAAAACCATCGCTTTGTTTGGTGCCGGGGATCAAGTGGATCATGGAACCGAATTTGTCAGCGCATTGGGTAAAATGTATAACCACTTCAAAACCTTGGGAGCTACCCTAGTAGGAGAATTCCCCAATGAAGGCTATTCATTTGAGTATTCCTCAGCCCTAGTTGATGATAAATTTGTGGGACTTCCCATCGATGAAATCAACCAAAGTGACAAAACCGAAGAGAGAATTGACCAATGGGTGGAATCCATACGTCCTATCTTTTTGGATGACTAGAGCTATCATTTCATCTAAAATCGATTAACATAGGGACTGGAGAGAATTCTTGTCGAGAATTGCTCTTATTGTCCCTTTTTTGATGGACTGATAATTTCTTGATCCTTAGCCAGTGCTGTTTAAAGTCCGTTGTCGCCCTGCTTTTGCTGCTTTATTTGTTACCCTCAAACCAGAAGAAACCATAACAGTTAAGACTGATTCTATTATCAGTATGGACGGAAAGGTAACAGTCAAGACCAAGTTTTTTGGGTTTTGGTTATTCGCCTTATTGAGAAAATGTTTTGGCGGAACAGATGTTTTTGTGGATTATTTGATCAATGAGAAAGACTATCCCATAACAGTGGTATTGAGTCAGACAACCATTGGGGATATTGAACGCATCGACTTATCAGAAGGATCGATTTGTTTACAACCAGGGGTGTTTTTAGCCTATACCAAAGGGGTGAAAATCAAAAATCACTGGGCCGGGTTTGGCAGTTGGTTAGCAGGAGAAGGTTTATTCAAAACTAAGTTGAAAGGAAAGGGCAGGGTATTTATTGCCGCTTATGGGGGAATCATCAAACAAACCGTTTATCAAGACTTGGAGATGTCTCAGGGACATCTGTTGGCTTATACTTCTAAGACAAGCTTAAAATACACCAAACAAGAAGAAAAAGTTAATCTTACTGTTTCAGCATTGAAATCTAAAAAGGGACGAACCCAAGGTGCTTTAATCTACTATCAATCTCGTAATCTTCAGGGATTAATTAATTATCTTCGTTCTCTGGTTTAAGGTCTGATTTTGTCCCTGTTTTTTAATTTATTCTTAATCTTTCTTGCTTAACCATTAAGTTGCTCAGTTCAGATAAAATCAATTATCATTGTCATTGGAATTATTTTTTACATATATTGCTCTGATGACTTCTTTCGCAACTAATATCATTTTCAAAGAAAAGATTAACCAAGAAACAAACATAGAAATTGATCACATTCATTTATATGTAAAAGATACAGTTTACTGGACAGAATGGTTTATTAATGTCATGGGTTTTTGCTCCATTGCTGGTGGAAGTAATGAGCATACAAAGACAGAAATTGTCAAAACAGGAGATGAGGAAAACCCGATTATTTTTGTTATTTCTTCTCCTCTATCTTCCCAAAGTCCTGTTGCTAAATATTTAGACATTCATCCTCCTGGGGTTGCTGATGTTGCTTTTAAGGTCAATAATTTACAAAAGGTAATCACAAAGTATAATCGTTTTAACCAAGGAATTAAAGGAACAATAGAAGAAATAAAATATGCTCAAGGTTGTTTAAAATGGAGTCATATTTCTTGCCAAAGTAAATTGAATCATACCCTCTTTGAGAGAAGGGGATATACGCCAATTTTACCCAAAACTTGGCTTAAAGAAAGACAAGTTAACAGAGCCAATAAAAATAACTTTTTAGCATTAGATCATCTGGTATTAAATGTAGCTAAAGGCGAGATAGAATCAACTATGACCTGGTACGAGAAAGTTTTAGGATTTAAAAAGAAACAATTTTTTAAAATAGAAACTCCTCGTTCAGGGTTATCTTCTCAAGTGATGTTTCATCCTGTGGGAAATATACAATTACCTATCAATGAACCTATATCTAATAACTCTCAAATTCAAGAATTCTTGGATGCTAATAATGGTTCAGGTATTCAACATATTGCCCTAAGAACGAATAAAATTACTGAAGTAACACAACAATTACGCCAAAATGGTCTAACTTTTTTAAGCATTCCTAATACTTACTATGAAGAATTATCTAAAATTAATTTATATTTTAAATTTACTCCTGAAGAATGGCAAACAATTGTTAAAGAAAATATCTTATTAGATCGAGAAGAAATAAACGAAGAAGGATTATGGAAAGAAAATCATCCTTTGCTCTTACAAATATTTACCCAACCCATCTTTGAGCAACCCACTTTCTTTTTTGAAATCATCGAAAGAAGACGACAAGCAAGAGGTTTCGGGGAGGGGAATTTTCGGGCATTATTTGAAGCCATTGAAAGAGAACAAAGGAAACGAGGAACCCTAATCAACTAATTAAAAAATCTGGAAACATTCTCTTTGAGATAATTTGTTACCCTAAAATTAGATAATACTCTTTGTTTATAGTCATCGAATGCCAACAAAAACCACTAAAATTACTCCAGTTACCACCAAGCTTAATTCCTTATTTGTTTCCCCAACTCAGGTAATTCAAGGTGAGGGGATTATATCCCAAGCAGGAAAAGGTATCTCTCGTTTGGGTAAGCGTCCTTTACTGGTGGGGGGTAAGCAAACCCTTGAGCTAATCTCAGCACATTTAAAGCCCATTTTCAAACAATTTAAGTTAACAGCAGCGTTTGATAGCTACGCCCCTGACTGTTCGGAAACTTCCCTAAAAAACTTGACCGAAGCTACCCAAAATCATCAAGCTGATTTGATTATTGGTGTTGGTGGAGGAAAAGCTCTTGATACGGCTAAATTACTCGCTTATCAGCAACAATTACCCATTGTTACCATTCCCACCTCTGGGGCAACTTGCGCCGCTTGGACAGCCCTTTCTAACGTCTATTCTAACCAGGGGGCATTTCAATACGATGTGCCATTATCCCGTTGTCCTGATTTACTAATTTTGGACTATAACCTAATTAAAGCAGCCCCGAAAAGGACTTTAGTGGCCGGTATTGGTGATGCGATCGCCAAATGGTATGAAGCTTCTGTTAGTAGCGGCCAGTCTGAGGCCACCCTCACCATTGCTGCGGTACAACAAGCGAGGGTATTACGGGACATTCTCTTACAAAAGTCGGTTAAGGCTTTGGATAAGATAGGAGGAGAAGACTGGCGAGAAGTGGTCAACGCTACGGTACTGTTAGCTGGTGTTATTGGTGGGTTAGGAGGGGCAAACTGTCGCACTGTGGCAGCCCATGCTGTCCATAACGGCCTAACCCATATTCCCGCAGCACATCACGCCTTACACGGGGAAAAGGTGGCTTATGGGATCTTAGTTCAATTACGTCTAGAAGAGATGATACAGGGGAATAAATTAGCGGCCACATCTCGACAACAATTGTTAAAATTTTATGAAGAAATTGGCTTACCCAGAAGTTTAGAAGATTTAGGTTTATCTCAAGTAACTTTAGAAGAATTACGTCAGGCGGCCATAGTCACTTGTCATCCTAATTCTGATATTCATCGTTTACCGTTTAAGGTATCCCCAGAACAATTATTATCGGCAATGGTATCTACTGTAGGGGCATAACAATTACAGGTGTATTACGCTAGGCTAATACACCCTACAATTAGTTTAGGTGAAAAATTATGAAATGGGAAGAAGTTTGTGAACATAAACAGTTACAAGATTTACCATTTAAGATTGAATTGAATAAATGGGGACAAATTATAATGAGTCCAGTCAAGATTAAACATTCTTTTTATCAAGGAAGAATTCAACGTTTACTAGAATCTTTATTGGACAGAGGAGAAGTGATGCCAGAATGTGCTATTAATACTTCTGATGGGGTTAAAGTTGCTGATGTAGTCTGGTGTTCAGAGGAAAGATTTGATATTATTCAAGATGAAACATCTGCTTCTATTGCACCAGAAATTTGCATAGAAGTTAAATCAGTTGGTAATAGTTTAGATGAATTACAATTTAAGAAAAAGTTGTATTTAGAAGCTCAAGCTTTGGAAGTTTGGTTATGCGATGAAGAGGGTCAAATAAAATTTTATAATCAACAAGGTGAATTAAATCAATCTGTATTAGTTCCTGGGTTTCCTAAGCAAATTAAAAAGTAGGAACAAGAAAGTTAAAAATTGTCTTTTGGAAATTGACGCATTAGCTTTCTTTTCATAAAATCTGTCCTTGAAAATAAAATTATCTTACTTCTTTTTTCCCAAAATAATAAGTTACCTGCGATCGCATTTTCCAAAACAGGAATAAAAACAATCACAGGCAAGAAAACTAAGTTTTCTGGTTATGCTTAGAATAAGCCTAAAGTTAAAGACTCATCAATGGGGAAAGTAGCACCGACACCCAACCATAAGGTAACCACGGTTCCAAATAGGAAAACTGCGGTAGCAACGGGACGACGGAAGGGGTTTTGGAACTTGTTGACACCTTCGATGAAAGGAACCAACATTAAACCCAGAGGAATAGCACCTTGACAAGCAATTCCGAGTAACTTGTTAGGAAGAACCCGTAAAATTTGGAAAACGGGGTATAGATACCATTCGGGTAAGATTTCCAGGGGAGTAGCAAAAGGATTAGCAGGTTCTCCCACTAAAGCGGGATCAAGTACCGCTAAACCAGTTAATAAACCAATGGTTCCGAAGATAACTACGGGGAACACATAGAGTAAGTCATTAGGCCAAGCAGGTTCACCGTAGTAATTGTGTCCCATTCCTTGAGCTAACTTAGCGCGCAATTTAGGATCGCTTAGATCTGGCTTTTTTTCGATTGCCATTTATTGATTTCTCCTTATTTACATATTTAGGATCAGCAGGACTTTCGTCCAAGGATGGATAATCAGTGATTAATTATGCAACATTTTCTGATAATTAACTGTTCACTGATCACCATTATTCAATTTAGATGCGCTTTACAAAGGACCAGAAATGCCTTGCTTACGAATCATTAAGAAGTGGGCTAACATGAATACTGCAATTAACCAGGGAAAAACGAAGGTATGGAGACTGTAGAAACGGGTTAAGGTTGCTTGTCCAACACTTTGACCACCTCTGAGCAGTTCGACCATTTGATCCCCAACTACGGGAATAGCAGCAGGAACACCGGAAACGATTTTAACCGCCCAGTAACCAACTTGGTCCCAAGGTAAAGAGTATCCTGTTACTCCGAAAGAAACGGTAATAACCGCTAAGATAACACCTGTCATCCAGGTTAACTCACGGGGCTTTTTGAAGCCACCTGTTAGATAAACACGGAAAACATGGAGGATCATCATCAATACCATCATACTAGCTGACCAGCGATGGATAGAACGGATCAACCAGCCGAAGTTTACCTCATTCATAATATATTGAACAGAAGCAAAAGCGTCGGTAACTGTTGGTTTGTAGTAGAAGGTCATGGCAAACCCAGTGGCAAATTGAACTATAAAGCACACTAGAGTAATTCCACCAAGACAGTAGAAAATATTAACGTGGGGGGGAACGTATTTAGTGGTGATATCGTCGGAGATTGCTTGAATTTCTAGACGATCGTTAAACCATTTATAAACTGGTGAATCTGTAACTTGTTTAGAGAACATTGAGACTGTAATCCGCTATCGAATTAAGGATGGATAATTTGATGGTATTGATAGTTTACTATGCCGTCGCCTGTTCTAAACTTTTCCAATTAGGGTGGAGAGCAGAACAGGGAGTATACCTTAATAGAAAATTTAGCACAATCTCTCTCTGGTTTCAAAGGCAAATCTGGGGAGTGTGGGGTGATGGGGAGTGTGGGGTGTGGGGTGATGGGGTGATGGGGTGACGGGGTGACGGGGTGACGGGGTGACGGGGTGACTTACAATGGATAATGATTAGACCAAAATTCCTAAATTCTCAATTCTGACAATGACTATGCAGCAGTTACTTCAAGGGGTTAATGTATTTTTGGTGGGTATGATGGGAACGGGAAAAACAACGGTGGGGCAAAATTTAGCTCAGCGTTTAAACTACCGTTTTTTTGATAGTGATGTGTTAGTTGAAAAAGTGACAGGACAAACTATTAATGACATTTTTGCTACCCAAGGAGAAGAGACGTTTCGCCAGCTTGAAACTCAGGTTCTTTCCGAATTAGCTTCTTGTACCAAAAGTGTTATTGCTACGGGAGGTGGCAGCGTTTTAAAGCCTAAAAATTGGAGTTATTTACATCATGGTTTAATTGTTTGGTTGGATGTTTCTCTTCCTATTCTAACCCAACGTTTAGCTAAGGATACAACTCGTCCCCTTTTACAAACAACAGATTTAAGTTTGAAGTTACAATCTTTATCAGAGCAACGTAACCCCTTATATGCTCAAAGTGATTTACGAATTATTATTGATAGAGAGCAAACTGCTGATGATACGGTTGAGCAAATTTTAGAACTAATACCTACCGTTATTAAAACTAAGTCAGAAATTTCTCAAGAATTTAACTAATTTTGATAATCCGTTTCCGTAATTTTAGCGATGTCTATCCTTACCCTAAACGATTAGGATCGCAATGAATACTTATTGAAGGATAGGCAAATTTTATGAAGCCGTTTTTAACAACAGGAAGAATTATTGTTTCTTCCTTACTCGGAGCAACACTAATTATCAGTAATGTCAACGCTGCTCCTGATTGCTATGGTGTTGATCAAGGTGGTAATTCCCTCGATTTATCTGGGTTATGTTCTCCTCCATCTAACTCTAATCCTGCTCCTTCTACTCCTGTTGATTCTAGCCCAACACCCGAAGAAACAACAGATTTAAACAATAATAAAGAGCCGGAAACATCTGCTAGGGAAGACATAGAAAAAGACATCCAGTCTTGTTTTAGTAGTTCTGCTTGTACCCAAACCATGGGGGGAGGAGGTGAACCGGAAAAAACTCCCCATCAAATAAGGATTGATCAAGTTATGAATGGAGGCAGACTTAATCAAAATTAAGGTTAAAATTCAACTTCATCGGCAAAACTTTGGCGGCGTTTAAAGTTAAATGCACCGGCCACCGATCCCCAAACTAACTCATCTGTAACCGGATCATAGCCTCGATCTAAACTGATTAATTTTTGGTCATCTATTTCAAAACTGTTATCTAAATAAGTTTCTTTACCTTTACGAAATACTAGGCAATTTTTCCCTGGTTTAACTACCCCTTTAAAACTATTTCCAGTCCAGTCTATAAACATATCACACCCCTGCATTAATTCAAGGTCATCAGGGGTTATTTTTTTGAGTTTTTCTCGATCACGGGCTGCTCCTAAAAAGCCTTCTTTTTCTTTAAGTTTATAATTTTCTAATTCCATTCTGCCTTCAACAATTTTTAGTCTTAATACTCGCACCCGATAAGGTTGATCCAAAGCGTAATCATAAGCTTGTTCTAAGAATAAGCTAGGTTCGGGAAAATTAGTGATGGGTAAAGGACGAATACAAACCCTAATATGAGCATAAAAAGGAGGATTTTCAAAAGCTTGTTCTTGATTACTAAAATCAGCACACATCCAACGGGCTAGGGCTTTTATATCGGTTGCATGAGCCATAATACTTATTATATTTAAAAGGCAAAAAAGTTGATACCACCCCCATTGTATCTCGAAGGGTCAATAAATATCAAATTGATAATGAAACTCTGTTCATTTTAAATTATATTTACTCATGGTTTTTTGAACTCAACCGCATAGTCTGGAGTAGTCTTTATTATTAAAGACAAAAATTAATCTATAATTAATAGTTTTTCTAAACAGATAGGGTTATGCTAATTGTGGGTTTCCTATTCTGAACAAAATAATAAGATTGATAATGTTTAACTTTGCCCAACCCTTGTATCCTTTTGTCCTAAGAGTAGCTCGAAATAATCCAGAAAATGCCCATCAACAACTCTTAAAAACTCTTCATAGTTTGGACGAAAATCGTCACACAGTTTGGGGACGATGGCTATTATCTAATTTCGAGGGTTCTTTTCGTTTTGAAGATGATCGTCTCCAGCAAAAGTTATGGGGGTTAACCTTTAAAACCCCTGTGGGTTTAGCGGCCGGCTGTGATAAGGACGGTTTGGGGGCTGGTATCTGGGGTCATTTAGGGTTTGGATTTGCTGAAATTGGGGCTGTAACCCTTCATGGTCAGCCTGGCAACCCAAAACCGCGTTTATTTCGTTTACCCAAGGATAAAGGGGCTTTAAATCGTTTAGGTGCTAATAATCAGGGTTCTGAAATAATTACCCAAACTTTAGCCCAAACCTGGCAGAGGCAACCCCGTCAAATTCCCATAGGAATTAATTTGTGTAAGTCGAAAATTACCCCATTAGATAAAGCAGCTTCGGACTATGTGGGCAGTTTCTCCTATCTTGTGGATTATGCAGATTATTTTGTGGTCAATGTTAGTTCTCCCAATACCCCTGGACTGCGATCGCTACAAGCTGGGGAACAACTAAACGTTATTTTACACGAATTACAATCGGTTAATCAAGGGAAAAAACCTCTCTTTGTCAAGATTTCTCCTGACTTAAATTGGGAAGGAATTAAGCTCATTATTGACTTAGCTAAAACCTACGATTTAGCTGGAATTATTGCTACAAATACCACTATTAAACGGGAGGGCTTAAAGACAAAAATTTTGGAAAAAACTGGTCATCCTATGGAAGAAGAAGCGGGTGGAATTAGCGGCCAGCCGCTTCGTCAACGTTCCACGGAAGTTATTCGATTTATTTATGAGCAAACCCAAGGCAGTTTACCCATTATTGGGGTAGGGGGTATTTTTTCCCCTGAAGATGCGTGGGAAAAGATCACAGCCGGAGCGAGCCTCTTACAATTATATACTGGTTGGATTTATGGGGGACCTTGGTGTATTCCTACTATTGGTCAGGGTTTAATTAAACAGTTAGAAAAATATAAATTATCTCATATTTCTCAAGCGGTGGGGATGGATATAAACTAATAATTACCTCTCCTTAAAAGGAGAGGATTTTAACAAAATTAATCAATTATGAATGTGCTTTCTTGGCTTCAGAATGATTTCTCATATCATGTTCTTTATAAGCTTTTGCTGAGGCTTTTATCCAAATTGTAGCCGCAACAGAAAAGGGAACAACCATCACCATAAATCCTGTAATTAAAGGATGTCCACGACCAAAAGGGTTATTCATTAAGAAGGCAATGATTAAGCCACAATAAAGCAATCCTAATAAGGGTAATCCAATTACTAATACAGCAAATTGTGTGTCTTTATCCATCATTCAATTCCTCATTCTTGAGCAAACTTATCTATAACTTACATACTAATCCAATTTTATCTCAGTTTAGGGTTTTACTAGAATTGATTTAATAAAGTATTTCTTAATTCTGGAAACTGATCAATCAGTTGTGAAAGGGTTTCTAAGTCTAATTCCTCTAAAGCTTTGCTAATTTCTTTAGCATAATTTAATAATTCAAGAGATTGATAGGTTTGTCCCCAGTCTAGCAATAAAGAAATAAAGTTTTTAATTTCTCTAGTTGATAAGGTTTGTTGAAGTTTTGGCCAAGATTTTTCCTGATAATCATAGAGTCTTTCTAAGAGTTCTGATAATTGCTCAAGACTAATTTTTTTTGCTGACCAATATTTTTTTGTTCTTGAGTAGTTAACTGTGTTTCGGTTATTAAGTTGAGAGCTTTTTGATTAGAAAGTTGAATAATATTTAGGTGGGGTAGTGTGACAGTAATGGTAGTACCTTTTTCTAGCTCACTTTCTAGTTTTAGGTTTCCTTCTAGGAGTTGTATCATTTTTTGGGTTAGGGTTAAACCTAGTCCTATTCCCTCGTACTCTCGGTTAGTTTCTTGGGAAACTTGAGTAAATCTATCAAAAATAATTTTTTGTTTTTCCTGAGAAATACCAATTCCTGTATCTTTTATTCTAATAACGATAGAACAGTTTTCTTGACGAGTTTTGAGATCGCTTTGAAAATAATTAGCCCAAACATCAACTTTCACGGAACCTAGTTTAGTGAATTTGATAGCATTACTGAGCAAATTATTAATTATTTGGTACAGTTTAAGCTTATCAAATTCTAATATATCTGGTATATTCTTGTTAAGATTAACAATTAATTTTATATTTTTCTGGTTTGCTTTCTCACTAAACTTGTAATAAATCTGTCTAATTATTTCTGTTAGGTTAACAGTTTCAGATTCTACTTTTACTATTCCTGATTCTAGTCTAATTAACTCAAAAATATCATTTATTAATGCCAGTAAATTATTGCTGCTAAAAATAATAGATTGAAGATGATTTACATTTTCTGGATCGATAATTTTTTGACTAAGTAAATCAGAGAATCCCAAAATTGCATTTAAGGGAGTTCTAATTTCGTGACTCATATTAGCTAAAAAATTTGTCTTAGCTTTATTAGCTGCCTCTGCTTGTTTGCTTTTTTCTTGTAATTGTATATTTTGTTGATTTAACTTTTCTAATTGTTTTTTATTTTCCGCCAGTAGGTTCGCTTGAGCAATAGCAATTCCTAATTGAGAGGCAACTGCTTCAATTAATTTTATATCTTTTGGCTGCCAGTTATGAATTTTATCGTATTGATGTAATTCAATTACACCATTAATATTTTGCTTATAGGACGTTCTTATCGTTAAGAGAGATTTTATATTTTCTGCTTGCAATAAATGCTGATTAGATATCAGTAAAGGTTCCTCCTCAATCTTATTAATTACTACTGCTTTATCCTCATCTATGATTCTTTTGAGATAAGAATCATCCTTATCTAACTGATTCAAAAAGTCATAATGCCTTATATTTTTATTAATATTTGTACCAATTAGATTTAGTTGAAACTGATCATCTCCAATATAAGTATAAATCAAACAACTATCTATCTTCATTTTTATGGCAAGAATATGAGCAGTATTATTTAAAATAGTTTCTATCTCTAAACTAGCTCTAATTTTCTTGGTGATTGTTTGTAAAAGGATAGTCTGCTTTAATTCTTCTCTAAGACAGATTTCTATATTTTTTTTCTGGGTAATATCCTCAGCAATTCCAGCGATTCGATAGGCTTGATTTTCAATATTTTTAATCAAAAAACCGCGATGGTGTATCCAGTAAATTTGATTGTCAGAACTTAAGATACGATATTCTAAGTAAAAGGTTCCCTCTTGGTTAATTAAAAAATTTTCCAATACTCTATCAAAGAAAGATACATCTTGAGGATAAATAGAATTTTTCCATTGATTGATATCTAGATACAAACTTTCACAAGTTTTACCCCAAATCTTTTCATAAGCTGGACTTACATAAATAATCTCTCGAAAATTGATATCAGTCATCCAAAAGACTTCATTAATATTATTCGCTAATTGCTGAAACTTTTCTTCAGAACTTTTCAGAGAAATTTCAGCCCGAATACGATCTTTAATGTTTAGAGATATTTTTTTGTTTATTTTCCAAACAAAGGTTAAGACAGTAAGATTAATCAAAAAAAGGACTAAATATAATTTTCTCAGGGATTGAATATGACTAGAAGCGGTATTTTCTGAGGCAAAAGTTGCATCATTGGTTACTATCCAAAAATCTTCACTTATTTGTAAGAGTTGTTGCTTTGTGGATTTCCCTTCTCTAAATGCTATTATTTCTGCTTTTAAATCTGTCCATTTTTCTTGAACAATACTAATTTTAACTTGAAAAATTTTATTTTTGACTAGGGGAAGATCAAGGGTTTTATCTCCTTTGATTAATCCCTGAATAATAGCATTTATTTTTTCAATTTCTTGATCTTTTGGATAATTACTTAACTCATTTTTAACCAGCTTTTGACTTGCTCCTCTGACAATTCCAGAAAAGTTGACAACCCTGCCATATTTGGTCATTTGATAGCTTTGGAAAGATAGTAAACAAAGATTAACTACAGCAAAAACCAAAAGAATAATCACAATTTGCTTGAGTTGTTTGACAATTTCCATTATAATTAAGCGATAATAGCTCTTGAATAATTAACGATACCCTCGGTACAAGGATAGGTTTTAAATATAATGTCTCATGACAGGAAAAATGTAGGGTAATTCTTATCCAAGGTTTTGCCTGAAAAGAATTATGAAGACGATAAGATTATAGTCTGGGAATAGCTAGGGATAAGTAGTCTTAGTTTAATTGTAGATTGAAATGAATAAACTGTAACCAGAGAATTTCCATAATTGTTAAAATTAGATGGATACTCATCACTAAGTATTATAAACTATAATTTTGAGAACAACAAATTTTAGTGACTTTACTTTGTCAGGATCTCAAAATGAAATCATAGATGTTAGATCAGAAAATGAGTTTGCTGAGGATCATATTCCTGGGGCAATTAATTTACCTGTTCTTAATAATCAAGAACGCAAGAAAGTGGGTACAATTTATAAACAAGTATCTCCCTTTGAAGCTAAAAAAATTGGAGCATCCTTAATCTTCAATAATATTTCTCAACAAATAAATCAACACTTTATCAATAAAGATCCTTGTTATTCTCCTTTAATCTATTACTGGAGAGGAGGACAAAGCTCCCAAAGTTTAGGGTTTATTCTAGATCAAATTGGTTGGGCAGTCACTGTTTTAAAAGGAGGATATAAGAGCTATCGCTACGAATAAAAAAAATTAAATTATCGGATTTAAACTTAGATAATTTTCTAGAGAGTTTGCCTAAGTTTGATGACAGTAAGAACTAAAAATATAACTTTAAGGTTCATAAATCATTCCCATAAATAAAACATTTCCTGTGTCATTATCCCTAATAATAGACAAGAAAGGACGGTCAATAGTTAAAGAAAATTCTTCTTTTGTATTATCCATGGATGCTTTTTTGATTAATAAATCATCTTCGGGAGGAGAGGTAACACCCTCTTCATTAATGACTAAAATAGTTTGATGTTTCATGCCACTGATATAAGTAGGATGAGAACTTAGCTGAGAAAATTCCGCTTTGTCGGGATCAAACATGGTTGAATAACCCAACTCTTTTAAAGCATTTGTCAAGTTTAGTTCATCCTTTAACTGTGAGCGAGGTAATTCCAATACTCCTTGACGTTTCCGAAATTTAGATAATAGTTTTCTTGACTTTTTAGCCGTAATTTCTTCGAGAATTGTCGGTAAATCGCTTTCTGGTTTTGGCAGGAATAAATATAAACTAAAGCGTCCGTTAGCGTAAGGAAGTTCTGCGGCCTGTAGTTGAGGGGTTTCTAAGTATTTATAAGTTCCTTTACGGGACATAAAAGGGTAATTTTTAACCGACTGATTCTTTAGATAAAAAGGTTTATCCCGGGTTAAATCCCTATCAAATCCCATTTCCCATAGTCCCTGAAAAGTAGCAGTATTAATGAGAAAAAGAACATCATCAGCCTGAGTAGAATCCATAATTTTCCGAACCTGCCCTTGGGTTTCTTCCTTCACCCAACGGTTCATAATTCCTCCAGCTTCAGAACTAGAAAAATCTAAGTTAGATATCTTAGCCTGATAATACTTGCGACTATTTTTACGAAATTGATAACGAAAAGAAAACCCCTCTTTTGCCCAGAGAGAATTAGTGACAATTAAGCTATTATAAAGTCCGTGAGTGTTTAAGTCATTGTATAGGGTTTGATTAGCACGGTTGAGGGTATTAGCATTGATGTTTCTCAAGGCCAGTCCTTGAGCAATTTCTTTTTGAGTGGTTCCTGTTGCCCCATTGTAGAGCATGGATAATGTCAGGGCAATACTGGTGGGAGAAATTAAGATATTTTCGTTTTTTTGACTTTTTGTGAGCGTAGAGAACAACTTAAAGCCAAATCGTACTTGTGCATCGACTAAATGTCTTTCTTGAAGAGTCCGTTGGGGAAAAACAATTCTGGGGGAAACTTCTCGTAACCCTTTAACGTCTTTGAATATGGCGGTCATATCTGTTTTTGAAACAGCAATTAAACCACTCAAACAACAGAGAATTGAGAGAAAGCTTAAGGCAGCTTTCGTGTTTTTTAGAGTCCTCATCACCATCTATCCTATTTGCAATACAGAAATGTTCATTGTGGTTAGGGTTAAAAGTCCAATAACTCCAAGTACGGATACCAATGTCATAACTATTAGGGTTTTTCCGTTTGTATTTGAACAATATTTTCTTCTTTGGGGATATAATTGATTGCTAAACAAGAATCTCATAAATTGTAAATAAATCATTACAACTGTTAATATGTTTCTCCACGAGGAGCAAGCAACGGAGGTTAAGCAAAACTGTGAATATCCAAGAAATTATGACAAAAGGTGGACCGGCAATGTGGCCACTACTTATTTTGTCCGTATTAGCATTGAGTACCATTATTGAACGTTCTGTGTTTTGGATACAGTTTCTACTCAAAGAAAGAAAAATTGTCAATCGAGTGCTAGAAATGGCGGCTCATAACTGGGATGCTGCCCCGAAAGTGGCTAGAGAAAATAATAAGCACCCCATGGGGAGTTTCCTCTATGGCCCCCTGAGATTAATTAATCCTGACCCAGAAGTTTTCCATTTAGCTCTAGAATCCTCGGCCGATGACGAACTGGCCTTGATGAAAAGAGGGGACAAAGTGTTAGAAGCAGTGATTGCTCTATCTCCCCTACTCGGACTACTCGGGACGGTTTTGGGTTTGATTACCTCTTTAGGAGATATCCAAATTAGCGATCTTGGCACTTCCTCAACCACAGGTGTTACTCTGGGTATCGGGGAGGCACTTATTTCAACTGCGACGGGATTGATTGTTGCCATCATAAGTTTGACTTTTTATCGCCTTTTTCAGTCCCTTTGGTCGAATCAGGTAAGGGTCTTTCGTAAAGCTGGCAGTGAGTTAGAAGTGATTTATCGTCAACGCTGGTCAGACAGCAACGGCGATCCTTCCGTCCTTTCCGCCAATACTCCTTCAAAGTTTACAGAAACTTTTGATGAATAAGCATAATATACTCATTTTTTTAAATATTGACCTATGACTGCTCGTAAAGCTCCACAGAAAAAATCCCCATCATCTTCGGTTTATTCTCGACCGTTGAAGTTATGGCAAGACGCTTCCTCTCCCCAAGAAGTACGCATCGAAATTTTACCCATGATCGATGTCATATTCTGTATTTTGACATTTTTCATATTGGGTGCGGTGGGATTGTCCCGTCAGCAGGCCATCAGTTTAGATTTACCCAAAGCCGGCTCAGGAACCCCCCAAATGCGGGAAATGTTGGTGGTGAGTTTGGATGATTTTGGTCAAGTTTATGTCGAAAAGCAATTAGTCACTCGTAATCAATTATTCAATCAGATTAAGAGCTATCATCAATTAAACCCCCAAGGTTTAATGGTGCTTCATGCTTCTAGAAACGCCACTTATAACGAGGTGATCCAACTTTTAGATATGTTACGAGAAGTAGGGGGCGATCGCGTTGCCTTGGCCACGTTACCTGGGGAAAACGAAGCAAGTCCTAGTTCTTGGAATGATCCGAGTTTGACCCCTTTACCATCCCAAAATAGTTTGCCTGGAGGCTATCCCAATAATTTTCCTCCAACCCGTCCCAATAATCCTGCTAACGGGTTAGGTAATTATCCGACTAATCCTTTACTCCCTTCTCAACCCAACGGGGCAGCTATTCCTCAAACCACTCTGCCTAATAATTAACCTTTGCTTTCATCAAAGGCTCATCACTTAACTCTATTTCTCGCCCCTTTTCCTTCCTACTTTGATAAATCAAGGCATCATCCGACAAGCTAGTAGTTGTTCTTCTAAGGCCGCAATGCGATTATAAGCGGCTGTCAGTTGTGCGGTTAATCGTCTAACCTGAAGATCGGTGGTTAATAAAGGTTCTTCTTCAGGGGCGATTAGAGTGTGAGTGTCACTATCATCTAGTAAAATATCTTTATGGTCCATTACTGACTGATAGTGGTTGGTTCTCGGCAAACTGGGAGAAACCGAAGGAGACACGCTCGCTATAGAATGGGGTTGCGTCGGTAACTTTTCGTTAACCACCGCTTCACTATGTAGGTGAGATGACCCCATCTGTAGGCTAAGCTGTTCAACAATATGATTAAGTTGTGTAACTTGTTGATTAAGTTCATTAATTTGTTGTTGTAGCCCATCCATAAGAATGCCCATCACTAAAAAACTGTGCTACTTCTAATCCTAGAATTGCCTGAGACAGATGGTTAGAGATTCCTGATTCATTTAACGATTACTTTACTACTGCTTCACAAAAGGATCGTACTAGAAAAAATTTTTAAATAATTTGTAGATGATGATTTATCCTTGAATAAAAGGCTATTCAATCCCATAAAACCCTGGTCTAGTGTGCAGAACCGATTATGAAAGTTAA
Source organism: Crocosphaera watsonii WH 8501 (assembly GCF_000167195.1). Taxonomy (GTDB): domain Bacteria; phylum Cyanobacteriota; class Cyanobacteriia; order Cyanobacteriales; family Microcystaceae; genus Crocosphaera; species Crocosphaera watsonii. Next base: position 1,362 of record NZ_AADV02000007.1, on the reverse strand, counting down.
CTTAAAAAGTGCCTTAAACGATAGTCATATTGATGCTAATCAAAGCAACAGTCAACGACAAGTTGCTATCTCTCTTTCTGCTGTCAGTGAGAGTAGCGATCGCAGTCTCCCTTTAAATTTGGGCTTAATTTTAGACCATAGTGGCTCGATGTCAGGGAAACCAATGAAAACGGTTAAAGAAGCGGCTTCCTATTTAGTGGAAGGTCTAGGACCCGATGATCGCCTCTCTGTAGTAGCCTTTGACCATCGGGCAAAAGTGATTGTTCCCAACCAACCCGTGGATGAGATAGATGGGGTTAAAGATGCGATCGCATCTCTCAAAGCAGAAGGGGGAACTTCTATCGATGAGGGGATGAAGTTAGGGATCAAACAGGTTGCTTTGGGGAAAGAAGATCGGGTTTCTCAAATCTTTTTATTAACCGATGGGGAAAATGAACACGGTGATAACGAACGTTGTTTAAAATTAGCCCAGGTTGCAGGAGAATACAATATTACCCTCAATACTCTCGGGTTTGGCAACCATTGGAATCAAGATGTTTTAGAAAGTATTGCCGACTCAGTAGGGGGAACTCTCTGTTATATCGAACAACCAGAACAAGCATTAACGGAGTTTAGCCGCCTCTTTACCCGTATGCAGTCCGTGGGGTTAACCAATGCTTATCTTTGCTTAGAATTGACTACAGAGGTACGTCTGGCAGAATTTAAACCGGTGGCCCAAGTGGAACCGGAAACCGTAGAATTAAACGCCCAACAGGAAGGCAACACCTATATTGTGCGTTTGGGGGACTTAATGACGGATAATGCACGGGTGATCCTGGTTAACCTCTATTTGAGTCAATTGTCTCCAGTGAATCATACTATCGGTACAGTACAAGTGCGTTATGACGATCCTGCTTTATCTCAAACCGCTTTATTATCGGAGAAAATTCCTCTAACCGTAGAAGTGCAAGGGGTATATGAGGCCAAAGTTGATAGTAACGTCCAGAAATCTATCTTAACCTTAGCTAAATATCGTCAAACCCAGTTAGCCGAAGCCAAGTTAAATAAAGGCGATCGTCAGGGGGCAGCTACATTATTACAAACAGCAGCTAAAACCGCTTTACAATTAGGAGATAAAAGCGCAGCCACAGTTTTGCAAACCAACGCCACTCAGTTACAAGCAGGGGAAGAACTTAGCGAAGCGCAACGGAAGAAAACTCGTATTGTTTCTAAAACTGTTTTGCAGAGTGATCAAGAGTGAGGCATCTTGATCAAATCCTTGGCGACTAAAGTATCTATTTGATCAATAACCAAACTAATACCTATATGTCGCTAAAATTAAATCAGGGAAAACATCTATGACGAGTCGGTTAGAAATTGAAT
>NZ_AADV02000008.1 GCF_000167195.1 Crocosphaera watsonii WH 8501 | reverse complement strand
CAACTTATCACTTTTCTTAAAAACATTTTTCACCTTACGCGTTTCCAAACCAATTTTGCGTAACTATTTTGATACTTAGGAAACAAATTCCTTCCAATAACATTCAACNCATGTAAATATCTTGCAATTCGTAATATAAGCGCNTTAATTCTAGCAGAAGACTTCTTCATACCATCCCAATTTCTACAAATTGCGTTCTCCAACCCAGATCCTTACAGAAATGGGTTGAACAGACGATCCAGATTTCCCCACCAACAGTCTTTGTCAGATTTAAAGTAAAATCAACCCGAATTAGACAAAGATGAAAAGATAATCAATCACTCATTTTTCGGAAAAAATTAGTAATAAAATCTCTAATAGTACTAGATTGTTAGAATAAAATATGCTATAATTTAATTATTAAAACAATTTACCTTAAACTGATTTAATGAGTCCCAGTCATCCCCGAACCCCTCGTCAATTAATCAACTTTAGTAAACAGAAAGGAAAAGAAATAATCGCTAATTTTGATGGGGGACTAATCACTTCAGATGCGGGGATTGTCTGGATAGCTGAGTTGGATAAAAAACTGGGAATTACGGAGAAGTTTGGTAACTGTTTTCAAGATCATCGTCATCAATCTTATGTAGATCATTCCGTTCATGAGTTATTAGCACAAAGGCTTTATGGAATTATTTTAGGCTATGAAGATGTCAATGACCATGATAAATTACGCCACGATCCTGCCCTTAAGATCGCTTTAGAAAAGCTTAATGAACTTGAAGATAAAAAGGGATGGTTAGCTGGAAAAAGTACAATTAATAGATTGGAATATTGTCCTGAGACTATTTTCGACCAAAAAACGAGTCGTTATCATAAAATAGAACCCAACTTTGAAGCCATTGAAAAATCTTTTGTCGAATTTTTTTTAGAGTCTTATAAAAAACCTCCCTTAAGTATTATATTAGATATGGATGTCACGGATGACCAAGTACATGGTAATCAAGAAGGGGCATTTTTTAATAGTTATTATCACGGAGTATGTTATGCTCCTTTATATATTTTCTGTGGGCATCATTTATTAGTTGCTAAACTTCGTTCATCTAATGTAGATCCAGCCGATGGAGCCTTAGACGAATTACAAAGAATTATCGGACTAATTAGAGAAAAATGGTCAGAGACTCATATCCTAGTTAGGGTGATAGTGCCTATGCCCGTGAAGAAATCTTCTATTTTTGTGAAAATCAGCCTTTAGTTGATTATGTTATAGCTATGGGAACAAATGGCGTTCTTAAGTTACGAGCGGATGATGTAATTGAAAAAGCCAAACATGAATATGAAAAAAAACTAGCTCCAATAATTGAATTAATGGATAGTTTATTTCAGAAAAAAGAAGATTTAGAAGAAGTTAAAAAATTAGTACCAATTTCTACTTGGCATCGCTCTATTCGTTATAAAACAGAAAAGTCATGGAGTTGTCAAAGAAGAGTAGTGACAAAAGTTTGTTATGGAAGTGATGGCTTAAAAATGCGCCATGTGGTGACATCTTTGCCCGCTTCAAAAATTCCACCCTCAAAACTTTATACAAAAAAATACTGTCCGAGAGGCGAGATGGAAAATCGGAGTAAAGAACAACAATTAGACTTGTTAGCTGATAGAACTTCAACTCAAACATTTCAAAGTAATCAACTAAGATTATGGATACATTCCTGGGCTTATGTTCTCATAAATGCTTTTCGTCAACACTGTTTAAAAAAAACTTCATTGGCTAAAGCAACTGTGGGAAGAATACGTCTAAATCTTCTTAAGTTGGGAGCCAGAATAAAGATTAGTTGTAGAAGAATTATTATCGCTATAGCTAGTGCTTGTCCTTATCAAGATATTTTGTCTATTGCTAACAAAAGAATTAAAACTATTCCTAATACTGGATAAGTAGAATAAGTTGTTTTTTAAAAAAGATATCTATCATAAGTTGTTGACTGACTGATACTTTCATTTAGTCTTATTTATCGTGGAGAAAATCAAAAGTTAATATAATTATTCCCTCTTAAACTCAATTTTTGGATAATCAAAGTCAATTTTTTTATTCATCTATATTCAAAATTTCTATTAGTCCTAAAAATTATCATTTTTCATCTCTGGATTGGGCTTTCAAATTAATTTGTGAGAAATCCGGGACTATCGCTTACAAAAATATCTTTGGGAGGTTAAACAGGAAACTGTTGAACCTTTTATCCAAAAGAATCAGGCTCAAATTATTCGTTGTAAGCATAAGTTAGCTACTTTGGTTAATAAAGTTGGTAAATTAGGAATTCCGTCTTATCTTTTAGGGTTTGCTAATCATTCAATTTTTAGCTGGATAGTTCTGCTCAACTATTGCTATTCTTTGAAAAAGTCTAATCCTAGTGATGTAGACGCTATTTTACAGATGATTGCTGAAGCTTGTGTTAGTGGTTTACCTCTACAACGAATCAATTCAGAGTCTTTAAACCAGTTAGAATTTCCCGTTAATTCTTCTGCCCCTAGTCTTCTTGAGTTAACCCATTCTTATGTTGAGTTAGATCCTGATAATTTATTAAAAGTTGCTCCTAAGAAATATGCTCATGTTACTTTTCAAAAGATATTCTTAGAGCGTTTAAATTGTCAAGAATGGCAAGACATTGCTCATCGTTATCAAGTTAATGCTTCTTCCCTGAGAACTTTTTTTCAGCGTAATCTTAATAAATTTTCTGGTCATATTCGCCAGTTTGTAGAAGCACAACGAGAGTTTGGTTAGTTACCTGAGTTCGATATAAGGAAATTTATAGACAACTGGTCAAAATTAAGAGTCTTAAACCCTGATTTTGCCATCGAAAAAACTCTAACTCTCAACTCCTAACTCCGAACTCCTAACTCCGAACTCCGAACTCCTAACTCCTAACTCCGAACTCCGAACTCAGGTTAGTTGCTTACAGAGATTCCTAGTTCCTCCGAATGACATTTATCCATTATTAGTGAATAACGTTTATTGTGTTCTTCTTTTTGATGAACATCAGAGGAATATTATGCAAATTTTCAGGACAATTCTATGATGACAGTATATCCCAGTTCCCTAACCTTAATGATCCCCATTGAACCTGAAGATCATCAAATGGCGGAAAGATTTTCTGAAGGGTGTAAAACCTTTTCTAATACAGAACAAGTTTATTTAACTACCTTAGCGGTTTCTGTGGTTAAGTCTTATCTCAAAATTTTCGATATTGATAGTCAAATTCGCTTTTTAAAGGCTTTCAATCATGTTCCTTATTTACTGATTAACGATCAGCAAAAACTGACTTATCAATCTGTTTTAGAAGATGAAAGCACTGTACAAATAGCTGTTTTTTTACCTAATAGTTTAGGTTGCGCTTTGGTAGAAATTAACGAAGATATGACCCAAGGAAAAATTTTAGTTGTTGTTGATTCTGCCGTTTCTCAATGGGTTGCCATTGATGAATTAAATCTGCGATCGCCTGAACAATTTTTGTCTGCTTTACAGTAATTTTTGTCCCCCATTCAATTAACTTAGTTTCTTAAGGAGTATGTATCATGAAACTTCAATCTTTTGCTCAATTAATGACCACTACATTATTACTTTCTTTAGCTAGTCCTACTATGATAAAAGCCGCTAACATTTATACTGTCAATTTTTCTGGTGTTAGTGATTCAGGAAACGGAGGTCCCTACAATATCAATGGTGGTTTTACTTGGGATGATAGTGTAGTTGGTGCTTCTAGTAATCCTGCTGATGTTGCTTGGAATGATCCTGGTATATCCAATTTTACAATAGCTGTGACTGGTGGGGCATCTCCTTTTACTTTTAATGAAAGCACTATATTTGGATCTCGACCTTTTTCTACTAGCCCTAGTCTAGCCAATGATGCTACTTTTGATTTAACAAGTTCAGAGTTAATTATTAATAATAATGCTGAATTTATTGATAATAATGGCAATGGACGATTATGTTTAGGTAACAATAGTAGTTTTTGTAATGCTAATACGATATTTGCTATTAGTCTAGGTTCTGGTATTTATGGAGGGGGTGGTTATAATGCACCTAATTTTTTTGGTATAGGTTACAGTGTAACATCTACTGTTACAGTCAAATCAGATGAACCTGAATCTATTCCAGAATCATCTAATATTTTAGGACTTATTTTAGTAGGTGCTGGTTTTATTTTCACAGGGATTAAATGCAAGAAGAACAAGGAATAAGAAAACTAAATTTTACGGGTAGGGTGCATTAACGAAGTGTAATGCACCTTCAGGAGAATTAAACGAACATGGTGGGTTACGACGGATTATTATTTTCTTGTTATAACCCAAATTATCGCCGTCTAACCCACCCTACTTTAAGGCTTTTTTACAGGGATTAAATGTAAAAAGAAAGAAGAAATTACAACCGAACAAGAAACCTAAATCTTACGGGTGGGGTGCATTAACGAAGTGTAATGCACCTTTGGAAAAATTAAACTAAATGGTGGGTTACGACGGATTATTATTTTCTTGTTATAACCCAAATTATTGCCGTCTAACCCACCCTACGGATGACTGATTACTGAATGTGAATAGAGGTTAATTAAGGTTATTTTCTAACCAATTAACTAAATCGGTTTCTGTCTGAAAATCCAGTAAAGCTTCGCCTAATTCTTCTAAAGTATTTAGAAGAAGAAAACTAAATTTTATGGGTAGGGTGCATAAACCAAGTGTAATGCACCTTCAGGAAACTTAAAGGAAAATGGTGCCCTGCGACGGATTATTATTTTCTTGTTATAACCCAAATTATTCCCGTCTAACCCACCCTACTTTAAGGGTTTTTTACTGGGATTAATTAATTGAAATCATGGTATAACATTATTAGCTAAAGTCCACTATATTTGGGTTAATAATGAAGACAAAACAAATCCTGAACCTTATTGATATTAAGCAGCAAGATGGGTTTCCACAACTCCCACTAAATAATTAACCCAATGACTAGCAGCATTAGGACATTCTGATTCAACCATCACCCTAATTAAAGTTTCTGTTCCCGACGCACGAACTAAAACCCGGCCTGTATTACCCATATCTTCCCCTGCTTGGGCGATGGCCTGTTGCAGAGGTTCACACTGTTGCCAAGAGCGTAATTTTTCCCGATCTTCTAAACGAACATTGCGTAAAATCTGGGGATAGGTTTCAAAACTATTTTGCACCAACTCAGCCAAAGATACCCCAGACTCATGCACCAAAGCAGCCAACTGTAACGCCGTTTGGACACCATCCCCTGACACCCCGTAATGATGACAGATAATGTGTCCCGACTGTTCACCCCCAAGCATAGCCCCAGTTTGCCACATTTGCGCTTGAACATGGCGATCGCCTACAGAGGTACGAACCAATTGACCCCCTAGACCTTGCCAAGCACGTTCAAACCCCAAATTTGCCATAACAGTGCCGATCAAGAGGTTATCGGGCAGTTTACCCCGCTCTAAGAGGTATTTTCCCCAGAGGTAAAGAATATAATCTCCATCCACCACCTTTCCTGTACCATCTACCGCCATCACCCGATCAGCATCTCCATCAAAAGCAAACCCCATGTCCGCCTGATGTTCTGAGATCGCAGCTTGCAATAAATTAAGATTAGTGGAACCACAATTGACATTAATGCGATCGCCGTTAGCTGTATCGTGTAAACAAATAACTTCTGCACCCAACGCATTAAACATAGCCGGGGCCACATTTACCGAAGCACCCCAAGCCAAATCTAAAACGATTTTCATCCCTTGACAACTGAAGGAAGTGGGTAAACTGTCCTGTAAAAACTGACAATAATCATTAACTAAACTGGATTGATATAAAGTTTTACCCCAAACAGCCATATCATCCATGGACACAACAAGATTACCTCGTAACCCCTCTTCTATTTCTTGGGCTAGGGTTGAGGACAACTTCGTACCATCTGCGTTAAAAAATTTAATTCCGTTATCTTCTGGAGGGTTATGACTAGCAGAAATCATGATCCCTGCCATTGCTTCGCTGTGACGGGTTAAATAAGCAACACAGGGAGTAGGACATAATCCTAACTGCCAGACTTCCAAGCCGACTGAAGTTAGTCCTGCGGCCATAGCCATAGCTAACATATCGCTGGAGTTACGAGAGTCTTGACCGATGATAATGGGACCGGGTGTGGCTGTTTTTGATTTTAAAACTTGTCCGGCATAAAATGCTAATTGTAGGGCAAACGGAGCCGTTAATAACTCTCCTGCCTTACCTCTGATGCCATCAGTCCCAAACAAAGCACTATTGGGTAGATGGGGGAGTGGATTCAAAAAGCGATGATTGAAGTTCCTGGTCTGATTATTTGAACGACCGCTGCCATTAGGATATAGGGAGATAACCATTGATTCACTGCCTCACAACTTACTCACCTTTACAGGATATACTCTTTAGTTCGATCTGAGTAAAATTTTGGACTACAAGAATTCTAAACGTTAAAACCTTACCTAATGTTCCAGAGATTGTCTTTCTTAACTAAGTTCCCTTGTTCTTGCCTGGCAATAGGGCAAGTATGCTAATGACGAGTAAACCTAATATAGAACTAGGTTCGGGGACATTTTCTGGGTCTCCTGTTGGATCTACCACAGGAGGTTTAGGAGGTTCAGGAGGCCGAGGAGGTGGTGGTGTGCCAATGGTTTCTAAGCCCAATTTCAAACGAAATGCGTCTTCTAGGGTTTTTTCTCCTGTTGCGTAATCATACAAAACAAACCCATCGTTACCAGCTAAATTCAACGGAGGGAATCCATCACCAAAAGGATCGACGATATTTTGCAAGTTAGAGCTATGGTAAAGGTCCCCAGAGGGATTTGCTTCTCCCCCCCCCTGTGCATCAAGTGTTGTAGGGATGGCTAGGGCGTTAAATGTAACACCACTGTCGAATAATAAGAATGCCATGTCCAGACTGTTCACAGACGATGATGATTCTGTTTCAAATCCATCGCTCGATAAATTAACAGTCTGATGTCCATCATAGGAATTATTCGAGCATAGGAATTATTCGAGAACTCTTTGATCATCAAGTCCAGAACATCACCAATGGGAGTGAAACCACCCACTTTATTAATGGTCATCGAATCCAATTGTCCCATACCTGATTGATGTTGTCAGTTAAATACAGTCCAATCAGCAATTTGCTCCAAAACAGGGTAAACTAATTGGCGGTTATCGGGGTCAATTCCAGAGCCAAACTGATAAATACTAACCGCTACACTTGGATCATTGATTACTACTGTTTGACCATAATTTTTGTGGTCGGCTACTTGTTTACCTTTTAATGGCAAAACAAAGTCATTATAAAAGTTAGGATCATTGAAGATGTTACCTAAAGCATCAATTTGATCATAAAAATGTTCATCTGAAATACTATCAGAGCCATCAATTAAAAGTGCTAGTTCTAGGGAAACTTGTGTCAATCCTGCGGCATTGACCGTTAGCCCATAGCCTAAGATTGATGCAGCAAAAGTGGTTCCCAGTAAACCCTTAGAAATTAAAGTTGATTTTTTCATAATAAATAAGTATTTCCGCCCAAAATTTCTGAATCTCTTAAAACAGAGCCAATAGATAATTTAAAGATTATTTACTTTCATTATTACATTTATATCTTTCAATTGTTAACCCTAAAAACACTGGTATTTGACACAAAAAAATATGAAATAATATGTAGAAAATAAAGTTAATGTAAAGTTTGAATTGTTATTTTAAAGAATCAATTAAGTTTCAGATAAAACCCATAAAAACAGCGATCAAAATAATACCTGAATATCCAGGGAAATAACTAATGTTGATATGGGAAATCATTAGTCTATGTCTTCACAAGCACCCATACTGACCCAAGTGCCAGAACCATCAGCCCACAATTCTTTTTTCCAGATGGGAGCATTATGTTTTAACGTGTCAATACCATAACGACAAGCAGCAAACGCTTCACCCCGATGAGGACAGCCTACAGCGATTAAGACACTAATTTCCCCAATCTTTAGCTTACCAATGCGATGATGGATGACGACTCGGTTGGTTTGCGGCCATTTTTGACGAATATGAGCGGCAATTTCCTGGAAAATGAGCAGAGCCATCCGTTCATAACCCTGATATTCTAGATAACGAACGGCTTTGCCCTCGGTTTCTTGTCGAACTGTCCCACTCATCAAAGCGATCGCCCCGTTACTAGGGTCATCAGCTAAGCCATAAACCTCTTCCAAGGATAGAGGAGCAAAGCTAATTCTAAAACTATCGTGGGGATGGTCTGAATTTGTGGCAGGAAAAGGATTAAGAGAAGATTTCATATAAACTATTTTATGTTATTCTAGTAAAGTTGTTAAAATCTCGCACATTCAGGACTTCGGGTGTTTCTTCGCAAGAAATACACCTGAATGGAGGATTAACCCGAAACAGGAGAAAATTTAATTATGCCAGTCGTATCCCTCGAAGACTTGCTCAATGCAGGGGTTCATTTTGGGCATCAAACCCGCCGTTGGAACCCCAAAATGTCCCAATATATTTATACAGCCCGTAATGGGGTTCATATCATCGATTTGGTGCAAACAGCCCAATTGATGGAGGATGCTTATCAATACGTTCGCAATAACTCTGATAAAGGTAAACGATTCTTATTTGTCGGAACCAAGCGTCAAGCAGCCGGCATCATTGCTCAAGAAGCATCTCGTTGCGGAGCTAACTACGTTAACCAACGTTGGTTAGGAGGAATGCTCACCAACTGGGAAACCATCAAAACCAGGGTTGAAAGACTTAAAGAATTAGAAGCAATGGAAGACAGTGGACAAATCGCTCGTCGTCCTAAAAAAGAAGCCTCTGTATTGCGTCGGGAATTAGGCAAACTACAAAAATATCTCGGTGGCATTAAAACCATGCGTCGTCCCCCCGATGTAGTGGTGATTGTGGATCAACGTCGGGAATATAATGCTATCCAAGAATGTCAAAAATTAGGCATTCCCATGATTTCCCTGTTAGATACCAATTGTGACCCCGACTACGCTGATATTCCCATTCCAGCCAATGATGATGCTATTCGTTCTATCAAATTAATTTTAGGTAGATTGGCAGATGCCATTTATGAAGGCCGTCATGGTCAGTTAGACTCTGATGATGATTATGAAGAGTTTGAGGAAAGCCTCGCAGAAGGGGACTACGATGACTACGATGAGGAAGAAGAAGAGGGGGTTGAAGCCGTCGCTTCTGGAGAAGGAGAAGAGGAGTAAATGTGAAGTACCCCAACTAATTGCAAGCAATATAGTTGGGGCTTTGGTGATTCATTGGGATGCGCTTTTTATCCCGAAAGATAAGGAATCTTACCTTCCCTCCACTGCCATCCGCCCTTCCAAGGCAGATTACTGTTGATGCTAAAATGATAGACGAGTCCAGTGAAACTATGAACCTGAGTTCCATATAAGGTTTAACCCTTTGAGTAAGTCTACAGGTTAATTTAAGGGATGTAGGTGTCTGTTGAAGGGCATTAAGTTAGATGAAAATCTAATAAGTTAATAAGCAAAGATATGGAACCGTCTTGTCTTTGTTCACTAACTAGAATCCATGTTTTTCAGAGCATGGAGACTTCAAATAGTTGTTAGCGTACACACTAAAATCAAAATGGCCGAAATCTCAGCAAAACTGGTTAAACAACTCCGTGAAAAAACTGGCGCGGGGATGATGGATTGTAAAAAAGCCCTCAAAGAAAATGAGGGGGATATGGAAAAGTCCATGGAATGGTTACGGCAAAAAGGTATCACCTCCGCCGAGAAAAAATCAGGCCGACAAACCGCAGAAGGATTGGTTCATAGTTATATTCATACTGGTGGCCGCATTGGGGTACTGGTAGAAGTGAACTGTGAAACCGACTTTGTGGCCCGTCGAGATGAATTTAAAGACCTGGTCCAAAACGTTGCTATGCAAATCGCAGCTTGTCCCAATGTAGAGTATGTGACCACAGGAGATATTCCTGAAGCAATGATCGCTAAGGAAAAAGAAATTGAAATGGGACGAGATGATTTAGGCAATAAGCCTGATAACATTAAGGAAAAGATTGTTCAAGGGCGTATTGATAAGCGAAAAAAAGAACTTAGTTTGCTCGATCAACCCTATGTTAAAGACCAGAATATGACGGTTGAAGAGTTACTTAAACAAACCATCGCCCAACTTGGGGAAAACATTCAAGTTCGTCGTTTCACTCGCTTTGTGTTAGGAGAGGGGATCGAAAAGCAAGAAGTTAGTTTTGCTGATGAAGTCGCTGCCCAAACAGGACAAAAAGCATAAACCTTGGACTTGTTTTCATGGCTGAATCTGATCAGTAAAAAAAAGTAAATTCTCTCAAGAATGGTTATTAATAGTAAGGCAAAAGTAAGGAAAATAGCTCCAACTCTTGCCTTATTTCGGTATTTTTGATTAATATATTGGGTTATTAAAAGTTGACTTATGGCAAAATCTCTGCAAAAAATTAGGCAAGAAATAGAACAGTTAGAACAACAATCAAAGGATTTTTTTACAGGATTGAACGAACTTTATAAACGATATTTAGAATTATTAAGTTTGTCTTTAAAAAAACAATTAATTTTAGCGGTTTATGAAATTTGTACCAAGATTTATCCTGAAGAATTTTTACGTTTATCCTATAGTAAAAGAGAAAAATTGCAAGGACAAATTAGAGAATTGTGTCAACCGATTGAATCTAAGTTTTTAGCCTATATTACCTTCCCACAACCAGCCCCAACAGCTACTTTAACCGAACAAATCTTAACCCAATTATCTCTGATGAAAAATCAGGAATTTCAAGTAGAACATGAGGATGATGATGGAGAGAATGACGATTCAATTTCTCAAATTGACAATCCTGAAGACCTTGTTTTGTGGTGCAAAAGGGTGGAACAAGGGATCAGAGTGATTATCCATAATTTAGCTCAAGATGTTAATAGAGAGTTACAAAAAAATAAAATTATTGCTAGTCAGTTTCCTCCTCAACTTTTGGAAATGGCCTTACAAGCAGAAGAAGGAGCCTCGTCTTCAGGAAATCCTCCTAATATTTTAAATTTACTGATAGAAACGAATCGAAAAGATAAGCAAGAAGAAGGGGAAAATAGTGATAATGAAGATAATAGAGAATCCCAAATAACCAAAATTTCTGTTATTCATTTACGATTATCTGATATCGAGTTTGCTGATCCTCAATTAAGTATTCAACGTCAACAAATTCGCCAAAAACTAGATATTGTCAAAAAAATTCGCAAAGCTTATCAAAAAATTCAACGGGAAAATGCTCAGGCACAGGCAGAAGCAGCATGGCGTTCTAGTTGGCACGATTGAATGAAGTCAAGAGTCAGAAGTATAATTTATAGTTATTGTTCCACAAAATACTCACTAAAATCTTTGTTAAATTAAGCAAACTTCAAAGCAAAAATTGGATTCTTCTGCTAAATTTTAAAGTGATTGTAGAAGTATTAGTCCCATGAAACCCCTAAAATCCTCTCAAAAATGGCTAGGAACTGTTTTAATGGTTTCTCTGTTAACCACAGGTTGCGCCTCCGATGAAACCACTGCCACTGCTCCTCAAGCTGTCGAGGTGGAACTGAAAACCCTTAAACCCGCTACTCTAGTTGACAGTAGCACTTATGTAGGAACCCTCGAAGCCAGACAAAGGGTACAATTAGCCCCCAGTCGTACCAATGGGAGAATTAAGCAAATTTTAGTCAGAGAAGGTGATCTGGTGCGTCAAGGGCAAAGATTAATCGAAATTGAACCCCAGCAACAACAACAAGAATTAGTAGCCGCTACGGGGAACTTGAAAGTGGCTATGGCGGATCTCAAAGTCGCAGAGGCAGAATATCGTCAACGACAGGCCGAAAGAGATACTGCTAAGGCTGATGTGGAAACTGCTAAGGCCAATTTAGCCAAATCTGAAGCGGATGTACAAGAGATAGAAGCTAACTTGGTTTTAGCAAAAAAAGAATACGAACGGGCAAAGTTTCTTGAATCAGAGGGGGTAGTTCCTACGCAAAACCTGGATGAAGCCACTCAAAATCTGGATAATACCCAAGCTCAGTTAGAATCAAGAATTAAAACCCGTGACGCTTCTCAAGAAGCCCTCAACGCAAGCCAAAACCAGTTACAAGCAGCCGAAAGACAGATTGAGCAAGCACTAGCCAATATAGATAGTCGTCAATCTGCTATTGTTCAAGCCGAAGGACAACAAGGTTCTACCGCAGCTACCCTAGATTACAATTTCCTATTGTCTCCAATTACCGGAGTTATTGGGGAATTCAATGAGAAAAAAATTGGGGATAGTGTCAGCGTCGGTGAGGGAATCACTACGATCACCGATAATCAAGTCTTTTATCTCAATGTCAATATTCCCACTGAAAACCGCAACCGTCTCCGTAAGGGACTTCCCGTCGAACTGATTAACCCCGATGGCAGTCCCGGGGTTCGAGGACAAATCACTTATATTGCCCCTCTAGTTGACCAAAATGCTCAGTCTATCCTCGTTAAAATGGAGTTTCGTAATAATGGTACTCTACGGGATAGACAGTATGTAGAAGCAAGAGTTGTCTGGGAGACTCAACCAGGAGTCTTGGTTCCCACTACCGCCGTTACCAGTTTAGGTGGACAAAAATTCGTCTTCTTAGCTCAACCAGGAGATCAGCAAAATTTAGTGGCCAAACAGATCCCAGTTAAGGTAGGACCTATTCAAGGTCAAGCTTATCAGGTAATTTCTGGGGTTAAACCAGGCGATCGCATTGCTGTCAGTCGCATTCTTGACTTAAAAGATGGTCGTGCCCTCAAAGAACAAGAACTCTCCGCAACTACTCAGTAACTTGTCGTATTTTCTAAATCAAGGATAAGAAAAGAATTAGTGGGAGATGTTCCTCCCCACTAATATTTTTACTGAAAAAATGAAATTAACGGGGAACAATATAAATACAGAGAATGTCCATCTCAGAAAAGGCTATATTTTTTTAATAAATACTATTATTTATTAGGGAATATTGGGAACAAAGTAATGTCTAATACTTCACTAGAAGAAATAATTTCAAAAAATAATCTAATCAGAGATGAACTTAGTTCACTGATCACGGATGAAACAACAAATACCCCGAAAAGAGATTCATCTCTACCCAAAATTTCCTTAAAAAATCCTGATGTTATTCTAACTCCTAACGAGGTTAACCTGCGCCATGGAACAGGTGTAATTATTAGAAATATTTTTTCTGATAGTGAGAATATTCTTTCGATTCGTTTTCATGATTACTACGACGGACACCAAGATTTTGGTGATATTAACTTCTGTTTTTGTATAGATGAATTATCTCGTTCAGAAACCTTTACTAGACTCAGCGAACTGTTCCAAGGTATCCAGCCTAGACGAATTTTATGTGTTGTTTTTTCTCCACAAGAAGCCCTAGCAGCAATCGCCTTAAAAGAGATATTTAACGTTCCTTTGTGTTAGCGATTATCCTATTCCTGTTATTGTCACAGAATTTTGGGATAAAAATCATGTTTTCGCTAACTTTGATGCTTTTAACAGTCTTAAAGTATTAGTGCAAGAAATGCGTGTTAGAAAGTATTATTGGTATATTGTTGTTGCTCGCAGAGAAAATCAGCATTCCTCAGATTTTGTTTATGAAGTTTTTTATTATTGTAATTTTCCACAAACTTTGAATAATTCTTGGGGTAATGTATTTTTCTTTAACGAATATCAAGTGTTTAAGAAAGCCTTAGATTGGTGTGCCACTATGCTTCCAATGGCCTATTTTAAATAGAAAACCTAGAACTTATTTAATCAATATATCAAATTTAATATGAGCATTTCTTCACAAACTATACACCATGATATTTTGCGTTCTCTACACTTTTTACATATACCCAAAACAGCAGGAACTAGCATAAGAACTTGGTTGATGGATTTGTATTCTGAAAAAGACTGGCTACCCTGTCATTTCCTCGAAGAACTTGAAACATTTACCTCTGAAGAAATAAAAAAGTATCATTTTTTTAGCGGTCATTTGGGTATAAATTGGTACGATAAATTACCAAAACCTCCTCACACTTTTACTTGGTTTCGTCAGCCTTTAGCTAGAGAAATCTCCCAATATTATTATATCAAAAATACCATAGATTTTCTATTGAGTTTATCTCATAGTCCTTTAAAAGCAGATTATCTTAATGCAGTTCACCATTTATCCATGAGCGAACTTTATAAATCATCTGCTTATTTAGGTTTTTATGATAATTTACAGGTAAGATTCTTAGCCGGAATTTTTCCCCAAAAACAACAAGAACCTATCTATTGTGATGACAATATTTTGAATATAGCTAAAGAAAATTTACTGAACTTATTTTTCTGGGGTATTTGTGAGTTGATGGAGGATTCTGTGGCTTTATTTAACTATTCATTAGGGATTCCTCCTAGACCTTTAAACCGCTCTTTAAATAAGAGAGAAAAAGCAAATATTGACTATAAACCATCAGAAGAAGAGTGTAATATAATTCAAAATGTCAATCACTATGATCAAAAACTTTACTCTTTTGCTAAGTCCATTTTTTAAGAAAAAATTAGAAACTTTACTGAAGATATAAACTTATATTTTGCCCCTTATCCTCAAAAGCATAAAGATTATCATCAAAAAAAAGTCGATTATCTGAGGATTAATTTTCAACAAAAGCACCAATCAGTGTCAAGATTTACCAAAATAAATTTTAATTTTTCTGAAGCTGTTTTTTTAGAGAATTGGTATCCTAGATTTTACTATAACCCTATAAATAAATGGTTAAGATGGGCAGGGCCAGAAAATAAGTCATATATATATATACCCCTTGCAGAAAACAATAATTATCAAATTAGTTTTACAATATTTTATATCATGTCTCCAGAGATTTTAGACTCATTATCTTTGTGGGTAGGAGACACAAAGATTGAATTAGATATCCAGAAAAATTACCACAATGAACAATTAGTCACTTATCAGCTTAAGGGAATAATTGGAGAACATTTAATTAGTTCAAGTAATCCTTATACCCCATTGAAGTTTGTTTTTTCTCAAACAATACCCATGGAAATTTCTAATCATGATGGAGAGGTTGTAGAAATACAGTACGTCAGCTTTGCAACAGATGGATTAAGCATTAAACCTTTTAACACTCAAACAACTATTGCAGCTTGGCGAAAGTAATCCACCAGATTTTTACAGAAACTTTCGTGACTAGCCACGACAATGTGTTTCAATGAAACTAACGGAAGAATCTCGAAGTTGATGTCCATGATAAAAGCATTGCCAATTAACCTCTCCAACCTACAGAAAACAGTACTCCAACAAATAGTGAGAGGGACAACAAACCCCTATCGCCTTGTTAGACGAGCCAAGCTAATCTTAGCCGCAGCATCAGGAGAGAGCAATAGTTCGATTAGTCGAAGATTAGAATTAGACCGAGTACAAGTGCGTCAGTGGCGATCGCGATGGTTTGAGGAGAGAGAAAAACTGAGTGCCGCCGAAGAACAACAGGTAACGGAGAAAGCATTAATGGTCTTGATCAAAGGAATTTTAAGCGATCGCCCAAGACCTGGAACAACAAAATCCTTTACGGTCGAACAAGTAGTCCAGATTGTAGCGATCGCTTGTGAAGAATGTGAAAAATCAGACAGACCAGTGAGCCATTGGACACCTTCAGAGTTGGCGGATGAAGCCATAAAAAGAGGAATTGTCGAAAAGATTTCCCCCCGTAGTGTGGGGCGTTTTTTAAAAAGAAGCGACATTACAACCACATCTCGTTCGTTACTGGTTAAATGCCAAAATTGATGATCCCTTAAAATTTAAAAAGCAAGTCAAATATATCTGTGAACTTCATCAAGAAGCTAAAACTTTGTTAGAACAAGGAATTCATTTAATTAGTACAGATGAAATGACAGGGATTCAAGCTCTTGAGAGATTATTTCCGAACAAAAGAATCAAGCCTAAACAAGTAGAAAAAATCGAATTTGAATATGAAAGACACGGAACTTTAAGCTTGATTGCGAACTGGGATGTGGCAAGAGGAAAAGTTGTTAGTCCCTCTATTGGACCGACAAGAACAGAACAAGATTTTTCTGAACATATCCAGAGAACGATTAAGATTGATGAAAAAGCAGAATGGATTTTTATTGTAGATCAACTCAACACTCATAAATCGGAAAGCTTAGTCAAATTAGTAGCAGAAAGCTGTGGAATTACTATTGATTTGGGAAGAAAAGGAAAGGAGGGGATTTTGCAATCTATGGACAGCAGAGCAGATTTTTTATCAGATGAATCTCATCGAATTAGCTTTGTTTATATTCCCCAAAATACATCGTGGCTTAATCAAATTGAGTGTTGGTTTTCGATCTTAGTCAGGCGTTTACTCAAAAGAATTACTGTCCGTTCAACTGAAGAACTATCCCAAAAAATTCTCAATTTTATTGATTACTTTAATCAACATTTTGCTAAGCCGTTCGTTTGGAAATTTAAGGGCTTTAAAGATCATAAGTGACTGGTGGATTGTTTTTGCTAAGCTGCACTAGGGGGTTAATTTAAAGCGTTGTAATAGTACACTACTTCGAGAACTTTTGGGTACATTAGTATTAGTTATTAACAATATTGACTAATATCTTCTCCCCATTCTTCAGCGAGATAACAAAGGGCGCGGAAGCGTAAGGCCATTAAATCATCGTATAAGGGGTTAAGTTTACACAGAGGGGGGATACTGAGTAATATATGACCGAAAAACTCAATTTTCCTTTCAAAAGGACATTGAGCAGGAATAAGACGGCAAAGACGATGGGCAAAGGTGCGATCGCTAATTTCTTGATGCTCTAGGCGATATCTTAAAATTTGTAATATTTTTGCTCCTGGAGCTTTTAACCATTTAGAAGGAGAATTAGACTCAGAAGAACCATAGCCTAAAACAAAATTTCTGACGGTATAATATGTTACATTCATGATAGAATTCCTTATTACATTAATAAGGGAACAGTTTTGATAAGAGAATGGGATTTGTCAAAAATGAAACAATGTTTTTAAGGTTTTCCTTAAATAACGCTAGTAACATCATAGACAAAAACTTGTCCTAATGGCTAATCTTTTTTGATTGATTTTTTTCTATCTCAATCACAATTGTGATTGAAAACTAATAATAGTTACTAGCTTGATTAACCCAACATTGTTATCATAACCAACCTGACAAGGGGTTATTTGGAAAAAAAGTTGAAGAATAATCCCAACCCCTTGCTTGTATTGTTCCCATTCTCAAAACTGAAACTATCAAAAATATTAAGGAATATTAACCTTTATTCATCTGAGTCTTTAGCGGAGGAACGACGGCGACGGCGACGAACAACTCGTTTGAGATCATCTTCACCAGAAGATTCAGTGGTGTCAGTATCCGCGACATTTTCATCATTATTGTTTGTTTCCATAGCCTCTTCTACTGTAAGAGATTCTGTGGGGCTGTTATTTTTCGTATTTGTTAAATCAATCATCATTTGCTTTTGGCTAGGGGTTGCTGTCTCTGTTTGTTTGCTCTTTTGAGGAGTTTTTTCAACTTTTTTTCTTTCAAACCCCTCTGGTGATTTTACAGAAACCAAAACAGATTTAGGATCTTTAAATTCTTGGTCAACACGAACTAAGGGAGAAATTCCCATCAGGGCGTAAACATTTTGTTCTGTAGGGGTCATTTCCACAGAAACCCGTTCTACGGGAGCATCTTCACGGCGCAAATGTCGAGGGACTCTTTCTCTGCGATTTTCATTACTAGATTCTTTGTTCTCTTCAGTCTCTTTTACTGCCACATTAGTAACTGGTTTACTGGGGACGGGAGTTTCTTCTTTTTCTTTGTTGACCAAATTAGGAGCTTGTGTCGGGGGACGACGACGACGACGACGGTTAGTGGCGTTATTATTCTGCTCTTGATAACTGGGATGATGTAACAATTCTAGTTGATCTGGGTTATCGCTATCCTCATCTTCTAGGAGAGAGTCCCAAG
The DNA here is from genome assembly GCF_000167195.1 of Crocosphaera watsonii WH 8501. GTDB lineage: Bacteria > Cyanobacteriota > Cyanobacteriia > Cyanobacteriales > Microcystaceae > Crocosphaera > Crocosphaera watsonii. Next base: position 45,485 of record NZ_AADV02000008.1, on the reverse strand, counting down.
CACTATCATTGGCTTCTGAAGGTTTTTCAACTGGTTTCGCGTTGGGTGCTGGTATAGGAAGGGGAAGGGGGTTATTAGAAACAGATTCGAGAGCGACTAATTTCGATTCTCCGGGAAGATGGGCTAAATGCCCTAAACCACCGCACTGGGGACAGGGTTGCCCAAACAACTCATAAATGTTTTTACCCTGGCGTTTACGGGTTAATTCTACTAATCCCAGTTCTGAGAGTTGAGCGATTTGGGGTCTAGCTTTATCGACTTTTAGGGCTTTGTTGAAATGTTCCAGTAATTTAAGTTGATCTCTTCGGGAGTCCATATCGATGAAATCCACAATAATCACCCCTCCAATGTTTCTTAGTCTTAACTGACGAGCGATTTCTGTGGCGGCTTCGCTATTGGTCCAGAGGACGGTTTCCCGTGAGGTAGCTGAACGGGTAAAGGACCCAGAGTTAACGTCGATGACGGTTAAAGCTTCCGTGGGTTCGATGATGATATAGCCCCCAGAAGGTAGATCCACTCTAGGTTTTAGGGCTTCTCTGACCGCAGCATTGACCCGGAAATAGTCTAAGACGGACATGGACTCCTGATGGTGGTCGATTAATACTCCTTCGGGGGGTCTACCTCCACTCCAGTTCATCAAATGCTGTTTGACTCGTTTGACACTGTTGGGGTTATCCACCACAATACGGTTGACATCCGCGCTGTACATATCCCGTAAAACCTTTTGAATAAAATCATCGTCACGGTTCAACAGGGAAGGAGCGCGGGTTGAGGTGGCTTGAACTTGGATCGACTCCCATTGTTTCTGTAAAGATTCTAAGTCCTCCATAATCGCTTCTTCGGCTTTGCCTTCGGCTTCGGTACGGACTAATAAGCCCATACCAGCAGGTTTAATGAGGATAGCCAAAGCCCTTAAGCGACTTCGTTCGTCATCGTTGCGCATACGTCTAGAAAGGTTCACCCCTTTACCGTGGGGCATTAGTACGATATAACGTCCAGGAAGGCTAATATTACCAGTTAATCTCGGCCCTTTGTTACCAGTTGGTTCTTTCATTACCTGAACCAGCACTTTTTGTTGGGGCGTTAAAAGTTCGGTAATGGCACCAGCACTCCTTTTGAGACGCAACGGACCTAAATCTGTGACATGGATAAAGCCGTTTCTTTCGGCATCTCCAATATTAACAAAGGCTGCATCAATACCGGGGATGACGTTTTCTACCACCCCTAAGAATATGTCGCTAACTTGTTGGTTTCCGGTGGCAACTACTAATTCTTGTATTTGATCTTCCCAAAAGACGGCAGCTATGTGGTGTTGTTCTGCGATAATGATTTGTTTTGGCATTCAATTCCCTCAAACGTTTGTAAGAGACGATGGCAGGTTATAATTCCTGAATTCTTGGCTTAAATTGCTTGAAAAACTGTTTAGGATTAAACATTTTGACAGATCAAGTCAAGCGAAAACAGTGGTGAACTCGACTCATTTTTATCCTTAACCTAATGTCAGTGGGCTAATGGTACTGACTTATCCCATTAGGGGACGTTCCTTGGTGCTTTTGGGTGTCTCTACCCGTTTAACAACAGGATGGTTTATTCAACATTTTGGAAAATCCTTAAGAATAAACTTGCGCTTCGTTGACATTATATATTGATACGCTGTCTAGGTGGATAGTTATGAGTTGGTAACTCTGATAAAGACGTTAGTGTTTTATCGGCGTTTTTGATTAGAATAGTCAACCCTAGTGGATTAACCTTTAAGGGTTGCGCTTTGCAAGTGTCCCCCTAACAACTAGGGAAGCATAGTTGCCTTGGCATTTCAGGCCGTTGGCACAACTGTCTATTATTTTAACCCGAATATAACCTAAACGCTAGACCTTTGACAAAAGTAAGTAATATCACTGAGAAAGTTTCATTTGTCAATTTGCTTTTTTTGTGGTACACGAATAAACACTGGCACTGGCACAATTTTGGTTGCAACTATCTTTTTATTACTTTATGACGTTTTTTCATCGTTTCAATTCTATTATGTAATAATACTTATTGACAACTACTGTCAGTGACTGCTAATTTGGTAAGCATTATGTAGTTTTATGAACTTTTATTAAGGGGTGCAGGATGCTTAGGTTCAGATTGAGCGAACTCAAACAGAGATATGCTTTAGGAGAAAGACACTTTTCTGATATTGACCTTAGTGGTTTAGATTTGAGTGGGCTAAATCTGGAAGATGTTAATTTTTTAGGGGTTAATTTACAGGGGGCAAATTTACAAGGAACTCATCTACAAAGGGCTAATCTAAAGGATGTTAACCTTGCTGATTCTAATCTCTATCGTGCTAAGCTTAATGATACTAATTTAAGGAAGTCTAACTTAGAAGAGGCAATTTGTCACTATGCTTTTATAGACAATACTGATCTTGATTATGCCTGTTTAAAAAGAACTGATTTTAGTGAAGCTTATTTACGGAATGTTTCCGTTAAAGGCACTCAAATCAATAAGACTGATTTCACAGATAGCACCCTAATCGATGTTAATTTAAGTCAGGCTCATGTTATAGAAATATACTATAGCAGTAATTGCTCACCGCAATAAAAAATCTGTCTTGACAACATAAAGGTAAAATCGGGGATTTTTATGTATAGTGGGGGTTATGACCACAAATGCTACCATTGATTCAAAGCTAGTTAGAGCTATCGCCGATGAACAGTTGGCGAACAATGTCTTCATGATTGAGTAGCTAGTCAAGGCACAACAACAGTTATCTCTTCAACAAAGACTGATTGACCAGCAACAACAACAAATCTCTACACAACAGCAAGAAATTGAAAAATTGAAAGAAGAGAGAGATAAGCTAAAAAACCGTAACTCAAAAAACAGTTCAGTCCCCCCATCATCAGACCCACTAAAAAAGCCTTCTGACAAAAAGAAACGCAAAAAAGGATTTAAACGCGGACCAAAATATGACCACCCAGGGAAGACCCGTAATGGTTTTGGTCAGCCCGATAAGATAGTCCCTTTAGAACTAGAAAACTGTCCTGTTTGTGGGGGTTCAGTGGAACGAGATGAAGTAGTTCCCGAAAAAGTCCAGCAAGTGGCTGAAGTAGTAGACCAACCCATAGAAATCAGGGAATATCGTCGCGGATTCTATAAATGTCCTAGTTGTGGATGGTCAGATTACAGTCCTGTTCCATTGGGAGTTAAAGAAGGATTCCGTTATGGGGCGCGATTAAGTAGCATCCTGGGCTGGCTTGGCTATGGGGGTAATCTTACATGGCGTAAACAGGAACATTTTATAGAGTATGTCTTTGGCATTCCCATTTCTCAAGGGAGCCTTGCCAAAATGCACAAATGGTTTCAAGAAAGTTTAGAACCCTTGACCCAACAGTGGTTAAAGTACATCCAGCAGCCAGGAATCCGATGTGTTGACGAAACCAGTTATTGCATCGATGGCATCAAGTATTGGGTTTGGGTAGCCACATCAAATGAGGTCTGTGTGTTGATGTTGGCTCCCACTAGAAGCTCCGCAGAAGTCGAGAAATTGTTAGGAGCAGATTTTAAGGGCATCCTCACCAGTGACTGCTATAGTGCCTACTTTAGACAAAGTGCGATGGCCAAACAGAAATGTCTGGCACATTTAGAACGAGAGTTAGAGTCCCTTAAAACCAGTCGTTTTCAAGCGAATCGAGAATTTGTTGCCGATGTACAGCAAGTTTTAGCAACCGCCCGTATCCATTATCGTCATTATCATGCTCGAAATTTAACCCTTGAAGACTTAGGCTCCAAAAGAACAGAAGTCGAGAACTCACTGCAAAAGATTTTTAAAGCAACTCCCAAAAAAGGATGGCCTTATGATGCACAAAGATTGATTAACCGTCTCAAACGTCATTGGGAAGAGTGGTTCACCTTTCTAACTTATCCTGAAGTCAAACCAGATAATAATGATGCTGAGAGAGCTTTACGTCCCATTGTCATTCACCGCAAAGTAAGTGGGGGAGCAAGAAGCGACTGGGGTGCAGAGTTAGTCACCCAAATGTTCAGTTTTTTAGAGACCATGAGATTACAGGGGCAAAATGCCATTGTCCAATTATGCGAATTATTGTCATTAGCTGGTCGGAGTCCCCCAGGATTAGAGATGTAAAAGGCTCCGGAGCCGATGGGGGATAGATTTTTCTTGATCCCCCTATCTCTCTGCACAAAAATACACAGGGTTAGCGGATAATCTCCGCTAACAAAAAACTATCTTACTATTCTTTTTTTTTCTCATATTGTTGTTTTTATTTGAGGTTTTAAAAAGACTTGATTCGGGGAATGTTAGTCATTAAAATAGCCGTAATAAATTAGCTTAAATTTTACGCTAAATCACAGGGCTTATATTTTTGTTGACTCAACTGATGTTGTTTGTAGTGCTTTTCAATAAGACTTTTTTGTTGCGGTGAGCAGTTACTTTCAAAGAACTATTTCATACCAACCTTGGGAAACTCAAAAAACTTGTCGTATCTTTAGTTGTGGAAGGCTAAATCCCTGTAAAGGACACGCTGATTTAATCGAAGCGATCGCTATGGTAAATCAAGAAGGTATAGATATTGAGCTAAAAATTGCAGGAGAAGATGAACAAGGGGGTGAAGGATATCATAAACAACTGGATAAATTAGTTCAAGAATTAAATTTAGAAAAGTCTGTTCATCTTCTGGGTGCTGTTTCTGAAGAAAAGGTTCGTCAGTATTTAGAGGAAGCTCATATTTTTGCTTTAGCCAGTTGGAAAGAGCCATTAGGGGTTGCTATTATGGAGGCAATGATGATGGAAGTTCCAATTATAGTGACAGGAGAAGGAGGAGTAAAAGAACTGGTTGATCATGAAGTTAATGGTTTATTAGTGTCTCCTAAATCGCCAAAAGTGTTAGCAGAAGCTATTAAAAAATTATTAAACAATCCTCAATTGAGTTGTGCTTTGTCTAAAGCCAGTCGAGAACGGGTTATTAAGGATTTTAGTAGCGAAAAAAGTGCTAAAATTATTACGGAATTTTTAAGTAAAAATTAGCTAATACAAATAACTTGGATTATCTTATGAATACCAAAAAAAAGAAAGCCCTACTAATAATAGAGCAATGTAACCCTGACTGGTCATCAGTCCCATTAGAAGGTTACAATTATTACAATGGAATTAGTCAATTGTGTAATGTTACATTAGTAACCCATATCAGAAACAAAGAAGCCTTACAGAAACGCCCAGAGCATCAAGACATAATTTATATTGAAGAAAGTCAATTCAGCAAAGTTTATCACAAAATAATAGCTACTTTAACATCGATTGGACGTAAAAATTGGCCACTATACATTGCATTAAGTTACCCTATTTATGAAGAATTTAATAGACAAGTTTACCAGCAATTCAAGGATAAAGTTATAGGAAAAGAATATGATGTCGTTCACATGATTACACCCATGATGCCACGATATCCATCAAAAATGGTTAAAGTTTGTCAAGATACTCCCTTTATATTGGGGCCAGTCAATGGAGGAGTGCCTTTCCCCCCTGGGTTTCAAAAAGTTGCTAGACAAGAATTCGCTTATTTTAACTTTTTACGAGCAGTCGGACGAAACTTAATTCCAGGATATGTAGAAACTTATAAGACAGCTAATAAAATATTAGCAGGTTCAACCTATACTTTAAATCTTATTCAAGATTTATTCAAGATACCAGAAGAACGTCTACAGCTTTTTTATGAAAACGGGATATCTAAAAGCTTTTTCCAAGAAAAAACAATTAATCAAAATAATTCTGTAACTAATTTGCTTTTTGTTGGCCGTTTAGTACCATATAAGGGTGCTGATATGGTTATTGATGCCGTCAGTAATTTATCAGATGATATTAAAAATAAGATTAAATTTACAATTGTAGGAGACGGCTCAGAAAAGGTTAATTTAGAGAGTCAAGTCGAAAATTTAGGCTTAGAAAAGATTGTTTCTTTTACAGGTTGGATCAAACAAAGCGAAACTGTCAATTATTATAAGGAAGCTGACATTTTTTGTTTTCCTTCTATTCGAGAGTTTGGAGGAGCCGTGGTTTTGGAGGCGATGGCTTGTGGTTTACCTTGTATCGTGGCTAATAATGGGGGTATTGGAGAGTATGTAACGCCAGAAACAGGTTTTAGTATTGAACCTAAATCCAGGGAATACTTAGTAGAGACATTGACTGAAAAAATCACAACCTTGATAGAAAATAAAGCATTACTAGAGGAAATGTCAGCTAAATGCTATGAAAGAGTTCAAGAGTTTGAGTGGAATATAAAAGCTAAGAAAATAGTTGACATTTATGAGCAATCAATTATGTAAAAATAGCTAACAATGATCTGCATAGTGATTAGTCGGGAAAAATCAATCAGATTATTCTCCGTATTGCGATCCACCACAGAACTAATCACTACGCACATGACAAGTTAAGGGACTATCAGTGATATCTTTGTAAAAAATCGTTACAATAAAAACAATAAGTTATAAAGAAATATTACAGAAATGATTAATGCTGACCTCCAACAGATATCCTTGCAACTGGAAAGCGAAAACTCTCGCGATCGCCTCTTAGCTTTGGCCTCTTTACGGGAAGTCTCAGCAGAAGAAGCTGTCCCTTTAATCAAAAAAGTCTTAGACGATGAAATCTTACAAGTGCGATCTATGGCGGTTTTTGCTCTGGGGGTTAAACAAACCGACGAATGTTATCCTATTTTAGTTAAACTGTTGGAGAGTGACCCAGACTATGGCATTCGGGCTGATGCAGCCGGTGCTTTAGGGTATCTCGAAGATCCTCGGGCCTACGAACCCTTATCTAGAGCATTCTACGAAGACACGCAATGGTTAGTCCGTTTTAGTGCTGCTGTTTCCTTGGGTAACTTAGGGGACATTCGCGCCAAAAACCTCTTGTTACAAGCTTTAGACAGCAAAGAAACCGTGATGCACCAAGCGGCGATCGCAGCTATAGGAGAGATCAAGGCCGTTGATGCTATTGACGATATCTTACGGTTTGCCAACTCAGAAGACTGGTTAGTGCGTCAACGTCTAGCACAAGCTCTAGGTAACTTTAACACAGAAAAGAGTATTGCTGCGCTTAAGTTTTTAGGCAAAGATTCTCAACCCCAAGTCAGAGAAGCAGCGTTATTCTCCCTCAACCTCCTGCAAACTAATAGTTAAGAAGTAAGGCATCTCTCATGATACACTTAGGGTTATGGGATAGCTGAAATTTCACCCATCACCCTATTTTAAGCAGAGAATTAAACAGTAGTCATGGACATACAAACCTTTTTAGAATTATGTATTGGTCAATGGTTTTCTCAGCAAAGTAGCTATCAGTTTGATACTGAAAAAGCAGAAAGTCAGAAATCAGAATTAACAGTAGAATGGTTAGAGGCTAATCATTCTACTGTTGTCTCTCTTTGTCAACAATATCATCTCGATCCTAGTCAGGCCATTGGCGGTAAAAAAATTAGCTGGAATAGTTCCAGTGACTATGGAGAAAAAAAGCAAACAGGAAATGCAACAATAATTTTAATTCCTGATAGTAATAAACCAAAAGTAGGTAAAATAATCCAAACTTTTCAGTCTCAACCTCCATCCCCAGGAAGCTATTTGTTAGCAGAAGACGAGGCATTAAATTTAACCCTTGAGGTTGGTGATTTTTTAATGGAAGAAAGGATCTGGTTTGCTAGTGAGAACTTACGATTGCGTACCAGTTTAATCAAGGGAAATAATGGTTACAGTCGCACTGCTTTTTACTCAGAAATTCGTCGACTACCCCCACAACAAGCAGCTTAAGTTGTTTATGTTAGAAACTAATGGTATTGAATTCTGAGTTTCTAACTGATAATAAAATAAAATAAAAACCACCACAAAACTATAGTATTCTAATCTAAAGTAGCTAAAAACAATCGAGGGAAAGTATGCGTATTTTAATCATGGGGGGAACCCGTTTTATCGGGGTTTATCTCACCAAAGAATTAGTCAAAAAAGGCCACGAAGTAGTATTATTCAACCGAGGAAATAAACCAGCACCCATTGAAGGGATAAAACAAATTCACGGTGATCGCAAAGATGCTACCCAGTTAAAAGAGAAGTTAGCATCTGAAAGTTTTGAGGCAATTTTTGATAATAATGGTCGAGAATTAAGCGATACTCAACCCCTAATAGAAATCTTTAAAGATCAACTTAAACATTTTGTCTATGTTAGTTCGGCCGGGGTTTATTTAAAGTCAGGGCAAATGCCTCATATAGAAGGGGATGAAGTTGATCCCAATAGTCGTCACAAAGGTAAATTTGCCACAGAAAGCTACTTAGAAAAATCCGGTATTCCCTGGACTTCTATTCGTCCCAGCTATATCTATGGTCCACAAAACTATAACGATTTAGAAGCTTGGTTTTTTGATCGAATTGTCAGAAATAGACCCATTCCTATTCCTAGTAATGGTTTACATATTACCCAGTTTGGTCATATTCAAGACTTAGTTACAGCTATGGCTGCTGTATTAGGAAATGAACAAGCGATCGGACAAATTTATAACATTTCAGGGGAGCGTTATGTTACCTTTGACGGGTTAGCTAAAGCTTGCGCGGTGGCTGCTGGTAAATCTGCTGATGATCTTAATATTATTCACTATGATCCTAAACAATTCGACTTTGGGAAAAAGAAAGCCTTTCCTTTAAGAATACAGCACTTTTTCGCTGATATTCATAAAGCATTACAGGAATTAAATTGGCAACCTAAATATGATTTAATTAGTGGGTTAAAAGATTCCTTTGAAAACGATTATTTAGCTTCTAAACGAGATCAAGCTGAGATTGATTTTAGTTTAGACGAACAAATTTTATCAGCGTCTTAATAGTAGGGTGGGCATTGCCCACCTTACAGTTTAGAATTAATATAGAAGAATAAAATTTATGGAGACTAAAAGTATGATTCCTGCCAATTATAGACGATTTTTGTTATTATTAACCCTAATAGCTACCTTATTTTTCGGTAATCCCATATTGCCTGTGATGGCAGTAGATTATAATCGAGCTAACTTAGTAGGAGTGGATTTTTCGGGTCAAGATTTGCGTAAAGAAGCTTTGTTTGACCATGCTAACCTACGAGATAGTAATTTTAGTAATGCTAATGTGCAAGGGGTTCGATTTTTTAGTGCTAACTTAGACTCAGCAAATTTTGAGGGAGCGGATCTTCGGTATGCAGATTTAGAAGTTGCTCGTTTAACCAAAGTTAACTTTACTAATGCAATTTTAGAAGGAGCATTTGCCACCAATATTTTAGTACAAGGGGCCATTATTGATGGGGCAGATTTTACCGATGTATTGTTAGATCCTAAAACAGAAAAATATCTATGTACCATCGCCACAGGAACAAATCCTATTACAGGAAGAAATACTAAAGACACTTTATACTGTCCTTAGATGCTAGGGTGGGTTATATGGGGATAATTTAGATTATACTGTTAAGGTCTAAAAATTCTTTGTAACCCACCATTATATAAATTTTTCCTGCTTTTGACTAACCTTAAATTTATTTTTATTAACTGCATCAAACATAGAGTTAACAACAGAAACAACACAAGGTACTGCAACTGAGTTTCCTACTAATTTTCTAGCTGCTGAATAAGAACCAATTAATTGAAAATAATCAGGAAAACCTTGTAAGCGGAGCATTTCTCTTTCTGTTAAACGACGTTTACCATTGACTAAAAGATAATTGTAAGAAGCTCCTGCTCTCATGGCACAAGAATAAGGATAAGCACTAATATGCCCTCCTTTATTTTCATGCCAAATTGTAATTTCATGCTGAGTATTTTTCTTATATTTAGCTAACCTTTTTTTTGTATGTGTTCAGAAGCATAGTAAAATTCTGAGACAGATTTTTCTATTATTTCTGATAATGGTTTCCTAGATATATTCGGCTTTTTAAAAGTAAAATTAAGGGGGTCTCGCAAGCCAATAATAAAAATTCTTTCTCGTTTTTGAGGTAAGCCAAAATCTAAAGCATTTAAGACTTTATACTCTGTATAATAACCCAAATCAGATAAAATTTCTAAGATAGTGTTTAAGGTTTTTCCCTTATTATGTCCTACTAATTGTTTAACATTTTCTAATATAAAAGCATAGGGCTTATGATAGTCAAGAACTCTAGCAATATCAAAAAATAAAGTCCCTCTTGTATCTTCAAAACCCTGAAGCTTACCACAAATACTAAAAGTTTGACAAGGAAAACCTGCTAATAAAAGATTATGATTAGGAATTAACTCTACAGGAATTTGTGTTATATCTCCTTGGGGTTTATCCTTAAAATTAGCTTCGTAATTTTTTTGAGCATCAGCATCAATATCAGAAGAAAAAACACAAATTGGTTTGATTTTATGCTCTTTAAATTTATAGTGAGAGCAAACTAACTCTAAAGCAATCCTAAAGCCTCCAATTCCACAAAATAGATCAATATATTTTAGTTCTAAATTAGAATTCTTACTATTTGAGTTACTGGTAAATAACATTAAAAATATAAAATCAGCTATTTAGTATAATTATAAACCCAATTTCTAGGAAAGGTGGGCATTGCCCACCCTACATTTTAAACGTTCCAGTTAACCCAATCTTGAGGTTTCAAGAAGGTATTATATAACTCAGCTTCGGGGGTATTTGGTTCGGGATCATAACAGTATTCCCAACGAACCAAAGGAGGTAAAGACATTAAAATAGATTCTGTACGACCATTAGTTTGTAAACCGAAAATTGTGCCGCGATCGTACACTAAATTAAACTCTACATACCGTCCCCGACGATACAATTGGAACTGTCTTTGTTTGTCCTCATATTCTGTGTTACGACGCTTCTCAACAATGGGAAGATAAGCAGTTAAAAAAGCCCGTCCACAGTCATTAACAAAAGCAAATAAATCTTCCCAAGTACGGTTTTCTTGAGGGGGTAATTGATTGCTATATTTGGCTGCTGCCTTATCAGCATGGGGACCACGATATAAGGGATCGGTTCCATCCTGATAGTCAAAGAAAAGACCACCTACACCGCGGGTTTCTTGACGGTGTTTAAGATAGAAATATTCATCACACCAAGGTTTAAACACCGAATAATATTCAGGGTGATGTTTATCACAAGTTTCCTTTAAAGTTTGATGAAACTGTTTTACATCTTCAGCAAATGGGTAATAAGGAGTTAAGTCAATACCACCCCCAAACCACCAAACAGGCCCCGCTTCAAAATAACGATAGTTGAGGTGAACCGTGGGAACATAAGGGTTACGGGGATGCAATACCATAGAAGTCCCTGTGGCGTAAAAACCGTGTCCCTCTGCTTCGGGACGCTGTTTTAAGATGGATGGGGGTAACTGTTTTCCCCATACTTCTGAAAAATTAACCCCACCTTGTTCTAAAAAATTACCATCTCTGATAACACGGGAACGGCCACCTCCACCTTCTTCTCTGTCCCAACTATCCTGACGAAAGGTACTCCCGCCGTCTGCTGTTTCGAGTCCCTGACAAATTTCATCTTGAAGGGTTTTCATAAAATCACTAACCCTTGTTTTCGCGTCTGTGGGGGGTAAAGAAGTTTGTTGAGGAGTGGTAACGTCTGCTGTTATTGGGCTCATAATTTCTTTTTAACACCTATCCTGAAACATTTAACCGTAACTTGTCCATCAGTGACAAAGTTACACCTATTGATTAATCTAAGGCTTAGTGGGTCAAAAGTATTATTAAGTTTGGTAAAGACTAGAAAGTTCAAAGACCTAGAATCAATCTAGCAATGGAAAAATAAATTAACACCCCAACTACATCTACTGCTGTAGTAATAAAAGGGGCTGACATCAAGGCAGGATCAAGACCAAAAGAGCGAAATACAAAGGGTAAAGCTGAACCTGCAACAGAGGCTAAAATAGCGATCGCCACTAAGCTAATACCAACACATATAGAAACTAACCAGTTACCTTGTAACCCATAAGCCCAAACCGTAGCTAATAAACCCAATGCTAACCCTAATAAAGCCCCTGCCATCAACTCTCTTAAAATAACCTGTCCAGCACCAAGATCCTTGATATCGTCAGTGTTTAAACCACGAATAACCACCGTTGAAGACTGAGCGCCAACATTGCCCCCTGTGCCTGTTAAAAGGGGAATAAACGCCGTGAGAATGGCCATTTGTTCTAGTAAACCCACTTGGGATTTAATAATGGTGCCGGTGACAGTATTAGTCAACAGCAAAATTAATAACCACATCACCCGTTTACGAGCTACTGTCAATAAATTAGTCTGAAAGTAGTTATCTCCATCAGCTTGAACCCCACCTAAAGCATAAATGTCTTCGGTGGCTTCTTCTTCTAAGATATCGATGACATCATCAACGGTAACAACCCCCACTAATCTTTGTTCGTTGTCCACCACGGGAACAGCTAATAAGTCGTAGCGTTGGATCACCCGGGCTACTTCTTCTTGATCATCGATGGTGTTGACAGAAACTATATCTTTGGTCATGATCTCCTCTAAACTTATGTCTGGGGAAGATAAAACTAAATCTCTTAGAGAGACAATGCCTACTAAACGACGAAAGCCATCGGTTACATAAAGATAGTAAACAATTTCTGAGGCAGTGGCTAAGGTTCTAATTTTTTCTAGGGTTTGCCCAACGGTTAAAGTTTGTTTGAGGGAGATATATTCCGGGGTCATGATGCGTCCGGCGGTATCTTCCTCATAGCCTAATAATAAAGCCGTGTTTTGCCGTTCTTCGGTGCTTAACTGTTCGAGTAAACGACGCACTACCTTGGCCGGTAACTCATCAAATAAACGGGCCCGATCGTCCGGGGACATTTGGTCCACAATATCCCTAACTTCCTGTTGTTTGAATTGTTCAACCAAAGATTGTTGAACCGTGGAATCTAAATTTTCATAGACGGCGATCGCTTCTTCTTTCAGCAATAAACGGAAGGCGATCACCTGCATTGACTCCGGTAAACCTTCGATAGCTTCGGCAATATCTACCGGTTGCACGGGAACCAAGAGGGCTTTTGCCCCTTGTAAATTACTTTGTTCTAATAATATGGCTAATTGGTTGCACACCAATTGACGCAACTCTTTACGGTTATTGGATTGTAGGGTAGTTACAGGTTCATTCAAAGTTTACCTTTTCCTTGCGCCTAGTCATAACGATATTAGCAAAACTTGACCTTGATGAGAAACAAACAGTCTCCCAGTCTCCCAAGTCTCCCCTTAACTTACCGCTATATAAAACTTACTCAAACTTACTTATGAAGTTTTTAGGCTCATGATAACTTGGTTTGAGTCTATTTTACTTCCTGCTTCATCCAAGGGAGTCGGCTCTGACTTGTCCACAGGCGTAACTTTGGTCGTAGCTCGGCCTAGTTTTTCCAAGTTTTTTGCTGCGTTTAAATCCCTATCTATTTGATAATGACATTTTCCGCAACAAAACACTCTTTCAGATAATAGCAATGAGTCTTTTTTTTCTCCACAGTTATAACAAGTTTTACTAGAAGGATAAAACCTATCTGCTACCACAAGTTTTGACCCGTATAATTTACTTTTGTATTCCAACTGTCTTCTGAACTCATAAAACCCCATATCTGCTATTGCTTTCGCTAATTTATGATTAGCCATCATTCCTGATACATTCAAATCTTCTATCACATTTACTGCGTGGTTTTTGCTTAAGTTTGATGTCAATTTATGTAATGTATCTTTTCTGAGATTAGCAATTCTTCTATGCAGTTTCTGAACTTTTAATTTAGCTTTTTGGTAGTTAGACGAACCGAAGCTTTTTCGGGTTAATTCTCTTTGAAGTTTAGCTAATTTACCTGACAGCTTTCTATAAGAGTATGCTCCTTCAAAAACTTTTCCTGTAGATAGTGTGGCTAAGGTTTTTATTCCCAAATCTATCCCTACTACATCTACTTCTTTGTCGGTAGTTATGGAATCTATCTCTATTCTAAAAGAAATAAACCAACGTTCAGCTTCTCTGCTAATAGTGACATTTTTGGGTTGATGAATAGTAGGTAATCTCTCATAAGTTTTCAGTTTTCCTATGACGGGTACTTGGATTAAATGAGAAGATAGAATGCGGATAGTTCCATCTAAAGTAAAACTATCATGTCGTCCTTTCTTCTTGAATTGTGGTCTTTTTTTCTTTTTGTTAAAGCAATCACGCCAAGCAAAGGCTAAATGTCTCAGGGCAAATTGTGGAGCGCATTTTGACACATCATAATACCATTCATTCTGCGGTTTAACTAATTTGTTTAACCATTTGTGTAAATCAATTGCTGTAGGAAATTTTATTTTTTCTGAGTCTGAACAATTCTTATTATGGTCTAAAATAGCCAGACACAAATCATTGCCCCAATTGTAAGCATGACGAGCGACACCCGCATGACGAGCCAGTTGTTGACGTTGGGTTTGATTTAATTTAAGTTGGGTCTTAAAGCCTAACAACATGGCATTTTTGAGATAATGACCAAAACTGTTGAGTTTAATTGTATTATATTAGGGTTTTAAACACAATAACCTACTTATTTATTAAATATAGCTACTGATATGAGTAATTTTAGATAATATTAGGTATTTTTTTGGGGAGCAGCATCAACCCCCTCGTAAAACTTGTAAGTCTTCTTCGTCGAAACTTTCCCTGACTCCATTACGAATTAATTCGGAAAAGTCTTCGTTAGGAACCATAAAACAGAGGGCGTATAAACGATCTTGGCCAATATTTCTAATTTCATGAATACCGGTGGGACGGACTAATAAACTATCCCCTGGATGTAAGGGAATATCTTTCCCATCACAAACCGCTAAACCTTTGCCTTTGAGGATAAAAAACATTTCCACAGCGAAGTTATGGCGATGGGTTGGGGTACTTCCTCCTGGATCAAATATTTCCACACAAACCGTCAAAGAATCATCGGCCATACTGCTATCAAAAACGATCGCTAAACGGTTAGTATCGTGGGGAGTGATGCGAAAGACGAGATAATCTTCAGGGGTTTTGATCACAGGGATCATGCAGTGATCGTTAAGTAAAGCTACATTAGTGTTCATGGTTACATTAAGTGTAAGTGTTCTCCTTATTTGCCTCCCATTCTAAAGGCCATTTTATTAACCTGAGTCTAATATAAGACAATTAATAGATTAAGTAGTAAAAACGAGGAGTCTAAAACACTTATGATTTCTTTTCCAAAATCATAACTCCGAACTCCGAACTCCGAACTCCGAACTCCGATTTCTTAATCGTCTTTGAGCAACCAAAAACCGCTAAATGTTTCTACATCGGGACGAGGTTGAATGGCCAGAAAATGAACTCCTTCAGCTTTATTTTTGGTATCTTCAAACCCCTTCCCTTCTGCAACGCCGCTTTGATCGGTTAAATTTGCTAAAATCCAACTATCGCTCAAGCCGGTTTCTAGGGAAAGAATAGGCAGGGGTTTAGACTTAAACTTGAGAGCAACTAATTCTAAACCTGACATCCAAGCTGCTAAGGGTAGGGCCCGTTGAGAATAGATGATAAACCCAGGAATTTTTGTATCAGGGGAAAGATCGGCTAAAGCGAGGGGAAACCCTTCTCCAAAGCGTATATCCCATTCCTTCATCTCCTCAAAGGCCGATGCTTCGAGACTAACAAAGGTCCATTTATCGGAGCGATCGCCTCTCACTGCATCTGGTAATGCGATCGCATCTAGTGCGGGATAAGCGACACTTGCATTGGTTGCTGCTGCTTCGTTGTAACCCTCTTGACTGGGATAAAAGTCTTGTTGACGTTGCTTAAGCCAATGGTTTAGGGTATAGGTACGACGACTGGGAGTAGCCACCAAGCCAGCATCTTCGCAAGCTTTAACAATCATATTATTCATCTGACGACGGAAAAATCGGACTTTGCTGGGTGCTTCTCCTGTTTTTTCCATGGCTGTTTCTATCGCTTCCCTTAACCACATAGAGTTTACCGTCTTGGGGGGACAAAATTTAGCATAACGAAACCCGTCTTCTAACGATCCTTGGCTATCTGTCTGGGTTTCACAGATCAAGACTTCCCATTGTTTCTTTTTATTTTCGTCTAAAATTGGTCGTGAATAAAAATCTAGTTCCCAAACCTTACCCATGATTTACCTTTAATCGTTGAATGACTAATGGTAGTATTTTATCAGAATAGGAAATCAAAAAGTTTTTATTGTTTCAATTATTAATCAATTTAAACTATATGACAAATATCCTCTATGAGTAACCCTATTTATGAATCACAATAACCGAAATCCAGTTCTATTAATTCACGGAATTTATAACACATCTGCTAAATTTAACAGAATGACCAAATATCTTACTAATTTAGGTTGGGAGGTTCATCGTTTGTCTCTTAACCCGAATAATGGGAATGGTCATCTTGAACAATTAGCTCAACAAGTTGACAATTATGTTAATAACAATTTTTTCCCTAAACAACCCATTGATTTAGTTGGTTTTAGTATGGGTGGATTGGTAACTCGCTATTATTTACAACGTCTTGGGGGAATTAAAAAAGTTCAACGTTACATCAATATTTCTGCCCCTAATAATGGAACAATGACTGCTTATGTATTACCTAATCCAGGGATTAAACAAATGCGTCCCAACAGTCAATTTTTACAGGACTTAAACAAGGATATAGAAACAACTTTAAATCAGATTGATGTCACCGTGATTTGGACTCCTTTTGATTTGATGATTTTTCCGCCATCTAGTTCTAAAATGGGGATAGGAGAAGAGATTAAATTACCTGTTTTAATTCATGAACAAATGGTGAGACATCACCAACTACTAAAAACTGTCTCTGACTCCCTCTCTAAACCTGTTAAAATATGAAAAAGTAAAATTATTAAAACATGGATTCTAAGTTAGAACAATTTCAACTAAAATATCAAGAAGGACAAGCATTATTAGACAGAGGACAATATCGTAGTAGCGTCAAAACCCTCGAAGAAGCTAAATCATTGGTTAACCCATCTTCAAAATTAGGAGGAGAAGTTCAACTTTCTTTAGTGACTGCTTATCAAGGAATTAATAAGTTAGAGGATGCCATCGCCCTTTGTCAAGAGTTAACCGCTCACCCTAACTTAGCTATTCGTCAACAAAGTCAACGTATATTATATATTCTCAAAGCCCCTCAATTAAAACGTCCTGAAGAATGGATGACAAAAATTCCTACAACTACTAACACAGAAGATAACCCAACCCCCCGTTATATCCAAGCGAAACCTGTTACTAAACCCTTGGAAAAACCATCTCTGAACCTAGAAGATACTACTCAAATGGACACCAAAGATAACGGGTTTATTGGCTTAGCTTTAGGATTATTTGTTGTCATCATTGGTGGGTTAATTTGGTTAAGTTAACTTTTTGTTGTTTCCAATGAGTCGATAATCCCTAATAATTCCCGTTCAAAAGTGACTTGTGAGCGGTTGGTTTTTCCTCCAAGATAACAACGTTCATCTTCCTGTAATACCCAAATTTGGGAATGAGAAACATAACTCATAATCACACCCATCATCAATAAACCAAAACCAGCATAAACAAAAGGAATACCAGGATCTGCTTTAATTTGTAACCCTGTACTACCAATTAATTGATGAATTTTTAGTTTTACCCCATTGATATCTAAGATCATTCCAGGTCTAACTGCACTGTAAAGATCCCCTTGTTGATCGTAAACCATCATGGTTCCTTGTAAGTCTTTGGCTAACAAAGAAACTCCTTCGCTTAGATCGGTTTTTGTGGGTATCCAAGTCCCCCAAATTCTCCCGTTTCCATTAGTATTTAAAGGAGCCATAGGTAATTGAAAAATAGGACTATTATTAACCTGCGCTTGAACAGCCGCAATTCCCCAATCAGTTTGATAAAAAGTAACCCCACCATAACGTAAAGGTTCATTAACATATATTTTTTTATGCTTTAATTCTTCCCCATCGTTATTAATCACGGAAAGGTCAGAATAAAACTGATCAATTGTTCCGTCTGGGGTATAGTCAATCCAAAAACGGTTCACCCGAATTCCCCAATTTTGCGGTATTTGCGGTTGAGATAAGGGACCTGCTTCGATAATATTATTAACCTTAAACTCAGAACCACCGGGAACCATCGCTTGGGCTAAAAATCCTGTTAATGCCCCCCAAATAGCACCCCCCAAGATGATTAACATAGCAGCATGAACTACAATGGGGCCTATTCTGCCGATAATGCCTTTTCTGGCATAAATAGATTGATTTTCTTGAAAGGTTTTATAGCCTTTTTGTTGTAAAGTCTCGTTAACCGAAGCGAGATTATCAACGTTTAATTGTGTACTTAAAGCTAACTTTTGAAACTGTCGGGGTTTCTGGTAAAATTTCCACTTTCTTGCTGCTTTTAGTGCCGGAAATTGACGGGTCAAGGTACAAGCTGTTAGGCTAGTGCCGAAAAGAACTAAGATCGATAAGAACCACCAGGTTGTATAAACATGGTTGAGTCCTAATATTAAGATAACTTTCCAGGTTAAAAAGCCAAATAAGGCCGGATCTTCTGGATAGTTTTCTTGGTAAAAAGGGATGCTTTCTCCCTGTTCGATAACAGTTCCGCTAATACTAAATACGGCGATCGCTAATAGTAAAACAATGGCTAAGCGAAGATCCGCGACTGTTTTGATAAGTTGTCGCCACGCTTGTTTTAGTGAAGACAGATTTTCTGTGGTTTGAGGAGAATCAGATATAGTCATATTTCACAACAATTCTTACTTCAATTATAAACCAATAGCTCCATTATTTGCTAGGTTTATTATATTTATTTCCTCTATCAAGATATGATTGGAGGAAGAAATTATTATCTAAGTTTGGGGAAGATAATTTAACTGGTTTAAACCCTTTAACATGATAATTTTAGGAGAAGTTATTTAATGGTAAGCGAGATAACAAGGAAAACATCCCGAATACGATTAAAGAAACTCCACTTACAGGATTAATCCAACTGGACCAACGACGTAATTCTAACAACTTTTTCAGGGTTGCTGTAAAGGTTCCTGCTAAGATTAAAGGCAGGACATAACCCACGGTGTAAGCTAATAATAATACACCTCCTAAAATTAAGTCTTGTTTAGTGGCAACCCAAGCTAATAATGTTGCTAAAACTGGGGTACTGCAAGGAGAGGCAACTAACCCAAAAGTTAACCCCAGAGAGTAGGAACGAACTGCCGGAGGAAGCTCCTCAGTAATCCAATTTGTTTCTCCTAAAGAGGGAAATTGAAAGGAAATAACTTCCAAAAGATTTAACCCCATTAAAATTGCGATAATACTCACAACAATGGGTAATCCCACACCAATTTGTCCATAAACTTTTCCTAATGATGCTGCTAGAATTCCTAACCCGGCTAAAGTAGTAGCTAACCCCAAAGAAAACCAAGCAGATTGACGCATTCC
Source organism: Crocosphaera watsonii WH 8501 (assembly GCF_000167195.1). Taxonomy (GTDB): domain Bacteria; phylum Cyanobacteriota; class Cyanobacteriia; order Cyanobacteriales; family Microcystaceae; genus Crocosphaera; species Crocosphaera watsonii. The sequence continues at coordinate 26,041 of NZ_AADV02000008.1, read as the reverse complement.
CTGTAACTTTCCTTGAGACTCATACCCTCCAATATAAGCGATGGTAATGGGTAACATAGAGAGCATACAAGGGGTTAAACTGGTTAATAGTCCTGCTAAGAATATGATAGCAATACTAACAAATCCCAGGTGATCAAGCTGTAAAGAAACTAAGCGATTAGCAAATTGTTGAAGGTGATAAATTTCAGTTTGTAAGGAATCAAGCATAAATAAGAGGGTGTGATGGTAGAGTTAGTTATTCTCTCATTATAACTTAATTATTGTGACCTTTGCTGCTATCTGAGCGGAGATTACCTAAAAAATGCCCAATCAGGTATAAAGAACCTGCTATAACAATTACTTGCTGAGAATTTTGTTCATTTGTGGCTTTTTCTAGAGCAGAAAAAATGTTTTTTTCTGGTTTAATTCTTGTTAACTGGGGACATATTTGTTTTGCTAATATTGCTAAATAATCAGGCTTGGCTGTACTATGGTCAGGAACAGGAACTAAATATAAACTATCCTTGGCTCTTAGTAATTCTTGAAAAACTTTATCGTGTTCTTTGGTGGATAACATTCCCATAATCCAAATAACAGATTTATCTAAGGTATCAACGTAATTGCGTAACATTTTCGCAGCCGCAGGATTATGCGCACCATCGATTAAAATAGAATGATTGTGCCATTTAATCCATTGTATTCTTCCCAACCATTGAGTTTTTTTAATTCCTTGCTGAATATGTTTTTTGGTAATATTCCACCCTTGTTGTTGTAAAATTTTTATGGCTTCTATAGCTAAAGCAGAATTGTTTAACTGCATTTTTCCTAATAAGGGCAAAGAATATTTAATGTTTTCATATACAACCAAATTTTCATCTATTAAAGTAGCAGGTTCAATCCAAGTACAGGGAGAATTTAAAGCATCAATATGAGACTGAAAAACTGGTTTGACTTCGTCAGGAACTTGACCCATAATTACAGTACATCCTGACTTAAAAATACCTGCTTTCTCTCCGGCAATATCTGTAATAGTTGGTCCCAACTGTTGCCAATGTTCTCTACTAAGAGAAGTAATCACTGTAGCTAAAGGGCGATGGCAAACATTAGTGGCATCCAAACGACCCCCTAAACCCACTTCTATGACAGCAATATCCACTTTTTGCTGATAAAAATAAACCCAAGCTGCTGCCGTAATAATTTCAAATTGTGTGGGAATATCTTGAGTCGTATTAATGGAGTTTTTAATCTTAATTAAAATAGTTTCTAGTTCAGATTCTGCAATAGGTTGATTATTAATACAAATTCTTTCTGTCCAATCAATTAAATGGGGAGATGTATAACGTCCTACTCTATAACCAGCTTCCGTTAAAATAGAGGATAAATAGGCACAAACGGAACCCTTCCCATTTGTCCCCCCAACATGAATAATGGGAATATGTTGATGAGGATTATCTAATTGAGCTAGTAAAGTTTTAATCCGATCTAACCCTAAGTGAACACCAAAACGCTGAAAGCTTTGTAGGAGAGAAGTAATACTCATTCGTTACCTAGCTAAAGATTAAATATTTCCTAATTTTCTAACATAGAGTGGTCAATGGACAAAAATAAACGCTACACTACACACAACCCTAGTTAAATATACCAGCATGGAAGGTGAGGAGCAGGACTGTTTTAGAATAAACTATTAGAAAAATTTATTAAGTACCTTTTCTAATAAAATTTCAACTTATCTGTGAACCAATCCAAAAAAGCTGTGTATAATGGGGTGGTGAGTGAGGCTATGAACTCTGTAGTCAATCTATATGGTGTGAGGAAAGCTGAAAATGCTAAAATCGTTATGGAAAACCATGCTGGTTAGTCCAGCAGTTCTGGGGATGGCTCTTGCGGCCAATTCTGCAAATGCTGAAAATGCCCCATCATCCTTGTTTAGTGAAAGTGCCACCCAAGGCTTAGAAATTGCCCAGGCACAGGATGAATTATTAGAAAAGCTTGAAAATTACAGCCAAGAGGGTCTCTCTAACAACGCCAACGAGCAGGTTACCAGCGTCAGTGAGCTACGGGACGTTTCCCCCACTGACTGGGCTTATGAAGCATTAAGAAGCCTAGTTGAGCGTTACGGTTGTATTGTGGGTTATCCCGACCGTACCTTCCGAGGCAACCGCGCTACCTCCCGTTGGGAATTCGCCGCAGGTTTAAACGCTTGTTTAAATACAATGGAACGTTTAATCCAAGAAAATGTTGCGGTACTTCGGGAAGATATCGAAAAGCTCAAACGCTTAATGCAGGAATTTGAAGCAGAATTAGCTGCTTTGGGCGCTCGTGTAGATAACTTAGAAGGACGGGTTGCTTTCTTAGAAGATCACCAATTCTCCACCACAACCAAGTTGGTTGGGGAAGTAATCATGGCTGTAACCGCGGCTGGTGGTAGTCGTTCTTCTGAAGATAACCAAGCAGTATTTCAAGACCGTATTCGTTTGAGCTTCAACACCAGTTTCAGTGGAGAAGACCTCTTAGTTACCCGTTTATCAGCCAGTACAGGTACAGGAACAGACCGTTTCACCTTAAACGAGCCTAACCTACGGGTTCTCAACCCCAACACTGGTCAACCCATTGGTATTGCCTTCGCAGAAAACACTTTAATCAACCCCACTGCGACCCAAACCTTTAACATTGGTCCCCGTCGTAACGAAGAGAATAACGATGTAACCATCGACTGGGTTGGTTATTATGCTCCCATTGAGCCGTTAGAAGATTGGAGAATCAACACCTACGTCGCTCCTTGGGGTGGACGTTGGCACCACTTCGTACCTACCTTAAACCCCTTCTTCGAGGATTTTGACGGTGGTAAAGGTTCTTTAAGTACATTTGCTCAACGTAACCCCATCTACCGCATCGGTGGTGGTGGTGGTGCTGGTATGAGCTTCCAACTTGGTTTCCTGGAAAGTTTACTTGGTCCTACCTCTGTTAGCTTCGGTTATTTAGCAGGTACTACTAACGATCCTTCTTTAAACGGTGGTGGAGATGGATTTGAGGGTAACTGCGATGGTAACTCCCGATTAGTTAACGGTATTAACCCGGCAACTTGTCAAGAATACAGTGAAAGTGCTGGTGGTAACGGTTTATTCAACGGTAACTACGGTGCTTTGGCTCAAATCAACGGTAATCTTTTTGATATATTCAATATTGCGTTTACTTACGTTCACGCTTACCACAAACCTGATTCACCCATCTTTGGTCAAGGTATTCCTACCGGTCCTGGGGAAGTGGGAACCTCGTTTGCTAACTTCTCTCGTTCTGAGTTAAACAACGCCTTTGCTCTTGGTTCTGTTGGAGAACCTGGAACCCCTACCGACGTTTATAACACCAACGGCACAAACTCCAACGATCCCCTACAGGTTAACCCCTTTGACATTGGTGGTAAAGTAACCAACAGTTATGGTGGTCAGTTAACCTGGCGTGTTGCTGAATGGTTGAACTTCAGTGCCTTTGGTTCATTCACCAACGTTCGTTTCATGGGTCGTGGTAAGAGTGCTGAGATTTGGACTGGTGGTGGCGGTTTCGCCTTCCCCGATCTCTTCAAAGAAGGAAACCTCTTAGGTATCTTTGCAGGGGTTCAACCCTATCATGGTGGTCGTCAACGTCCTTACTTGGGTCAAAGACAAGGTTTCTTTAACCTTCCTAGTCGTAACCCCATCACTGCAGAAGTCTTCTACCGTTACCAACTTACTGATAACATTTCTCTGACTCCTGGTGTTATTTGGATCTCTAACCCCGACCAATTTGTTAACATCCAAGGTGCTGACGATGAAGTAATTGGAACCCTTCGTGGAACCTTCTCTTTCTAAACTCTGATCACCCTAATTTGATCTAAGCTCAAGTATTTGTTAACCCTGCTGTGTGCAGGGTTTTTTGTATTATCGTTGAACCAGTAGTGCAGATTTTAGCGATCGCCTGTGAACCTTCTGAAAAATCAAACAGCCCTATAAGTCATTGGGACCTTTTCCTGAATAGCTTGACCAGTTCCTCCACAGAAAACACAAGTTTCCTCTCTTTGGATATCTCCAGTACAATCTCGGATCTCGATGTATCCTTTTCCTTCACAATGATGGCAGTCTTTTTGTTGTTTCATGATTTTTTTAAATTAGCTTAATTTTGATTATTTTATAATATACTAATTGTTCTAAGAAATCTTGTCTAAGTTCTTGTTTTGAGATTTGATCGTAATTAATCTCTGACATTAAATTATCTCTCCATTAGGGATTATTTCAAAATATAGTGATCTATTTAGGGTTTGCTGAAAAAGTTTCTCCAAAATTTATGCCACTTTTGACCAAGAATTTTCTGACAAATCAATAAGTTTTAGTACATAAAAATTGTTTAAAGTATAATCAAAATTAATGAAAGGCGGTTTGATGAGTTCCCCTGTTCTATTATTAGTAAATAAGGACAAAAAAAGCGACAAAAACTGCCTCAGAAGTTTAGAAAGATTGACAACTAAAAATGTAATAGCAATAGATGTAATGGAGGTTTCAGGGAGTTTTGTCATCACGAGATTTAGGCTAAATCTTCGTTTAGCTTGTCCAAACTTTCCCTCAATAGCATTACGGAAGCATTCATCGGAGTGGGCTTGTTTCTTTTCTTCTTCACTGACATTTTTCGGAGGTCTTCCTAACTTCGGACCACTGATTTTTATCCCTCTTTCCTTACACCAATTTCTGTTTTCCCTAGTTCGATAAATTTTATCTACATGGACGGATTCGGGATAATAGCCAAACGTTTCTTTATACTTTTCTACTTGTTCTTTTAAATGACAAGATTCATTGAAGTTTTCCCAACTTATTTTGTCTAGAAACACATAGTTATCTACACAGCTTACTGAGAGTTTAGCTCCAAACTCTATTGGTTTTCCTGCTTTTCCCCTCACTATTGGACGAATATGCGGTTGAGTTAAACTTACAATTCTTTGAGGAACACTCTGGGTCTTATTCTCCCACATTGACTGCTGTTGTTCATAAACTTTTTTGATAGTCTCTAGACAATTTTTCTGTCTTTTACTCAGATTTTCCAGGGAAGCCCCAGCTTGAATTAAGTCTTCTATATTTCCTAAATTTTTCTTAAGGTATTTTAACTGTTTCCCGATAGCTTTTCTTCTTTCTTGATAAGATACTTTTCGTTTTTTAGCTACTTTTAATTATTCCTTTCTAGCAATTTTTCTAGAAGTTCTCGGCTTTTTTCTCAATTTTACTCTTAATGGTTTATAAAGATTATCTATTATTCTTTCTGTCTCAATTCTGGCTTGATTTAATATGCCTAAATCCGTTGGGTATTTGATGTCTGCTGGCGCACAAGTCGCATCTAAAATTAGTTTACCTTTATTTTTTATTTTTTCTCCTTTTTCTTGGAGACAATCCTTTTTTTTTACTTCTTTATCACTCTTGTCTATTTCTCTTTTTACTATTTTTTTATTGATTTTGTTTATCAATTCTCCATCAATTCTTTTCCTAAAATGAAGTAGCATTGAAGATTCCAGTGGTGGCTCTTGTTGATAACAATTTAAACCTATAAAGTATTGTAGATAGGGATTTTCTCTAATCTGTTCTATAGTTTCTCTATCACTTGTTCCTAATTTTTCCTTAATAATTAATGTCCCTAATGCCATTCTAAATAGTTTGGCTGGCGCACCTTTTTCTGCTGAAAAAAGTTTAGCATATTCTTCCTCAAAATCATCCCAAGGTATCAACTCTGCCATGATTACCCAACGATTATTGGGGGACAATTTGCCCTCGAAAGGTAATTCAAATTTTTCTGGGGGCGGTAAAGGTTGCTCCTCTTTTCGATACATTTGTTCTTGAGCAACAACTGGGAGGTGTTTCTACCAATTATAGCGGTTTGTAGCCGACAAAGCTGATCTTTTTTGCGATCGCGAATATGGGTGTAACCTTTTAAAGAATAGGGTTTTGCTTTTATTCAGCAAACCCTAATTATATCCTTTGATAATACTTATTAGTTGAGTATTTTTCCTGATTAAGATAAATCTTTTCGGATAATTTTATCAATAGATTTAGGTAAAGTTTGAATATTGATCAATTGTAAGGTTTTCATATTGTAGGTTGTATAGATAGTTTCCTGGGAGTCTAGAGAAATATCAACAACTGTGAGGGTTTTTTGGGGAGATAAGTTACTATTTAAGAGTTTACGGGGACCCCCTCCTAATGCTCCACTATTGAGTAATTCCAGTTGACCTTTTTTTCCTGGATAATAGCCATGATGATGTCCACTAATATAAGTATGCACATCGTATTTTTCTAGGATGCTTTGCAGTTTTTCTCCTTCTGCCATATAGTTCCCTGGAGTATTTCTGCCCACGGTAACAGGATGAAGGGGAAGATGGCCAATAACTAGGCGTAGTTTAGCTTGTTTTGCTGGTGAACTATTTAAACTATTTTCTACCCAAGTTAGTTGTTTTTGGTCAATAATATGGGTGGAAGCATCCCAAACTAGGTAAAAAATATCTTGTTGTTGAAAACTATAATAAAAGGGAAAGTTAGCTTTATCAATAAAGTTTAATCCTGGGTTATGGTTGGGGTTATTCCAATAGGCAGAAGCAAGATTTCTTTCTTGTTCAAAGGTATATTTTCCCCCACTAATAGAACCAGAAGCGTCGTGATTACCAATAGTGAACCCGAGGGGAATATTGGCCTGTCTTAAAGGGGCTGAAACATGAACATCAAACGCAGCCCACATCGCTTCTATTTGTTGCTTGGTTAGAGACCTTTTTTGCCCTGCTACCATGTCCCCACCACATAATAATAAATCTGGTTGCCATTGAGGAGTTAAAGCTATGGCTTTATCTACCTCTGGATCGTAATCTGTTGAACCATATGGACCGTTTAAATCGCTAATAACAACGATTCTAACATCTCCTTTAATTGGGGCAAATAATCCTTCTGGAGCAATAGCAATATGTTGATTGGTTGGGATTGTTGCAGGAGTTTCAGATATTATATTTTCAGATGAATTAGGTTGAGATTTATTTAGTAATTGATGTCCTACCTTAGTAACTCCAATTCCAATTAATCCACCTGTAAATATTAAAAATTGACGACGATTATAAAGCATTAGATTATCAATTGAAGACAATAACAGTTATTAAATTTATTGTGTTTGAGAGGGGATTGTTCATTGTACTGAGTCAATAGTATGCAATTTTGTGAACCAAGATTGAACATAAGGATAGATTTTTTCCCAATGTTCATTAATACGTAAATCATGATAACCGAAAGAACAAAGAGCCGAAATATCAGCTATTCAATAAGTGTCTCCTCCTAATAAATACTCTGTTTGACTTAGTTTTCAAACACAGTAATCAGAAGATAAATGTAACTATGTGTAAAAAGATTAGATTAAGCGGTAATTGCCCACTGCTCGTCGCTAAAACTATAAATAGTTTGTCTTTTCCAAGGAAGGGTACATTGAGAGGGTTTTGTATCTAAAGAAAAGGGATAACGCTTTAATTGACCTTGCAATCCTGACATGGGATCATCTCCTGAAGAAATTAAAAATTCTAGGCGTTTGATATTATCCCAAGCGGCTAAGTTATCCAGAATACTAATGATAGCTTGTCCGTAGGGATGGTTCTGGTTTCTATGCCAATTATCATCCACCATTTTAACTTGTTCAAACCCGAGATGAAAGATTAAAGAAGGTTGTTCAAATAAGGCGATCGCCACGGGTCTTGCTTCTTCTTGTAATAATAATTGCATAGACCGACTAAGTTCTCGTACTTGTTGCAACTTTTCGTATCTTTCCGTAATTGTTACTGGTGTCTCTTCCCAGTCAATAGCAATGGTTATTAAAAAGGTTCGCAGGAATAAATGTCCCAACTTTTGGGCTTTTGTGGATAAATAACTGGAGTTATAAGTATTGGGTTCAATTAACAAGGGAACCCGTTCTACTACCTCTAAACCATAGCCTTTTAAACCAGCAATTTTTCGGGGGTTATTGGTAACTAATTTGATTTTTTTTACCCCTAAATCATTCAAAATTTGCGCACCCATTCCGTAGTCTCTTAAGTCCGCAGGAAACCCTAATTTTTCGTTAGCTTCTACGGTATCTAGTCCCATATCTTGCAAAGAATAGGCTTTTAACTTATTAATTAACCCTATTCCCCGTCCTTCTTGTCTTAGATACACTACAACCCCCGATCCTTCTTTTTCTATCATTTGTAAGGCGGTTTGTAGCTGCATTCGACAGTCACATCTGAGGGACCCTAAACCATCCCCTGTTAAACATTCTGAATGCACTCGTACCATTACAGGATGATCTTTAAACTCACTGGGATCACCTTTAACAATGGCTACGTGTTCTGTTTCGTCTAAAACGTTACGATAAGCGTAGAGTTGAAATGTGCCAAACTGACTTGGTAACTGACAGACGGTTTCTCGATAAACAAAGCGATCGTGTCGCAGACGATAACTAATGAGATCGGCAATAGTTATTAGTTTCAGGTTGTGTTTTTTTGCGTATTCAAGCAGTTCCGGTAGTCTGGCCATGGAACCATCGGGGTTTTGGATCTCACAGATCACTCCTGCGGGGTAAAGTCCAGCGAGTCTGGCTAAGTCCACAGCAGCTTCTGTGTGGCCAGCACGTTTGAGAACTCCTCCTGCTTTAGCCCGCAGGGGGAAAACATGGCCGGGACGGGTTAGATCCTCTGGTTGGGTGTTAGGATTGATAGCGACTTGGATGGTGCGGGCCCGATCTTCTGCGGAGATACCAGTGGATACTCCGAGATGGGGAGACGCATCGATACTGACGGTGAAAGCGGTTTGATTACTATCGGTATTTTTGGTTACCATCAAGGGCAGGTCTAACTCGTCTAACCGTTTTCCATTCATGGCTAAACATATCAGTCCCCGCGCTTCTACTGCCATGAAATTAATCAGGTTAGTGGTGGCAAATTGAGCGGCGCAGATTATGTCACCTTCGTTTTCACGGTTTTCGTCATCTACGACAATGATTGCACGGCCTGCTTTAATGTCGGCTAAAGCAGCGTCAATGGAGTCAAATTGAGGGATTATGGTTTGTATCGCGTCCACAAGTAATGATTTTAATGAGCGTAAGTTTTCCTATTCTAGATTGTAGCGAATAATAATAATATGAACAGTATTTATATATTATTAATAGGTTTAATAGCTAAAGTGTATTAGTGAAAATTTGTATGTTAATTATACGGAAATATAGAGATAAAGTAAGGGACATAATTAATTAATTCTGTTGAAAAAAACCTCCTGAACTGGAGAAAAAAAGAGCCAGAATGTTCGCAAATGACAAACAATATGTCACAATATTATATCAACTATAACGATCTAACGATCCATCCTTAAATATCTATGGCTACCATAAACACTGATAAGACTCAAAATGATAAAGTGCTAGAAGCAATGAAAAATTTTGCTGAACAGTACGCAAAACGAACAGGTACATACTTTTGTAGCGAACCCTCTGTGACAGCAGTGGTGATCGAAGGACTTGCTAGACATAAAGAAGAACTTGGTGCGCCGTTGTGTCCTTGTCGTCATTACGAAGATAAACAAGCAGAAGTTAAGAACACTTATTGGAATTGTCCTTGTGTCCCCATGCGAGAACGCAAAGAATGTCATTGTATGTTGTTTATTACTTCAGATAACGATTTTGCTGGGGAGCAACAAGAAATTGATCTAGACTTCATTAAAGAAGTTAGAGAAAATATGTCAGGCAAGTAAAAGTTATGATATCAGAAGAATTTTTGCAAGGGATTGAGCAATTTAATCAACGGGACTTTTATGCTTGTCACGATACCTTAGAAGCGATTTGGATCGATTCACCAGAGTCGGATAAACGTTTTTATCAGGGTATTTTACAGGTGGCAGTGGGTTGTTATCATCTCACTAATCATAATTGGCGTGGTGCGGTTATTTTGTTAGGGGAAGGGGTAAGACGACTCCGTGACTATCAACCTGACTATGAGACGGTTAATGTCTCTCAATTGTTAGAAGATAGTAAAACTTTGTTGAAATATCTTCAGGAAAGTGATCCTGATAATGTAGCTGAGGTTGCTCAAACTTTGCAAGAGTCTTCTGATGATTCCCCTTGTCAGTTTCCCTACATTGTTAGGGTATGAATTTTTATGTCTTTAACAAAATTATTCTATCAAGCAAGTGAAGATATCCTGAACAGTAAGATGTAATTCCTGAGCAAAAGATGGCACACTTAGCAACAAATCTAACTGATCATAGACTTCAACTTCTTGTTGAGGACGATAAACAAAGATAGTTTGTTCATCAGGATCAATCAACCAACCCATTTCTGTGCCATGCTTGAGACAATGTAAAATATTTTTAGTGACTTTTGTTTGACTTTGACCAGGGGATAATATCTCTATTGTCCAGTGTGGTGCTAGGGTGAATATATTAGCAATTTCCCCTTTTTCATCTCGGGTAATTCGTTCCCAGGTAAAGACGACAATATCAAAAACAATAGAGCGATCACCAAAATTACACCGTAATTCAGGGAAGGCACGAGCAATGCGTTTTGACCTCATGCTATGATTAATGGTGGCTACCAATTCCCCCTGAATAGCACTATGTTTTCCTTGTGGCATGGGTTTTTCAATAATTTTCCCGTCAATATATTCTCTTATGGGTTTTGTCTCTGGTAACTCTAAAAGCTCCCCTAATGTTAAAGTTTTAGATGATATCTGTACCATGCCTACTTAATAATTTTTTGGAGAATATTGCCATCTTAGACTTGATTATGAATTTGAGTATGGCTTTACGATTATACTTATCAAATTCATAATAACAAATTTTTGCTCATTTTTCAAGGGGTATCCCCCACCGCATTTTGTAGCAAAAAAAGTGCTACATCTAAAGAAAATATTTAAGGTTGATCATGATTTTCTGCTGCTCTTTTTAAAGCTTATTTTAGCCTAACGTACCCTCTAATACTGTAAAATAATAATTCAATAACAATTAGGGTAATTTTCTCAAAAATTTACTAAGGGGGTTTTTTTGGTCACTACATCTTCTACTGACTCATCTAGGCTTGTTTTTTTTGTTCCTGGTATTATGGGGTCAAGTTTATTTCTAGATCGCAAGACAGCTTTTGGAACGACACAAACAGAACAAATCTGGGGTAAGGATTTTCAGGAAAATGTACGTCTATTTCATCTACATCCTCAATATCTTAATCCCATAAATCCAAATGATATTAAAGCTGGTGTAGTTATTCCTTATTTTGAAAATATAATGCACTTAGTTCTAACTTCCCTACTTACCCAGTATAAGTCCGAGTGTATTAGTTGATATCAAATCTTTTAATTGGACTTGAAGTATCTCATAAGACAAAAAGGATTGAAACTTGTAATCTTGATACGTGAACCCAAANCTTCTTGTTCCCAGTTGAAGTCTATATAAACTATGGCGTTATGCGGAGATCACTGCCGAAGACATACCGAGCTGAAGTGAAGANCCTAGGTCACGCTNTGATTAACTTTTNAGTGAACGCACACACAAACGGATGCGAAGGGAGTACACAATATTCGTACGCATTGGGCGTTATTACTTGCGTCCAAAGCTTGTGTCCGGAATTATTATTCGTTTAATGCTATTGAATAACCCAGAGATAGCCGAAAAAACTGATTTATTTTTTCAAATTGCTAGTCCCATTAAAGGATCTGCAAAAGCCTATTTTGGTATTAAACGTTATCCTCAACTTGATCCTATTTTTGATAGAGTACGGCAATGGTTTCAAAAATCAGAAACCATGGGAGATTTACAAAAAGCTATTGAACGATGTTATTCTTTGTATCAATTGCTTCCTCATCCTGAAATAATTGCACTTCATGATGAGGGTGGAAGACAATATTCTCCCCTAGATAAAGGACTTTGGAATCAGGATATTCATAAATATATTGATGCTGCTATTGATGTTCATAAATAATTAGCTCAATCCGCAAAGCTTAATATTAATATAAAATGCGTTTATTCTAATCAAAAACCGACGATCACTCACTATATTGTTGATCCATTTAATGGTAAAATCAAAAGGCCGATTCCTAGTTTTATTTTGGGAGATGGTACGGTGACAGTTAATAGTGCGATCGCTTATTCTCAAGAAGATACACGAATCTTGATAAATACTCCTCCTGGGGATCATATGGGGATCTGTCAGAATGAGCAAGTGTATAATGAATTAATAAACGCATGGAACTCATTATGATAGAAGTAAATCATTTAACTAACTCAGTATATCTCTCCATATCTCTAACCTATGAGCCTCCTGTTCCCATACCTGGAGATATTTTAACCATTTATTTAAACAGAGATGGGCAATTTTCATCTGATCATAAGTTAATTGTTGAACTTGTTGCTGAAACAGGAAAAACATTGATTACCCTGGAGATAAATTCTTCTAATGAGGCTGCTACTTTAGAAATTCCTAATGATTGTGAGGAAGGTACTTATATTTTACAAGTGATTGATAACAAAGTTGTTTTAGATAGCACTGAGATCGATATTTTTGAAGATAAGAATTATGCTGAAAAAACAAATAGTTTTGTCAATGGATTAGAGCTTGAAATACAAATTAAAGAAGAGATTGAAAAAGAGGATTATGAAGAAGCTTTTAAGTTACAAGAAAAGGTAGAAGAACATTATAAGCATAATCTTAAATTTGCTGCTAAGTCTTGGGAAGAGTTCGCAGAGGTTTTGTATGAGAAGAAACAAATAGAATTGTCGAGAAAAGCATTAGATGAAGCTTTAGAAATTTATAAGAAAATAGAAAATTCAGATTATAAAGAAAAGATTATTGAGAGAATTAATCATAATTTAGAAATCGTAAAACGAAACCTGCTGAAAACTAAGCTTCAAATTTTGAGAGAGAAAAAAGGATATTCTCAAGATCAATTAGCTTTATTATTGAAAACAAATCCCGACCAAATTAAAGCATGGGAAGCAGGAAAAGGATGTAAAGAACTCCTCCCATTTTACAAACTGGCTAAGTATTTAAAGTGTAAAATAGATGACTTAATAAAGATTGATTATGATTCCCCTAAGCAACTAAAACTAAATAAACTATTAGATAAAAATAAAATTCGCTCTAGAATTAGATATTTTAGAGAAGAAAATACAACTTTGAATGTGGATCAACTAGCATTATTAGTAGGAGTAGAACCTGAAGAAATTAAAAAGTGGGAAGATAATAAAGAACTAGAAATATTAATAAAATATTTCAGATTAGCTCTAAGGTTAGATTGTAAACCTAGCGAATTGTTCGACTACGTTGATGGTACTGTAAAATTGAAACTTTCAGAAGTTTTTTCTAAACAGACTAATATGTACGAAGATTCGATAAAGAGCAAAAAATAGTATATCTTAAATGGATAACAATAACCTAAAATATTTGGATCTTGTAGTTAAATGTGTACAACAAAAGTTCTTGTAGACGCTAATTTTTTAGTTAATGTTAATGACGAAGATAAAAAACTATTAGAGCTAATGGAAGAATACCATCAAGTTCTAAAGATAACAGTTGTTTTGGATTGCTTAGCAAAGGTTTGCGATGATCATGAGAAATTGTTATCTGATAGGTTCGAGAATCGAATAAAGGTTATTTCTATTGATAGTTTAAAAGACTCTGAATGCGAATCTATACTCACTTTGTTAAATAGTGTTGAACATTGGAGCGATGATTATGATTCTAGAGTTGAAATGGCTTTTTACTCAAGTTCTGATTATACTGATATTCTTACAGATAAAAGTGAACACTTCGAAAAAGCTGATAAACATACCAAGGTCAAGGTTCTCAGAATACATGAGTTGGAGGAGTTATTGAAACAACCACCGAATCCTCCAGAGACTGTATCACCAAATCCTCCAGAGTCTGTATCACCGAATCCTCCAGAGCCTGTATCACCAAATCCTCCAGAGCCTGTATCACCAAATCCTCCAGAGTCTGTACCACCAAATCCTCCAGAGCCTGTATCACCAAATCCTCCAGAGTCTGTACCACCCAATTCTATTAAAGAACGATGGGAAAGTCTTTTAAGAACAATAGAATCTCTTATTTCACTGATAAATAGTTGGATCAAGAGTATCTATAGGTCTCGTAAGGTTTTGGGATTAATATTATTAGCAGTAATTGTCTGTTTATGTGTGATATTTTTTCATAGATTAAGCTTTCAAAACTATTGTCCTTTATATAACGATGAATTTATTAGTTGTGGAGAAAAAATCTTAACTGAAGAAACAAATGCGAGTTCGGAAGTATTTGATAAATATGCTAAAAATCCAGTTGACTATTTTAAAGACTCTAATTAGAAAGATTCGGTAGAAAACTTTATATTAGCTTTCAAGCAAAATCCAACCCCTGAAATCTTAATTTATCTCAATAATGCCTTGTTGGAAGTGAATAAAAAATCAGCAAATACACTCGCAGTTGCAGTACCAATTAGTAAATCTAAGGGTAATGCAACGGATGAAGAAAGAGATCTTGCTAAAGAAATTTTACGAGGGGTTGCTCAAGTTCAAACCTTAGTCAATATTTGTTTATTCCCTGATGATCTTGATTTTTTACCAGAATCAATTACAATCAAAACTCATAATGATTTTTGTGATAGGATTAAAGATAAAGACAAAGGACTTAGAATTGTAATTGTTGATGATGTAAATGATAAAGATAAAGCTAATATTTTAGCTGATAAATTACACGAATTCAAAAAGAAATCTATATTAGCAGTTATTGGTCATAATTCTAGCGATTTAAGTATTGAGGTTATTCCTAAATACAATCAAAATAAGTTAGTTTTAATTTCTCCTGGAAGTTCTAGTGAAATAGACAGTCTCATGAAAGACGATTTCTTTTTTAGGACAGTTCCTACTATTACCTATGAAGTTCAACCTTTGGTTGAATATATGAATAAGAAAAACCTGAAAAATGCTGCTGTATTTTATAATGGGGATAGTAACTTTAGTCAACCTCTTTTTGAAAAATTTAATAAAGAATTTGTAAAGAAGGGAGGAAAAGTTGTAAAAAAATTTGTCGGTAGAGATAACGATAATACTTCTTTTACAAAAGATAATTTTGATATTTAAAACGCATTAAAACAGTCTAAAGATGCAGATTGTTTAGTTTTATTTCCTGATGGACAAACATCTAAAAGTATGAATAATTCTGTCGATTTAATTGTAAAAAATAATGGGAAAAAGGCTATTTTGGGTTCTTGGACGCTTCGTCGCAATAGAGTTTTTAATGTAGTTAGGGTTTGCTGAAAAAGTTTCTCCAAAATTTATGCCACTTTTGACCAAGAATTTTCTGACAAATCAATAAGTTTTAGTACACAAAAATTGTTTAAAGTATAATCAAAATTAATGAAAGGCGGTTTGATGAGTTCCCCTGTTCTATTATTAGTAAATAAGGACAAAAAAAGCGACAAAAACTGCCTCAGAAGTTTAGAAAGATTGACAACTAAAAATGTAATAGCAATAGATGTAATGGAGGTTTCAGGGAGTTTTGTCATCACGAGATTTAGGCTAAATCTTCGTTTAGCTTGTCCAAACTTTCCCTCAATAGCATTACGGAAGCATTCATCGGAGTGGGCTTGTTTCTTTTCTTCTTCACTGACATTTTTCGGAGGTCTTCCTAACTTCGGACCACTGATTCTTATCCCTCTTTCCTTACACCAATTTCTGTTTTCCCTAGTTCGATAAATTTTATCTACATGGACGGATTCGGGATAATAGCCAAACGTTTCTTTATACTTTTCTACTTGTTCTTTTAAATGACAAGATTCATTGAAGTTTTCCCAACTTATTTTGTCTAGAAACACATAGTTATCTACATAGCTTACTGAGAGTTTAGCTCGAAACTCTATTGGTTTTCCTGCTTTTCCCCTCACTATTGGACGAATATGCGGTTGAGTTAAACTTACAATTCTTTGAGGAACACTCTGGGTCTTATTCTCCCACATTGACTGTTGTTGTTCATAAACTTTTTTGATAGTCTCTAGACAATTTTTCTGTCTTTTACTCAGATTTTCCAGGGAAGCCCCAGCTTGAATTAAGTCTTCTATATTTCCTAAATTTTTCTTAAGGTATTTTAACTGTTTCCCGATAGCTTTTCTTCTTTCTTGATAAGATACTTTTCGTTTTTTAGCTACTTTTAAGTATTCCTTTCTAGCGATTATTCTAGAAGTTCTCGGCTTTTTTCTCAATTTTACTCTTAATGGTTTATAAAGATTATCTATTATTCTTTCTGTCTCAATTCTGTCTTGATTTAATATGCCTAAATCCGTTGGGTATTTGATGTCTGTTGGCGCACAAGTCGCATCTAAAATTAGTTTACCTTTATTTTTTATTTTTTCTCCTTTTTCTTGGAGACAATCCTTTTTTTTTACTTCTTTATCACTCTTGTCTATTTCTCTTTTTACTATTTTTTTATTGATTTTGTTTATCAATTCTCCATAAATTCTTTTCCTAAAATGAACTAGCATTGAAGATTCCAGTGGTGGCTCTTGTTGATAACAATTTAAACCTATAAAGTATTGTAGATAGGGATTTTCTCTAATCTGTTCTATAGTTTCTCTATCACTTGTTCCTAATTTTTCCTTAATAATTAATGTCCCTAATGCCATTCTAAATAGTTTGGCTGGCGCACCTTTTTCTGCTGAAAAAAGTTTAGCATATTCTTCCTCAAAATCATCCCAAGGTATCAACTCTGCCATGATTACCCAACGATTATTGGGGGACAATTTACCCTCGAAAGGTAATTCAAATTTTTCTGGGGGCGGTAAAGGTTGCTCCTCTTTTCGATACATTTGTTCTTGACCAACAACTGGGAGGTGTTTCTACCAATTATAGCGGTTTGTAGCCGACAAAGCTGATCTTTTTTGCGATCGCGAATATGGGTGTAACCTTTTAAAGAATAGGGTTTTGCTTTTATTCAGCAAACCCTAGTTAAGGAAGCAGAAAAGAATAATGCTGTCATTGATGAAAAATTAGTGATTTATGCTCCCTATCATCACGAAACAACTGATAATAAGAGATATGTCAAAGAAGCACTTAAACTATGGGGAGATGCTAGTCCCAATAGAACAGCAGCAGCTTATGATGCTGCATGGGTTTTAGTCAAAGCATTGCTTAATGCAAAAAAGATGAATAGAGTGGAGCTAAAAGAATCTTTAAATGATTTAGAAAAAGTGACAGATGGTGCAACTGGAGTTATTACTTTTGATGAAAAGGGTAATCGTAATAATTTACCAGGATTATTATTAGAAGTAGAAGCAGATATAAGGCATCAAAAAACTGGTTTAAAATTTGTGCCTCTCTCTGAAAATGCTAGTCCGTAGAGGCCGCAGGAATGCTTTATTATCGAAAATTAATAACAAACATGAGGGCTTAATAATATTAAGCCCCGACAAAGGTTAAAATTCCTCAAATTCCTAACCGTTGATAAATGGTGTCTAAATTTTGTAAATGATGTTGAGGATCGAAACATTTTTCGATGTCTTCAGCCCCAAGATATTGACTCACCTGGGCATCTTTACAAACTAAATCATGAAAATTACCATCCTCTTTATTCCAAGCCTCGTGAGCGCATTTTTGCACGACTTGATAAGCATCTTCTCGACTCATTCCCTTCTCGACTAAAGCGAGTAATACCCGTTGACTAAAAATAACCCCACCATAAACATTCATATTCCGTTTCATGTTCTCAGGATAGACTAATAAATTCTTGACTAAATTAGTCACTTCTTTCAACATAAAATGGGTCAAAATGCAGGTATCTGGTAACATTACCCGTTCCACAGAACTATGGGAAATGTCTCTTTCATGCCACAGGGCAACATTTTCCAAAGCAGCAACAGTATAACCTCTAATAATACGGGCAATACCGGTTAACCGTTCCGAACGAATGGGGTTACGTTTGTGGGGCATAGCAGAAGATCCTTTTTGTCCTTTAGAAAAGTATTCTTCTACCTCTAACACATCGGTGCGTTGTAGGTTTCTAATTTCTACTGCAAACCTTTCCACAGAAGCAGCTAATAGTGCCAATTGTTGCACAAACTCTGCATGGATATCCCGGGATATAACTTGAGTGGAAGCGGTATCAGGTTCTAGTCCCAAGTATTGACAGGATAAGGCTTCTACTCTGGGGTCAACGTTGGCATAAGTTCCCACTGCCCCCGATATCTTACCCACACTAATGGTACTGCGTAGCTTAACCAATCTTTCTCTATTGCGCAATACTTCAGCCAACCAGCCAGCCAACTTAAACCCAAAGGTAATGGGTTCAGCGTGAATACCATGCGATCGCCCCACCATAACCGTGTTACGATGTTGTTGCGCTTGATAACGCAGGGCCTGGATCAAATCTTCGAGACGTTCTAATATCAGGTTTAAACTGGCCACCAGTTGTAAGGCCAAAGCGGTATCAAGAACATCGGAACTGGTCAAACCCAAATGGATGTAACGGCCAGCATCTCCTACATATTCGTTAACATTGGTCAGAAATGCAATGACATCGTGACGCACTTCTGCCTCGATTTCTAATACCCGTTTTGGGTCAAAATTCGCTTTTTCCTTAATCTCTGCTACCGCTTCTTTGGGAATGTAACCTAATTCTGCTTGGGCTTCACAAACTGCAATTTCTACTTGTAACCAAGTTTTTAGCTTATAGCTATCTGTCCAAAGTTGGCCCATTTCTGGCAAGGTATAACGTTCAATCACTGCCATTTATTACTGATACAACAAGATATCCTATCACAGTGAAGCACCGAACTAAAATCAGCGCCTGAATTAATCTAATTAAGCCGATGATTATTATCAAAATGAATTCTAGTTCCAGCCCATTGTAACTTTTCTCGTAGGGTTTGATAGAAAGAATAATTTTCTCGCAAGACAATAAACCTAGCCATACAATGGGCCATTTTAACCGATATCCATTGACCCGGCCAAATAGAAGTGGCTAAAGAACTATCAGTCCATAATTTAGTATTTAATTCATAATCTCCCAAAGGCCAAATATTGACTATAGAACCTGGAGGAATGACAATAGGACGACTCGATAGACTTAAAGGACAAATGGGGGTAACGGCGATCGCGTCCATGCCTGGGTGAATAATTGGTCCATTAGCCGAGGCTGTGTAACAGGTTGAACCTGTGGGAGTGGCTACCAATAAGCCATCTCCTTGATATTGGTCTACAATTTCCCCATCCACTTCTAGTTCCAAAATAGCAGTGGGCATTCGGTCAATACTAGCTGGTTTAATACACATTTCGTTGAGACAGTAGAAGCGATCGCTAGTTGCTTCAGGGGAACAGCGATCCCCTTCACACACCCGCGCTTCTAACATCATTCTTTGTAACATGGCGTAGCGATCGCTTTGCAGACGATGCCATACTTGTGCCGTATCCTTAAATAATTCAAAGGGTTCGGTTAAAAAGCCGAGATGTCCCCCCACATTCACCGCTAAAATGGGAATTCCTTCTGGGGCCAATTGTCTTGCAGAGGCTAAAATAGTGCCATCTCCCCCTAAGACGATGGCTAAATCGATTTTTTCTGAGGCAGAGGAAAGAAATACGGGATAAGGATTATCTTTATAGCCACTTGGTCCCATTAATACTTTACAGTCAAGGGCTTCTAGTTCTTTAGCGCAGCGTTGCGCCCATTTTTGACTATCCGGGTCTCCTGCTTTATGGGCGATGATAACTTGTTTGAGTTCCACGTTGATGTACTAAGTAGGGATATTCTTTCATTGTTAACCTAATGTTCTAGCATTGGGGAAACTTTAGTTACATTTTAAACACTTCTAATCATGGGAATGTCAATTTTGATACCTTGCATATTTTTACTTTTGATTATCTTAATAAGAAGGGCTAATTAGCCTAGTCTCGATTTTGATTGACCTACTAGATAACTTATGAACCCTTTAAGATTTGTGAATTATGTTTGGCCTGCTTTTATCAGCATGGTTATTTTAAGTGCGATCGTGGCTTCTCTGCCGGATGTCTTAGCCAATGAACCCTCAGTGACGAAAGTAGAGAACGTTGAACCCCTAGAAAGCCCCACAGGAAACTGGCAAGACTTACAAGGGGACCAAACCCAAGATAATCAACAATGGTCTTGGGATATTGAAGAAAGCGACGGCATCATTTCTGAGAATCTGGAATATGAAATGTCACCAGAGTTGTCCGATGATTCCCCTGTAGTTGATCTCGAAAAAGAAGATGAAGAGTGGGAAAACAGCAACAGAGGTGATCCTAAAAAGAGTGGAGGGTTAATTCCTGTTGCCGAATTTTAGTTATATAGCGTTTCTCGCAACGAGTGAGGTACACCTAATATCGCGCCTCCGAACTCCGAACTCCGAACTCCGAACTCCTAAAACTAGAAAACTGTGTACCTCACAAGTATTTGGACTTTGGATAAAAAAACAATCGTTAGCGTAAATTTTACGCTAAACATATCTCCAGAGCTAAAATAGAGAATTAAGGTGATTTTAAAAACTCTCTTTCCATCTTTTTAGGGGATTTTAAATATTAAATAGCTTCATTCAGTTTCGGTTCCAATATAGATATCTAAGTAGCTTTCAGTTAGAGATTGAATGACTCGTTCTAATTCATCAATGAGATTTCTTCTAGTGAGTTTTTCTACAGCATCAATATGAGCAGAACTTCCGGCTCGTCCTAAATATTTATATTTGGTTTTTTTCTCATTATTAGTGGCCATAGGAAAAATTGATTCAGCAGCCTGTAGTTTATAATACCAGTAGATTGTTCCCTTTCCATTAACCTGATAACGAATAATATGACAATTAGCTGGTGCTACTTCCCCTTCCCGTTCAATTTTCTTTATTTTCTGTTTAAGAGAGCGAATTAGACTCTTAATTTGTTTGGCTCTCAGGTGGACATCTTGACTGGTCTTAAGTTCGGAATGTGATGACATTAGCCTTAACTGTAACAAACAACCTCTTTTGATGTTAGCGTATATATTCCGCTAATTTATAAGGTAATAAATTTTAAAAATGACCAAAAATGAAACGGCTACGTCTGTCGAGGAATTCCTGGTGTGGAGGTCTAACCTCTTCCAAGGACTAAAAGCTAGAAAAGAAACTATTATAGAATTACTCGATGCCCTCTCCAGTAACCAACAAGCTCACTCAGTCGTTGAATTGTCTCTCAATCCTTTATTTAGAAGAGATTATAACAGTTTATATAGAGGAATTCAATAGTTTTTACCCACTCAAACTGACCCTAATTATGAACAGAGAATTGAGACTTTATTTTCAGCGGTATCGAGAACAATTCCTCCCACTTCAAAACATTATAACTTATTTGGTATTGACACAACTCCCTGTCCACGACGGTTTGCCGAAACGTTAGCGGATAAAACCTTTATTCATTACCCCAATCCAATTAAGGGAAATAAACCCATTAATATTGGACATTGTTATTCCGTTGTCTGCGCTTTACCTGACCAAATAGACACAGAAAAAGTCCCTTGGGCTGTCCCCTTATCAGGAGAGCTAGTCCCCTCTAAACATAAAGGAGTAAATCAAGGCAATCAACAACTAAAAAAAATCTGGCAAAGTTCTTTATTTTCTGATAAATTATCTGTCTTAGTGGCTGATAGTGACTACAGCCAAAAGGATTTTATTGGGGAACAAGTTAAGCATGAAGACGTAGTTACTATTACAAGAGTTAGAAGTGACCGAGTTTTTTATCGTCAATTTATTCGGGACCCAAATCAAGCCAAAACTTCGGGACATCCCCGTTGGTATGGGGATAAATTTGACCTTAAAGATGACCAAACTTGGACTGAACCTGATGAAGTTCATCATGTTCCCTTTACAACGAAAAAAAGGTCGTCAATTAACAGTGACTATTTCGGGATGGAAACAGATGTTAATGAGAGGAACTAAAAACTATAAAATGAACAATCACCCCTTTACTTTACTCCAGATTGTTGTCAGAGCTCAAGAAAGAAATAGTATTTGGAAACCTATGTGGCTTATTGTTATTGGTTCTCGGCGCGATGAGTTAAGTTTAGTTGATTGTTATCAGTGTTATCGACAACGTTATGACATGGAACATCTTTTTCGATTTGGTAAACAAAGATTATTGATGACATCTTATTTAACTCCCGATGTACATCATGAAGAAAATTGGTTTAAACTAACACTTCTTTCTTATGTAAATTTGTGGGCTGCCAGAAAATTAGCTGTGGTTTTACCCCGTGATTGGGAACAGTATTTGAAGACTAATAAATCCATAAAAATCACCCCTAGTCTAGTTCAAAGAGACTTTTCAAGAATAATTACGACCTTGGGGACTTTCGCCAAATTTCCCAAACGTCGAGGTTTTTCTTCCGGACGTATTAAAGGTTACAAAAAAGCCCCACGAACTCGTCATGATGTTATCAAGAAAGGGAGCAAAAAATCAACTGAAAACTTAAAAGCTCCTTAGTTTTCCTCAGAATCTATAGATTAGCCCTATTTGTCAGCCAATTTTATTGACTGATACAGAGCCGATATTTTGGGATTTTAGTTTAGCGTAAAATATACGCTAACAAACTTTTTTTTATCCAAAGTCCAAAAGTATGAGAAGTGCTATATTAACCTCCCTGCCATCCCCTAGCTTTTCTACTCATTCAAGGGGAAAAGACTTAGAAAATCCTCTAACTCGAACCAGTATTCTAGAAAGTATTCGTTGGTGAGGGTGGTAACAAATTCAGCAAAAGTAATGTATTTGTCCCAGACTTCTTCGGTTTGGGCTATTTCTGCGGTAATTTCTAAAAGGGTTTCATGGTATTCTTGTTTAGAAATTTCTCCCGTGTTTCTATACAGATTTAGTAATGTGTAATCAAAAGCAACCGTTGCTTCAACGTTATATATAGCTGCTTGTAACTTAATATGGGTCAAAAGAATTTCGATAGGTTGAGGAGTTGTCATAATTTAAATGGTTGAGCGAATCAATGAGTAAATACAGATTGAATGATCTAGAACTTTACGGGTAAGTATAGAGATATTTATGTTAATTTAAACAAAAATTAGAGAAATTTCCTGGGTATTTTTTGGGTATTTTCCAAAATTTTACCAATCGACTCAGTAATTGTTCTCAAAATTAGGAACAAAAATATCAATACTTCCCTGTTCATTCATGGCACAGTAGATTTTAATATTGAACTCCGGGCTCAAGTTTTTCCTGATTTTTCCCAAACCACCATCGATTGTAAGTTATATCTTGTTGTAGATTGGATAGAAAAAATGGCTCAAATCTAGATGCTTTGAATGATAAAAATTTCTTATAAGAAATAGATACAACGCTTGATTGTAAGCATAAATATAATACTAATGTAATTGTACAAGCCTCAAAAAACTTTCCAAACATCTCACACCACCTCGTGATTCTGATAATAACTATTAAACTGGACTCAGTAATCTCAGTAATCTAAATACTCTTCTACTGTATTACTTCGTGATTACTGATGACTGTGACGGGGTGAAACTAGGCAAAGTGTCACACTGCTCGTTTAACTTAATAAAAATTTTATCATTACTTTGGTAATTGTTCCTGAAAATGGTATGAAAATCTCACTTTCATTAAAAATAAGACAAAATAAGGCAAAAAAAGACAATGATGGTTTGGTTATCTGGCAGCTACTACTTTTGATCGTTTTATCTGGATTAGTTTCTTCTTTAATCTTATTTACTCAAAAGAATAACCAACCTTCCCTTGACTGCGAAGGAAAGGATACAGTTGAATGTAGTAGAAAATAGTAATCAAGAAAAAGAATAAGTTTAAATGTTCTGATCAGCAAAAATAGTGACACTCCTGCCGACGCTTCACCAGTTGGGACAGAGGGGAAGCTTCCTACCTCACCATAGTAAGACAGAAATTATCTAACTTCGATGATGGATAATAGACAATGAAACAAAGTTAGAAAAGATGATTTGCTATACTAAAAATAGTTAAAAAGCTTAAACTAGCAACTATGAAAAAATCCGTTTTTTACTATCTCCCTATTGTCCTTACTTTGCTCTCCTATCCAATTATTAATATACCATTTATTCCTTCAGCAATGGCACAAGAACAAATCATGAAAACTTTAACTGTTACAGGAGAGGGAACGGTGAGAATTCCTACTACCTTAACCGATGTTAGCTTAGGGGTAGAAATACAGGGTAACACCGCAACGGAAGTTCAAAACAATGTAGCTCAAGGAACATCATCCCTAGTCGATTTTCTGCGATCGCGTTCTGTAGAAAGGTTGCAAACCACAGGAGTTCGTTTACAACCTAACTATCAATACAATAATAATCAAAGGCGTTTAATAGGTTATATCGGCACAAATACAGTGACTTTTCGGGTAAAAACCGAAGAGGTTGGGAGTTTATTGGATGATGCAGTTAAAGCTGGAGCAACTCGTATCGATCGCGTCGGGTTTACCGCAGAAGAAACTGCTATTTCAGAGGCACAAAAAGAGGCGTTAAAATTAGCTACTTTAGACGCACAAAAACAAGCTGAAGCGGTTTTATCTACCTTGAACTTTCAATCTCAAGAAATCATTAGTATTTCCATCAACGGTGCTAATGCTCCTCAACCTCAAATCATGCGATCGCCAGAAACGATGAGGACTACCAGTGCTGCTGATAGCACTCCTGTCATTGGAGGAGAACAAACCATAAGGGCAATGGTAACTTTACAAATAAGTTATTAACTACGTTTAACATTGTTTCAGTTTATCTTGCTGTATTAATTAATACAAAACTAGGGTTTTAAGATACTTTTTCGTATATTTAAAAAATATTAATTTAGCTAGTCAGTAACAGAAATAAATGTTATTTGTATAGTAGTTTAATAAAACAATTTGGTTCAGGCATAATTATCAAAATCTAAATGATAGCTGAGGTATTCTGAATGTACGAAGATTTTAATTACATTACCGATAACAACTTTTTGATAAACTATTGGAGGCAAGAAAAGGTCATTTGCCAAAAGTGTCAGGGAGAAGGAAAACTAAGTATAGAAGGCAAAGAAAACATGGTTTCCTGTTCTTTATGCGAAGATACTGGAATAGTCCATCGACATCTGCAACAGAAAGAGTCTGCTGCTTAATTCACTTCGTTGGCTCAAAGTTGGGGGTAAGGTTAAGTTGAATTACCCTTACCCCGAGCTTTTTGCAAAAATACTTAGGGTTTGCTGAAAAAGTTTCTCCAAAATTTATGCCACTTTTGACCAAGAATTTTCTGACAAATCAATAAGTTTTAGTACATAAAAATTGTTTAAGGTATAATCAAAATTAATGAAAGGCGGTTTGATGAGTTCCCCTGTTCTATTATTAGTAAATAAGGACAAAAAAAGCGACAAAAACTGCCTCAGAAGTTTAGAAAGATTGGCAACTAAAAATGTAATAGCAATAGATGTAATGGAGGTTTCAGGGAGTTTTGTCATCACGAGATTTAGGCTAAATCTTCGTTTAGCTTGTCCAAACTTTCCCTCAATAGCATTACGGAAGCATTCATCGGAGTGGGCTTGTTTCTTTTCTTCTTCACTGACATTTTTCGGAGGTCTTCCTAACTTCGGACCACTGATTCTTATCCCTCTTTCCTTACACCAATTTCTGTTTTCCCTAGTTCGATAAATTTTATCTACATGGACGGATTCGGGATAATCGCCAAACGTTTCTTTATACTTTTCTACTTGTTCTTTTAAATGACAAGATTCATTGAAGTTTTCCCAACTTATTTTGTCTAGAAACACATAGTTATCTACACAGCTTACTGAGAGTTTAGCTCCAAACTCTATTGGTTTTCCTACTTTTCCCCTCACTATTGGACGAATATGCGGTTGAGTTAAACTTACAATTCTTTGAGGAACACTCTGGGTCTTATTCTCCCACATTGACTGTTGTTGTTCATAAACTTTTTTGATAGTCTCTAGACAATTTTTCTGTCTTTTACTCAGATTTTCCAGGGAAGCCCCAGCTTGAATTAAGTCTTCTATATTTCCTAAATTTTTCTTAAGGT
>NZ_AADV02000009.1 GCF_000167195.1 Crocosphaera watsonii WH 8501 | reverse complement strand
TTGTTGGGAGCGTGTGATTGAGCGAGACAGTGAATAGAGTTTAGTGGGTTGCTGGTTAAGATTAAGGTCTCGGATTGTAAGAGTATGAGAATGAATGAAGTTCATNAGGAATACTGAATTCATGAATCTAGATAGTTAATGTTTTTTCGTTCGTAATGAAATAATTCTCTTGGTATAAGTATCAGGAGTTTTAGAAATAACAACAGGAGTATCTTGTAATTGTTGTGAAGAGAAACGATAAACCCCTAAAATTTCATCTACGGGAAATACCCAACGATTGGATTGTATTTCAATCACAATCATTCTCTCATAAATGACAGGAACAATAGAAGATAAATCTTTTAAATTCTTGTCTTTCTCATCCAAGTCTCCAAGAGGTAATGCTAAGAGATTTCTCAGTAAAATACACATTAAAATCTCACCACGAATATTAACAATTCCAGCAAAAACGTGGTTACCTCGGTGGGGTAAAGTATGAACAGGATGGATATGAGTAATTTCTTTAACAACCCATGCTGGTAAGGCTAACCATTCTTGAAAAACTCTAAAAATAACTAGAGCAACAATTTCATCATTAACTGTCTCTTTTTTAACTAAAGTTGAACCTTCTTCTTCAGCTTTTGCTGCTGCTTCTTGCCAATCTTGTGCTAATATGTCTGTCCATTCTTCGACATAACCTTCTGGGGAATTTCTTTGTAAGAGAGTTCTACCGGCACCTCGATAAACCGAACAATTCCGACAATGAATAACTGTTTTCAATTCAGCACAAGAACTATCCCCCGAAACGCCAATATCATTCCAACAATAAGTGATAGATTCTTCCATAATTTTTACTTATTATGAATTATGAACAGTAATTTACTTATACATAGCCATTATTTGTAAACCAATTAATGGCATCCTGCAGAGCATTTTTAATGGGAGAAGAGGGTAAACCTAATTCATTAATAGCTTTAGATGGATCATAATACATCGGCTGTTTAGACATTTTTACCCCATCCATAGGAATTGATGGTTTTTTACCCAAAGGGGATAATAAGGTCTCTTCTACCCATGCTACAGTTAAAGGTAGCCAAAGGGGTAAGGTTTGTTGGGGGGCTTTTAACCCTGTTAGTTGGGATAATTCTTCTAACAAGGCTTTTAAACTGAGGTTTTTGTTGCCTAAAATATAGCGTTCCCCTGTCTTCCCTTTTTCTAATGCTAACAGATGACCTTGCGCTACGTCTCGCACATCAATAATATTTAGCCCTGTATCGACATAAGCTGGCATTTGACGGCGTAAAAAACGTAAAATAATCTCTCCCGTAGGAGTGGGTTTAATGTCTAGTGGTCCAATGGGGGTACTGGGGTTAACGATAACGATATCTTGCCCCTTAATAATAGCTTTTTTTGCTTCTTGTTCTGCCCAATATTTCGATTTCTTATAATGTCCGACTAATTCATTGACGGGACTTTGATGGGTTTCATTGACTATTTCTCCGGGGTTCCCTACTCCAATGGCAGCAACGGAACTGGTGTAAATAATACGTTCAATATTAGCTTGTTTGGCCGCCTGTAAAATAGAACGAGTTCCTAATACATTGCTATTGTGTAATTGCTCTTTATCTGCTTGATATAAGGAGTAATGAGCAGCGACATGAAATAACACATTACAACCTCTTATTTTCTCGCTTAAGTTAATATCGTTAAGATCCCCCTTTATGATTTCAATATCTAAAGGTTTGAGATTTTCTAAACTACTTTGAGGACGAACTAAAGCACGAACTTCATAACCTTTTTTTAATAAAAGTCTTATTAAGTTTGCGCCAATAAATCCGGTTCCTCCTGTTACAAATGCTTTAATGGACATAATTTATTTTTGTTATGGTGGTTGAATATATAACTCATTTTAGCACTATTGGTTTCTATTTTGTTTTATTTTATAATGATATAATACTAAATCTAATGATGGTTAATTTTACAAAGGTAAAAATTATCATGCTCAAAGCACCATTAAAAATATCGGCTATTATAAGTAGGGCAGTCTTTTTTAGTCTATTTACTACTGTTTCTCCTCTCTTTAAAACTGCTATTAGTTCTGCTCAATCTCAGAATGATTTTAAAACTCATACTGTAGATAATAAATTTTCTATTCAAACTCCACAAAACTACACCATTGAAAAAAACACCATCTAATATTCCAATATGGACTCTTTGGAGTAGTAAAAATAGAAATAACATCAATAATGTAATTAAGACTGAAGTTTCTTTTTTCCCACAAAGATTTAATGATGTTGTTCCTCCTACTAATCAAAGAACGATTGAAGGACCGACTACTGTGAGTATAACTAAGCGTGGTAATTTAACTATAGATAATAAACCAGCAGTTAGACTTTGGGTAGCTGGAGAGGGTACAGAATTCCATTTTGGTAATGAAATTCACAGCTACATTCGCGATTCTAACAATACAACAGTTGTGATTGTTAGTTATTATGGAAATAATCCGAATGCAGTAGATACTATACAACGTATTCATTGGTCTTTTCGTTCCCTTTAACTATCTATAAAACAAAGTATAAAGATTAATAATTAGTCGTTTCTACTTTGTTTTATTTATGAGTAACCTAAGTAATGATATTAATGAGGTTTAGTGTTGATTCTTATTAGCTTCTGCTTGGACTATTTCTAGAGGTAAATCTAAAGAAGTTGCTATAATTTCTAAACTAAGACCTAATTTTATCATTCTAGGAATAGACTCTATTTTACTTACCTGTCTTCCTTCCTCTAAAACTTCTTGATAAATTTTTGTTTCTTTTAAATCACTTAAACTAAACATAGCTTCTAGTTCCTGACGATTAATTTTTGGTAATTTATAAATTAGAATAGTCTCTAATAGTTCCAAAAGTTCTCTTTGTTGCTGCTGGTTAATCATTTCCTGACGAACTTTTTGAATGATTGGTTTAGCAGTTTCAACGGCTTCCGTTTCTTTTGACACTATCAGTCCAATTATAGCAATACCGAGAGACTTTGTGTCAGATGTTTCTAATTCATTAATATAAATGCGTTGTATTCTTTGGGAATTGAGTAATTCTTGATAATGTTGAGTATTAGATGAGTCTACTTGACGATTAGGATAAATAATAACTCCCTTCCAATCAGATTGTAAAGAGTTTTTGCTCAAATACAAGACTATTTCACTGAAAAAACGAGCATAAAAGTTAATATCTTTTTGAAATTGAACTTCTAAAAAATAGATAAGATCTGTTTCAGTTTTGGGAAAAAATACCCCATCAATACGAAAAGCTAACTGTTTCACTTCTACGGATGAAAAGTCATAGTTACTAGCTTCTTCTGAGTTATGATTAATTAGTTCAAAGAAGAAACTAGGAAATGATTGAAACAAGCGATAAAAAATAGTATCTGTTTTCATTATCTATCCTATTAACAATAAATAAAAACAGCTAAAACAAAGTATAAATAAAAGGAGCGATCGCCGATCCTTGAGTAAAGACAATCAAAGCACCTAATAATACTAAAGTAATAATCAATGGAGCTAACCAATACTTTTTACGTTCGTTTAAAAAGCCCCATAAATCTTGTAAAAGTTCAATAAATCCTTCCATTAATAAGGTTTCTCCATACTAAGTTTATTTTTAATTTGACTAGAAACTCGATAAGTTCCTAATCTAAACTCAAATTTTCTTTTCAAAGGATCTCGTTTAATTATTTTCATAATTAAGGCCATAGGTGTCACAATGATAAAGAAAATAATCCCCAAAATAAGACGATTATTTACCCAAGCAAGCACCTGAGAAACTCTCATCCATCCTTGATAAATAGGGGCAAGGGATTGAGGAATCAATAGGGATAAAATGACTAAAACTATGGCAATAATCCAAGGAATTAGGGGTAACTGATGACCCCATAATAAGGGTAATAATAAACCAAACAGTAAGGCAATAAATCCTCCTGTTATTAAGCCAAATTCTCGTAATCCTTTTTTATCTAACTTTGGTATTTCCTGAAACATTTTTAAACCTCTGTTGTTAATTAATCTAGTTCAAATTCATCTCGCCAAGCATCGTCTTTTTGCCATTGAGGTTGTTTAGATTTGGCTAATAAATAATTATTAATTACTAAATAATCCATCTCGGTACGCATAAAACAACGATAGGCATCTTCTGGGGTACAAACAATCGGTTCTCCCCTAACATTAAAGGAAGTATTAACTAAAACACCACACCCTGTCAAGGTTTCAAATTGTTTAATTAATTGGTGGTAACGGGGGTTAGTTTCTGGGTGAACAGTTTGCACTCTTGCTGAATAGTCAACATGGGTAATAGCAGGAATTTTTGAGCGAGGTATTTTCAATTTATCGATACCAAATAATTGCTTTTGTTCCTCATTCATAGGGATATGTAAGTCTTTTTTAACTTCAGCTACTAATAACATATAAGGACTGGGTTTATCTAACTCGAAATATTGGTCAACTTTCTCTGCTAAAACGGAAGGAGCAAAGGGGCGAAAAGACTCCCGATATTTGATTTTTAGATTCATCACTGACTGCATTTTCTCATTACGAGGATCGCCAATAATAGACCGATTTCCTAACGCCCTGGGTCCAAATTCCATCCGTCCTTGAAACCAACCCACTACATTACCTTCTGCCAATATTTCTGCTACTTTGTTAAATAGTTCACTGTCTTCTAAATAAACATAATTTGCTCTGACATCATCAAGATATTGCTGCCCTTGCTCATCACTAAACTGGGGTCCTAAATAAGAGCCTTTCATCCTATCAAAATGACTGCCATAACGAGGATTTTCTAAGTATTGATACCAAATAGCTAAAGCTGCACCAATGGCTCCTCCAGCGTCTCCTGCGGCGGGTTGAATCCAAATATCTTTAAATTTTCCCTCTCTTAAAAGTCTGCCATTGGAGACACAATTTAAGGCCACTCCTCCGGCTAAACATAAATTATCTGTACCTAATTCTTTATGAGCAGTATTAGCTAATTTTAAAACAATTTCTTCGGTTACTTCTTGAATAGAAGCCGCAATATTCATCTCCCGTTGGGTGATTTCGCTTTCTGGTTTTCGGGGAGGTTGACCAAACAATTGAGCAAACTTATTATTAGTCATAGTTAACCCAGTTGCATAGTTAAAATAATCCATGTTGAGGCGAAATGTTCCATCCTCTTTAATATCAATTAAATTCTCTAAAATTAAATTAGTATATTTGGGTTCACCATAAGGAGCTAATCCCATCAATTTATATTCACCAGAATTGACTTTAAATCCTGTATAATAGGTAAAGGCAGAATATAGTAAACCCAAGGAGTGGGGAAAGTCGATTTTCCACTGAGGAATCATGTTATTACCTTCCCCTAACCATAAGGAGGTTGTTGCCCATTCTCCCACCGCATCTAAACATAAAATGGCTGCTGTTTCAAAGGGACTAGGAAAGAAGGCAGAAGCAGCATGGGATTGATGGTGTTCGGTGAATAATAATGGGGGAAGTTGGGAGGTTTTACAGTTAGCTAATTTTGCTAATTCTTTCTTTAAAACTGTCTTTAAATATAACTTTTCTTGTAGCCATGCAGTCATGGCACTGACAAAAGAACGAAACCCCTTTGGTGCATAAGTAATATAGGTTTCTAAGAGTCTTTCAAAGGTAATTAAAGGCTTTTCATAAAAAACAATATAATCTAACTTTCTGAGGGAAATATTGGCTTCTTGCAGAACATAACTAATAGCATTCTTAGGAAACTTGGCATCGTGTTTCCTGCGTGTAAATCTCTCTTCTTGTGCTGCTGCTATAACCTGTCCCGATTGCACTAAGGCAGCAGCACTATCATGATAATAGGCAGAAATGCCCAAAATATTCATCTTTAATCCAATCCTCCACCATGTTATGCTGCATAGGCTTTAACCAGGACAAACCCCTGATTAAGACAAATAACCTACAGAATAACATAATAGACGGAAAAAACGAAAATAAGATTCTACTATGGCCTGTTACAAAATGGCCACTATGGCTAAAGTAACACCAGTCCAAAATAGGGTTTTACTACGGGCAGAACATAAACCGGGTAACATCATAAGTGTTTATCTCCATGAAAAAGAGAGGTTTGCTCTATATATCTCTACTATACTATCTCTAACCTAAAATGAACTCAGTATATTCTAGGTTGAGGGATACTCTTTGGTTAGCCTATCGGCAATTGCTACAAGTCCCCAGAGAAAGATTAAGACGGTTATTAGGCTCATCATGGCTGTTTCCTCTTATGTTAAGGTTTGTAAACGTTTCTGATCTGATCGTAGCTTTCTTGTTTGGTAGTGGAAAGGAGGATAACCGTATCAGCATAAATACGGAGGAAATTAGATATGACCTTTTCTCTCTTCTTGAACAGCTAAAGCTAACTTATTAGGTAGCTTATCTAAATAAGTTGATTTTTCTTGTTCAGAAAAGGGAGAAATAAAGGTATAACAGGGATCACAGTCTCCATCATCATAAACTTGGACAACCCATTTATCGGGCAAGTTATTAACTGTAACCTCGACCATATACCACCATTTATCATCAATTTTACGGGAATTATTTATGACAAATAAGTTTTTTTCTTGGTCAGATAGTTCCCACTCGTCTGTAATAAACTCGATGGCTTTTTGTTCAGCTTCAGATAAAGAAATCATCGCTAACATTCTACCTCATTAATTTTTTCGATTTCCCAGTGATCTGCGTCCATTTCTCCTAATAATGCTTCTAGTTTTTGTTGTGCTTCTGTGGATGATTGGGCTTTAATGGAAAAACAACCACTTACAACAATTTCATAAAGCTTATCGGGATTAAATTTTTGAATACTATGTTTCATTGTATCCAAGCTTAAATTAATAAATTAATTGTAAGGTTATAATCTCCAACTAAGCTGTAAAATAAATATTAAAAAAGGTAAGCAATGCTTACCTTGATTGTGTTACAAAAAATTAACTTTTATTTTTGTTTTTTTCTCAACAACGCACCCATACCCAACAAAACCCCTAAACTAAGAATGCTTGAAGGTTCTGGTGTACTAGGTAATTCCGTCCCCTCGATCGCAATACCACTTAATTCGTCAGAAGGTGAAAATGCCCCAATAATAGTTTATTCATTATTCGTCTTAAATTTTTAGAACATTCTTAGTTTAATTATAAATTTATCCTCTCTAACTAAGCTGTAAAATAAACATTAAAAAAGGTGGGGAGTCCCGTTATTTATAGTTGTCGCCCAGTTAAAGGAACTACTACTAAAATTAGGGTTTAACTACTGTTGAACCCTCTATAATCTCACTTTTCAATTGGAAGGATCACTATTTCAGTTTAGTGAGCGTGGGACGTTAAGCAATTTTAAAGTTTAATCTATAATTTGGCAAAAATATAAACTTAATCTTAAAAAAAATATCTCGTTAAATAGAAAACAGTTAGGGGTTACAAAAATAAGCGATAATGGGGGGTACGTCTCAATTTTGGTCAGTGTGAAGCGTTATAATGCACGACCTCAGTACAATAACAAATTAGACAAACTTCAGATGAGAACCCATTATTGTAATCATGTAAGCGCAACGGATGTTGAGAAGACTGTAACCCTGTTTGGATGGGTTGATCGCCGTCGGGATCACGGTGGGGTGATTTTCATCGACCTACGCGATCGCACGGGAATCGTGCAAATTGTCAGCGATCCTCAGCGTACCCCTACATCCTACCCCATTGCTGAGACGTTACGCAACGAATATGTAGTCAAAATTATTGGACAGGTTAGTAAGCGTCCCCCTGAGTCTTTAAATACTAAAATTACCACGGGAGAAGTAGAAATTTATGCAGAGTCCATTGAGTTATTAAATGGGGTCAATAAACAACTGCCTTTTGTGGTTTCGAGTTTAGATGCAGAGTTTGTTAAGGAAGAAACTCGTCTCAAGTATCGTTATTTAGATTTGAGACGCGATCGCATGGCTAAAAATTTACAATTACGCCATACAGTTGTTAAGGCTATCCGTCGTTATCTGGAAGATGAACAGCAATTTATGGAAATAGAAA
This sequence comes from Crocosphaera watsonii WH 8501, assembly GCF_000167195.1. GTDB lineage: Bacteria > Cyanobacteriota > Cyanobacteriia > Cyanobacteriales > Microcystaceae > Crocosphaera > Crocosphaera watsonii. The sequence goes on along the minus strand of NZ_AADV02000009.1, from coordinate 47,155 downwards.
CCCCTATTTTGACTCGTTCTACTCCTGAAGGGGCAAGGGACTATTTAGTACCTTCTAGAGTTCACCCAGGACAGTGGTATGCACTGCCTCAGTCACCGCAATTATTTAAACAATTATTGATGGTTTCAGGCTGCGATCGCTACTATCAAATTGCGCGGTGTTTTCGGGATGAAGACTTACGGGCAGATAGACAGCCAGAATTTACGCAACTGGATATGGAAATGAGTTTTATGTCCGAAAATGAAATATTAGAATTGAATGAAGGATTAGTTTGTAGCATTTTTAAAACGGTTAAAAATATAGATTTACCTCGTCCTTTTCCTCGGTTAACTTATAAAGATTCTATGGAAAAGTACGGAAATGATCGCCCTGATACTCGCTTTGATTTAACCTTAGTTGATGTTTCTGATATTGTTAAAGATAGCGGATTTAAAGTGTTCTCAGGAGTAGTTAAGAATGGGGGAAAGGTGAAAGTTTTACCCATTCCTGGGGGCAATGATGCTATCTCTAATGTGCAGATTAAACCAGGGGGTGACTTATTTAAAGAAGCTACGGAAGCAGGGGCAAAAGGTATCGCTTATATTCGGGTTAAAGAAGATAATAAACTAGATACTATTGGGGCGATTAAGGATAATTTGACGGAGGATAAAAAAGCGGAATTATTGGCAAGAATCGGCGCAAAACCTGGATATTTATTGTTATTTGGTGCTGGAGATACGGACACGGTAAATAAGTCTTTATCACGCTTAAGATTGGTGATTGGTCAACGGATGAATTTAATTGATCCCGATAAGATTAACTTGCTTTGGATCACAGAGTTTCCTATGTTTGAATGGAATGCTGACGAGAAACGCTTAGAAGCTTTACACCATCCTTTTACTGCCCCTAATTTAGCAGATATAGACGATTTATCAACAGCGAGAGCGCAAGCTTATGACTTGGTTTATAATGGGGTAGAAATTGGCGGTGGAAGCTTACGTATCTATCAAAAAGACATCCAAGAAAAGGTCTTTGAAACCATTGGTTTATCTTTAGAAGAAGCTTACAATAAGTTTGGCTTTTTGTTAGAAGCGTTTGAGTATGGAACTCCACCTCATGGGGGTATTGCTTACGGGTTAGATCGTCTGGTTATGTTACTAGCAAAAGAAGACTCTATCCGTGATGTCATAGCCTTTCCTAAGACTCAGCAAGCGAGTTGTTTGTTGACAGAAGCACCAGCTTCTGTTGATGCTAAACAGTTGAAAGAGTTAGAAATTAAATCGACTTATAAACCGAAAACAAAAGAGGAGTAAAGATGGTTAGAGACGTTTTTAGCAGCGTCTCGAAGCTATGCAAGAAGAGGTAAAATATATGATGGTGGGCAAATAATAACAATCCTTAATCCTGCGATTATTTTTTGAGAATTTGCCCACCCTACAGTTGAGGTTGAAAAAGTTAGATGCTTTCAGGTATAAATAAGAGTAATAAATTAGATTTTATTGCCAAAGAATTACAGGAAACAGAGAAAAATAATAACATTCGACAACTAAAGGCTATTTGTCCTCAAGATGGGGTTACTATTGTTAAAAATGGGAAGAGTCTAATTAATTTTAGTTCTAATGATTATCTCGGACTTTCCAAACATCCTAGTCTAATGTTAGCCTCACAAAACTATACTAAACAATATGGAACAGGTTCCACTGCCTCCCGTTTAGTGACAGGAACTTATGATATTCACGAAAAATTAGAGCAAAAATTAGCAAAAGTCTGTGGTAAAGAGGCTGCTTTGCTATTTAACACAGGATTTCAAGCTAATACTACTATTATCCCTAGTTTAGTTGACCAAAAATCTTTAGTGTTATGCGATCGCCTGGTTCATAATAGTATTCTACAAGGTATTTTCCTGAGTAAAGCCCGATGGAAACGCTATCAACACAACGATTTAAGTCATTTGGAGAGATTACTGAAAAAAGCTGTTTTACAGGGCTACAATCGCATTTTAATCGTTACTGAGACGGTTTTTAGTATGGAAGGCGATCGCAGTGATGTGGATGGTTTGATTCAACTTTCGCAACAATATAACACACTTCTTTACCTCGATGATGCCCATGCTTTAGGTATCATGGGAGAGAAGGGCATGGGACTGACGGCAAATAAGTCAGGAATTGATATTAGTTTGGGAACCTTTGGTAAAGCAATAGGAAGTTTTGGAGCGTTTATTACTACTTCTAAACTGATACGTGATTATTTGATTAATTGTTGTCCAGGTTTCATTTATACCACTGCCTTACCTCCTGCTGTTATTGGTTCTATTGATGCTGCTATTGATCTCGTTCCTAGCTTAGATCAAGAGAGAACATATTTAGGTGGACGAATAGATTATCTACAAAATCAGCTAATAAATTTAGGTTATAAGGTTTGTAATTCAATTTCTCCAATTATTCCTGTGATTATTGGTGATGAAGAAAAAGCCCTAAATTTATCACAATATTTAGAAACAAATGGCATTTTAGCAACTGCTATTAGACCCCCAACTGTCCCCAAAAATACTGCTAGAATTCGTTTTGTTTTATCCAGCAAACATCAACCAGAACAGATCAATTATCTTATTTCTTTGCTTAAACAGTATCATGAGTCTTAAAGGAGAAATTATCGCTTATCATGGTTGGGGTTTTGATAGAAACTGTTGGGAACAATGGCAGGAGATATTATCAAGTAATTTTCAATTTAAAACCTATGATAGAGGATATTTTCAAGACGAAATTTATCCAGAATTTACAGATAATGAGCTAAATAAAATCATTTTTGCTCATTCTTTTGGCTTACATTTATGTCCCAGAGAAATACTAAAAAAAGCTAACATCCTAATCTTATTCAATAGTTTTTCTGAATTTCATCCTGACAATGAAAAGTCAAGAAAAAGAACAAAATATGGACTAAAATTGATGATAGATGAGTTTAAAAATAACCCAAAAAATGTTTTAAAATCTTTCTATAAAAAATGTTATTATCCTTCTCCTTATATTGAAACTGAGGAGCAAAACTTTAACAGGGAAAGGTTAGAAGAAGATTTAAAACTATTAAATAAAGCCAAATTAGATATAAATATTCTAGAAAAAATACCCAAAATTAATATAATTCATGGCTCAAAAGACAGAATTTTTCTTGTATCTTATTCTCAAGAATTTTACAAAAAGGTGAGCAAAAATAGTCAATATTACGAAATTGAGGATGCTGGACACTGCTTACCTTTTACTCATCTAAAATCTTGCTTATCTATTGTAAATCAAACATTAGGAGAAATAGACAATCATGGCGATAATTAAAGTTGCTAACTCATCCAAAAAAGATGCAATAGCAAACAATTTTAGTAAAGGAGTTGCTAATTATTTATCTCATTCCCAAGTTCAAAAAGAAAGTGCCGAAAAGTTATTAGAAATAGCAAAAAACTCTGTTATTTCTCTGCCGAAAGGTACAATTTTAGAAATTGGTTGTGGGACAGGTTTTGTAACTAAGGGACTTATTAAACAGTTTCCTGATCACTTTTTTGATATTATTGATATTTCTGAAGAAATGCTCAATTATTGTGCAAATAATCTACAAATTTCCGAAGCAGAAAAAGAGTTAATTCAGTTCAGAAAAATAGATGGAGAAAGAGTAAAAGCAGAGCCTCATACCTATGCTGCTATTATTAGTAGCTTTACTGTGCAATGGTTTGAAGACATTGTTAATAGTTTAAACCGTTTAATTAATATGTTGCAACCAGGAGGAATATTATTATTAGCTTTTCCCAACCATCGCAGTTTTCCTGAATGGAAAAAGATGTGTCAAGAGTTAAATTTACCCTTTACCAGAAATCAATTACCAAATACTGAAGAAGTAATCAGAAAACTATCTATTCCACCCCATAAAATTCATCTGCTGGAGGGTGATTATACCATGAATTATGAAAATGCTGCCGATTTTTTCAGAAGTCTTAAGATTATCGGTGCAGGACTAAATTTAAAGCAAGAAAAATTATCAATCCCTGAGATGAAACGATTAATTAATTATTGGAATTCTCAGTGTTATCCTGATCAAGTAGAGGTAAGTTATGATGTTACTTTTTTACTTATTAAATTAATATGATATAATATAGAGTATGAGTCCAGATACCTAATTATTTTTATTTTTACTATGGCTTGGTTTGCTAAAATTGAAGCAGGAATTGTCGACAAGAAGACATTTGATCAATATGTCCCTGATCATAAACAATATGTCCAAGAATTAATTAACGAAGGACACGAAGCTAAAACGGGATATTGGGGAGAATATGGGGGAGGAATGTTATTATTTAAAGCAGATTCCTTAGAAGAAGCACAAGCGATCGTTAAACAAGATCCCCTAATTGTTAACCATTGTGTTAAATATGAATTACACGAATGGTGTGTTGTTGTTGAATAAATAATAACTGATAATTTGTAACTGCTTAATCATCGGGATAAGGATACAGGAGGTTTCTTGTTTCCTTTTTTAAGTCTATAATTTCTTGTTTTAAAAGTTCTGTAACTTCATCTTCTGATGCTGTTTCACTATAACCAAAGATAAATTTTATGTTCATATCACAATTATTTTTTTGGTAAATTTTAGATTGAATTAAGTTAAAGCCAAATTGTTCAATATTTTTCAAAATTAGTTGTTCTAAACACCATACTCTACCTTGAAGACGTTCTATAATATCAGTCATTCCTGAATTCCTCAATGCTCTTAAACAGCGTTTATCTCCTGTTAATAAATAATTATCATTTTCCTGTTGATTAAGAGAGCAGACATAACTAATTAAAATAGCTTCTCCTTTATCAATTTTATTATTTCCCTGCTGATTTAGTTTACTATAGTCTATCAATTTAGTATAAATATTTTGCTCAAAATCAATAAGATTTCGTTCTGAGATAGTTTGATAATTTTTGGTGATATCTAAAGCTTTTTTTCTATCATATTTTTCAATATTATTAGGTTTATTCCCTCTCTCACGCTTAATTTTTTTCCTGCACTGGTATTTAAAAATGTCAAGAATATAAATATGATTTTTTTCAATATCAAGAGATTGAAGGGTATCATTAAAAAGATCATAAGTAGCAAGTTTAAAAATAATGTCATTATCCAAACAGTAAAAACCTGGCAATTTTAAACTCCTAAAGCTTTCTCTAAATATTCATAGGTTTCATCACTAAACATATCCCAGTCTAAATTATCTGCTAAATACTTATTAATAAGTTTTTGTCCATCAGTTGACACTTCTAGTATATTTAAAGCAGCCATAGCTTGACGAAAACAATTTTTATTATGCCATCCATAGTTAAGAATGATTGCATCTGGTTGGATATTGGGAAGTTTAGGAATAAGAATTTTACAAACGTATCGAGTAAGACGTTCAGCATTTTGAAATTTATGTTTCCCTAAGTGGTTATCATACTTATCTAACAATAATTGAACAGCAAATTCATTAGCTTGTTGTTCTTCATTATCGTTAGAATTAAATTCAATTTCTTCGTCAACTAAAACCCCTTTTTCTAAATGTCCTAATGCTAAATGTCCTAATTCATGGGCTAAGTCAAAGGTAAATTTTGCCCTATGTGTATGTTTTGCACTAAGAATAATAACGGGAAAAGTTTCTTGCCATTGAATTAATCCAGCAAATTTCTTAATTTTCTTAGGAAAATTATTAAAATATCCCACTGCTATGCCTTTACTCCAACAATAATCTAAAAGAGATTCTAAACTAACTGTCTTATGATTACTTAAAATTTCTTCTCTAATCATTTGAGCATCATTAGCTAAGTTCTTATATTCAATATTACTCCCATAGGAAATTAATTCAGCTACCCGACTAGCCAATGTTTGAGCAAGATGAGGATGTTCTTTATTTTTACTGTTATGCTGTTTAAATTTAGGAAGAGGTAAAGTATTAAATTTAACCTCTTCTCCAGGGGTTAATAAGGATTTTAAATCTATATTGAAATTATCAGCTATGTAACCCGCCCCCTCTAACACAGCAAAAGGTTTATCATTAAGTTCATCATCCCACCAACTCGGTAAACCATATTCTCGGATATATTTTTTATTGAGTCCAAATGTAGTCAGTTTTTTATAGAGGGCTGACATAGTAAGGGTTTGTCCCATTTTTTTACCCTCCTTTTTGGGAAAGACAATGCTTTATACATTAGTATAATATTACTTAAATTAGACTATCTGCTACATAAAACTTGATATTTTCTTTTGATAGTCTATCTTAATTGCTGCTTATTTCATCTTCTGATATTCTATCGTAAATATTCCGTAATCCCATCAGCGATCGCCTCAGCCATTTTCTGACGATAACTAGCACTGTTTAAATTACGATTATCCACGCTACCCGTAACAAAACCAACTTCCACCAAAGCGGCCGGCATAGAGGTTTTTCTTAACACATAAAACCGTGCTTGTTTCACACCCCTATTTCTAGCTATAGTCACCCCGCGCACAATATTACGATGGATACTCAAAGCTAAACGATAACCAGAAGAAAAATAAAAAGTTTCCATACCATTCACCTGAGTTTTATTACCCCCTACCGCATTAGCATGGATACTAACAAACACATTGGCGTTACTATTTTCCGCCTTTTGTACCCGTCCACTCAAGGAGACAAAAGAGTCCCCAGAACGGGTCATAACGACGTTAAAACCCCGTTGCCTTAAAATTTTGGCAACTTCAGCCGAAATCGACAAAACCACCCGTTTTTCCTGCAATCCCCCTAATCCGATCGCCCCAGGATCTCGCCCTCCGTGGCCAGGATCGATCACCACCGTATAACGGCCACGACTCCCATAACTCGGACCACCTGGTTTAGGTAAAGGTACGATAATAGCAACCGGTGCCTCTTCAGCTGGCAAAGAATAGACAGAATGGGGTTGAAAGTCCGATAACTGCACATACCAACGGTTATTTGCTAAACTGCGCACCTTCACTTCCCAAGGACGCATAGAATATTCTTCCCCCAATTCCACTACAATACGAGTGGTATAAGGATCAAACTGGCCAACTCGAACCTCTTTGACGTAACCACTGATCTTATCTTGGGAAATGCTTGGTTTTCCTAAGTTAACCCCAGGTAAATCGATAATGAGACGGGTGGGGTTAGCAATCATGGAAGCTTTGGGTCTAACCCCCTCTTCTGTGACGATTTCTACCCTATTTTGACGAACATCAAAGTCCCAATATTCGAGATCATTGGCATCAACAGCAACTCCTACGGTTTGAGAAACAAGCAGTCCCCATAAAAAACTTTTTAGTAGTTTCATTCCTCACCCCACTTTGTTTATGGTTTTAAATTAGTTTATTCTGATGATTTTAGCAGGTAAAAATTAGAAATCTGTTCTTATTCATAGGAAACAGTGCAATGTAAAAGATGGTATTAAATATGATTAAAGATAAAAATTTTCAGACTTATTCAACCTCAGATGTGGTTAATTATTATCAATATTTACAGCAATTACAGCCAGCAGAAGAAACCCTGATTAAGCTGCTTAGAAATCAATTGTCAAACATGAAAATGCTTGATTTAGGGGTAGGAGGAGGGCGGACGACAAAACATTTTTTTCCTCTGGTTAAAGATTATATTGGGGTGGATTATTCTTCTAGTATGATTGAAGCTTGTCAACAAAGATTTAGTCCTTATTATCCCTCCATAAAATTAATAGTAGGAGATGCTAGAAAATTAAGTCAATTTGCCGATAATTCTTTTGATTTAATTTTATTTAGTTTCAACGGTATTGATTATATTTCCCATGAAGACAGATTAAAAGTATTACAAGAAATTAATCGTGTAGGTAAATCTGGAGCCTATTTCTTTTTTTCTAGTCATAATCTTCAAGCCATAGAACAATCATTTAATTGGCAATCTCATCTGAGTTTAAATATTTTTAAAACATACATTGATTTGGTTATGTTTGCTTTTTTGCGTGGTTTTAATGGTGGGATTAGTTATCAAAGCATCAAAGAAAATAGTTATGCAATTCTTCGGGATGAATCCCATAATTTTCGTCTCAGAACTTATTATATTCGTGCCTCAGAACAAATTAAACAACTAGAACCAATATTTAATGATATTAAAGTCTATTCTTGGAAAAACGGCTTAGAACTAACTACAAACCATGATAGAATCTCTTGCAGTGATATGTGGCTTTATTATCTTTGTCGTTTGCAATAATAACTGATCACTGGTAACTGCTCACTGATCACTGACAATTGTTATAAATGTATAAAATTTAACTATATTCCTAAATTCTCGTGATAATAATGTAGTTACTGCTTTGAAATTGTATAGGAAGTTACAAATATGGCTCTTCAACTTGGTGACACAGTACCCGATTTTACCCAAGATACCAGCGAAGGTTCTATTTCTTTTCATAGTTGGGCTGGAGACAGTTGGGTTGTTCTTTTCTCCCATCCTGCCGATTATACACCGGTTTGTACCACAGAACTAGGCACAGTAGCCAGTCTTAAACCGGAATTTGAAAAACGTAACGTTAAGGTTCTAGCCTTGAGTGTGGATAGCGTGGACTCCCATAAAGGTTGGATTAATGACATTAACGAAACCCAAAACACCACCGTTAACTATCCTATTATTGCCGATCCCGATCGCAAAGTAGCGGACTTATACGGGATGATTCATCCGAACTCCCTGAATAATCTCACCATTCGTTCTGTCTTTATTATCGACCCTAACAAGAAATTACGCCTCAGTTTAACCTATCCTGCTAGTACAGGACGTAATTTTGATGAAATCTTACGGGTAATTGATTCTTTACAACTAACCGATTACCATCAAGTGGCTACTCCTGCTAACTGGAAAGATGGAGATGATTGTGTGGTTGTTCCCTCCATTTCCACAGAAGAAGCAAAACAGAAGTTTTCCAAGGGAGTTACAGAAGTTAAACCCTATTTACGCATGACCCCTCAACCCAATAAATAGGATTATTTTTGTTTTCTTGCCTTGTTGGGGTCAACACTGAGGGAAGTCGAAGTGTTGACCTCTATTTTGTCTGATGTGACAGAAAACCCTTCCAGAGTTTGCTACTATTAAAGATCAGACCAGATTGTATCAACTAGGAGGTTAGAAATGTCCCGTAGATGTCAACTCACTGGCAAAAAAGCGAATAATGCTTTTGCGGTCTCCCACTCTCACCGTCGCACCAAAAAATTACAAGAAGCTAACTTACAATGGAAAAGGGTATGGTGGCCCGAAGGCAACCGTTGGGTTAAGTTACGTCTATCCACCAAAGCCATTAAGACCCTAGAAAAGAAAGGGTTAAATGCTATGGCCAAAGAGGCTGGCATTAACTTGAATAAAATGTAATCTTAGCAGATATTATTGAATTGGGGAGGGATTTTTTAGTAATAATATCCCCTATTCAATTGCTTGTGTTTTGTCATGTAAAATTATTGTCATCTTATTTTATTCTGCCGCTTGTTTACTAATATTGTCAACTTAGGAGTGAGAAAAATCTGACTTCGTTAGTTCTCTTTTTATACATTTTTGGCAAAATGAGTTATATTATGGGTAATAAAGATAACATTTTATAACCTTTTAATAAACGGCTCATGATCACTACAGAATCCTCATCAAGCAAACCCCTAGAAACCTACTATTGGTATTGGCAAGGTCATCGCATCAAGTATACCGTCAAAGGACAAGGAAAACCCTTACTATTGATTCATGGTTTTGGTGCATCCCTCGGTCATTGGCGCAAAAATATTTCTCATTTAGCCCAAGAAAATTATCGCGTTTATGCCCTAGACTTATTGGGTTTTGGGGGTTCCGATAAACCTCCATTAGACTATACCATAGAATTATGGCGGGATCTAATTAAAGATTTCTGGCAAGACCATATCAATGAACCAACAGTTTTTGTAGGCAACTCCATCGGTGGTTTATTAGTATTAATGATTTTGGCTGATTATCCCCAGATTAGTCAAGGGGGTGTCTTAATTAACTGTGCCGGTGGCTTGAACCATCGTCCCGATGAGTTGAATCTTCCCCTCAGATTTATTATGGGAAGCTTTACGAAATTAGTCAATTCATCCCTGACGGGAAACTTTATTTTTAACCGTATTCGTCAAAAACACCGCATTCGTCGCACCCTTCACCAAGTTTATAGCGATCGCAACGCAGTCACTGATGAATTAGTCGACATTCTCTATGAACCCTCTTGTGATCCTGGGGCGCAAAAAGTGTTTGCTTCGGTATTAACTGCTCCTCCTGGGCCCCATCCTAACAGTTTATTACCCCACATCAACCAACCTCTTTTGGTTTTATGGGGAAGTGATGATCCTTGGACTCCTATTGCTGGGTCAAAAATTTACCAGGAACGGGCAGAAAATGGACAGAATACCATTTTTCATCCCATCGAAAACGCTGGCCATTGTCCCCACGACGAAAGACCACAACAAGTCAATGAATTAATTTTAAACTGGCTAAACTCTCTTCTTTTTCAATAAAACCCCTTTGTTAACGACAGGGTTTAACTATAGTTTTCCTTGAGGTGGAACAATTCATATCTATATAGGTCAAAATTCATTAATAGTAGATGGATTTTGTCCGTTCCACCTTCATTATCTAAAACAATAAAAATGATATCAATAGAGGGTGGTTTTACCGTATTTTTTACTTTCGTCTGTTTCAATCGAAGCCATTAGCCAAGTAATTTTAAATAAGGAGAGCAAACAATGGTCCAAGCATTAACAAACAAACAGAGATGGTTAACCGCAACTGTAGCCAGTTTATTATTAGGAACAAGTTTAGTTGCAATCCCTGCTCAAACCCAAGCAGAAGAAAAGATTGAACAACAACCAGTGTTGAGCGAAAAGGAACAGGTGAAACAAGCTCAAGCAACCGCCCTGGAAATCATCACCAAGATGACTGCCGCACAACGCTCGTATTACCAAGAAAATGGGGAATTTGAGGTTGTTATTGATAAGATAGCTGAAGATCATAACCTAACTTTGCCTTCTACCTTTAATTACGCTGTTCGCACCAGTTTTCAAGGTGCTTACATTTACGTTCAACCGTCTGACAATCCCATCGCTAACAAACTGACAGGGTATGTTGGGGGTGTTTTCATGAAGTCTCCTGAAAAAGCCAAAGATAATGAGACTCAGAAAGGGGAAATTGTCACAATTATCTGTCAAACCAAAGAAACAGGACGCAGACGGCCCGGCGATCCTAAAGTCGCTAGACCCAAAGATTTAAGCTCAAGCACTGAGCTATCCTTAAGCTGTGCAGACTCTACTGTACCAGTTGCCAATAACCGATAACGATGCACTTTGTACCATTAATTGACACTCTCCCGAGTGCAAATCGGGAGAGTGTCAAATTATCGCAAAACCCTAACTGTTCGTTTTGGGGAACCTTTATCATTTCCTCAAGTTAAACATCCCAAACGTCAAGACATTGATACTGTCTTAGAAACCTTAGAAAAAGGGTTAGTTGAGTTGTTACCTTCCCATTATCAAGAACCGGATGAACTAAAGTTATTTTCAGGTTTCTTGAATCATTTTTTCTGTTAAGATGGTGGGTTACGATGCGGATAAAAACTTATGATGTTTTTATCAAAATCAAATCCGCACCTAACCCACCCTACGAGCTAATTTTTTAATCTTCAATTTCTTTGGTATTCTATTAATGCTTGTTTAACGGATGGGTTATTAGTATCAATGTAAGGAATACGGTTAATTTCTTGATAACCATACTCAGAAAATTGTGATAATTCTGCTTCGGAAACTGGCCAGGGTGGACCATCAATCGTGTCTTCTGTATCTCGAAGACGAGTTACAATTAATAAGGTTCCTCCTGGTTTTAACGAGGTTGCGATCGCTTCTATAACTTCTTTTCTAATAGTGATCGGTAATGCTTGAATAGTTCTTGATTCAAAGATGATCTCAAAACTGTTTTTCCAACTATTATCTAAGTTTAATAAATCAGCAACTAAGTAATTAACGGAACTATTATTAAACCTTTTTTGACACCATTCAATGGATGAGGGTGCAATATCAAAAGCTGTAACATTAGCCTTATATTGAGCTAAAATTTCGCTATCATCTCCTAAACCGCAACCAATAACTAAAGCTTTTTTCTTGGTTATATTGGCTATTTTTACCCAGTTTTCTAAACAAGGATGGGGCTGCATTTTTGCCCAAGGAACCTGTTCAGGGTTTCCTAATGCGTCGGTATAAATATCTTCAAACCATCCAGTAAAATCATTTTTTTGTTGATACTCTGTAACTAAATTTTCAAGTTTTTTACGCAATGGGTTTAGATTTTCGTCACTCATAATAATTCACAAAAATAGGACATAAATCACTGTAGGGTGGGCAAAAAAAGAAAGATTATCAAATCATTTCAAATACTTTTCAATTTACCCACCGACCACATTACTATCATAAATCATAAATTCTAGATTTTAAATTCAAGTCACTGTAGGGTGGGCAAAAAAAGAAAGATTATCAAATCATTTCAAATACTTTTCAATTTGCCCACCGACCACATTACTATCATAAATCATAAATTCTAGATTTTAAATTCAAGTCACTGTAGGGTGGGCAAAAAAAGAAAGATTATCAAATCATTTCACATAATTTTCAATTTGCCCACCAACCACATTACTATCATAAATCATAAATTATCAATTTTAAATTCAAGTCACTGTCCGGTGGGCAAAAAATACTCCGATTTTCAAATTGTTTAAAATAGACTTTGACTTTGCCCACCCTACTATTATAAATTATAATAATTGTTAACTGTTAATTGCTGAACCATTGTCTTATCGCTTCGGTAACTTCAGGATCAAGAGGTCGTTTCATAGCTGTTACAAAGTCTTCATCGGGGTTTCCTAGTCGTCGAAAACTATGATCTAAACCTGGGAAAATATGGGTTTTAACTTGAGTATTTCCTGCTTTTTTTAATGCTTCTGTTGCTAATAATGCTTCTGTATGGGGTGTATTATGATCTAAGTCTCCATGTAACAACAAAACAGGACATTTTACCTTAGAAATAAACTCAAACGGAGGATAATCAAAATGTTGTTTCCAGATCAGAAAATCCAATTCTTTAGACCAAGTTTCATCACCCAGTGTTAGATTAGTATTTCCTTGTTTAATTTTATCACATAATTCATCAGTTTTGACGTAAACCCAATACATCAAGGGAAAAGTATTCTTAAAATTTTCAATCGCATCTTGTTCTAACTTCCAAAAATTATCCCGTTGCCATTTTAAAATAGTTTCTAGGTTATTATAAACCCCTCCTTGCCAAATATAAAAAGCTAAATCTAAATTTTCAGCAGCTAACATCAAAGCGATAACTGCACCTTCGCTTTGTCCTAAAATGCCAATTCTATTATTATCGATTTCAGGTAAAGTTTTTAACCATTTTATAGCTTCTCTAGCATCATCAACTAAAGTAAATAGACCAACATGATCACAATCTCCTTCGCTTTCACCGCACCCTCTTTTATCATATCTAAAGGTAGCATAACCTAATTTTTTAAATAATTTTGCTTCATCTTTAAACAAGTTTCTGTCAGGTAAAGTAACAGGAAACCAGTCTTTTTTTGAGTTATCTAAATTACCGTCACGGGTTTGAGGGAAAGAACCACCCACAAATAAACAAACAGGTGGTTTATTGATGTTATCAGGTAGGGTTAAAGTTCCTCTAATCTTAGTATTTTTTGAAGTAAAGTAGGTAGATTGTTCCATATAATTAGCTTTTATTCAGTCAATCGTCATGTTAGCTTAGCATAAAAGTCTATTTTAAGAAATAGAGTAGCAAAAACATGAATAAAATATTTATCTGCTTATTCAAAAATAAAATCCTTTAGATTATAATATAGATATGAATAAATTACGGTTTGAGTGGGATTACGCAAAAGACAAAATTAATCAAAAAAAGCATGGTGTTTCTTTTTAAGAAGCTAAAACCGTATTTTATGATGATAATGCTATTCAATTTTGGGATGACTATCATTCTAATGGGGAGGAGCGATTTTTACTACTTGGTCAAAGCTCAAAAATGCGAATCTTACTAATTGTGCATTGTTTTCGAGAACAAGACTCTATCATTAGAATTATATCAGCCCGAAAAGCAACCAAAAAAGAAAGTCAAGAATATCGAGGATAATATCATGAAACCAGAATATGATCTTGCTAACATGAAACGTCGTCCCAACCCCTATGCAAAACAACTTAAGCAACAAGTAACCTTATCTCTAGGTAATGACATAATAGAATATTTTGATCAAAAAGCACAAGAAAAAGGAATTTGCTATCAACAGTTAATCGCTCTATATCTTCAAGATTGTGTGATCAATCAGCGAGAACTGTCTTCTTAATCATAAAAATTACTGAGTTATAAAGTGTATTACTATATCAGCTATAGCAACTAAAAAAATACCTTATATTTTTTAGTTTACTAGAAACAATGAACTGCATAACATTGATTTAAAAATATTTTTGTGTAATTATACATATATAACAATACTCAGTTTATAAAATGATTTGTACTAACAAACGCCAAAATCAAGCTATCATAACATCTTTAGTGAGTTCAGCTTGTCTAGCGGCATTAACTTTTGGTTTTAGCGAAAAAGCTTCTGCTGCAGCCACGGTTTGGGGTGGAAATGGTGCCATTACTAGCATCACTGATGGTGGTAATTATAGATATGAGGGTCGTCTAAACTCCTCAAGACTGATTAATGGACTAACTGGAAATGCTGCTAATAATAACCCCGAATTTCTCACAAAATCTGCGATCGCCAAACACAGAAGCCTTACAGGAAGTGGGTTTGAACAGAGCGATCGCAGATTTCCCCAACCAACAGTCTGTTGTCAGATTTTAAGTTAAAATCAACCCGAATTAGACAAAGATGAAAAGATAAATCAATCACTCATTTTTCCAAAAAAATTATTAATAAAATCTCTAATAGTACTAGATTGTTAGAATAAAATATGCTATAATTTAATTATTAAAGCAATTTACCTTAAACTGATTTAATGAGTCCCAGTCATCCCCGAACCCCTCGTCAAGTAATCAACTTTAGTAAACAGAAAGGAAAAGAAATAATCGCTAATTTTGATGGGGGACTAATCACTTCAGATGCGGGGATTGTCTGGATAGCTGAGTTGGATAAAAAACTGGGAATTACCGAGAAGTTTGGTAACTGTTTTCAAGATCATCGTCATCAATATTATGTAGATCATTCCGTTCATGAGTTATTAGCACAAAGGCTTTATGGAATTATTTTAGGCTATGAAGATGTCAATGACCATGATAAATTACGTCACGATCCTGCCCTTAAGATCGCTTTAGAAAAGCTTAATGAACTTGAAGATAAAAAGGGATGGTTAGCTGGAAAAAGTACAATTAATAGATTGGAATATTGTCCTGAGACTATTCTCGACCAAAAAACGAGTCGTTATCATAAAATAGAACCCAACTTTGAAGCCATTGAAAAATCTTTTGTCGAATTTTGTTTAGAGTCTTATAAAAAACCTCCCTTAAGTATTATATTAGATATGGATGTCACGGATGACCAAGTACATGGTAATCAAGAAGGGGCATTTTTTAATAGTTATTATCACGGAGTATGTTATGCTCCTTTATATATTTTCTGTGGGCATCATTTATTAGTTGCTAAACTTCGTTCATCTAATGTAGATCCAGCCGATGGAGCCTTAGACGAATTACAAAGAATTATCGGACTAATTAGAGAAAAATGGTCAGAGACTCATATCCTAGTTAGGGGTGATAGTGCCTATGCCCGTGAAGAAATCTTCTATTTTTGTGAAAATCAGCCTTTAGTTGATTATGTTATAGCTATGGGAACAAATGGCGTTCTTAAGTTACGAGCGGATGATGTAATTGAAAAAGCCAAACATGAATATGAAAAAAAACTAGCTCCAATAACTGAATTAATGGATAGTTTATTTCAGAAAAAAGAAGATTTAGAAGAAGTTAAAAAATTAGTACCAATTTCTACTTGGTATCGCTCTATTCGTTATAAAACAGAAAAGTCATGGAGTTGTCAAAGAAGAGTAGTGACAAAAGTTTGTTATGGAAGTGATGGCTTAAAAATGCGCCATGTGGTGACATCTTTGCCCGCTTCAAAAATTCCACCCTCAAAACTTTATACAAAAAAATACTGTCCGAGAGGCGAGATGGAAAATCGGATTAAAGAACAACAATTAGACTTGTTAGCTGATAGAACTTCAACTCAAACATTTCAAAGTAATCAACTAAGATTATGGATACATTTCTGGGCTTATGTTCTCATAAATGCTTTTCGTCAACACTGTTTTAAAAAAACTTCATTGGCTAAAGCAACTGTGGGAAGAATACGTCTAAATCTTCTTAAGTTGGGAGCCAGAATAAAGATTAGTTGTAGAAGAATTATTATCGCTATAGCTAGTGCTTGTCCTTATCAAGATATTTTGTCTATTGCTAACAAAAGAATTAAAACTATTCCTAATACTGGATAAGTAGAATAAGTTGTTTTTTAAAAAAGATATCTATCATAAGTTGTTGACTGACTGATACTTTCATTTAGTCTTATTTATCGTGGAGAAAATCAAAAGTTAATATAATTATTCCCTCTTAAACTCAATTTTTGGATAATCAAAGTCAATTTTTTTATTCATCTATATTCAAAATTTCTATTAGTCCTAAAAATTATCATTTTTCATCTCTGGATTGGGCTTTCAAATTAATTTGTGAGAAATCCGGGATTAAGCTCCCAGAACTTGGACTGATATAAGGTATGCTCATAGACCATTTTTCCTTGTCAATTCCTGGATGAGCTTCAACAGCTTTTTCCCAAGCTTCTTTAATCCTGCGTGCATCATCATTGGAACTAAGAATAAAGAGAAACTCAATCAATCGATGCTCACCAGGTAGGAGATTTTCAATTCTCGATCCCCAAACTTCTGAATTCGGTAAGGTGACGATTTTGCCAGTGTAGTGATCAAAAGAGGTATTGGCTAACGTGATAGCTCTGACATACCCTTTATCGTTGGTGCCTGGAATTAAGACGAGATCGCCCACATCAAAGGGCTTATAAATGAGCAACATTAAACCACTGGCGAAGTTGCCCAAATTACTTTGCAAAGCAAAGGCTAAGACGAAACTGACCCCACCAAGCAAGGCCAGTAAGGGACCCAGACTAATACCTAAGCTCGTTAATCCCATCAGAAAGCCAACCACCATCACCCCACGTTCTGTGGTCATCACGATGAAGTCAAGAAATAAGTTAGAAACTCCACCAACTCGGCTGAGTGTTGTTCTGACAAGCTTTTTCAAGATAAGAGCAGCAAGAATAGACACGCTGATAATCAGAATAAACTTAACAATACTGAGTCCCAAACGGATACCCCCTTCTTCTGATTGCAGCCAACTAACCAGTCGCACTATCAACCCTTCTGTATCTGTAACATTTATCTCAATACCGCTTACCACGTCGATATATTTGCGATAGGATTGTGTGTCCCCACCTTTGTTTCCTAACGCATCTAAAACCACATTTAAACGGTCAATAATAGCAGTTTGTTCCCCTTGTAACTCGGTTACATTAACTACTAATTGATTTTTTAACTCGGTTTCAGAGTCTTTCGGGTCTTGTAAAAATTCCTCTTTTTTAGCTGAAGGGGCTAAACCTGTTTGAGAAACCGCTTCTCCCGCTTGGATGACTTTAGTTCTCTGTTACGCAAGAGTTTTTTCTAATTGTTTATACTCAGGGGAGTCAGGCACGGCACTTTCTAACTTTTTCTCAGCCGACTCTAACTCTAATAAGGCTGTTGCTAAGACATCAATTTTTTCCATCCCCTCATTGTAAGCTGCCGATCCCTGTGTAAGTTTAGCTATCTCTTTTTCCGCTTCTAGGAATATTTTCTGAGCAGAGGTAATTTGCTGTTCAAGTTCTGCCTCTTGTAAAGTTTTTTCTAATTCTTCATCTTGCTTTAATTCTTTCTCCGTTTCAACAGCTTCCTTTATATCTTGTTCAGCCTCTCTGAGAGCTTGTTTAGCTGCTTCCACATCCTCAACTGCTTTTTCATATTCTGGTGTACCAGAGGTCGTTTCATTCAAGGCCGACTCAGCTTTAGCCAACTCTTCTCTCGCTTTGTTAACAGCTTCGTCTGCCTCTTCTCCCTCTTTAATGATTTGATTTTCTCGCTTGATGGCAATCTCTGTTGTACTAATTTCTACAGCTTTATCTTTGAGCAACAGGAACCAAGCTGCGGCCTCTGTTTGTAATTCTTCGAGGCTCAATGGTTTCACTAATAACTCTAGTTGATCCACTGGAATCTTAAGGTCTTCCACCGTAACCGCTTGAGATGGATCAACATCCCCAGTGATAGTTGATTCAATTAAAATTGAGTCTTCTTCTTGTTCTTGGGCAAATCCTGGAGGACTTAATATTGCCACGATTGATACCATTCCTGCTATCACCAGTGTTTGAAATCTGACTAAAATTATATGATTCATAGACGATTCTGTTAATTATTATGTAGTAGTACAAAAATTTATTAATAAATTTTTGTACCCTTAATTGTCATGCCAAGGAAACTACGAATCTCATTAAGCTCGAATTCCATAATACGTAGTCCCGTAGATGCTATCTCTCGCTAACAGATTTTTAGGTATTGCATACTAATTTTCCAGACCACTACTAAAATTAATAACCGTTAACAATCAGCATAATAGCATATAATTTCATCTAAGTTCAATGATTAAAAAACGAAAGTTATATTCTTGTCAAGATTTATATTTTTATTACTTTAATACTGAGCAGCACTTTTTCTGATATAATACATATTTATTGAGTATAAATTATCAATTACGCTTCTAATTTTGTTCAATAACCTAATGCTAAACCATCGGCACGGGGTTCGGAACCGGCGATTAAAACACCGTTATTTTTTAAGATCATTTGACCTTTGCCAAACATGGTTTCAGGGGCTAATTTAACATCATGGCCTCGTTCTCTTAACCCTGCAATAATTTCGGGGGATGCACCCATTTCTAAAAGTACGCTATTTCCTTCTAGAAATCGCCATCTAGGTGCATCTAAAGCAGTTTGAGGATTCATTTGATAATCAGTTAAATTAACCACCATTTGTAGGTGTCCTTGGGGTTGCATGGGCGCACCCATTACGCCAAAGGGGCCAATAGGTTGATTATCTTTGGTTAAAAAGCCAGGAATAATCGTATGAAAAGGACGTTTATTGGCTGCTATTTGATTAGAATGACCTTTTTCTAAGGTAAAAGCTGAGCCTCTATTATGTAAGGATATTCCTGTTTCTGGAACTAAAATTCCGCTACCAAAAGTATCATAGTTTGATTGAATAAAAGAAACCATTAACTCTGCATCTGCTGTACATAAATAAACGGTTCCTCCTTGTGGTATTCCATGGTTAGCTAAAGGTATAGCTTGATTATTAATTAATTCTTGACGCTGTTTTGCATAATTTTTCTCCAATAAATTACTGTTAGTAACTTTCATAAAATCAGGATCACTAACATAAGCATAAGCATCAGCAAAAGCTAATTTCATTGCTTCAATTTGATAATGAAAGCTATCTACAGAATCTCGTTTGTATTGTTCAATATTTAAACCTTCCACAATATTTAAAGCCATTAAAGCGGCAATTCCTTGGCTATTGGGGGGCATTTCCCATACTTCTAATTCCTTATATTTAGTAGCAATAGGATCAACCCATAAAGGAGTATGAATCGCTAAATCATCAGAGGTTATATATCCTCCTGTATCTGCTGCAAAATTGTTTATTTTTTCAGCTATTTTTCCCTTATAAAAACTTTCCCCTCCTGTGTTGGCAATCTCTTCTAATGTTTGAGCATGGAGAACACTTCCCCAAATTTCTCCAGCTTTTGGGGCGCGTTTTTTAGGAAAGAAAACTTGTTGAAAATATTGATATTCTGGTCTTTTTTTCGTGAGATAAACTACTTCTTTGCGTCGCCATATTTCTGCGGTTACTGGAGAAACAGGAAAGCCATTTCTAGCGTAACGAATGGCAGGGGCAAATAACTGCTCAAAAGGTAATTTTCCCCACCGTTGCCAAACCTCATACCAGACAGAAACTGCCCCAGGAACCGTTACCGTTAACCAGCCAATATCTGGCATTTTTTCTAAACTAGAATAAGCTGATAATGGTAAATTTTTCGGGCTTTTTCCTGAGCCATTAATACCTTGTAATTTTCCATCCCAAACTAAAGCAAAAGCGTCACCACCAATCCCATTAGAAGTGGGTTCAACTACGGTTAAAGTAATAGCAGTGGCAATAGCTGCATCAACCGCATTTCCTCCAGATTGAAACATTTCTATTCCTGCTAAAGTTGCCAAGGGTTGACTGGTAGCAACCGCACAATTTTTAGCTAAAATAACACGACGTTGAGAAGCATAAGGATAAGCATTAAGATTAAACTGCATGATAATTAATAGATAAATAGGAGTTCGGAGTTCGGAGTTCGGAATTCGGAGTTCGGATATAGGTGTACCTCATGAGTCCGAGAAACCTTATATAAAAAAACTCTAATAATTTATCCTTCATTTTAATTCCTGCCATAAAATTGACGGCAAATGAAACAGAAATCATAAAAATTGATGGAAACCACCCTAAAAATTAATCCTACTGCTGACACCCCCAAAGATGAAACATTTATGGATATATTATCTCCTCATGGGGCGAATATTATCCTGGGTGAACAAACCGCCGAAAGTTTAGTTATACCCCTGGAACCCTCTCCTACCACTATGTTTGGCCCAAGAGGGGCTTGTTTAGTTGCCGAAGATGGTCCATTATGGGTGTGTGATACGGGACATCATCGCTTGTTAGGGTGGAAACATCGCCCCGAAACCGACGGTCAACCGGCAGACTGGGTGATCGGTCAACCGGACTTTTCCCATGAAGGACAAAATGCTAAAGGAACCCCCCAAGCTAATACTGTGAGTGTTCCTACAGGGATCTGTGTTTGTGGGGAAGGTTTAGCCGTAGCTGATGCCTGGAACCATCGGGTTTTAATCTGGAAAAAATTGCCTGAAAATAATAATATTCCTGCGGATATCGTCTTAGGACAAGCAGACTTTCATCATAACCAGCTTAACCGAGGACAAATGGACACGGCGGCCGATAGAATGCACTGGCCCTATGGGGTAATGTATCATCAAGGACGGTTATTTGTAGCGGATACTGGCAACCGTCGGGTATTGGTGTGGAACGAACTACCCACCCGTAACGGACAACCAGCAGACTATGTTTTGGGACAGGTAGAGATAAACCGACGGGATGAAAATGGGGGAGATAGTCCCACTGCGAGTAGTATGCGTTGGCCCCATGCCTTGGTTATTTGGCAAGATCACTTAGTTTTGGCCGATGCTGGTAATAACCGTTTAATGATTTGGGAAGGAATACCTACTGAGAATAATACCCCCTGTGGTATGGTTTTGGGACAAAGTAACTTTCAAGGGGCTGAGTTGAACCAGGGAGGCTATTTTCCCACCCCTAGCAGCCTCAGTATGCCCTATGGTGTCGCGGTTATGGGTAAATGGTTGATGTCTGCTGACACGGCTAATTCTCGCCTGGTAGGATGGACTGATGAGTTAATGATGGGGAAAGTAGCGCAAGGGTTAACGGGACAATCTCATTTTCGTAGCAAGAGTGAAAACCGTTCCTATGGTGGCCCAACTCGTCAAAGTTTAAGCTGGCCCTATGGTATTACCGTTTGTGGTGAAACGGCAGTTATTGCTGACTCTGGTAACAACCGTGTTTTATTATGGGGTTTTTAAATCGCTTATTTGATTAACCTTTATTTATTGTGCCACGAACTGGTTTTATCTAGGCGCGGAGAAGGTTCAAATATGTAACAAAGGGGACAAAATCTTTATCCGAAAAAAGCAATGGTAGATTATTTTCAATACAGAAAGAAGCGATAATTACATCAGCCGTTTTTCTAATGGTTATTCCTTGCTTGCGTAACTGACGATAGTTTTCTGCGCTTTTGATAGCCATATTTTCACCCAATAAATCAAAAATTGTCAATGAAGTGAGTAAATTTTTAGCTATGCTCTAATCTGAATCATTCCGAAAACCTTGTATAACTTCTGTGAGAATAATATCACCAATACTTATGGGCTGAATTCCTAGCCATAAATCAAGTTTTGTGGTTTCAGGAGTCTCATAACCATTGAAGTAATCAATCCAAACACTCGAATCTACCATAATCATTTATTAAGCCTCATTTATTCTAAGTCTCCTTCCCATTTCAAGTTACCCTTAAATTGTTTAATTTGCTCTTGTTTTTTTAAATCAATTAACGTTTTAATCCCCATTTCTATGACTTCTTTTTTTGTCTTTAAACCAGTTACTTTTAAGGCATCAGCTATTAACTGCTCATCAATGATAATGTTAGTTTTCATGATAAATTTAAACTTTGTAATATGGGGAAAATTATATCAATATTATACAAAATGTTAACAATTGCCACAAAATTGGGAATGCTAAGCATAGCACAGCCAATTGAATCCTACTGCTATGTTGTTAACAAAACTAATGAAATTTTCCGAGGGTAAGTCTTACTTATCTAAACTAGCGATCGCCTCTTCCATTGTGACAATAAATGCTTTAGCGATCGCACCTTCTCAAGCTATGAATTTAATTCAAAATGGTAGTTTTGAGAATATTAATGGCACATTTGTCAATAACGGGGCAGGTTTTATGCCCTTGGGTAATGGTTCTACTGTTATTCCTGGTTGGACAACCACAAACCCATTTGTAGCATGGATTAGTGATAGTAATGGATTTGGAGTAAGAACACCCTTTGGTACTTTTTCTCCTGATCTTAAAACCGGTTCTAATGTCGGAGGTCTTGCTCAAACAATTAACATTATAATTACAGTAAATATCGATTGTTACCATCTATAGCAAGCAGTAATGATATATGATAAGCGACAAAATATCAGGACATAATAGTATTATGTCCCTACGAATTCTAATGAATAATAACAATGATCTATTCTTATGCTAAATTATCCTCACTTTCTTCTTGATCATCTGGCATATTTTCTATCATACTTTGGATTAAATCATACTGAGTAAAATATTTATTTCCCTGCCAATGTTCCCAAGCTTCAATATGTTTCATTCTCAAGGCAATTTCTAAAATAGATAATCCTTCTTCATGAAGACTAACAGCAATCTCTTCAATTTCCGGTAAAGGTTGTTTAGATTTTTCTTCCATATAAGCTCTCACTGCTTTATCTTTTTCCTCTTCTGTTTCATATTGAGCAATAACCTCTTCAATTTCTTCTTCTAACTCTTCGGGGGTATAAACAACAACATCTTCCTGATCAAAAAACTCTGCAAAAGAATTAGGAGGTTGAGGAGTTTCGTCAGGAGAACAACCAAATAATTTATTAACAATTCCTAGTCTAACAGGTTCAGCAGCGCGCCAATTAAGTCTAGTATTAAAGAATTTTACTGCTTCTATAACCCGTTGAAAGGAACGAGCTTCTAGGATCATTAAATTATCACTAATAAACTGAAAATAAGCTAAGGGAAGAGGTCGATCTTGTTTAGGAATTTTATTATAAGACTGTTGAAAACGAATTTTTTTCGCTTCTTCCTCATACAACCAATACCAGCGATCGCTCTTATCATAATACTTCAGACATTTTAACTTCTTAAAAACCCCCAAAACAGTTTTTTTATTAGTAACGTAATAATAGAGCCTAGCAGGTTGATAGGGTTCCCCCGTAACATTAGTAATTAAATTTAATTGTGTTTCAGTTGTTGCCATTGTTTAAGTGTAATTAGATTTAAAGCCTATCACTCCTATCCTAATGCAAAGTTATAATTATTATCTTAAAAAAAGCTAAAAACTTCATTTCTTAAGATTATCTTTATCACTTTACATCAACTTACATTTGGTTTAATTGTAAAGAAAAACAAAAGATCCTTAAATCTGTGATAAAAAACCCAATCATTTTTAAAAGTTTGCCTTACCGTTGTTAGATAGGTAATCGTCTAACCCATGAACCATTGTGAAGATTCCAAGTAACATTATCACCTTACTCGTTGGTATCGTCATTACATTAGTCAGTCTTTGGTACGGTCAAAACCATGGCCTATTGCCGGTGGCTGCTTCTGAAGATGCCCAACAGGTAGACAATATATTCAACTTTATGATGACCATTGCAACGGGACTATTTCTCCTGATAGAAGGAGTTATAGTTTACAGTGTCATTAAATTTCGTCGTCGTAAAGGGGACACTAGCGACGGTCCTCCCATTGAAGGGAATGTTCCCTTAGAAATTCTCTGGACTGCTATTCCCACCGTTATTGTCTTCATACTTGCGCTGTACACTTTTGAAGCGTACAACAATATGGGGGGACTAGATCCCGTTATTTCCAAAGATACGGCTCCCCAACAAATCGCCATGGGTGATCAACAGCATCGAATTGCCTTGGGGATTGGTAAATCTGCGACAGAAGACAACCCTGCCATTATGGTGGATGTCAAAGGTATTCAATACGCCTGGATTTTCACCTATCCCGAAACAGGAATCATTACTGGTGAACTCCATGCTCCTATTAATCGCCCTGTGCAACTGAATATTGATGCAGGGGATGTAATCCACGCCTTTTGGGTTCCCCAACTGCGCTTAAAACAAGACGCTATTCCTGGCAGAGAAGCATTTTTATCCTTTACAGCTAACCGTGAAGGAGATTATCCCATCATTTGTGCCGAACTCTGTGGTGCTTATCACGGGGGTATGAAATCTGTGCTTCATGTAGATAGTGCCGAAGCTTATGCTGAATGGGAACAAGCTAATAAACCGGTACAAGAAGCCAATATGGGAGAAACCGCTTTAGTTGACCCGAAAAACATGAGCGATCCCGAATTTCTCAGCCCTTATGCCGAAGAAATGGGTATGAATCATAACATGGTTGCTGAATTAGCTAACCATAATTCCGATCACGCTTTTTAACCCTGAAAAGAAGTCGCCACCTAGAGAGAGAGAAACCCCATTCTAACTTTACAATCTGAATTTCTGAGGTAGAAATCAAGGGTTTTATGTTCCCTGCCCTTGTAGGGTCTATTAACTACCAACTGGTACTGGACTTCTCATTTAGACCTTTAACATAAGGTCTTTTCTGCACCTGTTTTACCAACTCGATCGCAATCATTGATAAACCTTCTATGACAATAACCGTCGAATCAACCCACATGGAACACCAACAAAGGAAGTGGACGGACTACTTCACTTTTTGTACCGATCATAAGGTGATTGGTATTCAATATTTAGTTACGTCCTTCGCATTCTATTTCATCGGTGGGGCCTTTGCTGAAGTTATTCGCACAGAATTAGCTACTGCCGATCCCGACTTCGTTACCCCGGCCCTGTATAACCAGTTCATGACTATGCATGGCACAATCATGATCTTTTTATGGATCGTTCCTGCCGGGGCTGCTTTTGCCAATTATTTGATCCCTCTGATGATTGGGGCTGATGATATGGCATTTCCCACCCTCAACGCTGTGGCTTTTTGGTTAACACCTCCTGGAGGAATTTTATTACTCCTCAGTTTCTTTGTGGATGGTGGTGCCGCCCAGTCTGGTTGGACTTCCTACCCACCCCTGAGTTTAATTAGTGGGGTTTGGGGACAAGAAATTTGGATTTTGAGTGTCTTATTGGTGGGGACTTCCTCCATTTTGGGGGCAATTAATTTTGTCACCACCATCTTTAAGATGCGTATTGAAGGTATGGACTTGCACAGTATGCCTCTATTTTGTTGGTCTATGCTGGCAACTTCTGCTTTAATCCTCTTATCCACCCCTGTACTAGCTGCTGCTTTAGTTCTATTATCTTTCGATTTAATCGCCGGCACCAGCTTCTTTAACCCCACAGGAGGGGGTGATCCTGTTGTTTACCAGCATATGTTCTGGTTCTACTCTCACCCTGCTGTATATATCATGATTTTGCCTTTCTTTGGGGTGATTTCTGATGTCTTACCGGTTCATGCTCGTAAGCCTATTTTTGGTTATCGGGCGATCGCCTATTCCAGTTTAGCCATTAGTTTCCTGGGTTTAATTGTTTGGGCGCACCATATGTTTACCAGTGGAACTCCTGGATGGTTGCGGATCTTTTTCATGGCTGCCACCATGTTAATTGCGGTTCCCACAGGGATTAAAATCTTTAGCTGGTGTGCAACTATTTGGGGCGGAAAACTCAACCTCAACACCGCTATGTGTTTTGGTGTGGGTTTCATTGCTACCTTTTTAGTAGGTGGTTTAACGGGAGTAATGTTATCTTCTGTTACTTTTGATATCCATGTCCATGACACCTATTTTGTGGTGGGACATTTCCATTATGTACTCTTTGGTGGGGCAGCAATGGGACTGTTTGCCGGGTTCTATCATTGGTTCCCGAAAATGACGGGTAGAATGATTAACGAAACCTTGGGTAGAGCTCATTTTATCCTGCTATTCATTGGCTTAAATATCACCTTTTTACCCATGCACGAACTAGGGTTATTAGGGATGAACCGTCGTATTGCTTTATATGACATTCAGTTTCAACCTTTGAACCAAATTTGTACCTTGGGTGCGTATATTTTAGCCCTGTCTAGTCTTCCCTTTGTGATTAATATGTTCGTCTCTTTAACCAAAGGGGAAAAAGCAAGCCGTAACCCTTGGCGTGCCTTTACTTTAGAGTGGCAAACCTCTTCTCCCCCTGCTATTGAAAACTTCGATGAAGAACCAGTTTTATGGGCTGGTCCTTATGATTATGGTACCGACTCCGAAGGGGTTGATGCTGAGGAAAGTGTCGAAGACATATTAGCGGAAGTTGGAGCTAATTCTAAGTAGTTTTTCTGGTACTCTGGGCTTAATAAGATTAAGCCCCTACCGCTCTTTTTCAACTATCATTAAGCTGAGTTCGGTGTTAGGATTTGAATCTTGTTTTGCAACTCCTAATTTTGACAAGTTGTCTATCAATTTCCTTATATCGAACTCAACCGTCATTACATCATTTCAACGTTTCAATTTCTTATGCAAGGATCAGCTATTCAACAACCTCAAGGAACGGTTCCCGAACAAGGTGGGCATCACGGTGGCCACGGGGGACATCCCGATCATCGACTATTTGGTATTGCTCTGTTTTTAGTGGCAGAAAGTTCTATTTTTATGGGCTTATTTGCGGCCTTTTTAATCTATAGAACTGTGGTTCCTGTTTGGCCACCAGAAGGCACTCCAGAACTAGAATTATTATTACCTGGAATCAATACTCTGATCCTGGTTACTAGCAGTTTTGTTATGCACAAAGGACAAGACGCTATCAAGAAAAATGATGTTTCTGGTTTACAACTGTGGTTTGGTATTACTGCGGTTATGGGTGTTATCTTCCTCATCGGCCAAATGTATGAATATTTCCATTTGGAGATGGGTTTAACTACCAATTTATTCGCCAGTTCTTTCTACGCTTTAACAGGGTTTCATGGTCTTCATGTTAGCTTTGGACTATTATTAACCCTAGCTGTTTTATGGCGTTCTCGTAAACCAGGACACTACAGCAGTGAGTCCTTTTTTGGTGTAGAAGCAGCGGAACTTTACTGGCACTTTGTTGATGTCATTTGGATCATTCTTTTTATCTTAGTTTATTTACTGTAAATCAATTTGAGATAATTTTGAATTACCCCAACTTTTGCAGTTGGGGATTTTTTGTATAATATTAATTGATAGTTAAGGTTTGTCTCAAAAACCTAAGTTCAAATCGATTCGTAACTACTCAGGAAAGAAAACGTCAAAAAGCTGGACTTAATAAGTCAATTTTAGATGTAGGTTTTGGCACTCTCAACAAAATGATTACCTATAAAGTTGAAGCAAAAGGTGGGTTAGCTTTATTTCTTCCTACTAGGAAAATTAAACCTTCACAACGTTGTCCTAAATGTGGAACGGTTCACAAAGATTGGGCTAATTTATCATGTCTGTAATCATTGCAACGCGCGAAAATGGACGAGATAGATCAAGTGTGATGGTTATGTATAATGTTGCTTGTCAGAAGCAACCGGGGTTAGGAACTCACCTCGAAAGCAAGACCTGCTCTTGCGGAGGAAACCTCCGCGAGCTTCCTCGGCGAGATCGTGGATCTCATAAGCTCTACTTCTAAGACTCGTAAACATACGGGATCTATGAAGCAACTTGGGGAAATGAAGCGACAAAAATCTCAACAAAATGAGAAAAGTTTGGGGCCTTTAGAAACCCCCTCAGAGACGGGTTTTACCTTCTGCCTTCTGCCTCCTGCTATATTCCGGGCCTCGTCTTACCTTATAATCACAATAGGATTTTGATTATAAGGAACGAATGAAACCTTATCTCGCTGCTGCTATTCAAATGACAAGCAAGCCCAATCTAGAACAAAATCTAGTGGAGGCTGAAGAACTGATTGAACTTGCTGTACGTCGTGGTGCAGAATTAATCGGTTTACCAGAAAATTTTGCTTTTCTAGGGAAAGAAGAAGATAAGCTGAGCCAAGCCCAAGAAATTTCCCAAAAAGCTGAAAAATTCGTCAAAACTATGGCCCAACGCTTTCAAGTAACCATTTTAGGTGGGGGGTTTCCCGTCCCCGTCGAAGGTGATGGAAGTAAAGCTTACAACACGGCTATTTTAGTTGATCCCACAGGACAAGAAGTATCTCGTTACCAAAAAGCGCATTTATTCGATGTTGATGTTCCTGATGGTAATACCTATCGAGAATCAAGTACAGTGATGCCAGGAAAACAGTTACCTGATATTTATGCTTCACAAGACTTAGGCAACTTAGGACTATCTATCTGTTATGATGTGCGCTTCCCTGAGTTATATCGTCATTTATCCAGACAAGGGGTAGAAGTTTTATTTGTTCCCGCTGCTTTTACCGCTTTTACTGGCAAAGATCACTGGCAAGTTCTCTTACAAGCAAGAGCCATCGAAAACACCTGCTATATCGTAGCCCCGGCTCAAACAGGCAACCACTACGCCAGACGCTTTACCCACGGTCACGCCGTTATCATAGACCCTTGGGGCATTATTTTAGACGATGCAGGACAACAACCCGGTATGGCCTTAGCAGAAATTAACCCCAACCGTGTTAAACAAGTACGTCAACAAATGCCTTCTCTACAACATCGTGTCTTTGTGTAAATAGTTATCCATTATCCATTGTTAAGAGAGATTTCATGGTCATAAAAACCCCTGAATGGGTAAAAAACGCCATTTTTTATCAAATTTATCCCGATACCTTTGCGAGAAAGGTTCCAGATCGCCAAAAATGGTTATTAGATGTACCCTTGGAAGACTGGGAAGCCCCCCCAACCTCCCAAGGATACAAAGGAGGCAACCTCTGGGGTGTGATCGATAAATTGGATTATTTACAAGATTTAGGGGTTGATGCTCTCTATTTGACCCCTATTTTTCGCTCTGCTTGTAACCATCGCTATCATACTCAAGATTATTATGCGATCGATCCTTTATTGGGAGACAGAGAAGCTTTTGATCACTTGTTGAAAACTGCCCATGATAAAGGGTTTAAGGTGGTTTTAGATGGGGTATTTAATCACGCTAGTCGTGGCTTTTTCTTTTTTAACGATATCCTGGAAAATGGACCGAATTCCCCTTGGTTAGATTGGTTTAAAATCGAAGGGTGGCCTTTATCTGCCTACGATGGCAGTCGTCCGGCTAATTACGTCTCCTGGATAGATTATCGTGCTTTACCCCAGTTTAACCACGATAACCCGG
Source organism: Crocosphaera watsonii WH 8501 (assembly GCF_000167195.1). Lineage (GTDB taxonomy): Bacteria > Cyanobacteriota > Cyanobacteriia > Cyanobacteriales > Microcystaceae > Crocosphaera > Crocosphaera watsonii. Next base: position 17,316 of record NZ_AADV02000009.1, on the reverse strand, counting down.
CAGTGAGGGAATATATCATGCAAGTGGGGGAATATTGGTTACAACAAGGGATCGACGGTTGGCGGTTAGATGTACCCAACTGTGTTGAAGCAGAGGGTTTCTGGGAGGAATTTCGAGAACGGGTTAAAGCTGTCAACCCTGAAGCCTATATCGTCGGAGAAATCGTTTCTGATGCTACTCAATGGCTAGATGGCAAGCAATTTGATGGGGTGATGAATTATCCTTTTGCTCGTTTAACCGCTTGTTTTGTCATCGGCGATCGCCTTGACAAGGAGACTATCCCCAGTTTTTATAAACCTTACGAAACCCTCGATGCAGCCGAATACGCAAAGGGACTTGAGGAATTATTAGCCCGTCATCCTTGGGAAATTCAATTAACCCAGCTAAACCTACTTGATAGTCACGATACTTCTCGTTTTCTAACTATGGCAGGAGGCGATCGCACTTCCTTACAGTTAGCTACGTTATTGTTGTTTACCTTTCCTGGCACTCCCAACATATTTTATGGGGATGAAATTGGTATTGAAGGTGGCAAAGATCCCGATGGGAGAAAAGGTTTCCCTACAGAAGAAAAGTGGGAGCAAGAAACCTTAACCTATCATAAACAATTAATCCAAATCAGGAAAAAATACACGGCTTTACGGACAGGAGAATATAGAGTTATCACTGCTCAAGAAAATGTCTATGTCTTTGCCCGTATTTTAGGAGAAGAAGGGTTGATTATTGCAGTTAATAATGGAGAAGATAAAACAGAAATACAAATAGATAAATTCGACAAAGTGTCCTCAATATTACAGACTAAACCGAGTCAGATTATTTATGGAGAAGGGTCAATTAATTGGCATGATAACCAGTTAAAAATAACAATGCATCCTCGTTCTGGCCTAGTTATAGCCCCTTAAACAGTGAATAATAAATTTAACTAACTGGTAACTGACAACCTAATTAATCAAGTAGCAACTATTTATGGAAGAACTCAGAAAAAAACTAGAAGAAGACATGGCCGATGTTAATTGGAATGACATTAAACCCCACGCTCAAAGGGATGCTGTTATTGTTGTTAATGAAACATTAAACCTTTTAGATGTTGGGGTTGCCATCGCTCAAGACGATAAAAAAGCTGTTGAACATTGGATCACAGAACAGTTAATTAGTAAGCCATCTAATCAACAATTGAGTGATTGGAATATTGACCAAACTCAATTATTTAAGACTTTAATTGTACAACCCTTTGTCTTAGTTCAAAGTGTCTAGGAAAGTGATCACAGACCCCTACTTATTGAGAATACTTGTCAATGATCGAGAAGTTGATTTCATTTTGTCAATTTTTTGATACACTAGGTATGAAAATGATTTTAGGAAATTCTTAAGATGGAAAGCGTAGCTTATATCGTTGTTTTAATCATGGCCTTGGCGGTTCTTTTCTTTGCGATCGCCTTTCGCGAACCCCCCCGTATCGAAAAGTAGGTTTCGGGGTGTAACCTCCTTAAAACCAGCCTTCATAATTATCTGAGCCGCTATTTTCCCTTATTTTAACCAAGGGAGATCGAAACGGCTCAGAATATTGTATTTTTTCGCAAATTTTTAAATATTTTGAGGTCTTACTTCTTTTAGTTTAATTTTCCGTTACTACGGATAGTCCTATGCAATGTCCCTACTGTCAGCATACCAATAGCCGTGTTTTAGAATCGCGATCTTCCGAAGGTGGGCAAAGCATCCGCCGTCGCCGTGAGTGTTTAAACTGTAAACACCGTTTTACGACTTATGAACGCATCGAGTTTGTTCCCATCACCGTTGTTAAACACGACGGTAAGAAAGAGTCCTTCGACGCTTCTAAGCTCTTGCGAGGTATGGTCAGAGCTTGTGAGAAGACGGGAATTACTCATCAACGCCTTGAGAACATTGTAGACGATATTGAGTCCTATTTACAACAACGTCCTCAACGACAAGTTACTACTCACGAAATTGGACAATTAGTTTTAAAATATTTAAGGGAAGAAAATGAAGTGGCTTATATCCGTTTTGCTTCTGTTTATGGAAGGTTTGAAGGGATTAAAGACTTTGTGGAGACTCTTGATCAACTACAACAAGAAACTGTTTCTGCATCTGTTTCTCAATGGTCTAATGCTTCTACTACAGAAAGGGGAAAATCTTCGACTTCTCCTTGTTTAAGTCTAAGCCATAACAGCCCTGATCATGTTTAATCGGTAAGATAGATAATAAAAAATTGACAATAAATAAGCGATAATTGATAATAAGTTAGTCCATCCTTTTGTAGATTTTATATTTTCCAATGACAATTGCTAGGACGATTTGTTGCGGTTTTCTGGTGGTTATTGCGGTAGGAACACTATTATTAATGTTACCTTTTGCTACTGATGATGGTAGTTGGAATAGTCCTTTAGTTGCCTTGTTTACGGCAACTTCTGCTGTTTGTGTCACCGGATTAATTGTTGTTGATACAGGAAGTGATTTTTCTTTCTGGGGTCAATTAATTATTTTATTGTTAATTCAAGTAGGAGGGTTAGGTTATATGACTACCACAACCTTCCTGATTTTATTATTAGGGCGAAGATTTGATCTCAGACAAAAGTTAGCTATACAAGAGTCTTTTGATCGCCCTTTTTTACATGGTAATAGTAGGACGTTGATTCGTTCTATTATTGCTACAACTCTGGTTTTTGAGATTTTAGGTATTCTCCTGATGCTTAACGTATTCTCTAAAAAGTATGGAACTATGAAAGGTTTATGGTATGCAATTTTTCATAGTATCAGTGCTTGGAATAATGCAGGGTTTAGCCTATTTTCTGATAGTTTAACGGGTTTGGATGATTCGTTAACCATTAATTTTATTATTCCTTTATTAATTATTTTTGGGGGTATTGGTTATCAAGTTATTATGGAACTTTATATGGCTATTGTTCATTTTGTTACTAGAAAACGAGAAAGATTAGTTTTTTCTTTGAATTTTAAGGTAGTAATCAGTACCACAGCAATTTTATTATTATCGGGAACCATAATATTTTTTTTGGTTGAATATCCTAACCCCGATACTTTGGGAAATCTTGATTTAAGGGGGAAAATACTAACAGCCTGGTTTCAATCTGTGACCACAAGAACTGCGGGTTTTAATAGTATTGATATTGGTTCAATGACCTTTGCTGGTTTATTATTAACTATAGGATTAATGTTTATTGGAGCCAGTCCTAGTGGTACAGGAGGAGGTATTAAAACAACAACCTTAAGGATTTTAACTAACTGTACTCGTTCTGTTTTGAGAGGTAATGATGAGGTAGTAATGTTTGAGCGAGAAATTTCTGTACCGTTAATTTTAAAAGCAGTAGCAGTGGTTTTTGGCTCTACTAATATGGTAGTGTTAATAACTTTTTTGATCTACTTAAATGAAGGGATTTTCCATCCTAGCTTTTTTGAATCTGGTGGTACTTCCTTACAAGTTTTATTTGAAGTTATTTCAGCTTTTGCTACCGTAGGATTATCCGCAGGAATTACAGATAAGTTATCAGCTATTTCTCAACTCTTATTAATTTTAACTATGTATACTGGGAGAGTGGGAATTCTGGTATTTATGGCAGCGATCGCAGGGGAAACTCGTCCACGAGTTGTCCAATATCCAGAAGAAACTTTATTAGTAGGATAGGTCTGAAATTTGATATAATAAGAGAAAAGTAAAACCATAGCAGTAAAAAAATTTGTTAGGACATTTTTCTACCTTTAATTGTCATTCCGAGGGAACGAGGAATCTCATCATTGTCCTAGTCAAAATGCCTAGTAGTATATTGTTAAAATAAGGGTGAGGTATCAACTTGAAGTCCCTAAATTTTTTTAGTAGTCTCCGTCGAGAAACCCGTCAATTTGCTGTTATTGGGTTAGGAAGATTTGGCCGTGCTGTTTGTGGAACCCTTCATAAATTGGGTTATGAAGTGTTAGGAACTGACATAGATGAAGCTTTAGTGGCTCAAGTTTTAGCAGAAAAACTTGCTTCTAGTGCTATTGAATTAGATTCCACAAAACCCAATGCTTTAAAAGAAGCAGGTATTTTTGAATTTGATACGGTTATTATTGCTATTGGTAACTACTTGGAAGAAAGTATTATTACCACTTTAAACGTCAAAGAAGGTGGTGTAAAATATGTTGTTTCCAAAGCTTCTTCTAATGTTCATGGAAAGCTCTTACAAAGAGTAGGAGCGGATTTAGTCGTGTTTCCTGAATATCAGGGAGGATGCGATTTAGCTCATTTATTAACCCAAAATCAAGGGGTCATGGAACGCTTTGAAGTCGATCCTGATCATAGCATTGTAGAAACTCGTATTCCTGAAGAGTTTCATGGAAAAACCCTGGAAGAATTAAATGTAAGAAGTCGTTATAATATTAGTGTTTTAGCCATTGGCAAAGATGATAAATTTAATATCAATCCTCCTCCTCAAGAAAAGTTGAACAAAGATTTATCAATGGTTGTTATTGGTTCTAATAAGGCGATTCAAAAATTACCTTTATAAAGTTTGAAAAGTTTGCGTATTTTCTAGCTTTTCTCTCGCTGTTAAGGTAGGATTTAAGAGGAATAAAGATGCTCGTTTTGCTGTTTCTTGAGATAACTTTATTTGAGTTAAACTCACTAACCCATCTTGAATAAAAGCATCCCTAACCAGGACTTTATCCCCTTTGTTAAAGTCGCTTTCATAGAAAACTTCTCTAATACCCGCAGAAATAATTAATTTTAAGCAGTAAAGACAGGGTTCTAAGGTAACATAAATACTAGCTCCGTGGGTAGAAATGCCGTGTTTCGCAGCTTGGGCGATCGCATTAGCTTCGGCGTGAATAGCACGAGAAGGCAGACCACTGGGACTATCACAGCTATCTAGTCCAGGGTAACAAAATCCTTGGGCTGTACAATGTGCGGAACCGGAGGGGGAACCGTTGTATCCTGTCGCTAAAACCTGTCTATCTTTGACGATAACCGCACCTACTGGAAAGGCCAGACAGGTTGACCGAGTAGCGGCCAATTTAGCCATCATGATAAAGTATTCGTGCCAAGTGGGTCTTTGTTCTTCAAGAAATGTCATTTTCTGATTAGATAATATGAAAAAATAAATTTAAACTCCCGTAGAACCAAAGCCACCTTTTCCCCTAATCGTATCACTTAACTGTTCTACCTCTTCGATATTAACACGAATAACAGGAGCAATGACCATCTGAGCAATTCTCATTCCTTGGGTTACTTTAAATGATGTTTTTCCATGATTAATTAAGATGACTCCTATTTCCCCTCTGTATCCTTCGTCAATGGTTCCTGGAGTGTTTAAAACAGTAATTTGATGTTTTAATGCAAGTCCACTTCTAGGACGTATTTGTGCTTCGGTATTAGGGGGTAATTCAATAGAAATTCCTGTTTTAATTAATTTACTGTCTCCTGCTGGTATGTCTACGGTTTCTATAGAAACTAAGTCAAGTCCTGAATCATTTTCATGTTCATATTTAGGAGTTATTGCTTGTTGATTGAGTTTGATTATTTTAAGGTGCATTTCCTCATATTTCCTTTGAATATAGGATAATATTTTTCGTTTCATTTGTTACTTTTACGATCTATGTCATTGAGCCATAAATTGACTAATATTACTGTGATAGTGGGTATTACCCACTCAATCACTTTATTTGCTGTATTGTACCAAGTATCCGAGGGGTCGGAAGCTAATTTATTTTGCTTATTATCTAGCCACACAGCAGACACAATTAATACTATCAGAAAACTGCTCAAAATTATATATTGCTTTTTTAAAAAAATATTTTTCTTTTGATTTGACATTTGTTGAAGTCTCTGATTTTCTTCTTCTTTTCGCTCTTTGTATATCTTCTGATAATCATCACACTCGAGTAATTTATTAAATAGTGCATCTTTATTGCTCATAAAATCTTGATCAAGAAATTCTCTTTGATCATCATTTAATTCTCCACCTAGTAAGTCTACTCTACCTGATGTATTTCCCGTTTGCTTTCTAGCTGACGATGTATATAGATATTTAAAAATAAGCGTCACAAAAGCATCAACTTTAGGTTTTATTTCTATAGGTAAATTAAATCCCAAGCTAACTCACTAGCAGTTAACTTATAACTAGCTCCTTTCAAATTGTCAGCTTTATATGGATATATATAAATATTAATGCCGAGTTCGTTTTTAATGTCTTGATCACTTAAGATAGTCATGTCTTTTTTTTTTTAATTATTGATTATATTTTTATATACTGACAGATTAAATAATAAGAGGTTTATCTTGTTGATAGCTATCTAAATTTTTGACTAAACAGATTTCTGCTTTTTGTAATTCTGTCCCTAAATACATAGCGTGTTTTATTTCAAGACTGGGACAAGTATCAGCAATTTGTTGATAAAGTTTTCTAGCAGTTTTCCCTGAATAACAGTTAACGACTTCCCCCGATCCTGGGGTAATATGTTCAACAATAATTTCATTATCTTTAATCGAAATTAAAAAGCTTCCACTGGGATCATTATAAGTTCTTTGCTGACATATTCTCCTATATTCTGTTTCAATAACTTTGTCTGCGTGTTCCCAACAATCACTATATATATGTGCGCTTTGACTGATAATAATTAAGGGTCCTAACTGAAAATTATGTTGATATTTGTTATTAACCTCTTCTATAATATGCTGTTGTAATTCTCGTAAACCCATCGCATTTGCAGGCCACGCTGAAAACATATCATTACTACGAAATGTCGCAGTTAAAGATAATTCATCATCAACTATTCTTACCCAAATATGATTTAAACAAGGAGGACTATCATTGTTTTCATAATCTTTAACATCCCACAAAGACATAACAACTCTAGAAGAGTCTTTATCACTGATTAATTTATCAATTGCTTGTTTAATTTGATCCCGTTCAAACCACGATCTCAACCTTTGTCCATAAGTATATTTAACTCCTTCTTTTTGAGGTGCATCATCAAGAATTTGTCCAATATAATCATTAATAAACTCTCGTTTTATGGGTAAATAATTAGGACTTGGAAAATAAAAATTTAAAGGCTCATCGGTTACAATAGCAGTCATATCAATTAATTCTTGCCATTGTCCATATTGAGTCGGTCTAATAGTTCCTGTTGTTTTAATTCTCTGCAATATTTTAACCCATGTTTCTGCTATAGTTTTACCCTCAATACGATGACCATATCTCGGTCCTGGTAATACCGTTGGACTGCTTTCCATGATAGGAAATGTTAACGGTTCCCCCCAAGGTTTATGATATATTTTTTTACTAAACTCTTCAACAGAATCAACTACTTCTTTGATAGAATTTGCTAATTTATAATCTAGAGATTGACGCAAAGTTTCTAACGCATTCTCATCAATTTCTATATCAATATAACCATTAATATCAGAATTAATAACCCAAATATCTCGACCTGTATCACTTTTTCCTTTAGTAAAACCCTGTTCTAAAAAGTCTAGTAAACATTTACATCCCCCTGCATTTTTGTCTTCTTTGGTTGCATCTAAAATGACTAAAAATCTCACATGAGTATTAGCTAATAAATTACGAATTAAAGGGCCAATTCCTCTGGTGGGACTGTATAAGTTTCCGATAACCGCATAGTCTTCTGGGTTCAATTTTTTAGCAACTGATTGTCTTACAGTCCATCCTGTAATAATTGCTGTTTGTCCATGACCACAAATTAATTGATTTGGTTTATAATGAGGTTTATAATTGAATCGATAATTAGATGGTGCAACTGTCATAATTTAGAGTAATTTGGATAATTTTGTTAACTTGTTTTTATAGTATAGCAATCAGCTTTCAGTTATGATAAAATTAGAAACGAGATTTAACACTGTTAAATCCCTACGAGGGTATATTCGTAGGGATTTAATAATATTATGTCCTAGATATGTTATCATTTTCCCCATATCATTAATTATTGCTATAACTACTCAATTATAATTCAATTAAAAATAAATTACTTATTTCTAAAGCAAATTTTAAGATATTTATGGTTACATCAACTTGTCACAATTAGATGGGTAAAATAACAGTAAAAATTGTTCCTTTATTCAACTCACTTTCTACTTTAATTTGTCCATGATGATTATCTACGATCGCTTTAGCGATCGCCAAACCCAAACCCGAACCCCCTGTACTTTTCCGGGAGGGATCAACTTGATAAAAGCGATCAAATAAATGACTTAAAGCCACTTCAGGAACACCTTTTCCTGTATCTTTTACTTTGACTTTTAACTGCTGTAAACGATCCCGTTTAATCTTTTTTAATTCTACCTCAACAGCAGATACTTGTTCCTCTTTTTCTATATTTTTATTTTCAGAAAAACTATGCTCTAAACCATTACTAATTAAGTTAGTAAATAAACGAGCTAATTGATCCCAATCTCCTAATAAACTAAAATTATCCTCATTACTATTATCAGGTTCTACGATATGTAAGGATAAAAAGATGTCCTTTTGTTGGGCTACAGTTCTTTGTTCTTCTATCACTTCAATTAATAAAGCATCTAAAGGAAGAGTTTGCTGTTTAATTTGTAACATTCCACTATCAGAACGGGCTAAAAATAATAAATCATTGACTAAATTACCTAACCTTTGTGTCAACCTTTCTACCACTTTTAACTGTCTTTGTTGGACTTGTGGATCGCTATTTCCATAAGATAAAGCCATTTGTACATTGGTTTGAATGGTAGCGATAGGGTTTCTTAACTCATGGGAAGCATCAGCCGTAAATTGTTTTAAACTTTGATAAGAGTCTCGTATAGGTTGAATAGCTAAACCAGATAAAAACCAACCAATAAACCCGACAATAATAATAGTAATTAACGTTGCCAAGGCGAGGTCAAAACTCAGTTGACGAATGGGTTTTGTTACCTCAAACCAAGGATGACTTACCCGTAAATAACCTAAAATATAACGGTCTAAATTAATTCTTTGGGTAACTTGTCTAAGAATGCGATCGCCACCAAGATGAACCGTTTCCGCCCGTCGGTTAAGATGAAGGGGAATAAGGGGAGGATCGCTAAAAGTTGACCAGACTAACTCTCCTTGAGGGTTAAACCATTCGAGATCGATGTGATCATCTTCCACTGCTTCAGCATTGTCTGGAAAACTGCCCTCCACATCCACCTGATAACGCCCCTCGGACACAGAAACGGACTCTATAACCAAAGAACGGTTAACCACCTCTACAACGTGCTTTAAAGTGTCATCAACCCGTTCTACTAAGGTGCTACGAACATAAAAAAACACCCCTGTAGCAAACAGAAGGAGTAGAATCGCTGTAACTGTGGTGTACCATAGAGCTAAACGACGGCGTGTCGCTTGAAACATAGACTTATCTCATTTTTACTTGCTTTAAGCAGGATAAATCTACTTTACCAAAATGTACACTAAAAGCTAATTGTAAATTTTCTAAAGATTTGACCAACGAGGGAACCCCGTCTTTAGTAAAAGATTCATAATGGTTAAAGAGGATAGAAAAACGCTTCTCTAAGTAGGGTTTAACCTTGCCAGAAACCAAAACAACCTTAAGCAATAAACCCATAGTGCGGGTTACTCCCATGTTAGAAATCATATCCACAAAAACATAGTGTTCTGGTTTCTTCCCGTTTTCAACCACCAGAAAATTCATTAATTGACTGGAAGTTCGTAACATTAAGAACTCCGTAGGTCTTTGGTTATTACATTCAGGTAGGGTATTTTGTAGTAAATTATAAAGATTCTTATTAAATTGTCCTTTGGAATATTTAGGGTCTAAAGAAGTAAAAATATACTCATAAAGATCGTCTTTATAACGTCCAAAGGTTTTAGTATGAACCGTATGAGTCAAGAAATTATTAGATAAACTTTTATAGGTATGCCCCCCATCCACTGTTCCCATATAATGCTTCAACGCTTGGTTTAACTCTTTATCTTTGAGGAGGGTGGGATTTTTGACAGGACGAATAATCCGACTCTTTTCCTGTGCTACTTCGGGGGAACGGGATATTTGGGCTAATCTGACTTTGTAGGTAACATAGCGAGATAGATTAACCTCAAAACGTTTTTCCGTTTGAGTTTTAATTTTTCTAACGGTTTGTTGGTGTTCTTGACTGCTTTCGTCCCCCAACAGACAATGGTTGTATAGATAAGGATAACGATGAATCAGGTTGCCCACCAAGTCGGACTTATCAGGATTGAGCCTGTTGTTAATAACTCGCGCTAACCTTTGAAGCTTGACATTATCCTCGCACTGGGTGAAGTTTTTGACCAGATATCTAACACGATTAGCTGCGCTCTGATAACCACTACGAGGAGGGGCAAGATTCTCTAATAGTCCAATTAACTCAGGAATGGCACTATAGGACTGGACATCCATCTGCCAATGGTTGATGAGAATATGGCAACAACGGTTAAAAAAGTGGTTAAACTGATATTCATTGTTCTTCCGTTTAATAATTTTTTCTAAGGCTGTATAAACTTCGATATCACGGAACCCCCGTCCCTCAATAAATAAGCGACGGAAATCTTCAACCAACTGACCTGGGGTGTCGGTTCTGATATGTTGTAAGAAGTAATCGTAAATGACTTGTTCTTCTTGGGATCCTTGTTGTCGTGAGTAGCTTTGGTGCAGGTTATTCATGGCCGTCAGCCCATTTTAATTGATTAATGTAACCTGGGGCTGTAAAATTCCGTTTAGGTTATAGGTCAGTTTATCGCCCACTTTCGGTTTGATGATAGTAGTTGCTCAAGCATTTTTAGCTGTTTGGTTATGGTCAACAGTGTTCGTTGTATCTTTCCTTCATTGTAACAATCTAGGAAAGAATTTTGAAAATCCCTATTCTATAATTCTTGTTGTTTTTATCTAACCTCCCTTGATTAGATTTACAGTTAAATACACTTTTCTCATTAGGTCTTATTCTGTAAAGACATCTCTTAAAGTAACGGAAGAGAACACCTTTTGTATGTGATCTTGATCACCACTATTCAATTAATTTTCCTCGGTAAATTTTCTCGTTTTATCTCAGTAGTTATTCCAGGTTGTTACTATGATTCTCCGTGAAATTCCAACTATCCTGTCCGGCACTTTCCAAAAGATATCACAAACTTTGTCTGACAAATCTATCAATAAAATTAGTACCGATAGCAGAACAATCCAAGAAAACGATATTTTTATTGCTTTACAAGGAGATAAATTTGATGGACATCGCTTTGTAGATGAGGTAATTGATAAAGGAGCAATTGCCCTCATCGTTAACCACGAAGTATCTGTAAAATCGACTAAGGAAATACCCCAAATTGTTGTTAAAGATACATTAATCGCCTATCAAGAAATTGCAAATTGGTGGCGAAATCATGTAAAGATTCCTATTATTGGTATAACTGGCTCTGTGGGTAAAACCACAACCAAGGAAATAATTGCAGCAGTGTTAGGAGTTTACGGCAATGTTCACAAAACCCAAGCCAACTACAACAACGAAATTGGAGTACCAAAAACCTTACTGGGATTAACCACCAATCATAATTATGCTGTGATTGAGATGGCCATGCGAGGCAAAGGAGAAATTGCCCTATTAAGTCAAATTGCTTGCCCCACCATCGGCATTATAACCAATGTGGGAACGGCACATATTGGACGACTAGGATCACGACAGGCGATCGCCGAAGCTAAATGCGAGTTATTGGCGGAAATGCCCGAAAATAGTGTAGCTATTCTCAACCACGATGATCAACGTCTCGTGGAAACAGCAGCAACGGTGTGGCAAGGTAAAACCATCACCTATGGGTTAGAAGGAGGGGACATTACCGGGGAATTGTTAGAAAATCAAATATTAAGGGTGGAAGGGATGGATTTTCCTTTACCCTTACCTGGCCGTCACAATGCCTTGAATTATTTAGCTGCGTTAGCGGTGACTAAAGAGTTAAACTTAGACTGGACTTTTTTAATGGAAGGAGTAACTGTCAACCTTCCTCAAGGGCGATCGCAACAATATTCCTTAAAAAACGATGTCATCCTTCTAGACGAAACCTACAACGCTGGTTTAGAATCCATGAAGGCGGCCTTACAATTACTCAAAGATACCCCAGGAACCCGTCATTTAGCGGTTCTTGGTACTATGAAGGAATTGGCTGACGCTTCTGCTGAATTACATAGGGAAGTGGGAGAAACTGCAGAGAAATTGGCTATTGATGCTTTGTTTATTTTGGTGGATGATCCTCAGTCCCAAGCTATTACTAAAGGGGTTACAACCATTGAAACTCAGTCTTTCCCTACCCACGAACAATTGATACAACGGTTAAGAGAGGTGATTCAACCAGGCGATCGCATTTTATTTAAAGCTTCTAATTCTGTGGGTTTAAATCGTGTGGTGGAAGCGGTTCTTCAGCAATTAACAACTAATGATTAACGATTTTGCTAAACAATGAATTATCAAGCAGAAAAAGAGTTAGCCTTGAAGATAGTCACAGAAGCGGCTAAACTCTGTCAACGAGTGCAACAAACCGACGGGGGAAAAGCGGTTAAAAAGGCCGATACCAGTCCCGTTACTGTGGCAGATTTCGGGGCGCAAGCCATTTTATGTCAAGGGTTAATTGAGGGATTTCCCCATGATCCTGTGATTGGGGAAGAAGATGCTACCCTCTTGCAACAACCAGAGTTAGCAGGGGTACGCCAGCAAATTATTGAACAGGTACAAGAATCTATTCCCACTGCCACCCCAGATAATGTCATAGATTGGATTAACTGGGGTAATGGAGAAGTTGCCCAACGTTATTGGACTTTGGACCCCATCGATGGCACTAGGGGGTTTATTCGGGGCAATCAATACGCTGTTGCTTTGGCTTTAGTTGAAGGGGGAGAGGTAAAGTTAGGGGTATTAGCTTGTCCTGCTTTTCCTAGAGAAGATGGTGGGAAAGGACTGATTTTCTTGGCTATTCGGGGTCAAGGAGCCACAGAAATGCCCTTAGAAGGGGGGAACCCTCTACCAATTCGAGTCGATCCCTCGTTCAATTTTGAGCAGTTGTATCGCATCGAAAGCATCGAATCTAGCCATAGCGATCGCGGAGTCCAAAGCGCCGTTGATCGCCATCTGGGGTTGACTTATGGGGCGAAACAGATGGATTCTTTGGCTAAATATGGGGCGATCGCCAAGGGAGAGGCTCATTTTTATACCAGAGTCCCTTTACCGCAATTTAAGGGCAAAAAAGAAAATATCTGGGACCATGCACCCGGAGTCGTCATTGTGGAAGAAGCAGGAGGAAAGGTGACGGATTTAGAGGGTAAACCCTTAGATTTTTCTGTTGGTACAAAATTGAGCAATAATCACGGTGTTTTAGCCACTAATGGCGTAATTCATTCCCAAGTTTTAGCAGCTTTATCGAAAAATTGGGTTTAAAACCTGCTACCTTTTCTAAGGATAATTTCGTTTTTCACTGGCGATTAATTTAGCGGCTAAAATCCCCCCTAAAAAGCCGAATAAGTGACCTTGCCAAGAAATTCCTGGTGCTGAGGGCAATACTCCTAATACTAATCCACCGTAAAAAAAAGCAACCACAACAGACAGAAAAATGGAGATAAAATTACGCTGGAAATAACCCCTTAATAACAAAAATCCCAAGTAACCAAAAATCAAAATACTAGCACCAATATGGACAGAACTGGGTGCGGCAAACAACCATACCCCTAAACCCCCAACTAGCATGGTTATTGCAGTAACAATCCAGAAATCGCTGGTTTCTTGCAGCATAACTAACCATCCCAACACCAAGAAGGGAACAGTGTTACTGATCAAATGGGGTAAACCTCCATGCAAAAATGGAGCAAATAAAATACCTCTTAAACCGATTAAACTCTGGGGTCGAATTCCATATTGATTTAACCTACCTTTTAAAATAAAAATATCAACGAGTTCGGTTACCCAAAAAATACTGACAAAGCTTCCTAAAATAGTCAGTTGTTTTTTGAGTTCACGGGAAAGATTATTATTTGGTGAGTGACTCATAAGATTTATACTAGAGTTATCCTATTCACAATGATAACGATTGAACTATTGTTTTGTCTAAAAATTGACGCAAATTGTTAGAGAGAAACAAAAGCTGATGAAAGTAACAAATACTCAAATGGATTTTATTGAAGTAACTGGGATTCGTTGTTACGGTTATACGGGTTATTTGCCGGAAGAACAAGTTTTGGGTCAATGGTTTGAGGTTGATTTAACTCTAGGTGCGGATTTAACAAATGCTGGTACAAGTGATAATCTCGATGATACTTCAGACTATCGACAGGCCATCGCTATTGTTAAACATCATATTAAAACAACAAAAGTTGCTTTAATTGAAAGGTTGACAGAAATTATCGCTCAAGAAATCCTTGCCTTACCAAATATTAATCAAGTTAGGGTAAGGTTAACTAAAGTCTCCCCTCCTATTCCAGATTTTGCTGGTAAAATTACCGTTGACATTACCAGAATTAATAAAAGCTAAGAAAGCAACTGGGGCATAGTCCCATTTTTACAAAAATGTCACAGCAATTCACAGTTATCACAGGTGCTATAACTTAGTTAGTAAACTTTTCAGCTTTTCTTCTACTGATTCGTGGGTATATTCATCATCGGGATGAGGTGGTTGTCCTGGAGACTGGAAATAAGGACGTTCATCGTATATTTTTCCCCATTGAAAGTCTACTTGGGGTTTGCTGAATAAAAGCAAAACCCTATTCTTTAAAAGGTTACACCCATATTCGCGATCGCAAAAAAGATCAGCTTTGTCGGCTACAAACCGCTATAATTGGTAGAAACACCTCCCAGTTGTTGCTCAAGAACAAATGTATCGAAAAGAGGAGCAACCTTTACCGCCCCCAGAAAAATTTGAATTACCTTTCGAGGGCAAATTGTCCCCCAATAATCGTTGGGTAATCATGGCAGAGTTGATACCTTGGGATGATTTTGAGGAAGAATATGCTAAACTTTTTTCAGCAGAAAAAGGTGCGCCAGCCAAACTATTTAGAATGGCATTAGGGACATTAATTATTAAGGAAAAATTAGGAACAAGTGATAGAGAAACTATAGAACAGATTAGAGAAAATCCCTATCTACAATACTTTATAGGTTTAAATTGTTATCAACAAGAGCCACCATTGGAATCTTCAATGCTAGTTCATTTTAGGAAAAGAATTGATGGAGAATTGATAAACAAAATCAATAAAAAAATAGTAAAAAGAGAAATAGATAAGAGTGATAAAGAAGTAAAAAAAAAGGATTGTCTCCAAGAAAAAGGAGAAAAAATAAAAAATAAAGGTAAACTAATTTTAGATGCGACTTGTGCGCCAGCAGACATCAAATACCCAACGGATTTAGGCATATTAAATCAAGCCAGAATTGAGACAGAAAGAATAATAGATAATCTTTATAAACCATTAAGAGTAAAATTGAGAAAAAAGCCGAGAACTTCTAGAAAAATTGCTAGAAAGGAATACTTAAAAGTAGCTAAAAAACGAAAAGTATCTTATCAAGAAAGAAGAAAAGCTATCGGGAAACAGTTAAAATACCTTAAGAAAAATTTAGGAAATATAGAAGACTTAATTCAAGCTGGGGCTTCCCTGGAAAATCTGAGTAAAAGACAGAAAAATTGTCTAGAGACTATCAAAAAAGTTTATGAACAACAACAGTCAATGTGGGAGAATAAGACCCAGAGTGTTCCTCAAAGAATTGTAAGTTTAACTCAACCGCATATTCGTCCAATAGTGAGGGGAAAAGCAGGAAAACCAATAGAGTTTGGAGCTAAACTCTCAGTAAGCTGTGTAGATAACTATGTGTTTCTAGAAAAAATAAGTTGGGAAAACTTCAATGAATCTTGTCATTTAAAAGAACAAGTAGAAAAGTATAAAGAAACGTTTGGCTATTATCCCGAATCCGTCCATGTAGATAAAATTTATCGAACTAGGGAAAACAGAAATTGGTGTAAGGAAAGAGGGATAAGAATCAGTGGTCCGAAGTTAGGAAGACCTCCGAAAAATGTCAGTGAAGAAGAAAAGAAACAAGCCCACTCCGATGAATGCTTCCGTAATGCTATTGAGGGAAAGTTTGGACAAGCTAAACGAAGATTTAGCCTAAATCTCGTGATAACAAAACTCCCTGAAACCTCCATTATATCTATTGCTATTACATTTTTAGTTGTCAATCTTTCTAAACTTCTGAGGCAGTTTTTGTCGCTTTTTTTGTCCTTATTTACTAATAATAGAACAGGGGAACTCATCAAACCGCCTTTCATTAATTTTGATTATACTTAAAACAATTTTTATGTACTAAAACTTATTGATTTGTCAGAAAATTCTTGGTCAAAAGTGGCATAAATTTTGGAGAAACTTTTTCAGCAAACCCTACGTAAATGTATAGATAGTAGGGTGGGCAAAGGGTAAAGCTCAAAAACTTCACAGAATGATTGAATCTTTTGCCCACCTTAAAGTTAATTTTTATTCAAATAGTTAATTTTTAACTTCTACCATTTCAATAATTCTTTGATCGATATCTTTAACCAAAAAGTTGAGAGGTTTTCTGCGACGAACTTTATATTTTAAACGTCTAGACTCAACTCTTAATAAAATATCCTCTAAACATTCATTATCAAAACAAACATGACGCTGACGGTTTTTCTCACCGTAACTGGCACCCGCTATAATATGAAGTTGAGTATTTTTTTTCAGTTGATACCAAAGTCCATCTCTGTTTCCATAGTTGCTGGTAGCGGTTGCTGTAGCATCTGAATACATATAAAAAGCGTCAATTCCTGCGGTTCCCAAACTTTGTTCATAATTGTAATAATAATGAAGAGGAACATCAGCCACGTTTAACTGTAGTAAACCCTCATAGAATTGCCGAGCAACCTCTAGATCCGATACCATGATGGTGTAAACTTTGGGTGCGCTGGTGAGAAACATCCACATAGCCAAGCCATAGGCCGCCAATAACATCACCATGATGCCTTGAGTGGACAAAACGCTGTCAATGGGGAGGAATGCTCCTAAATAATTGAATGTTAGGGTAAGCTGTGTCACTATAGTCATAGATTATAATTTAAGGATTAAGAATTATCCCAGTTTGTCTTACTTTACTACAAATTTAACTGTGTTCAAGGTAAGATAACCGACCAAAAGTCAGATGTCAAGCATTATTACTCAATTCTATCTAATTTTTACCCAAAAATACAACTGTAAACTATGTTCAAGGTTTAGCAATTATTATGGCATCAGATCCTAACCGAGTTTTACGATTAATTCCTCTTTTTGCTGGTGGTTTAGGAGGAA